>CAUCUN010000003.1:0-183202 GCA_958445985.1 uncultured Collinsella sp. | reverse complement strand
GGCCGCGCGGCAAGGAGATATATTGCCAGACCGGAGGGGCCCCGTGGGCGGGAATTCCACTCTTCACAAGTCCTACACAATACATCGCTTCCTATATAAGTAATAGAAAGGCTGGTGCAGAAATACTGCACGTATCAGATGATGACCCTTCGGTTAAGAGATATATAAAGATCGGTCACCTGTAAGTGTCTATCTACCCGCGCTTTTGCTATATAAACCAGCGCTTCAGATAAAAAGAGGGAGCGCCGCGCACAACGCGACACTCCCCTAGCGATTCAAGAGAATCTATTAGGCCTCGAGAGCCTTCTTGGCGATGGTAGCCAGCTCGTTGAAGGACTCGATGTCCTCGTAAGCCATCTGAGCCAGGACCTTGCGGTCGAGCTCGATGCCGGCAACCTTCAGGCCGTGCATGAACTGAGAGTAAGAGATGTCGTTCAGGCGAGCAGCAGCGTTGATACGAGTGATCCAGAGAGAACGGATCTCGCGCTTCTTGTTGCGGCGATCACGATACTGATACTGCAGGGAGTGCTGGACCTGCTCTTTAGCATGCTTGTAAGTACGCGAAGCGGCACCGTAGTAACCCTTCGCACGATGCATAACGGTACGGCGCTTCTTCTTGGCGGCAACAGCGCGCTTAATACGTGCCATGTTCTATCAACTCCTAGACGGTAAAACGAAAAACGGGAACGCGAACTTAGGCGAGACGCGACTTGATGACCTTGCGGTCGGCAGCGGCGATCTCGGTCTCCTGACGGAAGCCACGCTTACGCTTGGTGGACTTCTTGCTCAGGATGTGGCTCTTGAAAGCCTTGGCGCGCATAAGCTTGCCGGTACCAGTCTTGCGGAAACGCTTCTTGGTGCCGCTGTGGGACTTCATCTTAGGCATGAAATACTCCTTAATCGGTTACAGAACACTAGTTACTTGGTATCGCTTGCCGCTTTATCCTCATCGAAGGCGCCCTTAATCGGGGCGAGCAGCATAAGCATGTTACGGCCTTCCATCTTAGGCTTGGACTCGACCGTAGCGTAAGGCTTGAGATCCTCGGCGAGACGCTCGAGAACGTTAAGGCCCTGCTCCGGGTGAGCCATCTCACGGCCGCGGAACATGATGGTGATCTTAACGCGTGCGCCCTTCTTGAGGAAACGCAGAACGTGGCCCTTCTTGGTCTCGTAGTCGCCAACGTCGATCTTGGGTCGGAACTTCATTTCCTTGACCTCGACCTTGGACTGGTTCTTACGAGCAGCCTTGGCCTTCATGGCCTGCTGGTACTTGAACTTACCGTAGTCCATGACCTTGCAGACCGGCGGCTCCGCGTTGGGAGCGATCTCGACCAGGTCGAGACCCTGATCGTCGGCGACGCGCTGGGCATCGCGGATGGCGAACAGGCCGAGCTGAGAGCCATCGACGCCAATCAAACGGCACGAAGATGCAGTAATCTCGTCGTTGATGCGGGTGTCATCAGACTTAGCTATTTTCCCTACCTCCATTCATAAAAAAATAACCCGGCGCTTCTCAGCAACCAGGTCGTACACATAGAAATCCTCGATTTGAGGAAGGGAATCTAAGTTGTATGACCAGTCAGCTGCTCATTGGCGCCAAAAGGTGGGAACCCTCGGGTTCCTCTTTAGGGCATTGCGGGAACAACGCCTTGCGAATAATAACACGTACAGCGCGTTATCACATTACGTACACGAAAAAGGGGGCCGCAACCCCCTCGAACGCTCGCTTGCATGTATGGTGCCCGAGGCGAGACTCGAAGGGCCTTCGCTTCGCGAAGCCCCGGGCTTCGGGCGCGAGGCGCCCTCGCCACGCTCCGCTACAAACAGGCCGCAGGCCTGTTTGCTTAACGCTTCGCGCGCTCACGCGAGTTCGGCACGAAAAAGGGGGCCGCAACCCCCTTGAACGCTCACTTGCATGTATGGTGCCCGAGGCGAGACTCGAACTCGCACGTTGTTGCCAACGGTGGATTTTGAGTCCACTGCGTCTGCCAATTCCGCCACTCGGGCACGTAATGCGTGAGTTAGTTTATCACAGCTTTCTACCGATTAGTCCGAAAATGGAACTTCGAGCATTTCGATGAGTTCGACCGTGCGTAGCATCTCGCGCTGACGGCATCCGCGACCGTCGACCGAAGCCTCACCCATCTGGTTATCGTAAGGGTCCTCGCGCATGCCGTCGAAAGAGGGCTCAAACTCTGCCTGGAATCGATTGTTGGCCACCATACGCCATGGGTCGAGATTGCCAAAGTAGTGACGGCGGCGCCACTCCTCCCCCATCCTGCGAGCAGAAGATCCAAATGACACGTCGGCGTTGAGCCAACCGGTCTGCGGCGTATAGAACTCTGCCCAGTCGTGCGACCCCACCGAATCGGGCGCAACGTAGAGGCCGCTCTGCCAACGGGCAGGCACGCCCGCGATACGGCACATGGTGATAAACGTGAGCGCCATAACGCCGCAATCGCCGCGGAGCGAATGCGCGCAGTCATCGGCAATAGATCCCAAAAGCAAGTACGGCGGCTGATAGCGATAGTCGATATGCTGCGTCAGGTAATCATAGATAGCACGGGCGCGATCGAGCGGATCCTCGAGTCCGCCAACAACGCTGGCCGTCAGCTGCTGCAGATACGGCGTAAATGCAATGTGCGGACGGTCCTCGGAAATATCCTCGGGCAGAGGCGCGTCCATACGCGGATGAACCGGAAGTGTGCCACCGTAGACATCACAATAAGCAGCATCGATGTGATAACGATAAGTCACCGAGAATGAGCGCTCACTCGAAGAAGACCACGAGGCGGTACGCGCCGAAGCGTTCGCGGGAGCAACAGCACCCTCCGGCGTCATGTCGAGAATCTCGACCTGAGACTGTTGGCGGCAGGTGGCGGCTACGGGAAGCCAAGCGCGAACGGTCTCCCCCTCTAGAGCGCCGGGGACAGACAAGGACGCCTTAAGCGTAATAACGCGAGTCAATCCGTTTTGTGACTCCATCTCCTTGAGCATCTCGTTGCGCAGTGCAATTCCGTCCGTAGGATCGGGACGCATGCCGGGAACCTCTTTGGGATATACGCGAAGCGAATCGAGGAAGTTGTCGAGAACGAACAGCTCGCCATCGATAAAGCGCCAGTCAATACGCTTACGGTCAATCAGATCGTCAAACTGCTCCTCGGTAAACTCAGGCCACTCCTCGCGAATCATCGCAATAGCCCGATCGCGCGACACCGAAAAATGAAGCGGCGTCTCAAGCATGCGATACCGCTCGGCACGAACGCAGGCAGCAAGCGAGGGATCGGGATTCTGCCCCAAAAGACGATCACAAGCCGCAACAGCCTGCGTCAAATATCCGGCATCCTTGAGACGAAGAATCTCGGGCGGCAGTCCAATATCGAGATGACGGAAATCATCACAGCAAACATCAACAGAGCAACCAACAGGACCCTCGTCAATGACCTTCCCATCCGAAGGCAGCACATTAATAACAGCCATACCAAAACTCCAAGTCACTAGAACGCTTGAAGCCCATTGTAGCGAGATAAAAAGAAAGCCCCAACAAGGGAGCCATCAACACCGCCGAACGGTAGTCAAAAAAATGAATTCAGCCCAGTAACCCTGCGGCGTTAAACGAAGGAAGCCCCGTCCCCCGGAACTGTTTCCTTGGCGCGACTTCTGGCGAAGCCAGGTGAGCGCAAAGGAAACAGTGTAGGGAGACGGGGCTTCCGGCGGGAAGTTTAGCGACGCTTACGCCTTGTTGACGGAGCCAAACTCCTCCATGAGCTCCTTGGTGCGGGCAACGATGTTGTCGCGACCAGGCTTGAGGAGCTTGCGGGGGTCAAAGCCCTTGCCCTGCTGATCCTTGCCAGCCTCGATATACTCGCGAACGCCCTTGGCGAAGACGAGCTGCAGATCGGTGTTGACGTTGATCTTGGAGATGCCCAGGGAGATGGCCTTCTTGATCTGATCCTCGGGGATGCCGGTGCCACCGTGCAGGACGAGGGGCAGGTCGCCGGTCTGAGCCTTGATCTCGCCCAGGCGCTCGAAGGAAAGGCCAGCCCAGTCGGCAGGGTACACGCCGTGGATGTTGCCGATACCGCAGGCGAGGAAGTCGACGCCCAGGTCAGCAATCTGCTTGCACTCAGCAGGATCAGCGAGCTCGCCGCTGGAGGTCACGCCGTCCTCGGTGCCGCCGATGCCGCCGACCTCGGCCTCGATGGACATGCCCTTGGAGTGGGCAAGCTCAACGAGCTCCTTGGTGCGGTCGAGGTTAAGCTGGAAGGTCTCCTCGTGAGAGCCGTCATACATGATGGACGTGAAGCCGGCCTCGATGCACTTGAAGCAGTCCTCGTAAGAACCGTGATCGAGGTGAAGGGCGACGGGAACGGTAACGCCCGTGGCCTCGACGGCAGCCTTGACCATGTCGGCGCAGACCTTGAAACCGCCCATCCACTTAGCGGCACCAGCGGTGCACTGAAGGATCAGCGGAGACTTGGCCTCCTCGGCGGCCTGGAGAATAGCCAGGGTCCACTCGAGGTTGTTGGTGTTGAAGGCACCGAGACCGTACTTGCCGGCCTCGGCCTTCTTGAGCATGTCTGCTGCGTTGACGAGCATAAAAGAAACCTCCTGTAAGGTTGCTCCGATAACGCCTGAGATTTTACCACGACATACCCGAGCATAAACGTTCGTTTGTTCACGAATACCATCCGATTGGACAAATTTTGACCGTTTGCCCCACAGAATCGACCCACTGGGGAAAATAGCTTGACGATTGAGCGGTCTTCGTGGTTCGGACGACGGCTTCGAGCCTACATCTGCATAAACGGGTTCTGCATAAGTTCGCGCGCCATCGTGGTCGAATCGCCATGGCCCGTCAAGCAAACGGTATCGGGCGGAAGCATCTTGGCAAGTTTGGAGAGCGAGCGCATAATCGCCGCCTCGTCACCGCCGGAAAGATCGGTACGACCGTGGCTGCCCGGGAAAAGCGTGTCGCCCACAAAGGCGATGTTCCCCCGCTCGGTCGCGGCGAACAGGACGATGCCGCCCGGCGTATGCCCCGGCGTCTCGATCACCTGCAGGCAGACGTCGCCCACCTCGATTGTATCGCCCTCGGCAAGCAAACGCGTCGGCTCACCCGGATCGGGTGTCTCGATACCCCACATGGCGCGCTGCTCCTCGATATTTGCGCGAGGTACCGTCACGTCCTTAGCGCACAACTCATATAGCGCGCTGTCGCCAACGACAGCTCGAACCCCGGCAACCCCGCCAACATGGTCGGCATGACCGTGCGTGCAGACAGAGCCGAGTACGCGCACCTCAGGATGCGCGGTGCGGATATGCTCCACAAGACACTCGCCCTCCCACGCCGGATCGACGATTAAGCACTCGTCATTCGAAATCACGGCGTAGCTGTTGGTCTGAATGGGGCCGTTGACGAGCGCCTCAATCGAAGCCGCACCTCGGGGTGTCAGGTCCAAAGTCATATCGCCCATGCGCATACCCTCCTTCTAAAATACGTTCGAGGCACCAAACGATGCCTCGAACGTAACCAATATCTATGATGCTGAGAGGCTCTCGCACCTACACACGGCGCTTGAGCTGAGCTCCGCCTTCGCCGGGCATAAGACGGCGAGCGTCGTAGACCGAATCGACACTGCTGATGGAAGCCAGCAGCGGATCCAGACCACTCGCGTCCGAGATCTCGACCATAAAGCGCAGGGTTGCAATACCCTCGCGGTTGGTCGACGTGGCGGCGGAAAGGATATTGCCGCCTGCATCGCCAATGGCAATGGTGACGTCCTTGAGCAGGCCCATGCGGTCCAGGCACTCGACCACGATCTCGACCTGGAAGAGGGTGTCGGCAGCGCCGTCCCACTCCACTTCGATCATGCGCTCGGGATGTTCCATAAGACCCTTGACGTTGGGGCAGTTGGCGCGATGCACCGAAACGCCACGACCGCGCGTGATGAAGCCGACGATGTCGTCGCCCGTCACCGGATTGCAGCAATGCGCCAGACGGACCAGCAGACCACTGTTGCTCTCGCCCTTGACGATAATGCCGTTGCTCGCGCTCTTGCCGCGCTTTTGCGGCTTGCGGTTGGAACCGCGGGCCGGCTGTTTCACGACCTCGGCGATAGCCTCGGCCTTGGTGACCTGTTCCTCGGGCTTGGGGTCCAAGATTTGCTCGACCTTGTTACCCACAGCGCGCGGGGCAACCTTGCCGGCGCCGACGGCGGCAAACAGGTCCTCGAGCTGCTTGTAGTTAAACTGCTCCGCCACGGCGTTGAGCGCACGCGTGGATCGCGGCGTAGAGATGCCATACCCGCGCTTGCGCAGGTCCTTGGCCAGTATATCGCGGCCGGCAGCAGCGTCGTCGTCTTTGGTCGCGGCGGCGAAGTAACGGCGGATCTTTGACTTGGCGGAAGGTGTCTTGACGATCTTGAGCCAATCACGCGACGGCTTGGAACTCTTGTTGGTCAGGATTTCAACGCGGTCGCCCGTCTTGATCTCGTGCGTGAGCGGGGCCACCGCACCGTTGATCTTAGCGCCGACGCAGTGGTTTCCCACCTCGGTGTGAACGGCATAGGCAAAGTCGAGCGGCGTGGAGCCGGCACGAAGAGCCATGACCTCGCCCTTGGGCGTAAAGACGAAGATCTCCTGATCGAAGAGGTCGACCTTCAGCGAATGCAGGTATTCCTTGGCGTCGGTAATCTCATCAGACGCAGCCCAATCGAGCGAATGTTTGAGCCAGTTAATCTGGTCGTCCAGACGCTGGGCATCATTGGTCTTAGACGCAGACGATCCGCCCGACTTCTTATAGAGCCAGTGGGCGGCAATGCCGTACTCGGCCTGCTCATGCATCTCATAGGTTCGAATCTGAATCTCGAGCGGGCGGGCCGTGGGGCCGATAACCGTCGTATGGAGCGACTGGTAGTTATTGACCTTGGGCATGGCGATATAGTCTTTAAAGCGACCGGGCATGGGGTGCCACAGCGTATGCACCGCGCCGAGCGTGGAGTAGCAATCGCGCACCGAATGGGTAATAACGCGCAGCGCCACCAAATCGTAGATCTCGGAGAACTCCTTGCCCTTGCGCTTCATCTTTTGGTAGATGGACCAATAGTGCTTGGAGCGGCCATTGATCTGGAAGCCCTCCAGGCCAATGCGGTTGAGCTCGTCGGTGAGCGTCTTGATGGTCTCGGCCAGATAGCGCTCACGGACCTCGCGCGACTCCGCCACCATGCGCGCGATGCGCTGGTAGGCATCGGGCTCCAGGTAGAAGAAGGACAGGTCCTCGAGCTCCCACTTAATAGAGCTCATGCCCAGACGGTCGGCCAGGGGCGCATACACGTCCATGGTCTCGCGAGCCTTAAACAGGCGACGGTCCTCGCGCAGGGCCGCCAGCGTACGCATGTTATGCAGGCGGTCGGCAAGTTTGACGATGATAACGCGGATGTCCTTGGACATGGCGAGGAACATCTTGCGCAGCGTAAGCGCCTGCTTCTCGTCCATGCTGTCGACTTCGATGTTGGTGAGCTTGGTCACGCCATCGACGAGCTCGGCTACCGTATCGCCAAACAGGCCGGACACATCGGCAAGCGAGGTCTCGGTATCCTCGACGGTATCGTGCAGCAGCGCGGCGCACACCACATCGCAGTCCATCTTGAGGTCGGCCAAAATGATGGCTACCTCGACGGGATGGTTGATGTACATCTCACCCGAGCGCCGCTTTTGGTTGCAGTGCTTCTCGGCGGCAAAGCAGTAGGCCTGCTCCACCTTAGAAAAGTCGTCCTCATTCATATATTTGAGGCACAGGCGCTCCAGCTTGTCGTAGCTGTCCGCCATAATCTCGGGCGGCAGCTCATCGGCATGCTTATAGTGCTCCATCTCCGAGAACGGTTGGAGGGTGGAATCATGGGCGGTACGGGCTGCGGCATCCATCGAGGTCCCCTTCCCCTAGGCCCGCGGTACGATCGGGCGGTTAACTTTGGCTAGCATATCAGAAGCGCACGAATCGAGCGCCCAGCTCCGGAAAGCCGAGAACTCCATGCGCGAGCGCAAGCCCTCCAAATAGCGAATTGACCTGCTCAATTGCACACGGCCCGGGTTTTCTGCCATCGCGATGCGACGGGTGTCGTCAAACCCCGAAACGCGACAGAAACCAAGCTCTTCGAAGATTCCCAGGCCGCTTTCCACCGAGCGCTCGTCGACCGGCGTGCGAGCATCGATAGCAAGGCACATCTGCGCGATGTCGATATCGCTCGCACTAAAGGAATCGTCCCCGGTCTTGCCGCGGTTGGAGCGCCACATGGTCTGCAACGCACGATAGAGCGTGACGAGCTCGTCGCGCTCGGGCGCATAGCAGTCGAGTAGGCGCTCGTTAATGCGAGCGTCACGCGACGAGTAGAGCAAGTGAATCACGGCAGGTTGGCCGTCGCGACCGGCGCGTCCGCTCATCTGGTTGAACTCAATGCTGCCAAACGGCATGTGGTAGAGCACGACATGACGGATATCGGGCAGGTTGACGCCCTCACCAAAGGCAGAGGTCGAAACGATGCAGCTGAGGCTTCCGTCTCGGAATGCTTCCTCCACGCGGCGACGATCGGAGCGCGCAAGCCCCGCGTTATAGAACGCGATGCGGGTCGCGCAATCGGGTACCCGCTTGCGCAGCGTCTTAGCAAGCGCCACGGACTGGTCGCGCGAGTTGACGTAGATGACGGTCTTCTCCCCCGTCGCCACAATTGACACCAGGCGGTTCTCGCGGCTCGCAAGGTCTCGGTCATCCTCGAGCTGCAAGTTCTCGCGCACCGTCTCGTCGACCACCGTACGGGTAATCGGTAGCACGCGGGCGAGCTCGGCCACAACCGGAGCCGTTGCGGTGGCAGTCGTGGCCAGAACGACCGGGTCGCCCAGGGCCTTGAGGATATCGGGCATGTCGAGATAGGCGCTGCGATCGCCGCCCTTGGCAAGGCCGGCGTGGTGCGCCTCATCGATAACGACAAACCCGATGCGCCCCGAACGCGCAAAGCGGTCGCGGTGAATGGACAGGAACTCGGGCGTCGTGAGCACGATGCCGGTGCGGCCCGAAGCCAAGCCGGCAAACACGTCATCGCGCGCCGCCTCCACGGTCTCGCCGGTCAGCACGCCTACGCCAATGCCGAGCGCGGCCATCGTCGACGAGAGGTGATAGGCCTGGTCGGCAACGAGCGCGCGCAGCGGATAGACAAAGATGCTCGCACGCCCGCGAAGGACCGCCTCGCGCGCGGCATGCACATGGAAGATAAGAGACTTGCCGCGCCCCGTTCCCATAACGGCCAGAACACTTTGGCGATCGGCCAGGGCATCGAGCGCCTCGACCTGCGCGCGGTGCGGCTGGTTCGAACCGATAAAGTTATGGATAAGCGAGCGCGTCAGCTCGGTATAGGAAAGCTGGGCGAGCGTTTGGCGCTTGCGGGACTCCAGACGAAGACCGGCGTCCGCAGGCTCCACGCCACGGCGAAGCTCACATGCCGGGTCGTCAACGCTGGGCGCCGTGGTATCGCGGACCAAGACATCCTTGATCATGAGCTTGGGCTTTACGCGACCTTGCCAATGCTCGGCAACGGCCTCGAACACCAAGTCGACGGCGCTGTCGCAATTGATAAGCCTGTCGATCTGCGGTACACGGAACATGATTGCCGGCACGCTCGCGGCTCCATCCGTCGCCACGAAGCGCATATGCTCGCCGGTCTTACCCACCACGGCGCGATCACACATCGTCACGCCCTCGGCAGCCAGCAGCGGCACCTTATTACCCTGGCCAAACGGCTCAAGGCGGGAAATCTGCTCGATGGTCTCGATATTCAATTCGGAAAGGTCGACCGTGGCGGCAACCTCGTCGGTGTCCTCAAAGTCCTCGGCGGGAAGCTCGGACAACACGGCGGAAAGACGTCGACGAAACTCATCGAGCTTAGATGCCTCGATGGTCACGCCCACCGCACCGGCATGCCCGCCGCGGCGAATCAGCAGGTCGGAGCAGCGCTCGACGGCTTCGAACAGGTTAACCTTGCCTACCGAGCGGCCCGAGCCACGTGCTATACCGTCCTCGATAGAGAAAAGCAGCGCCGGCACGTGATATCGGTTGGTAAGGCGGCTCGCCACGATGCCCTTAACGCCCTCGTGCCAACCTTCGCCGCCCACGACGATTGCGCGCCCGCCGTCATAAATCTCCTCGACCTTTGCCATGGCATCGCGCGTGAGCTCCGCCTCGATCTCGCGACGCTGGCGGTTGATCTCCTCGAGCTCGGCCGCCAGCGCGCTTGCCTCGATAGGATCGCGGGCAAGCAGCAAGTCGAGCGCCAGCTTGGGATCGGCCATGCGGCCGGCGGCGTTTAAGCGGGGAATGAGCGAGAACGATAGACCGTCCGCCGTAATGGTAGAAAGGTCGGCCTTGGCGAGCGCTGCAAGCGCAATGTAGCCGGGACGAGCCGTCACGCGCATCTGTTGGATGCCCTCAGCGACCAGCGCGCGGTTCTCGGGCGTCAACGGCATCATGTCGGACACGGTGCCCAGCGCCGCAACCTCAATCAGCGAACGCCAATACGACGGCTTGTCCAAACGCTCACCCAAAACCTGCACCAGTTTGAGCGCCACACCGGCACCGGCAAGTTCACGCGAGGGGCCCTTGTCCTCGAGTTTAGGGTCGGTCAGGGGCACGCCCTGCGGCACCTGGTCGGACGGCTCATGATGGTCCGTAACCACCAGATCGATTCCCAGGCTCTCCAGATAGGAGACCTCATCCTTGGCCGCGATACCGTTATCGACGGTCACGATCAGATTGGGTTGGGCGAGCTTGTTGACGCGGTCGAGCGCCGCGCGCGAAAGGCCATATCCCTCGTCAAAGCGGTGCGGGATGAATGGTGTGACATCGGCGCCAAACGTCCGCAGCGCCTCGGTCAACAGACAAGTCGACGTAATGCCGTCGACGTCAAAATCACCAAAGACGGCGATGCGCTCGTGGTTGCGAATGGCGCGCTCGACACGATCGGCAACAACCGACATGCCCGGAATGACGAGCGGATCGGCCCAATCACGGTCGAGCGAAGGCGTCAAAAATAGCTGTCCTTCCTCAACCGAGGCAATGCCGTGCGCAACCATAATGCGTGCCACCAGCCCGGGTATGCCCAGACCAGCCGAAAGCTCCTTTTCGAGCTCGGGATTTTGCTGAGCGACCGCCCAGCGATGCGTCGTCTTAAGCGATGACATAGGCACCCACCCCCGATAGGGGCAGGTCGCCGCGATACCTCTCACGGTTCATAGCGATGAGTCCTCTGTGTATGCCCGCTTCGGCAGGCAGATCTGTTGAACGGATTTATTATACCGTGCGGCACGGACGCAGAGCCTCGCAGCACGCCGTGGTTTCGGTAAACGATGCCGGTAATAGCCTCGAAATAATCGAGCGTTTCTGACGCACGGACGCATGCGAGCGTCTAGCATATCCATTCAAAACGGGTTCACGAGCAAAGGGAGTCACAAGAGCCTATGAAGCAATGGGTTGGACTGGGAAAGTTCCTCGCGGGGCATATGCAGGTCATCGTTCCGATTTGCGTAACGCTCGGCGTGCTCTTTCCCCAGCAGATCGGCGTACTCAAGCCCATCGTTCCCACCTTGTTTGCTTTCATGACGTTTCAGGGTGCGCTCAGCAACACCTTTCATCAGGTGGCTGAGGTGTTCCATCGTCCCCTGCATCTGATTTTGGCGTTATTTGTCTCGGCTGTGATCATCCCCATCGCAGCGTATGCCATGGGCTCACTGTTCTTTGGCTCCAATCCCAACCTTGTCTGTGGCATCGTGCTCGAGTACAGCGTACCCGTGGCAGTCACTGCCTTTATGTGGATTAGCATGTTCGGCGGCAACGGCCCGCTCGCGCTCACCATCATCCTGACGTCCTCGGTCATCTCACCTGTGACGATTCCTCTTACGCTCAAGCTCCTGCTGGGCGCCACCGTCTCGATCGACGTGCCGAGCATGATGCAGAATATGGCCTTTATGATCGCCATACCCGCCGTGCTCGGTATCGTCATTAACGAACTCACGCGCGGCTGGGGTCATGAGAAACTCTCCCCCGCGCTTTCGCCCGCCTGCAAGTTCATGATGATGGGCGTCATCGCGTCCAACTCCACCGCCATGAGCGAGTACGTGCTGCACATGAACATGGTACGCCTGGAAGTCGCCCTCTTTATCCTGGCGTTCGCCATCAGTGGCTTTATCATCGGCATCCTGGTCGCACGTGTCCTGCATCTGCCGTATAGCGAGACGACCACCATGTGCTTTACCTGTGGCATGCGCAATATCTCTTCGGGCGCCGTCATCGCCACACAGTATTTTCCCGGCGAGGTCGTGTTCCCCGTCATGTGCGGCACGATGTTTCAGCAGGTACTCGCCTCGCTTATCGGACATCTCTTTGAACGTCTGACCGGCGAGGAGCGCGCCAAACAGCGCAAGCGGGTCGAGGCCGGGCGCGACGCGATGGCACGCTAAGCAGCACTCTTTTCGCAGGCGCTCGCCTTGCTACGCGAGCGTTTCCAGATGCGCACGCAGGCGCTCAGCATCGATATCGAGCGTGGTCTCGGCATTGACCTGGGCCAGACGATAGCCCACAAAGTAGGGCGAAACCACCCAACGTGGCAGAGCCTTGGCAATGGTCCGGCCGTCCATGTGGTAGAAGAACAAGTTGTACGACTCCGCGCGACCGCCATGGTGCTCGTGCAGGATATAGCGCAGGGCCACCTGAATCGCATCGGCAAACAGGTCCGCTTCGGCTTGGTCGCGGGCGTCGTCGCTGGCGGCGATTCCCTGTGGAGCCGAGACGTTGACCTCAAAGAACCCCATGATCGGTTCGGTTGAGATGTCGACCGAGATTCTCCCCTGTTGCCAGACACTGATGCCTTCAAAGTTGGCTGAGGTCAGCGCCGCATAGCCGTCCTCCTGTTCCAGGCCCACAATCTGCATGTGTGGATGGACGAGGCTGCCGCCCGAAAGCGGGCCTTTGTTCTTGTACATGAGCACACTGCGGTACTGTTGGGAATCGATCATCTGCTGCCAACAGCCCAGGGCAAACCGCATCACATGATGCAGCTCATCCGGTTCATAGGTCACCAGGTCGGCGTCGTGATTGGCAGACTCGATCAATACGGTCTGACGTGTGGCCCGCAAGGTCTTGAACTTATTCTCGAGCCAGATACAGTCACCATCGCGCTGGATGATGTTGGCAAGTCCCTCCGTGTCGCAAAAGGGGCACGCGGTGCCAGGGCGACGATTATCGTCGGGCTTACCGCTCGCCTGCTGAACGTCAAATACCAGCGCCACGGGTTATACCTCCAGCGGCACGATCTTGGTGCCATGGAGCTCGGAGACGCCTAGCGCCGCCGCGACCGCGTCGCGATTTGCCGTAGTGATGCCGCCGCCGGGAAGGATGGTCAAACGATCGCCCGCATACTCGATTAAACGAGTCAGGTAATCGAAATTATCCTCGATCGACGTACCGGCAGCGCCGCCATGCGTGAGGATGCGCGTAACGCCGCAGTCGGCAAGTGTATCAATCGCATCGAGCTGAGCCTCGGGCGAGAGCTGGTCAAATGACATGTGGAAGGTGATGTCGATGGGATCACGCTTACATTCCTCGGTCGCGCAGCCCGCAGCCATCACGAGGGCGCCAAGCGTAAGCTCGTCGAGCGCCCATCCGCCAGCGCAGGGTTTGCAGCAGCCAAAGACCAAGCCGTCAACGCCCGCACTCACGGCAAGGCCCAAGTCCATCTCCATCATGCGCAGCTCATCCTGGTTGTAGTGAAAGTCGCCGCCACGCGGACGGATCATGCACATCACCCGTGCATCGTGTTCGTGGGCATAGTTGGTTGTAGCGCTGATAACGCCGGCCGAAGGCGTGGTGCCACCGACGGCGAGGTTGTCACACAGCTCAATGCGCCTCGCACCGGCCTCGATGGCCGCTGGCACTCGCTCAAAGTTCTCGGCACAAAACTCGTACAGCATAGATGGACCCCCAAAGACAACAGACGTTTTCCGACGGGCATTGTCACACATCCCCATGAAGTTGCGGTGGAATAGGGACTGTTTTGGCCTCTGAGACTCCCATTTAGTCCCTATTCCACCGCAACTTAAAAGGGGGCGCTGACCGGGTTGGTCAGCGCCCCCTTTGTTGAATGGATTAACCACCCAGGTAGGCTTTGCGGACGTTGTCGTCGTGCAGGAGCTCTTGGCCGGTGCCGGTCATGGTGATCTTGCCGGTCTCGAGCACGTAGCCGCGTGTGGCGATGGAAAGAGCCATCTGTGCGTTTTGCTCGACCAGAAGCACCGTGGTGCCGGCCTTGTGCAGGTCCTCGACAATCTGGAAGATCTGCTCAATCAGAATCGGCGCCAGACCCATGGAAGGCTCGTCGAGCATAAGCAGTTTGGGGTTACTCATAAGGGCGCGCCCCATAACGAGCATCTGCTGCTCGCCGCCCGAAAGGGTGCCGGCGACCTGGCGACGACGTTCCTTCAGGCGCGGGAACTGCTCGTAGACGCGCTCCAGGCCCGGAGCCACCGTGGACTTGGGCTGCGTATAGGCACCCATCTCCAGGTTTTCCTCGACCGTCATCTGCAAAAAGGCGCGACGACCCTCGGGAACCTGAGCCAGGCCCTTACCAACCAGCTTATCAGCGGGCGTATGGATAATATCCTCGCCCATAAACTTGATGGAGCCGGTCTTGGAGCGCAGCAGGCCCGAGACGGTCTTGAGCGTTGTAGACTTGCCGGCACCGTTGGCGCCGATCAGGGCCACGATCTCGCCCTCGTTAACGTTAAAGGAGATATCCTTGATGGCGTGGATGGCGCCGTACCAGACGTTGATGTTGTAGACGGAAAGCATCGGCTCTGCCATTTAGTTCTCCCCCTTATCCTGCTTACCCAGATACGCCTCGATAACGGCGTCGTTGTTCTGGATTTCCTCTGCCGTGCCCTTGGCGATGACCTTACCAAAGTTGAGCACGCAGATACCCTCGCAAATATTCATGACGAGCGACATGTCGTGCTCGATAAGCATGATGGCAATGCCGAAGGTGTCGCGAATCTTAACGATGTTCTCCATGAGCTCCGCGGTCTCGGACGGGTTCATGCCGGCGGCAGGCTCGTCGAGCAACAGCAGTTTGGGGTTGGTGGCAAGCGCGCGGACGATCTCCAGACGACGCTGGGCGCCGTAAGGCAGCGAGCCGGCCTGCTCGTTTGCCAGATGCTCCATATCAAAGATGGACAGCAGCTCCATGGCGCGCTCGTGAGCAGCCTTCTCGTGCTTCCAATACGTCGGCAGGCGCAGCACGCCCTCAAAGCCGGAGTAACGCTCCTGGTTATGCAGGCCGACCTTAACGTTATCCTCCACCGTCATGGTATTAAACAGGCGAATGTTCTGGAAGGTACGGGCAATACCCATGCGGTTGACCTGGTAGACCGACTTGCCCGAGGTGTCCTCACCGTCGAGCAGGATGGTGCCGTGCGTGGGCTGATACACCTTGGTGAGCAGGTTGAAGACCGTGGTCTTACCGGCGCCGTTGGGGCCGATCAGACCGGCAATCTCGGTCTTGCCGATAGTCAGGCTAAAGTCGTCGACTGCCTTAAGGCCACCGAACTCAATGCCCAGGTGGATGCACTCGAGTGCCGGGCGCTCGCCTAGGTCACGGTCGGGAACGATGGCGCCAGAAGGATACGGGACCATCTTGCCCTTGTTGAACTCAAATTTACTGGGCATCGGCTGCCACCTCCTTCTTGGAAGCAAAGCGGTCCTTGACGCGACCGAAGAACGCCTTGAGCTGCGGATTGTTGGTAAAGATCATGACCAGGATCAGCACGATGGCGTAGATGAGCATGCGGTAGTCCGAGAACTGACGAAGCAGCTCGGGAAGCACCGTGAGCAGCGCCGCCGCGATGACGGAGCCGCGCATATTGCCCAGACCGCCCAGGACCACGAACACCAGGATGAGAATGGACGTGTTGAAGTCGAACTTGGTGGCGGAGAGCTGCGAGAAGTTACCGCCGAAGAGGGCTCCGGCAGCACCGGCGAGGGCAGCGGAAACCACGAAGGCGATCATGCGGTACTCGGTGACGGAGATGCCTACGGACTCGGCTGCAATCTTGTTATCGCGCACGGCCATAATGGCACGGCCGGTACGGCTGCGAACCAGGTTGAGTACGATCACGAGTGCGACCATGACCAGGATGGCACCGGCGAGGAAGGTCGAGTACGTCGACACGCCCGAGGCGCCCTGGGCGCCCTTGATGATGGCGGTGCCGTCCTCGAGCAGGTGCAGGTCATCGATCGTGGAGTTACCCGTGATGTTAAAGATCACATGCAGGCCGCGGGAATCGACGCCCACAATGAGGCAGGTGACGATCTCCTTGATAATCTCGCCAAAGGCCAGCGTCACGATAGCCAGGTAATCGCCGCTCAGACGAAGGACCGGGATGCCAATCAAGAAGCCCAGGATGGCGGCAGCGATGGCGCCGACCACGATACTGATGATAAGGCGCACCGGATCGGAGGGAACGGCGCTCTCCAGCGCGACGGCGGTGACGATTCCCGTATAGGCGCCGACACTCATAAAGCCCGCGTGGCCCAGCGACAAGTCGCCCGCGATACCGACGACGAGGTTAAGGGAGATGGCCATGACGATATAGGCCGTGATGGGAACCAGCTGACCGGCGATCATGCGCGGAATCATGTGGTTAGACTGCATAAAGAACACGATGGCGAAGGCCACGATGCACATGGCGTACGTGACAAAGTCGTGACGCGTCTGCTTGTCTTTAAGAAACTTCATACCGCTCACCTACACCTTCTCGGGGACGTACTTGCCCAAGAGGCCGGCAGGCTTGACGAGCAGGACGATGATCAAAACACCAAAGACGATGGAGTTGGCAAGGCTCGTGGAAATGTAGGCCTGCGCCATCGCCTCGATGATGCCGATGAGAATGCCACCGACAAAGGCACCGGGGATGGAACCGATACCGCCGAAGACGGCGGCGTCGAAAGCCTTGATGCCAGGCATGGCGCCCGTCGTGGGCTGCAGCACCGGCGAGTAGGAGCACAGCAGCACGCCGGCGATGGCGGCAAGGGCAGAGCCGATGGCGAACGTCATCGAGATGGTGCGGTTGACGTTGATTCCCATGAGCTGAGCGGCGGCCTTGTCCTCGGACACGGCGCGCATGGCTTTGCCCATCTTGGTCTTACCTGTAAAGAACATCAGGCCGGCCATGATAACCAGGCAGGCGACGATGGTGACGAGCGAGACGGCGCTTACGTTGAACTTGGCCAAGAACTCCGGCACCTGGAAGGTAACGAGCGAAGTAAAGTTCTTGGGCGTGGCGCCCCACAGAAGCTGTGCGGCATTCTGCAGGAAGTAGGACACACCGATAGCCGTAATCAGAACGGCCAGCGGACCCGCCTGGCGCAGCGGCTTGTATGCCAGACCCTCGATGAGAACACCGAGAACGGTACAAACCACACAAGAGAGAATTACAGATGCCCAGCCCGGGAGGCCGAGATACGACGTGGCACAGAACGAGACATAGGCACCGACCATGATGACGTCGCCGTGAGCGAAGTTCAGCATCTTGGCGATACCGTAGACCATGGTGTAGCCCAACGCGATGATGGCGTAGACGCTGCCCATGGACAGGCCGTTGACCAGGTATTGGATAAAGACCGTCATGTTCCACATCCCCCTTTCGAATAGGTTTCCATTTAATGTATGAAACAGGGACGTTACACTGTCCCTAGATACCAAGCAAGCAGGGAAGGCCAAAACCTCCCCTGCTTGGGATCAAAACCGCTCTATGTAAGGCGGCCAATTAGGCCTGTACGTACTTGCCGTCGGTGATGACGTACGCCGTGGGCTCCTTCTGGACCTGGCCCTTATCGTTCCAGGTGAGCTTGCCGGTCAGACCGTCAACGGTAATCTTGAGCATAGCTTTGGACAGCTTCTCGGCGACCTCGGTCGGGTCGGCGTCGACACCAAGACCGGCCTCCTTGACGGCCTCGGCCACCGCGTGCACGCCGTCGTAGGCGTCGGCGGCAAACTGGTCGGGGGTATCGCCGTACTTATCCTTGTAAGCGTTGACGAAGTCGGCGTTCTTCTCGTCGTCGGCGGAGAACGGGGTCATGAGCAGCAGACCCTCGGCAAGAGAGGTATCGAAGCCCTCAACGCCCAGGATACCGTCCATGCCGTCGCAGCCCATCATCTTGACGTCGTAGCCCATGTCCTTGGCGTTCTTGAGCAGGACGGACGCCGGCGTGTAGTAGATCGGCGCAAAGATCATGGTGGCGCCGGCCTGCTTGGCCTTGGTCAGCTGGTTGGTAAAGCTCGTGGCGGAGTCGTCCTTAAAGGTCTCCTCGTCAACAATCTCGAGCTTGGACTCAGCGGCCTGGACCTTAAAAGAATCTGCGATGCCCGAAGAATAGGCGTCGCCGGAGTTATAGAACAGCACGAACTTCTCGTCCGCATACTTCTGCGCCAGGAACTTGGCAGCGTTGACACCCTGGTTGGGGTCGGTGAAGCAAACCTGGAAGACGCAATCCTTGCCGTCGGTGACGTCCTCGGAGGACGCGGACGGGGTGATCATGAACGTCTTGGGGTCGTTACCGCACTCGGCGGCAACGGCAACCGACGCACCCGTGGTGGTCGGGCCGACGAGGGCCTGCATGCCCCAGTCGAGCAGGGTGTTGAAGGCGTTGACGGCCTTCTCGCCATCGGCCTGGTCATCCTCGGCCTTGCTGGCAAGCGGCAACTCCTTGGTCGAGAAATCCTTGCAGCCAAGCTCGACACCCTGGGTAACGGACTTGCCGTAGGACGCGTTGGCGCCGGTCAGCGGGCCGATGGTGCCGATCTTAAACGAAGCGTCGCCCGAAGCGGAACCGCTATCGCCGCCGTTGGAGGAGCAGCCAGCTAGAATGGACATCGCCCCCAGACCTGCTGCGCTCGCGATAACGCTCCTGCGATTCATAACAGGGTTCAATGACTTACCGGTGAGGCTCGACATGCGGCTCTCCTCTCAAATCTCGTCGGGTTTCGGTTACCCGACAGGCCATCCTTCGCCGTGTTCGGCGTTCGCAAAATACTAGACGCTTTAGTTAAGGAAAGTGGCGATTATTTCAACTTTTCTTTGGATTTGTTCATTTATCCATAATTCTGCGTATTTCTATTACTTTATGCAGTAATGCCACTTTATTGTGTGAAAGTAATGTTTCCGTTCTGTTACAGGCGTCCTTGCCCTGAATAAAACGGCCCGCCGGTCTCGATGTATATGCACTTAGGCGGCAATGTACTTACCGTCCTGAATCACATAGGCCGTAGCAGGCTTTTCGACCTGACCTTCGTCATTCCACGTCAGCTCGCCTGTCAGGCCCTCGATCTTGATCTTGCGCATGGCCTTGGCAAGGTCGCCGGCAATGTCGGCACCGTCGGCCGAAATGTCAATCCCCGCCCTATCGATAGCCTCGGCGATGGCGTGGACGCAATCGTAAGCGTCGGCGGCAAACTGGTTGGGCGTCTCGTCGTAGGCATCCTTATAGGCCTTGACGAAGTCGGCATTCTTCTCATCGTCAGCCGAAAACGGGGTCATGAGCAGTACGCCCTCGGCAAGAGAGGTATCGAAGCCCTCCACAGAGAGCAGGCCGTCCATGCCGTCGGTACCCATGAGCGTCATGTCGTAGCCCATGTCCTTGGCGTTCTTGAGCAAAACGGACGCCGGCGTGTAATAGATCGGCGCAAAGATGAGCGTGGCGCCGGCCTCCTTGGCCTTGGTGAGCTGGTTGGTAAAGCTCGTGGAAGAATCGTCCTTAAAGGTCTCGGTATCGACGATATCAAGTTTGGACTCCTTGGCCTGCTCGGCAAAGGCATCGGCAACACCCGAGCTGTACGTATCGCCGGAGTTGTAAAACAGGGCGATCTTGGCATCCGCGTACTTCTCGGCCAAGAACTTTGCGGCGCTGGCGCCCATGGTGGGATCGGTGAAGCAAACCTGGAAAACCGTGGTCTTATCCTTGGTAACGTCGAGCGACGAGGCCGAAGGCGTGACCATGAGCATATCGTCGGCGATCTCGCCCGAGACAGCGACGGCGGCACCGGTGGTGACGGGGCCGACGAGCGCCTGCATGCCCCAGTCGCACAAGGTATTGAAGGCGTTGATGGCCTTCTCGCCGTCAGCGACGTCGTCCTCAGACTTAAGCGAGAGTTTGAGGTCCTTGGTCGAAAAATCCTTGGCAGCGAGCTTGGCACCCTTCTCGGCCGAAACGCCATAGGTTGCCGCGGCGCCGGTCAGAGGGCCGATGACACCGATCTTGAAGGTCTTGCCGTCATCGGCGGAGCCGCCGTCCGAGCCACCCGACGAGCAACCAGCGAGTGCCGCGGTGCTACCGAACGCCGCGGCGCCAGCCAAGAAACTCCTGCGGTTAAGTACGTTGTTGATGCTAAACATGGTGTCCCCCTTTTCGCTGGCCGCGGTGCGGCCGTCTTGCGGTACAGGGCAAACCTTATGGTGCAAACGTTGACAGTTTGTTACGGAAGTTCGTTTGTAGCGAGCATGTTTCCAATGTTTCCGCAGCGTTTCGGGGGTGCCGTTTTGTGCGACTCCTGTTGCCTGGCGAGCACGCGCCCTCGGTTCACGCTAGAATGCACTCAACCTTTAAGCGGTTAATCCATCCATAAGATGCACGAAGGAGCTATCTATGAGCGAACCCCTGCGCACCGTGAACGTCGGCCTGATCGGTCTTGGAACCGTCGGCGGCGGCGTGGCCCGCCTGATCAAGAGCCACCACGATGAGTACCTGGCAGCCTACGGCATCGACCTTAAGCTGACCCGCGCCTGCGCGCTTGCTTGGGAGCAGGCCGAGGCAGCCGGTATTGAGCGCGAGGCCTTTACGAGTGACTGGCATGACGTCGTCACCGACCCCGCCGTCGATATCGTCGTCGAGCTGATCGGCGGCGAGCATCCCGCGACCGAAATCTTCACCACCGCCTTCGAGAACGGCAAGCACGTCGTCTCTGCCAACAAGGCCCTGCTGGGCCGTCATGTCGAGACGCTCGCCGAGAAGGCGCGCGCGTGCGGCGTGCAGATTAAGTGCGAGGCCAGCTGTGGCGGTGGCATCCCCATCGTGAGCACGCTCGAGCACGACCTGGTGGGCAACAAGATCCTGACCATCGCCGGCATTCTCAACGGTACCACCAACTATATCCTGTCGCGCATGGACGCCGAGGGCGCCGATTACGCCGATGTGCTTGCCGACGCGCAGGCCAAGGGCTATGCCGAGGCCGACCCGTCCGCCGACGTCGACGGCTTCGACGCCGCCAGCAAGACGGCAATCCTCGCTTCCATCGGCTTTGGCACCCGCGTGACCACCGACGATGTCTACCAGCAGGGTATCCGTACCATCGGCGCCGAGGACATTGCCCAGGCCCGCGAGCTCGGCTACACCATCAAGCTGCTGGGCATCGCACGCAACACCGACGCCGGCGTCGACGTCCGCGTGCATCCCACGCTGATCCCCGCCGACCACATGCTTGCCAAGGTCAACGGCGCCATGAACGCTGTCTACGTGGTAGGCGACGCCGTGGGCGAGACCATGTTCTACGGTGCCGGCGCAGGCTCCTTCCCCACCGCGAGTGCCGTCGTGGGCGACATCCTGTCGCTCTCCGAGCAGATCAGCCGCGGCGTTGCTCCTCTGCCCGAGATTGAGCCCTATGGTCACAACCTCGCCTTTAAGCCCATGGACGAGCTCCAGACCAAGTACTATGTGCGCCTGAAAGTCGCCGACCGCGTAGGCGCCCTGTCCGAGACGGTCGACATCTTTGCCAAGCACAACATCTCGATCTCGCTCATCAACCAGGTCGAGGACGGCAAGTCGGGCGTCAGCGATGCCTGCTCGGTCATCTTCCTGACGCACCGCGCGCTCGAGAAGGACGTCCAGGCTGCCGCCGCCGAGCTTGCCAGCGTCGACTGCGTGGCCGAGGTCGCCAACGTCCTGCGCATCGAGGACGTTGAGGCTTGGACCGAAGGCGTCATGGCCAACTAGTCCACTACTTCGAACCTCAACGAAGCTCAACGCAAAAGGCGCGCCGTCTGCATCAACTGCAGGCAGCGCGCCTTGTTTTGTTTGTAAGGGAAACTGCGTCCCGGTATTTCAGCTCAAAACGGGGCGCAGCTTCCCTCAGGGCCTTCTTTCGGAAACTATGTCCCATTCTGGACGCGGATTCTGGGACACGCTTTCCGTAACGGGCCTCTCGCGGAAAGCGCGTCCCACTCTGGACGCGGATTCTGGGATGCATTTTCCGCGACGGCGTTGGCTACCTGCCGTCGTCGCCCTGGGCTTCATCGCGCGCATAGAGCTCCAACATGCGGCGGCGGTATTCGCGCACGGCGAGCTTGGCGCGCTCCAGGCGGCGACGCTCGCGCGGAGTCAGCTCGGACGGGTCAACCTCGTCTCCATAGGTCTTATCGGCAAGAAGATGTGCCGCGTCCACAATACGGGCATCGATATGGCCGCTCGCCGCCTCGGCGGAAAGACGCTCGGCAATCGTATCGAGCGTAGGCAAGCCCTCGAATACGCGACCATGGCCATGCGAAGTCAGCAGCTCGTGCTCACGTGCGAGCAGGCTCGCCAAATCGTGATGGGCGCGCAGGATGTCGAGCGCATCGGATGGATGCTCGGCAACTTCTGCCACGGCGGCGACCGGCGCGGCGTCGACCACGCGGTAGAAGAGCTGCGCGAGCAACGGCATCAAGAACACCGTGATGGCACCGGCGGCAACCATGGCCGACGCAATATCTTGCGACAGCGCGCCCGCGTTGACGGCAACGCTCGTAACGGCAACGATGATCGGCAGGGCCGTGGTGCAGTACAGGGCCACGGTAATGCGGCCATACGCCGACACATCGCGCGTCGCAGGACAAATGCTCATGGAAATAAGAATGGGCACGGCACGAATAATCAACAACGCCACGATAAAGCCCACGAGCAGACCCGGGCGCGACGCCACGGCCGTCAGATCGATCTTTGCGCCCGATACGGTAAAGAATACCGGAATCAAAAAGCCGTAGGCCAGGCCATCGAGCTTGGTCTCGAGCGTATGGTTGCCCTCGGGGATGATGTAGCGCAAGACAAAGCCGGCGGCAAAAGAACCCAACACGATGTCGAGATCAAAGACAGCCGAGAACGCCACGAGCGTGACCAGGATGAGCACCGTCAGGCGCACGAAGGTCTGCGACGTGGTATCGGCGCGTTCCTCGACAAACGCAAAGAAGCGGCTGCCGACGCGCTTGGAGCGGCTCGGGACCACGGCCAGCAACACGCAGACCACCGCAAACAAGCCAAGGATTACAAGCGTTTGGATGCCGGTGCGGGCAGACAGCAGCACCGACATGGCAAGCACAGGGCCGAGCTCACCCCAGGTGCCATACGCGAGAATCGAGTCGCCCACGCGCGTGCCGGTGAGCGAGCGCTCACGCATGATGGGCACGAGCGTACCGAGCGCCGTCGAAGTGAGGGCAAGCGTCACGGCGATACCGTCGAAATGACTGACCGAGAACCACGGGGTAAAGCGTACGGCAAGCCAGGCGATACCAAACGTGACGACCCACGTCGCCAAGCCGTAGCGCCCCTCGACGCCCGTGATGCTCTTGGGGTCGATCTCAAAGCCGGCAAGCAGGAACAAAAAGGCCAGGCCCAGCTCGGACACAAGCGAGACCTCAGCATCTACATGGATGACGCCGAGCATATGGGGTCCCAGCACCGCGCCGAGCACGAGCAAAAAGACCGTCTCGGGAACGGGTTTTCCGGGAATCGCCGAGGCGATAAAAGGACTCGCAAAGGCCACGAGTGCGATGATGGCGAGCGAAACGAATGCCATGTGATGCCTTTCTCTTGTTTGCGCTTCACTGTAGCACCCTCGCCGTCCTCAACGCGCCGCGAGCTGTCGTATCATAGTGAGGTTTACAAACATGTGGCTCAAGGCGACCGCAGGGCAGACCCCGCAAACCGACCGCTGCCGCATACCGTACCGTACGCCCAACCGATCAGGAAGGCAGGAACCAATGGTCTCTCGTATCTACGTGGAGAAGAAACCCGGGTTCGACGTCGAGGCTCAGCAGCTCAAGGGCGAGCTGACCGAAATTCTCGGCATCAAGGGCATCGAGGCCCTGAGGATCATCAACCGCTACGACGTCGAGGGCATCGACGAGGAGCTTTTCCGCTCCTGCGTGCCGACCGTCTTTAGCGAGCCCCAGGTCGATGTGACCTACGACGAACTCCCCGCAAGCGATGGCGCCGTCTTTGCCGTCGAGTTCCTGCCTGGCCAGTTTGACCAGCGCGCCGACTCCGCCAGCGAGTGCGTGCAGCTCATCAGCCAGGGTGAGCGCCCCGCCGTGCGCTCCGCCAAGGTCTATATGATCTCGGGCGCTCTGGACGAGGCCGCCATCGATGCCATCAAGCACTACGTGGTGAACCCCGTCGAGGCTCGCATCGCCTCGCTCGACCTGCCCGAGACGCTGTACATGGAGACCCCCGAGCCCCAGCCCGTCGAGGTGCTCGACGGCTTCCGCGAGCTCGACGAGGCCGGCCTTGCCGCCTTTATCGCCGATCGCGGCCTTGCCATGGACGAGGCAGACATCGCCTTCTGCCAGCAGTACTTCCGCGATGAGGACCGCGACCCCACCATCACCGAGATCCGCGTGATCGACACCTACTGGTCCGACCACTGCCGCCACACCACCTTCGGCACCGTCCTGGACGACGTGACGATCGACGACGCCGTGGTGCAGCAAGCCTTCGACCGCTACATGGAGATGCGCCACGAACTCGGCCGCGACGCCAAGCCCGTCTGCCTCATGGACATGGGCACCATCGGCGCCAAGTACCTTAAGAAGACCGGCGTCATGACCGATGTCGACGAGTCCGAGGAGATCAACGCCTGCACCGTCAAGGTGAAGGTCGATGTCGACGGCGAGGACCAGGACTGGCTGTTCCTGTTTAAGAACGAGACCCACAACCACCCGACCGAGATCGAGCCCTTCGGCGGTGCCGCCACCTGCGTGGGCGGCGCCATCCGCGACCCGCTCTCGGGCCGCAGCTACGTGTACCAGGCCATGCGTGTCACCGGCGCCGGTGACCCCACCGTCCCGGTTTCCGAGACGCTCGAGGGTAAGCTGCCGCAGCGCAAGCTCGTGACCACTGCCGCCGCCGGCTACTCCAGCTACGGCAACCAGATCGGCCTTGCCACCGGTCAGGTCAACGAACTCTATCACCCCGGTTACGTGGCCAAGCGCATGGAGGTTGGCGCCGTCGTGGGCGCTACCCCGGCAAACCACGTTCGTCGCGAGTGCCCCGCCCCCACCGACAAGATCATCCTGCTGGGCGGCCGCACCGGCCGCGATGGCATCGGTGGCGCCACCGGCTCCTCCAAGACCCAGAACACCGAGTCCATCGAGACCTCGGGTGCCGAGGTCCAGAAGGGCAACGCCCCGGTCGAGCGCAAGCTGCAGCGCCTGTTCCGCCGCGGCGACGCCTGCCGTCTAATCAAGCGCTGCAACGACTTTGGCGCCGGCGGCGTCTCAGTCGCCGTGGGCGAGCTTGCCGACGGCCTGTATGTCGACCTGGACACCGTGACCAAGAAGTACGACGGCCTGGACGGCACCGAGCTCGCTATCTCTGAGTCCCAGGAGCGCATGGCCTGCGCCGTCGCCGACGGTGACGTCGAGGAGTTCATGGGCTACGCCGCCGAGGAGAACCTGGAGGCGACCGTTATCGCCGAGGTTACCGCTGAGCCGCGCATGCGCATGGCCTGGAACGGCGTCGCTATCGTCGACCTGTCCCGCGAGTTCCTCAACTCCAACGGCGCACCCAAGCACCAGGTCGCCCACGTGTGCGCCCGTAGCGTGTGGCAGCCCAGCTGGGCCGGCACCACGCTCGCCGAGCGCATGACCTCGCTCGTCACCGACCTCAACGTCGCTTCCAACAAGGGCCTTTCCGAGCGCTTCGACTCCACCATCGGCGCCGCGACCGTACTCATGCCCTTTGGCGGCAAGACGCAGCTCACCCCCAGCTCGGCCATGGTCGCCAAGTTCCCCGTGGACGGCGAGACCACCACGGCGAGTGCCATGGCATGGGGCTTCAACCCCTATCTGATGGAGGCCGACCAGTTTGCGGGCGCCTACCTGTCCGTGGTCGAGTCCATCGCCAAGCTCGTGGCTGCCGGCTTTGAGCACAAGCGCGCCTATCTCTCCTTCCAGGAGTACTTCGAGCGTCTGCGCACCGAGGCCGAGCGTTGGGGCAAGCCCATGGCTGCCGTCCTGGGTGCCCTCATGGCCCAGGTCGACCTGGGTGCCGGCGCCATCGGCGGCAAGGACTCCATGAGCGGTTCGTTTGAGGACGAGACCGGCGAGCTCAACGTTCCGCCGACCCTGATCAGCTTCGCCGTCGCCGTGGGCAAGGCCGCCCGCGCCGTCTCGCCCGAGTTCAAGGGCCTCACGCACCGAGTCGTCCGCATCGCCCCCGCCACCTATGGCGAGGACTACCGTCCCGACGCCCAGCAGCTGCTCGCCGCGTTTGACGCCGTCGAGGCGCTCACTGCTACCGGCAACGCCCTGGCCATCTCCACGCCCGGCTACGGCTGCGGCGCCGAGAGCCTCTTTAAGATGTGCGTCGGTAACCAGATCGGTATCGAGCTTGCCGAGGATGTAGACGTGGAGAGCCTCTTCACCCCGCTTTACGGCAGCTTTATCGTCGAGCTCGCCGAGGATGCCGAGCTGCCCGAGGTCGCCGACGGCGTTGTCGTCGAGCCCCTGGGCACCACCGTCGAGGGCTATGTCATCGACACCGGCTCCGAGGTCATCGAGCTCGCCGAGCTCCAGGAGGCCTGGGAGAGCGGCATCGAGGGCGTCTTCGCCTACCGCAGCGCCGGCGAGACCCCCGAGGTCGAGACCATCGACTTCCGCGCCAAGGACATCCACGTGTACGGCGGCGCCAAGATCGCCCGCCCGCGCGTGATCATCCCCGTGTTCCCCGGCAACAACTGCGAGTACGACAGCGCCCGCGCCTTCCGTGCCGCCGGTGCCGAGGCCGACACCTTCGTGATCAACAACCTCACGCCCGAGGCCGTCGCCGAGAGCACCCACGAGCTTGCCCGCCGCATCCGTGCAAGCCAGATCGTCATGATCCCCGGCGGCTTCTCGGGCGGCGACGAGCCCGACGGCTCTGCCAAGTTCATCACGGCGTTCTTCCGCGCTCCCGAGGTCACCGAGGCAGTCCGCGACCTGCTCAAGGCCCGCGATGGCCTGATGCTGGGCATCTGCAACGGCTTCCAGGCCCTGATCAAGCTCGGCCTGGTGCCCTACGGCGACATCGTCGACGCCACGCCCGATGCGCCCACGCTGACGTTCAACACCATCGGTCGCCACCAGAGCCGTCTGGTGCGCACCCGCATCTCGTCCAACTTGTCCCCGTGGCTGTCGCAGTGCAGCCTGGACGACCCCTACACCGTCGCCATCAGCCACGGCGAGGGCCGCTTTGTCGCCAATGACGAAGTGCTCGCCCAGCTGATCGCCAACGGCCAGGTCGCCACGCAGTACGTGGGCGAGAACGGCAAGCCCAGCATGGACCTTTCCGTCAACCCCAACGGCTCCGCACTCGCCATCGAGGGCATCACGAGCCCCGACGGCCGCGTCCTGGGCAAGATGGGCCATGCCGAGCGTCGCGGCGACAACCTGTACCGCAACGTGCCCGAGCATGTCCCCGGCGATAAGTTCATGCCGATCTTTGAGAGCGGCGTGGCCTACTTCGCTTAAACCTTTCCCATCGGGTACAATCCCTTCGGGTAACAACACCCGCCACCGGCACATCCGGTGGCGGGTTCTTTTTTGCTTCGCGCATGTAGGAAGGACATCATGGAAAGCCGCAAGCCGTATCTCGCCACCCTGCCCGGACTCATCCTGGGCTGCCTCGTCTGCTGTGCACTCTGGGGATCGGCCTTTCCCTGTATCAAGATCGGTTACGCACTCTTTGGTATCCCAGCGCACGATAGCGCCTCGCAGCTGCTCTTTGCGGGCTTGCGCTTCACGCTTGCCGGCGCCCTGGTTATCGTTGGGATGAGTGCGGCCCAACGCCGCCCCCTCATTCCGCAGGCTCGCGACATCAAGCCCATCTTTGTCTTGTCGCTCTTCCAGACTATCGGGCAGTACTTCTTTTTCTATCTGGGCCTCTCGCGCGCCAGCGCCATGTCGAGCTCCATCATCGAGGCCAGCGCCAACTTCCTCGCAATCCTCTTTGCCGCCCTGGCGTTTCGCACCGAGAAGCTCAATACGGCCAAGGTGCTTGGCTGTGCGCTGGGCTTTGCCGGCGTCGCTCTCGTCAACCTTTCGGGCGCGGATGGCACCTTTGGCTTCAGGCTCGATGGCGAGGGCTTTATCCTAGCCTCCACCGTCGCGGGTGCCCTTTCGACCTGCCTGATTGGCATCTTCTCGCGCGAGCACGACGGCGTCTTGCTCGCCGGCTGGCAGTTTTTAGTCGGTGGCGTGGTCCTTACCGCCATCGGGTTTTTGATGGGCGGCACGTTGTCCCCCACCGAAATTGCCCCCGCCATCGCGCTCATCATCTACATGGCGCTTATCTCCGCGGTCGCCTACTCGCTGTGGTCGCGCCTGCTTGCCGTCAACCCCGTCAGCCGCGTCTCGGTCTTTGGGTTTATGAACCCGGTCTTTGGCGTACTGCTGAGCGCGCTGCTGCTCGGCGAGGGCGCTGGCACGAGCCCCGTTACCGTACTTGTTGCCCTGCTGTTGGTCTGCGGCGGCATAATCATCGTCAACAAACCCAAAAAAGCCTAGCGAGCTCACCTTTTTAGAGAGAGCCTTCACACACTTTAGCTTAATGGAATGCACTGGCTCTCGTTGATTTCGTACCGAGCCGCGGCGGCAGACGCTCGTCTTGCCGCACCGCGCCTGGGCGTTATGGCCGGTGGCCCCCGCAAACGCAAAAAGGGCGCACGACCATCAATGCGGTCGTATGCCCCTTTTCTAGCGTATTTGTACGCCGGCTTTCTTTTTCTCGGCCTTGACGCGGTAGAGCTCCGCATCGGCAGCGCGAAGTAAGTCTTGCCAGGTATCAACACTATCGCCGACCCGCGCGTAACCGATGGACATCCGCAATGCATACGGCACCTCGGCATGCGCGAGCTCGTCGTTGATTGTCGCGCACAGATGCATGATATCCTGTTCCGCCACTGCCTTTTGGAGCACCACGAACTCATCGCCACCGTAGCGTGCGATAAAGCCACCAGACGCCGAGCAGACCTCTTTGAGCGCAGCGGATATAACCTGAAGAGCATGGTCGCCCTCCACATGTCCATAGCGATCGTTAATCTGCTTAAAGCCGTCGGCGTCCATCATGAGCAGATACACATCTTCGGCCTGATCCACATTTGAGAAGAGCGACAGGATATAGGTCTCAAAACGGTTGCGATTGTTGAGGCCAGTCAACGGGTCGGTCGAGATGAGCTGCTCCTGGCAGATGATGTAGAGCAGCAACATGCTAATCATTATGCCGACACAAAGGCCGGGCACCGAGTATACGACCTGAAAGGTACCGCCCACCAGGGCCGGAATGGCGAAAAATGCCAAGGTTCGATAGATAGCCTTCGTCTGTAGGCTCTCGACCCTGCGAGATTGCACAAACGCATGCAGGGACGCATGTATAACGTAACAGTAGCTGACAATGGGCTGGATCATATAAGCAAAGCCGCGACGATACACGCCCTGCGAATCGATATAGAACAGGGCGTGCGTCCAGTAACTGGTAAACGCCAGCACGACCACCAGAGCCGTAGGCAACGTTGCAAGCACCACCCTATAGCGCGAGGTCACAAGGCGAGAGCCCTGCATCGTCTCGGAATAGATAAACCAAATGAGACACGCGATGGCAAAGAGCGAAAACGAAACCGCGTTGGAAATCCAGTTGGCAGCAATACCCAACGTGCCGTCCGCACCATCCGAAAACGTCCAGATCATATCGAATAATATGTACGCGGCAGAGGTGTAGCCAAGCATGCTAAACAATAGCTGCAGGGTGCTCGAGAACAAGGAGCGACGACTTCGCGCGGCAAGCCCGATAAGAACAATCATGCATAGCAGGAATATCTCAATCTTGAGTGCCTTAACCACTAGACGCCATCCCTTCAATATCCGAATGGTCAGAATCGCCCAATTCGAATCAGGGCAATAAACACCCCTTTACTCCGCAGGGGTAAAGGGAATCATAGCAAAGCGCCCGAACATCACTGCAAAACAGTTTCTGTTCGGGCGCTCGGACGGCGCGAATTGCACGCCGGAATCAATTATCGGTAACGGCCGTTACTCGCCATCGATGTCGGTCGCGACGGCCTCCTCGATGGCCTCGACACCGGCAGGCGACAGGTCCTCCTTGCCCTGGCAGAACTTCTTGTCGACCCAGCCGGTCAGAATCGGAGCCATGATTGCCGTGATGATAACGGCAGTGGCGATCTGGGCGTACGCGGTGGGCGCAAGCTCGGCGTAGCGCGGCGCGACCTCGGCGAGAGCAACCGGCGTGGTCATAGCCGTGCCGGCGATGGTGGAACAAGCCACGGCAGCCTTGCCGTTACCACCGCACAGGCGCTCGAACGCAAAGGTGATGGGACCGACGACAAACAGCGTGACAAGGCCCAGCAAGATGCCGGAAATACCACCGGCGATGAAGCTCGAAAGGCTCATGGACGCACCGAGCTGAAAACCAATTACAGCGATCGCGGGATTGGCGCCGGGAACCAGCAGGTTCTTGATAAACGGGAACAAGTTGCCCAGAACCATGCCGATAACGAGCGGCAAAATGGAGCCGATGATAGTACCGACAGGGATGTTGGCAAGACCCGAAACACCAAGGATGATCATCGTGACGGCGGGGCCGGCCGTAAAGAACAGGATACCGACGGCGCCCTGCTCGGACTCATCGCCGAACTCGCCCATGATGCCCGTATAGAGCGCCATGTTGCAAAACGTAATGCCGCCGATGATAGACACGGAGCTCAGACCCAGGAAGTTGTCGTTAAAGAAATATGCCACGCCTAGGCCGAGAGCCGCTGCGACGACCAGCTTGGGAATCAGCACGACGATACCGGTCTTGATGGCGCCCGGCGTGGACTTAAAGCTGATGCCGGCGCCCACGAACAGCAGGATCGCGGCGACGATGGTATTGGAGCCACCGCGGCAGGCAGCCGTAAAGAAGCCGCCGATCTCAAAAACCTGCGGGCAGAAGGTGTTGAGCAAAAGACCGACGATCATCGGATAGATCATGATGTCGCCCGGGATGCGCGGAACCTTGAATTTCTTTTGCTCGTTGGCAGTCGCTTCCTGTGCCATGAAACCCCCATTTCCGCTGACGCGGAACAAAAGCCCACGTCATGCTTTGCTACAGTAAAGTTTGACCATGGTACCAGAAGAATAGACCAGCTCGGTGAAAAATTCGACAAGTTGGGATGGAACGAGATTCGGCGCCCGCGACGCCACCCCTATATAAGGCTCAAGACAATATAGAGTACGATGCCCGAGACGCAGCACCACAGCATCGATTTTGTCTTGACCGCCACGACCACGACGCCGACGGCCGCAATCCAGGGAACCAAGGCAGGCCAGAGTCCCGCGTCGAACGCGCCGGGGCTCACCAAGTCGTTGGCGACCAGCGCGGCAAAGGCAGCGGGCGGGATATAGCCCAGGGCCTCGGTAATGCGGGGCGACAGGGTCCGCCCGCGCAAGGCGAACGCCGGCGCGATGCGAAAGAACGCGATAGCAGCCCACGACGACAGCCACAGAACCAAGAACTCGTTAACGGGCATCGCGGGCACCTCTTCCGTCAAATACAGCATCGCACGCCAACGCAATGGCAATGCCGGCCACGACGCTTGCCGGCACGGCAATATTCGTGAGGCCCAAGAACTTGCATACGGCGACGGACACCGCGCCCGAAACCGCCGCGACAACGTTGCCGCGCGACAGCCGCTGCGAAAAGAGCAGGCAGATAAAGAGCGAGGTGCAGACAAAGGCTGCAATGGCGGTGGGAACATCGACAACGGCGCCGACGATGGTGCCCATCGTACACGAAACGCCCCATGTTGCGATGAGGATCACGTTGAGCACAAAGGACTCGCGCGGGCCCCAATCCTCCCCTTCAACCAACTTGGCAAGCGAGATGCCATATGCCTCCTCGGTAAGTGTCGCGGCAACAGCCAGCGTCTGACGCTTCGAGGCACCCGTCAGATGCGGCGCGATCGATGCCGAGTAAAGCGCAAAACGCGAGGAGATGGCGGCAACGCTCGCGATAATCGAAGGTGCCGGCACGTCCGCCAGCCAAAGATTGCAGATCATAAACTGGCCGCTGCCCGTCACAAACGTGCTGCTCAGGGCAAAGACCATCCAGGGCTCCATTCCCGTCTGCCCCATGATCATTCCGCACGGCGCGCCTATTGCAACATAGGTAAGCATCACCGGCCAGACGGTTCTAACGATTTTGAACACCATACGCTTCTCATCCTGACAAGGTCTCCGAGCCGCATGTAGCGATACGGCAGAATCATCATCCGACAGCAACCGAGTTCACCTACAATTGCCACCGGATCGAAAGACACAACTTTTTAGGAAGTCATTATGACAGCTATCGATCGAGACCGGGCGCGCGCGGCCTTCAAAAGCTACACCGATGCCTACGACGCCACCAACCCACGCATCGCGCTCAAAATCGAGCATACGTACCACGTGGCCGAGGCATGCGATGCCGTAGCGCGCGAGCAGGGCTGGTCGTCAGAAGATATTGACCTGGCATGGCTTTGCGGCCTGCTACACGATATGGGCCGCTTTGAGCAGCTGCGACGCTGGGACACCTTTAAGGACGCCGAGAGCATGAGCCATGCGGCGCTGGGCATCGAGGTCCTCTTTGGCGAGAATCCCGCCGATGCACCCGCCACGACAAACATCCGTGACTTTATCGAAACCGGTGCGCATGACGAGCTCATCCGAGCGAGCATCGCCTATCACAGCGGCTTTCGCCTGCCGGCACAACTCGACGAGCGTACACGGTGCTTCTGCGATATCGTGCGCGATGGCGACAAGATCGACATTATGCGCACCATCGCCGACAGCACCGTCGATACCATCCTCAAGGTGGATGAGGACGCGTTTCTAGCCAGTCGCTTCTCGGTACCGACGCTTGCCGCCTTTGACGAGCATCGGTGCGTCGCGCGCGACGAGCGCAACGAGCCGGCGGACTACCTGGTGGGACTCATCTGCTTTATGTTTGAGCTCGTCTATCCAGCGAGCCGCACGCTGGCGCGCGAGCAGGGCGATATCTACCGCCTGCTCGACGCGCCCTTTGGCATTACGCGGCCCTTTACCGACCCCGCCACGCAGGCGACTTGGAGCCGCCTTAAGGACGAGATGCGCGACTGGCTGGCGCGCGCCTAGCGCTCAAGCTGGGCCAGCAGTTCCTCGACGACCTCGACGGCATCGCCGACAACCTTGTACTGGGCAGCACCAAAGATGGGGGCATCCGGGTCCTCGTTGATGGCGATAATGCACTCTGCCCCACCGATGCCGGCAAGATGCTGGATGGCGCCCGAAACACCGATACTCACGAGAAGCTTGGGCGAAACCGATACGCCGGTCTGGCCAATCTGATGGCGACACTCCAACCAGCCGGCCTCCACGACAGGTCGCGTGCAACCAAGCTCGGCTCCCAGAGCCTCGGCGAGCCTTCGCATCAGGGGCAGATTCTTCTTGGAGCCAATGCCGCGGCCCACCACGACCAAGCGCTCGGCATCGGCGATCGAGGCCTGCTGCCTCCACTCCTCGGCGGGAATCGAGATCTCGACACGAGCCTTAGCATCATCCGCAAGCGATATCTGGGTGATCGTGCCGGAGCGGTCGTAGTCAAAGTCGGGCGCCTTAAAGATGCCGGGACGAACCGTTGCCATCTGGGGACGATGATTGGGGCAGACGATGGTGGCCATCAGGTTGCCGCCAAACGCCGGACGCGTCTGTTGCAGCAGCCCCGTCTCCGTATCCATCGAAAGTACGGTGCAGTCAGCCGTAAGGCCCGTCTGCAAGCGCACGGCAACGCCGGGTGCCAGTTCGCGGCCAAAAGCGGTCGCACCGTATAGGATGGCCTCGGGTTTGCGTTCGGCTACCAAATCGCAGATCAAGCGGGCGTAGACCTCCGCATCGTTTTGGCGCAGGCGCTCGTCGCGACAGGCCAGGACTTCGTCGGCGCCCGCGCAAACCAGATGCTCCAGGTCGCCGAGAGAACCCTCGGGACCCATACCGATCAGTGCCACCAGACGGCAGTCGCGAGCATCGGCAAGCTCGCGGCCCTTGCCCATAAGCTCATAGGCAACGGGAGTCACCGTATCGTGCTCGTCGGTCTGCGCGAATACCCAAATGTCTCGATATGCATCGAGGTCCACCGCACCAGCGGCCTCGTCACGCTCGATCGAGATAGCGTTGACAGGGCAGGCGTCGACGCACCCACCGCATAGGATGCAGCCGTCGGTTACGCGGGCGCATCGGCTGGGTCGCTCGCCTTCCACTACGATGCCGCCCGAGGCACAGGCGCGAACGCAGCGACCGCAGCCGATACAGGCTTCGCTATCGATAATCAGTCCGCTCATCTATGCCATCCCCTCGATAATCTTGGCAAGCTTTGCCGCCTGCTCGGACGCCGTCCCCTCAACGGCCTCGCACGTTTGGTCACGGTCGGGCACAAACGAGCGCACGACCTGTGTCGGCGACCCGGCAAGACCGCAACGCGCGGGGTCGGCGTTCACGTCGGCGGCACTGACCACGCGCACGTCCGCCTCCTCCGCCGCGCGAATACCGGCAATACTCGGCATACGCAACTGGCCAATCTCCTTGGCAGTCGTCATCGCGCACGGCATCTCAAGGTACACCGTCTCCTCGCCGGCATCGCATCCGTGAACGAGCGCCAGCGAGCCACAGGTCGTAAAGCCCGCGCTCTGCACGCAGCTCACGTCGGTCACGCAGGGAATATCAAAGGCACCGGCAAGCTCGGGGCCAATCTGGGCCGTATCGCCATCCACCGCCATCTTGCCGCAGATGAGCAGGTCGAAGTCCTCGTCGAGCGCCTCGATGCCGCACTTGAGGGCATAGGTGGTTGCCAGGGTATCGGCACCTGCAAAGGCGCGATCGGTCAGCAGCAGCGCATCGTCGGCGCCTCGAGCGATGCAGTCGCGCAGCAGCGACTCGGTCGCGGGGATGCCCATCGACACCACCGTCACGCGCACATCCATGCCAAAGCCGATAAAGTCGTCCTTCAGCGCCAGCGCGCATTCCAAAGCGCTCGCATCAAAGGGATTAATGACCGCCTGCTTGCCATCGCGCACGATGGTATTGGTCTTGGGGTCCATCTTGACCTCGGTGCTGCCCGGCACGGCCTTGACGCACACCACCATATGGAAATCGCTCATCTTCACGCGCCCCCTTTCTGGACGAGCTCATCCAAGAGCTTCTCCGAAAACAGGTTACCGCGACCCAGCTGCCCGGCAGGATCGAGCTGGAGCTTGAGCCGCGCCGACTCGACCATGGCCTCGTGACCGTACATCGTCTCCAAGAAGCCCGCCTTGATCTTGCCGACGCCGTGTTCTGCGGAGACGGCACCGCCCATGGCCGTGACCTCGGAAGCCCACTGGGCAAAGAGTTCTGCGCCGCGGCGATAATCCTGTGCATCGCGCGGCAGAATGTTCACATGCAGATGGTTGTTACCGATATGCCCCCAGGCGGCAGATTCAAGCCCACTTTCCGCCAGCGTGCGGCGATAGAGGGCGATAACATCGGCCAAGTGCGCGTTGGGCACCGACATGTCCGAACCCAGTTTGGTGATGGTGGGATCCATGCGGCGGCGCTCGTCGATGAGCATGTTGACGCTCTCGGGCACCGCATGGCGGAAGAATCGCTGACACTCGCGATCGACCTCGGTGCGCGCGACCCATGTCGCATCGTCACTGCCGCCCGCAAGCTCCAGTACCCACCCCAAGTGATACAGCTCCTCAGTCGCCTGGGCTTCGTCGTCGCAGTCGAGCTCCACGTAGACACAGACCTTGGCGTCTTTGTCGAGCGCAGGCAGCGAGGCAAACGCCGTCGACTGCTCGCGCTGGCGACGTAGAATATCCAGGGCGCCAGCATCGAAGTACTCGATGGCAGCCGCATGGGACAGGACGGGACGCACAGAATCGGTGAAGGACACGGCCTTGTCTTCGCTGTCGAAGAAGCAGCTCACGCCCCAAACGACCGCGGGTGCCACCTGCAGGGCAATCTCGAGTTCGGTGATGACGCCGATTGTGCCACACGCACCGATAAACAGATCGATGGCATCCATATCGTCAGCAACGAAATAGCCCGAAGCATTTTTTGTCTTGGGCATGGTATAGCCGGGAAGATCGAGCTCGAGTGTACGGCCCGCTGCCGTCACGAGCGACAGGTGGCGGCCCTGGGCAAAAGCCTCGCCGCGCCGAAGCTCAAGCAAATCGCCATCAGCCAGCACGACGTGGAGTCCCGTGATATGTGGGCGCATGGGGCCGTAGGCGTAGCTGCGGGCACCGGAGGCGTTACATGCCGCCATGCCGCCCAGACAGGCAGACGCCTCGGTGGGATCGGTGGGAAAAAACTGCTCGGGAGCCTCTTGGAACTCCTCGTAGGCCTCAAGCGATGCCTGGTCCCAACCAGCGGTCGGCAGCACCTTCTTGCTCAGCTGCTTGCGCAGCTCCGAGAGCACAACGCCCGGCTCCACGCGCAGCAGAAATTGGCCTTGTTCATCGCGGCGAAGGCCCAAATAGCGATTCATACGGGAAGTATTGAGGATATGCCCGCCGTGGGGCACGGCGCCGGCGGCAAGGCCGGTTCGGGCGCCCTGAACCGTTACCGGAACACGCTCGGCATGGAGCTTTTCCAAAATGGCACGGACCTCGTTTTCCGTTGTCGGAAACGAGATGCTCGAGGCCTCGCCCGATGCGCGAGATTCATCGCGGCCATACTCTTCGAACTCGTCGGTGAAGGGTTTGATGGTTGCAGACACGCGAACTCCCCCTTTAGCTAACTACAGTGTTTGCAGGGAGATGTTACCGCATCGTTTCGTCGACGTGTTCGAGACCGTCTCCATAATTGGCGTTTTTTACGTTCGTGCAATTCGGCGAGCGGCTTGATTTCCTCGGCAGACGATGCTTTTGACACATATGGCCCCGCCGTCGCCGACCGCGCGATTGTCGCTCGAAAAAAGTTGGAGTATTTTTTGCCGCCTTTTACCTGCGGAGACGCCAATCCGTCAAGCATTTGGTCAGAAATTGGTCAAGTAGCGGCTGATAAGGTCGGCGTCGACAGCCAAAACCGATAGAAGTTTTGGCCCAGAAGCAGGGAGGTTCCCATGGCATATTACTGGCCCCAGTACGGCATCGCCATCGAAGTCGACGACGATCCCCATCTCCTGCCTTTCGACGAAGAGGCATTCCCCGATACGACGGTCTACCACGTTACCACCGATGTGATCTGCGACCCCGAGTCGTTCTCGGCGCTCGCCCACCACATCGCGCATATCCACGACATCGAGCTCCCTCCCGACTTCGACGAGCTCGTCTACTCGCGCCGTCTGATGCTTCACATGCTCTTTGGAGCGGACCCGTCCACCTTTGCGCGCGTCTATACCGCCAAGGATGCCGCATGAGCGCGAAGAAGCCACCCCACTTTGCAGGCCTGGGTCGTCGCAAGAAGCTCATCGTTGCCTGCTTGGCCATCGTCTGTGCCCTTGTCGCCGTAGGACTATACGTTTGGCAGTCGCAGCCCGTACCCGAGGCGGGCGCTTCGGTTACGACGGCCGAGGGCAAAACGCGCCAGGAAATCCAAGATGAGCTCGACGCCATCGTCCGCGACAACATGATGACGATTTCGGTCGCGCCGGTCGCTCAGCTGCAGGAGGACGGCAAACTGCGCGTCAACGTGCAAAACGTCCAAGACAATAAATTTCCCCAGCGATTCCGCGTCATCCAAAACGACGAGACCATGTACGAATCCGGTGTGGTCGAGACCGGCAAGACAATCGAGACGTGCCCCGCCGGCGACATCAAAGAAGGCGAGGCGTACATCGAGATCCAGGCACTCGATGCAAAGACCCTCGACAGCCACGGCAATCCGACACGTGTCAAGGTACGGGTTGAGCAAACCGAGAACTAGCCTTCCGGCCGACACGGCACCGCATGCAATTCACCAGCATTCGTCCAATCATCGCGGGGACGGCCCGCGGCGAATAGAAAGGAACGACCATGGACATCACCAGGAACATGAACGGAGTCAGAGCGCTCGTCGTGGGCACAGGGCTCGCGCTCGCGCTCGCAATGGGCGCCGCCCCGACGCCAGCTATGGCAGCCGGGCGCGTTGGAACCACGAAGGTAATGGTCAGGACCGAGATCGACAACGTTGAGTTCAAAGTTCCGACGGTTATTCCCTTCGTCGCCAAGGCCGACGGCACGCTTCAGGGCCCCTCAGAAGACGCGACCACCATCGACAATCATTCGGCCTACGGCATCCATGTCACCAACATGAAGATCGACGCCATGAACACCTGGACCATTGCCGCCGACGCCAAGGCCGGAACCGCGCAGAACTCCATCGACTTTAAGGTCGGCCCCGACGGCGCGCTCCAGAACGCCAGCGCCGCCGCGCAAGGGACGGGCCTCGATCTTTCCAAGAATGCAGCCTTCGACATGGGCTACCAGGGCATTGCCGGCGGCACGGACAAAATCAAGCTCAAGACAAGCGGAAACGTCGCCCGCGTCACGCGCGACATCTTCCGCGTAACCGGCGAAGGCGATCAGGTTGCGACGATCACCTGGACGGTCGAGCCCGGTGCGCACACGGCATAAGGCCGTCGCCCTGGCCGCCGCCGTCAGCATCCTAGCGTTTGGGCCAGCCATGGCCTTTGCCCAGCAAGAACAGGCGCAGGCCGCCACGCAAGTGACGGTCGACCTCTCGGAGCTCGACCGCGGCGACCGCGAGGAACCGTTGGCGCAGACAGGCGACAGACGATGGCTCTTGGCAGCAGGCGCCACAGCAGCAGGCGCGGGAACCGCCGGCCTCGGTCTGCACATCAAACGCAGCCAGAAACAAAACACGGACAGGCCGCACTAAATTAGCTAAGGAGACCCCATGGCATCGAAGAACCTTTTGCCCGTCGTCGCACTCTGCGGCGCGCTCGCAACCGGAACGCCTGTCGCCGCTTGGGCGACTCCCGTCATGGCAGACTCCTTACCAGTAGCCCTAAGTTCCGCACCAAATCCGTCGAGCGCCATTGCGTGCGAGCGTTTTTCGATCGCACAGGCCGTGATCTCAACCTCGGGATGCCTTCGTCGTAATACGGACGGCTCGATAGTCGTGGATATCAAGCGTTCGAACAAGGCAAACGGCTCCCAGGCGGGGTGCGCCGTCTGCACGTGGCGCTCGGTTGTGCTCGATGCAGATGGCGATCCATGCAATTTAGAGCTGCGCATCGACATCGCTTCGGTCGATGACTCGGCGAACGGAGCGAAGGTCGCCTTCGACGGTGCGTTTTTCGAGAAAGGAGGCGGTATATGTCTGGGCTGCGCCGCCGCGAATGCAGACGATGCGCAGCCCACCCTCTCATTCACGGCATCGTTGCGGCTGACCAAAGCCGGCACCGATGTTATCGCGGCGGGAGAAGCGTCCCTGCTGTTCTACGCCGTCAGCACCAAAGACACAGACGCTCATTTCGAGAAGCCAGCCGGATCACTCAGCCTTACACGAGGGATAGAGGCAGGCCCTATTGAAATCGATGCCCACGCGCAAAGCAGGCAATGCATTCTTGCCGACCCGGCGCTTCTCGAAATGGAGTGGAACGGATCCGGAGCCATCGGAATTCTCCCCTCCGCGCTTGACGCCAAGACGCTCCCCCCAAACGACGAACCCATCAACGCAACCATACAAGAGGAGAGCGCGGTCAAAGAAGCAGGTGCGGGCGACACGCCGTCGCCGACAAACGGCGTCCCAGCTTCTTTCGAAGCACCGAATGAGCCCGCTGCCGATCCAAACGATCCCGAGCTCGCGGACAGCCTGGGGCTTGCTGATCCTCAAGAGATCGATGAAGGTAACTGCTGCGTGCTTGCCGCGCTCGACCACACGGAGGTCATCGACGCTGCGAACATCGAAGTTGCCGCCGCCAATCAGCCCGTCCGCAAGTCGGCTATCATCGCATTTCCTGAATCCATCGAAGTCGTCTTTTTGCCATCGGGCGAGGTCGTGGCCCCAACACTGCTCACCTTGTTGGGCGCCAAGAATACTCGAAACGAAATTAAAAAGGTCACGGTTGTCGACCCTGCAACCACCGCCAAGCTGCGTCTATACGCCGTTGCTCCAGACGGAGGCAAGACCCTGGAATTCGATGGCGACACACTTCTAGCTTGGCGACGTCTGGACATTATGGAAGACGTCTCGTACCAGATCGAGCTCGAAGGGTTTGATCGCGCCCGCGATGCCAATATCATCGCCGCGGCTATTGAATTCCCGCAGCGGCTTATGACACTGCGCTTTGAATACTATCCCTATGTCCCGACAACCACCTGAGGCTTAAATGCTGCTCGTCGTTGGTAATACCACTTATATAACGTATTAGATGAGTCGCGATGTACCTCGCATTCCACTCTGCTACGATTGCCACGTTGGCATCAATACAGGAGGGCTCATGCCGGGCTTGGGAACAATCATCAACGTTGTGCTTTTAGTTGCGGGCGGTCTTTTAGGATTAGCGGGCGGCCGCTTCATTACACCGCGCATCCAAGACACGCTCATGAAAGCATCGGGGCTGTGCGTCCTGTTTATCGGCCTGGGCGGCACCATGCAAAAGATGCTCATCATCGATGGAAAGGCGCTAGCGACCACCGGTACCACCATGCTCATCGTCTCATTTGCGCTCGGTTCGCTCATCGGCGAGGCCGTCAACTTGGAAGCCGCCATCGAGAACCTTGGCGAATGGCTCAAGCGTAAAACCGGCAGCGAGGGCGATAACGAGTTCACCAACGCTTTTGTCTCGACTTCACTCACCGTGTGTATCGGCGCTATGGCCATTGTGGGATCGATCCAGGACGGCCTGCTCGGCGACTGGTCCACGCTTGCCCTCAAGGGCGCGCTGGACTGCATCATCGTCTGCACCATGACGGCGTCGCTTGGCCGCGGCTGCATTTTCTCCGCCCTGCCCGTCGCCGTGTTCCAGGGGACGATCACGCTGTTTGCCGGCGCACTCTCCCCCATCATGACTACGGCAGCCCTCGACAGCCTTTCGCTCGTAGGCTCCATGCTCATCTTCTGCGTCGGCGTCAACCTCATCCGTCCTCAGACCTTCCGCACGGCCAATATGCTCCCCTCCGTCGTCATCGCCGTCATCTACGCCCTCCTGTTCTAAATCTATCTACGCAGCAGTATCTCGAACACCTGTTTGATGCTGTGCTATGATATGAGGTCACCGAAGCTGCGTTAGGAGAGGAGAAGCGGTGGCCGACCAGGACATCAAGATGCTCATCGAGCGCATTATGGCCGAGGCCCGGACCCATCAGTCCGCCCGCTTCTCAAACGAAATCTACGCAGACGAGCCGATTCTCAAAACCGGCCGACAGATGCAGAATTTCCTCCCCGACCAATACCGCAAGATGCGCGAGATATCGCGCTGGCAGGATGACCCCAAGGGCGGCGCGGGCCGCTGGCTATCGGAGGCCGAGCTTTTCTACCGCCAAGGCTTGCTGATGGCCGACTTTGAGGACGACTGTCCCTACAACGGCACCTTTAAGTCGTACTTTCCCACCTACAACGCCATGAGCGACCGGCAGTTGCGCGGCTACTTTACCTGGCGTGCCCAAGTGCGCCGCGGAACCGTCGAGGAAACGTCTACGTCCTTTGCCTTTCTGTATCTCTATGAGCTGATTTGCAGCATTGGCGTAGATGACCCGCTCGATGGTTTTAACAAGATCAAGGCTTTTTGGGATGTCTATCGCGCCTTCGAGCCCGGCATCGACCGATTTGCACGCGTGTGGCTGCAGGATTACGCCGTATTCCACGGGCTCGACCCCAAGCTGCTTCGTGACTCTAAAACCGTCATGTTCGATAACGCCCTTATCGAGCTGCGACGCGCGGCGCGAGACCTTGTCCCAGCACCGGCACCGTCCGGCCAGACCCCTAAGCGTCGCAAAACCTCCGAGCCCACGCTCCCCCTTCCGCCCGATGAGGTGCGCGAGGAGCGACTCATGGCTGCCATCGACGCACTCTCCACGTACAACCTAAGTAACTCGCGGCTCGACCGCAGCCACCACCGCGATCTGCGCCACGTGGCATGCGCCGTGTATGTCCGTATGGCGCGCTACTATGACACGCACCGAAAGACCGGCATCGTGGCGAGTTTATTTGGGGAGGAGACGGCCATGCCCTACACCATGTTTGCCTCGGCCGTATTCTTTGCGCCCGAGCGCCACGAGGACTGCGAATACCGCCTGGATCCTATCCATATCTACCGTTGCCAAAACGGCTTTTGGGAATGCATGCGTATCCACGGTAGTAGGCAAAAGAGCAGCAAGCTCGGTGAAATGATGCGCGCCTGCGACCAACGCCTGCGCCTGGCGCTGGACCCCGCCCATCCCCTTAAGGAAGAAAAGGTCCCCAAATATCTGGCCAAGATTATCGATGACGAGATTGTGGCATGGCTTTCGTGGGACGCCGCACACCAGCCCGTCAAGATCGATATCGATCTGAGTCAGCTGGGGCACATTCGGAGCGCCGCTGCGCAAACGCGCGAAGCGCTTTTGATCGACGAAGAGCGCGAGGGCGACGCATCCGCAGAAGCCGAGGCAGCGGGCTCAGGGCAACCGGAAGCCGAGCCCGTAGCCGACGCGATTGTCGAGGCGGTCGTGACACCCATTCGGCAGGACTTGACCGACGAGCCGACCATATCCACCGAACAGTTTGGTGTCGTGGCACCGCTTCTTGCGCCGACGCCCGCGTTCGCAGCTGCTGCGCCCGCTGACGCCACAAACGAACTCGCGCCTGCCGCAAACGCCTATCTCAGCGCACTGCTCGAGCACAACGCAGTACAGGCGGAATCGGCAGTGGCGCACTCGGGACAGAGCGAGGACATGCTCGTCGATACCATCAACGAGGCGCTCTTTGACCTGGTGGGCGACACCGTAATTGAATTTAGCGCGGCAGGGCCGCAGATTATTGAGGACTACGAAGCAGACGTGAGAGGATACCTAGACCATGAGTGATACCGCATCCGCAGCACCCCGCGTGCCCAAGCGCGTCGCTGCCGTCATTCTCAACTCGCTCAAGGGCGGCGTGGTCCCGCGCATCGGCCTTCCCTACATTACCGTAGGGCGCGAGGTCGAGATCCGCGCCCTGCTCACCGATCTGAGTCTCATCGCCGACGGTGGTGCGAGCTTCCGCTTTCTGGTCGGTCGTTACGGCGCCGGCAAGAGCTTTTTGCTCCAGACCATCCGCACGCACGCCATGGGTGAGGGATTCGTCGTCGCCGATGCAGACTTATCCCCCGAGCGCCGTCTGCAGGGCGGGCAGGGGCAGGGCCTTGCCACCTACCGCGAGCTCATACGCAATATATCGACCAAGACGCGCCCCGAGGGCGGTGCGCTCAACCTTATTCTTGATCGCTGGGTCGCCTCGTACGCCGACGTCGACGAGTCGGTCGTCAATGCCCAACTGGCCCCGCTCGAGGAAATGGTCCACGGCTTCGACTTCACCCGCATGCTCCGCCGCTATCGCACGGCCGTATCCGAGGGCGACGAAGAAGCCATGAGCCGCGTGACCAAATGGATCCGCGGCGAATACCGTACCAAGAGCGAGGCTCGCGCCGAGCTGGGCTCCTCGACCATCATCAGCGATGACGACTGGTACGACTACGTTAAGCTCATCGCGCGTTTTTTGGTCTGCAGCGGCTACAAGGGTATGTTGGTGCTCATCGACGAGCTCGTGAATCTGTATAAGATTCCCAACGCGATCACGCGCCAGTACAACTACGAGAAGATCCTGACCATGTACAACGACACACTCCAGGGCAAGGCGCAGTACCTGGGCATGATCATGGGCGGCACGCCAACCTCCATCGAAGACCGCCGCCGCGGCGTGTTCTCCTACGAGGCCCTGCGCAGCCGACTCGCTCAAGGCCGCTTTGCACGCGAGGACCTTAAGGACATGCTCGCGCCCATCATCCGTCTGCAGCCACTCACCTACGAGGAGCTGCTGGTGCTGATCGAAAAACTCATGCAAATTCACGCCGGCTACTTTGGCTGGACGCCCACGCTTACCGAGAACGACTTGGTGGACTTCCTCAAGATCGAGTTCGGTCGTGTGGGAGCCGACACACATCTGACGCCGCGCGAAGTCATTCGCGACTTTATCGAGCTGCTCGACATCCTATGCCAGAACCCCGACGCCAACGTAGCCGAGCTGCTGCAAAGCGTCGGCGGCGACGCGCTGGTGCCGGCAGCAGCAACAGGCGACACCGGCACCGCAGGCGGCGACCGTAACTTCGCCGAATTCACCATCTAACCTGCCAAAAAGGGACAGGTTTATTTTGGCAGGTTTTATCTGGGCGAACGTTGAGACTGTAATGCAGCAAGCCGTTGCCAGCCGCGTTGAGAGATTCGTTTTTGAGAGGAGGCCCCGTGAACGCCTTTGACCGCTACGCCCCGTTTATCCAAGACTTCATCTACTCCCACGATTGGGAGAGCCTGCGCTCTATCCAGGTTGCGGCGGCAGACGCCATCTTTAACACACAAGACAATGTGCTCCTAACGGCATCCACAGCTTCCGGCAAAACCGAAGCGGCCTTCTTTCCCATCCTGACCGAGTTTTGGGAGAACCCGCCCGCAAGCGTTGGTGCCCTCTACATTGGCCCCCTCAAGGCACTCATCAATGATCAGTTCGTCCGTCTCAATGACCTGTGCGAAGAGGCCGATATCCCTGTCTGGCACTGGCATGGCGATGTCTCGCAGTCGCACAAGGCTAAGCTCATCAAAAAACCGAACGGCATCTTGCAGATTACGCCCGAGTCACTCGAGGCGCTCTTAATCCATAAGCACATGGCGATCCCGCGCATGTTTTGCGACCTGCGCTATGTGGTCATCGATGAGGTCCACTCGCTCATGCGCGGCGACCGTGGCGGGCAGACGCTCTGCCTTATCGAGCGACTCTCGCGCATGGCCGGCGTGCAACCTCGACGCATTGGCCTTTCGGCCACCATCGGCGACCCCGAGCGCACGGGTGCCTTTCTCTCACAGGGAACGGGGCGCGACTGCGTTATCCCACGCTTTGAAGAGCCGCGCCGCGTGTGGCGCATCTCCATGGAGCACTTCTACAACTCGGGCCCCCAGGCACGGCAACGGGGATTCATGGGCACAGGTCCTCAAGAGGCCGAAGTGCTTGCGTGCGAGCGCATCGAGGCGGCGGCATCCGCGGCACTGCCCGCCGGCGCCCAAGACATGCGTCACAGCGGACAGCTCACACAAGAGGAGCGCCGTCAACGTCGTGAGCGGGCACGGGGCAAGGCCACTCCCAAGGACCGCCAAACTTCCTCGGCCCCCGAGGGCGAAGTCGACATCCCGCGAGCGACCGAGCAGGCGCTTCTCAGCCCCACCGACACAGCACCAGACAACGCCGACCCCGGCATGGGCTATATCTTCGAACACACCCGCGGCCGCAAGTGCCTGGTCTTTGCCAACTCGCGCGAAGAGGCAGAGGCCGTATGCTCCATGCTGCGTTGCTACTGTGAGAGCCGGCACGAGCCCGACCGCTTTCTCATCCACCACGGCAATCTTTCGGCATCGCTGCGCGAGACGGCAGAAGAGCTCATGCGCGACGAGGAACAGGCACAAACGACCGTCACCACCTCTACGCTGGAGCTCGGTATCGATATCGGCCGTCTGGAGCGTGCGTTTCAGATCGACGCGCCGTTTACCGTCAGCTCTTTTTTGCAGCGAATGGGCCGCACGGGGCGCCGCGATCTTCCGCCCGAGATGTGGTTCGTCATGCGCGAGGAAGAGCCCGAGCCGCGCACGATGATGCCCGAGACCATCCCGTGGAAGCTCCTGCAAGGCATCGCGCTCGTACAACTCTATCGCGAGGAAAAGTGGGTCGAGCCGCCTGAGCTCGATCGACTCCCCTACAGTCTGCTCTATCACCAGACCATGTCGACGCTTGCCAGCACCGGAGAGCTCACGCCGGCCGAACTTGCCCAGCGCGTGCTCACGCTCAGCTATTTCCACCGTGTCTCGGCAGACGATTACCGTGTGCTGCTACGCCACCTCATTAAGATCGACCATATCCAGGTCACCGAAGGTGGCGGGCTCATCGTGGGTCTCGCGGGCGAGCGCATCATCAACAACTTTAAGTTCTACGCCGTATTCCAGGAAAACGAGGAGTTCACCGTTCGCAGCGAGTCGGCCGAGTTGGGCACGATCGTCAATCCGCCACCGCCCGGCGAGCGCATCGCCATCGCCGGACACTGCTGGATTGTCGAGGAAGTGGACTGGAAGCGACACACCGTCTTTGCCACGCAAGTCAAAGGTCGTGTGCCGGCATACTTTGGCGACTGCCCCGGTGACATCAATACACACGTACTCGAGCGTATGCGCAAGGCGCTCAACGAGCACGCGGCGTATCCGTACCTGATGGGTAACGCGCGGGCCCGTCTGGCGCAGGCTCGCCATACGGCCGAGATTTCGGGCGCGGGAACTAAGCCGCTCATCAACCTGGGTGGCGACACCTGGGTGCTCTTCCCCTGGTTGGGCAGCTACGCCTTTTTGGCACTCGAGCGCATGCTCAAGATTAAATGTGCCGCGGAGCTGGGCCTTCGCGGACTCGACCCGTCACGCCCGTACTTTATGCAGTTTAAAATGAAGGCCGACGAGGAGACTTTCTTTGAGGTGCTCGCCGCCGAGGCCGAGAAAGACTTCGATCCCATCGAGCTCGTCTATCCCGGCGAGGTGCCTTATTTTGACCGCTACGACGAGTTTGTTCCCGAAGAGCTCGTGCGCAAAGGCTTCGCCGAAGGCGTGCTCGACATCGAGGGCATGAAGCAGCGCGTCCTCAGCTGGCGCGACCACGCCTAAGACCAGTCCTTTTTGGGACGGGGAGACTTACTTGTCGTGAAGGACGGTGCCGAGGAAGTCGGTGTCGAAGGGCACAGCTTCGGCAAAGGCGTAGTCGCCGTCGCTGGCGATGAGCAGATAATTCTCCTCGCCGCCGAACTCTGCATCGCCACATGGGACCACCCAGGCGTGGGCGAACACCTCGAGCGCCGTGGCGGCGCAATCGCGCAGGAACGTTACGTCGCTCCCCTCGTTTGCGCTCACGATATTGGCAACGTAGATACCCCCGGGGTTCAGGCTGCCTCGCACCAAACGCAACGCCTCAACCGTCGCCAGCTCGCGTACGGGCTCGACACCGCCAAAGCAATCGCTCACGACCACGTCGTAGCGACGATGGCCCACGCTCGTCACACCCAAATACGAGCGAGCCTCAGCGGTAATCACCCGCAAGCGGTCGCCCACCGCACGCTCCAGCTCGTCCAGGTAGAACCAGCGGCGCGCTAGGCGCGTAATCTCTCCGTCATACTCGATAACGTCCATGCACAAGTCCTCGTGCGACATCAGCGCGAACTTGGGATAGGCAAACCCGCCGCCGCCCAGCATAAGCATGCGGTCGATACCGTGACCGTAAGCGTCGCGCATCGCATCCTCGGCCTCAAACACGTCGTCAAACGAACGATAGTACGTAAAGACGGGCTCCGCCCAACGCTCGCCAACGTAGCTTGCACTTTGGTAGACGCCGCCTTGTACCAATACGCGGACTTCGTCGCCGCCCTCGTCGTGCACGCGCTTCACACGCGCCAACCCATTGCGGGTTCGCGCAACCTGCAGACAGGCAGCACGAACAGCGACGGCGGCCGCACCAAGCGCCGCGGCTCCCAGAGCAACGCCGGCAACGACGCCGGCAGAAACACTCGGCTTGTTCATCTAGAGCTCCTTTTGCAGATAGAGTCCATGATTGTAAAAACCCAAATGGCGATAGTACTCGCGCGTACCAATCGCGCTGATCACGTTGATGCGCGCATAGCCCGCGTCCCGAGCAATATGGCACGCACGCTCCACCAGCGACCGTCCCAATCCATGGTGCTGGGCTGCCTGGCCTTGATCCCCCACGCGCGCCGCCATGCCATACACGTGTACCTCGCGAATCATCGCCTCGTCCGGCATCGTCGGCAACTCGTCCGCATGTGCGGCAACAAAAGCGCGAACGGGCAGCGACAGACGCAAAAAGCCGGCGATCTTGCCTTCGGGCGTCACCCACTGCAAAAAGCGTTCACGCGTCACCGGCGTCTCGTAAGCGACCTCATCAAGAGACAGTTCATCCAGGTCGGCACCCGCGGTACTGATCTCGCGATAGCGAATCTCGCGCACCGTCGCACCGTCACCCCGAGCAGCCAGGCGGTTCTCAACGAGCTGACGCAGGTTGGGCTTCTTGTTGCCCACCATGATGTCGTCGGAGCTAAAGTCGCGGATCATGCGGCTGATGCGGCAGAACGCCGGCGTCACCACGATGTCGTCGGCCAGCACATCGAGCAGTTCTTCCTCGGTATAGGGGCGCCACTCGCCGCTCTCATAGCGGCCCACCAGACGCGAGCCCTCGATGAGCGCGCACGGGTAGACCTTGACCTCGTCGGGCATAAAGGCCCCCTCGGTCATAAAGCGCTCGTAGTCGCGCTTGTCCCCCTCGGGCGTGGCGCCCAGCAAGTTGAGCATAAAATGCGCGTGGATCTTAAAGCCAAACAGACGCGCAAGCGAAAACGCCCGCTCGATCTGAGCCACCGAAATGCGACGCTCGTTGATATCGAGCAGGTGCTGGTTGAGGCTCTGGATGCCCATCTGAATCTTGGTGCAACCCAGGCGGCGGATAAGCGTGAGCGCCTGGGGCGTCACGGCATCGGGGCGCGTCTCGATAACGAGCCCCACCACGCGATGCTTCGCCGTCTCGTTGATGCGCTGCTGACGCTCAAGCTCCTCCATCGTTGCCGTCTGCCACTCAGTGACCTCGCCCCACGGCGTACCGGGACCGTACAGACGACGCACCGCACGGTTATAGCCGCCCACGGCAGCATCCACACGCCCCTGCTCGTCGGCAACGCCGGCAGCAAGCTCGACCTCGTCTGTCGCAATGCCGGCGGCCCGATAGCGCTCACGGCGCTCTGCTACCACAGGCGGCAGGGCATCGGCGGGAGCGTCATCGAGCAGACGCCCCGCCTCGGCACGGCTGATGCCCGGACGTGCCAACATGGGGTTGGCCGTCACGCCGGCGACGGCATCGTCATTGAGTGCACGGAAAAGCTCCGACATAAACCATGTCTGATAGCCTTCCGGATAGTCGCTCCAGGTACCGCCAAGCACAATGAGCTCGATCTTATCGGTCGCATGCCCCATCTGCGAAAGCGCGGTCAGGCGAGCGCTCACCTGCAGATACGGGTCAAAGCAATTTTGCTCCGCACGGGCGCACGCCGGCTCGGCGTGCAGGTAGCTTTTGGGCATGCGCAGATCGTTGGGACAAAACAGGCAATCGCCCGAGCATGGCCAGGGCTTGGTGATAACGGTAATGGTCGCCACGCCCGAAGCCGTGCGACGAGGCTTCATACGCAGCACCTGCAGCAGTCGACGTTCCAGCTCGGCATCGACATTCCACCCAGCCCAACGAGCCGGCTCCTCACGTTTTACCCGCTGGTAGAACGGCAGCAGACGGCGCTTGGCCAAATCGCGTTTGTCGGCACCCTCACGGCGCGCCTCGGCATGTATCAGTTTGACGAGCGCTTTGTCGTCCACGGTCTCGCCGCGACGCAGAGCCTCGAGTATGTTCAAGATAATCTGTTCCATGACCCCATTGTAAAGGCAAAGGCGCCGGAGCCCGTCACGGCTCCGGCGCCTCCATCAAACAGCGCAGCTATGGTATATAAGTCTTCGATAACCGCCCGTCACTCTGAATCAAATGACATGTCGCCCGAACCGACCTCAAAACGATACGTAGCAGACTTATCGCCGTTATCGAATTCAAGATTCAAAATGGTCTCGCCGTCGTAGCCAAGCGGAAGGAAATCGCTCTCGAAGTCGCCGCTGCCCAAGGTAAGGCTCGCCTTAAAGCCCGTCGAGTTCGGAACCATCATCTCCACATCGCCCGAGCCCACACTCACGTCCATCGACTTCGCGGGGGCCTGGTAGAGCTCGAACGTCACATCGCCCGAACCGACCTCAGCACTGAGCGAATCAGTCACGCTGCCCGCAAACTCTACATCTCCCGCACCCAGGAAAAGGTCGAAACCATCACAGGTGACACCGGCAATCTGCAGATCACCCGAGCCCACGTGCGCGTTGACTCCCTTCAGATGTTCGGCAACACGGCGCGGCAGCTCGACCGTAACTGAGCGATCGATTGCCTTACCGTCATCACTTCCAAACTGGGAAACCTTGAGCGTCGAGTCCTCGACGGATGCGATGTTCTGCGTCGCGGCCTTGGAGGCATCCATACCATTGGCAACGCGTCCCCGCTCGATAACGCGAGCCTTGTTACCATCAATAACCTTGACGTCCACCGTAGCCGCATCGATATCGAAATCGAGGTAGCGAAACTCATCGGCATCAAAGGTCGTACACGAAAGCTGCTGAGGCCGAGCGGAATAGTTACCGCCATCGTTCATAAAATCGTCGTCATCAACCACATCGTCCATACCGGACAAGCCGGGTATAACATCGTCGAGATCCCACGGGCCATCAAAATGAATCAAAGTCCGCGAAACGCCAAAAACAAGCCCGATAATCAGTACAAACGCTCCGATGCCGACGCCCAGGCGCAGCTTGGATTCATGCGAAAGCTTCATCATTCGTCACCTTCTTTGGCACATGGCTCAGCGGTGGCCGCGGTAGCCACGTCAGCATCAGGTTCCGCAGAAGTATCCTTCCCCTGGGCCCTGACCGCCACCGGTGCCGGACCAACCTGAATATCCCCGCGCGCCCAATCGCCATCGAGTGCACGCGCCACCCAGTGATAGATGGGAATCGTGAAGAAGATCAGCGCAGCAAAGGGGCCGGCACCAAACAGGAACATCAGTAAAAAGAACAGCAGCCAGCACACGGCCCAATACGGGAATGACTGGAACGGGCCCTTCACCGGAGTCGGACCAGCCGCACCGGCACCCGTCACCTGAGCCGTCGCCGCATTGGCAGCCTGCGCACTCCAGCTTGCCGCCTGCGCCGCCTTGGCTGCCGCGTCACTTGCCTGCGTTGCCGCCTCGGTGGCGCGCGCCGCCGCCTCATGGGTGCGGGCGCGCTCTGCCGCCTCGGCCTCGCGCTGACGAGCGCGGTCCTCGTTCTCAAACTCGATATCGTCCTCAATCTCATCGCTCGGATTGAGCAGCTCGTCCAGACTCACACCATAGAGCTTGGCGAGCGAGATCAGGTTCTCGGTATCGGGCGAGCTCTCCGCACGCTCCCATTTACTAACCGCCTGGCGCGACAGCCCCAGCTTTCGCGCCAGCCCTTCTTGGCTAAAGCCCTTGCTGCGGCGAAGGTCGGCGAGCCGCTGCGCAGTTTCTACATTCATGGTTCCTCCTATGTGATGCCAGCCGTGCCGCCGGACCGTTTTTGTTCTTAAGGCGCCTTGCACAGTTAAAAATCTATCCGCCACCGCCAAAAGCACGCCACCTATTCTAGTGAGATTTTTGGCAACCGGCGGTTGCGGGCACATATGAGCTGCGGAAATGTGTCCAAACAAAGCAATGACCCGTAGCTTGGTTGTCCCCGTTGCGGCGTTAACGGTAGTATGGTCGTACTGTTAATTCCGCGCCGCCAACGGAGGGAGTTCCGCGCCGTGAACCGCGATTTCGCCTCATCGCTCATCCAGCTCAACAACACGTTCTATCGCGAGCACTCCGCCTCCTTCTCCGATACGCGCCAGGCCCCGTGGCCCGGCTGGGTGCGCACCATGGACATCGCGCTCGAACAGCTCGACGTCGCCACAATCGAGCATCCCGTCCGCGTCTTCGATCTCGCCTGCGGCAATATGCGATTCGAAAACTTTGCCGCCGGCGGCGCACTTGCCGCCAAGGGCGTCGACGGCGCAAACCCCTCGGCAGATGCCAGCTGCCCGTTTGAGTTCTATGGCGTCGACTCGTGCCAGGATTTGGCTATCGATGCACGTGGCCACGCCCTGCGCATTCCCAACCTGCACTTCCAGGAACTCGACGTGCTCGATGCCCTTATGAAGCTCAACCCCGCCGAGACGCCCGACGCGCTTTTCGACGCCCCGCTCGCCGACATCTCGGTCTGCTTTGGCTTTATGCACCATGTGCCGTCGTGCGAGTACCGTGTACGCGTGCTCGACGCCCTGGTGCGCCAGACGCGCCCAGGCGGCATCATCGCCATCAGCTTTTGGGAGTTTATGAACGACGAGCGCATGGCGCGCAAGGCTGTTCGCGCCGAGGCCCGCGCCGAGCTCACCCCGCCGTTTGAGGGTTACGATTCCGCGCAGTTTGAAGCCGGTGACCACCTCATTGGCTGGCAAAACGACCGCCACGCCTACCGCTATTGCCATCACTTTGACGATCAGCAGATCACCGACCTGGTGCGCGGCGTGCGTACGTTCTACAAGAGCGGCGAGGTCCCCGTGCGCGAGCTCGAGCGCTTCCATGCCGACGGTCGCAGCGGCGATCTCAACCGCTATGTGATCCTCAAGCGCCTGTAGGCATCGGCGACTCGCCGTCGAGCCGCACCACGTCTTTCGGGCAAACTATGCCCACCCCTTTTTCAACCCATTGACGGAACGCGCAGCTATACGTTCCATACTTATGACCAAGGAGCCTCATGGGAGCCGTCCACGTTCGCACGCCTAAGAACTTTGTGCTCGAGGAGCGCCTGGAGCGCTACGCCGATGCGATTGAGACGAACCCCGAAATCTATGCCGGAGATTGGCGCGAGGCTTGCGCGCCAGTTGGCAGCAAGCCCTTCGAACACCTTCATCTGGATCTGGGCTGCGGCAAGGGAACGTACCTTGTAGAGCGCGCGGGCCACGAGCCAAACACCCTCTTTATCGGCATGGACCAGGAGCCCATCTGCATTGCCTATGCCGCGCAGAAAATCTGCGAGCAGGAGCTATCCAACGCACTCGTCCTGCCCCGAGGCGCCGCATCGCTGCCACAGCTATTTGCCGCAGGCGAGCTCGATGCCATCACCATCAACTTTCCCACGCCGCAGCCCAAGGCCAAGTACGCCAAAAAGCGACTCGTCCATGTCGACCACCTAATGCTGTACCGCCCGCTCTTTGCAGCCGGCGCTACCGTCACGCTGCGCACCGACAGCAAGCCGTTGCGCGACTACGCCCTGGGGCAGTTTGCCGCGGCGGGCTACGACACACTTTGGGTAAGCGATGACGTGCGCCGCGACCATCCCGAGCATCCCGAGACCGAGTACGAGTGCCGCACGCGCGAGATGGGTGCCGTCGTCTACGGCATTTGTGCCACACCCGGCGAGAAGCCTACCGAAGAGCAACTCGCAGCAGGCCGAGCGCAGGAGCAAAGCCTTGCCTGCTACCTGCCCGATAACCTCGATGAGCTTACCTATGTGCCCCTCGGCATGGAAGAGGCCGTCGAGAACTTTAAAAACCGCGCCCGCAAGGGCAAGAAGCGTCTGCCGCAAGAGTCCTAGGGGCTTCTGATGGTCGCGACGTCGGCAAACAAGCGCGAATAGGCGCCGGCGAACGACCCTCAAGCCTAAGTGAGTAGACTTTTTTGCAATAGCCAAGCACAACCCGCATAACGAAAACTAAAACCGCAGATAGAGCCCTTGCGCAAAAGCCATGTGCTCGCGACATCGCAAAAAGTCTACTCACTTAGCCGACAACTGCACCAAACGGCTGGGCAGAACGCCCATTTCCTGCATTTTCTCGCGCGCTGGCACCCCGCGCCGCCGCTACGCCATAATAGTTGGCGGACAATCGCGAGAGAAAGCAACCACATGGCACAGACCACGACAGATACCGCCACCAGCACCGTCTCCGGCGCCGGGGCCGCCAGCTCATTCTCGGGCGGCACGGGAACCGAAGCCGAATTCGGCTCGCTCGGCGCGCTCTCCCCCACCTGGTGGGAGCCCGAGGATGGTAGCGAGCCCGAACCATGGCTCACGCCCGATCAGGCCTTCGAACGCTTCTTTGAATGGACAAGCGACCGCGGTATTGAGCTGTGGGACCACCAGGAAGAGGCCCTCATGGACCTAGCTGCCGGCGATCACGTCATTTTGGGAACACCGACCGGATCGGGTAAATCGCTCGTCGCGCTGGGCATGCTCTTTATGGGCATGGCGCAGGGCAAACGTTGCTACTATACGGCTCCTATCAAGGCTCTGGTCAGCGAGAAGTTCTTCGACCTGGTACAGGTACTCGGCCGCGATAACGTCGGCATGATCACCGGCGACACGCATATCAACACCAAGGCACCCGTCATCTGCTGCACGGCCGAAATCCTTGCCAACGATGCGCTCCGCGAGGGCGAGGACGCCGACGTGGGCTGCGTGGCCATGGACGAGTTCCACTACTTTGCCGACCCCGACCGCGGATGGGCCTGGCAGGTGCCGCTGCTCACCCTGCCCCATACGCAGTTTATGCTCATGAGTGCCACGCTCGGCGATGTCACTGCCATCGCCACCTCACTCGAGGAGCACACCGGCGCTGCTTGCGACTTGGTTGTCGACGCCCCGCGTCCTGTTCCGCTGAGCTACGACTATGTGACGACCTCCCTCGAGGGCACGGTCGAGCTCGCCATGCGCCGCGGCGAGGCCCCGCTCTATATCGTGCACTTTAGCCAGGATGCCGCCCTTGCGACGGCGCAGTCGCTCGCCAATTTTGGCATCGCCAGCAAGGAGCAGCGTGAGGCCATCAAGGAAGCGGCAAAGGGAACGAGCTTCTCGACGGCCTTTGGCAAGATTCTCAAGCGCCTGCTTGGATGCGGCGTCGGCGTGCACCATGCTGGCATGTTGCCGCGCTATCGCCTGCTGGTCGAGCGCTTGGCGCAGCAGGGCCTGCTGCCCGTCATCTGCGGCACCGATACGCTCGGCGTCGGCATCAACGTACCCATCCACACCGTGGTGCTCACCGCGCTCACCAAGTTCGATGGCTACAAGATGCGTCGTCTGCGCGCCCGCGAGTTTCATCAGATTGCCGGTCGCGCCGGCCGCTCGGGCTTCGATACCGAGGGCATGGTCATCGCCGAGGCCCCGGAGCACGAGATCGAGAACGCCAAGCTCATGGCCAAGGCGGGCGACGACCCCAAGAAGCTCCGCAAGATTAAAAAGAAGAAGGCCCCCGAGGGCTTTGTCACCTGGAACAAGCAGACCTTTGAGCGCCTGATCGAGACGCAGCCCGAGACGCTCAAGCCGCGCCTGCGCATCACACACTCCATGGTGATTAGCGTGGTCGAGCAGGGCGGCGATGCCCGAGCCCGCGTACACGACCTCATCGAGACGAGCCTGCAGACTCCCGAGGAAAAGGCTAAGCTCGAGGTTCGCGCCGACGAAATCTTCGCCACGCTCATCGATTCCGGCGTCGTCGTTCGTACCGAGGTGCCGCCCGCGCCCGACGCTCCAGCTGACGCCGCGCCGGACATCGACTATGCGCTGACGGTCGATCTGCCCGAGGACTTCGCGCTCGATCAGCCGCTCTCGCCGTTCTTGCTTGCCGCGTTGGAGCTGCTCGATCCCGAGAGCGAGACCTATACCATGGATCTAATCTCAATGGTCGAGGCAACACTCGAGGATCCCAAGCAGGTGCTGCGTGCACAGGAGCGCGCAGCACGCGATCGCGCCATGGCCGAGATGAAGGCTGACGGCGTCGACTATGAGGAGCGTCTGGAACGCATCCAAGACGTCACGTACGAAAAGCCGCTCGAGGATTTGCTCGACGCCGCCTTTGACAAGTACTGCCAGGAAGTGCCCTGGGCAAACGACTACCAGCTCTCTCCCAAGAGCGTTCTGCGCGATATGCTGGAAAGCGCGAGCGATTTTAAGGGCTACATTCAAAAGCTCGGCATCGCCCGTTCCGAGGGCATTTTGCTGCGCTACCTGGCAGAGGCCTACCGTTCTCTCGACCGCACCGTACCCATCGAGAAGCGCGACGAGCGCCTGCGCGACATTATCTCGTGGCTGGGCTTTGTGGTGCGCTCGGTGGACTCGAGCCTGGTGGACGAGTGGGAGAACGCCGGCAACCCGGCAGCCCTCGACGCCGCGCCGCCGCAGGGCATCGACGAGGTCGTGGCGGACCGCCGCGGCTGCACGCTGTTGGTGCGCAATGCGCTCTTCCGCCGCGTGACCCTTGCCGCCCGCGAGCACGTTCGCGACCTGGGCGAGCTCGACGACGACTGGGGCATGAGCGAGATCCGCTGGCAAAAGGCGCTCGATGCCTACCACGAACAGCACGAGGAAATCCTCACCGACGGAGATGCCCGCAGCGCCGCGATGTTTTCCATCGATGAGTCCGAGGAGAAGACCGCGCACGTATGGCACGTGCACCAGATCTTTGCCGACGAGAACGGCGACCACGACTTTGGCATCATGGGCGATGTCGATCTGGACGCCACGCAAGACGGTGGCGAGGTCATCTTCAAAAACTACCGCGTCGGCTTTATCGAGGACCTGCTCGAGGACTAGCCGAACATACTGGAACGAAACGGGGCCGTTGGCAATATCGCCAGCGGCCCCGCTTTTGCACTATACGCTATGCCCTACTCGGCGTCCTCGACCTCATACGAATCCGCCTCGGCGGGCTCATCGTTTGTCTCTGTCGCAGCCCCGCGCGCCTCGTCAAACGCGGCCTTCATGGTCTTGTTGCCCCACGTGAGCTTGCGAATGGTAAGATCGTCGGCCTTCTTGTTGGCTAGGCGCAGGTTGTTCTCGGAGGACAGCAACGCCTCCTTGGTTTTCTGCAGATGGCTAATCGTCTTGTCGATCTCATCGATCGCCGTTTGGAACTTGCGGCTCGCGATCTCGTAGTTGCGACCGAAATCATTCTTGAACTTTTCCATCTTGGCTTCGAAGTTCGTGACGTCGATATTCTGCTGTTTGTACTCCGCCAGTTCCTGCTTATAGCGCAGCGAACCCATGGCGGCGTTGCGAAGAAGCGTAATCATGGGAATGAAAAACTGCGGGCGAATCACGTACATCTTCTCGTAGCGATAGCTCACGTCGACTATCCCTGCGTTATAGAGCTCGCTCTCGGGCTCGAGCAGCGTGCAGAGCACCGCGTACTCACAGCCTTTTTGGCGGCGATCGTGGTCGAGTTTCTTAAAGAAGTCCTCGTTTTTATGCTTGGTCGTGGTCTCGTCGTTCTCGTTTTTCATCTCGAACATAATCGAAATGACCTCGTTACCGCTTGCATCGCACTCGCGGAAGATAAAGTCGCCCTTGGTACCCTCGGACGCATCGTTATCTTTCTCGAAGTACGCGTTGGGAAACGCCGTCATGCGCAGACGGTTGAACTCGGTCTCGCAGTGCTGCTCGAGCGACTCGCCCACCATCTTGGTGGACAGGCGGACCTTCATGTCCTTAAGGCGCTCAATCTCTTCATCCTTGTAGCGAATCAGGTCATCGCTCGCGCGCTTGGCCTGCGCGAGCTCGAGCTCGTGTGCCGCCTTGGCTTGCTCCTCGCGAGAATCGCGCACCGCCAGCTCGCTCGTCAGCTTGGCACGTGCCTCATCGCGCTCTCGCTCCGCCGCGGCGACCGCCTCTGACAGGTTCATTTTTGCCATCAGTTCCTGCTCACGCAGCTGGGCACGCAGGCCCTCGGCCTCTTGCTCGGACTGAGCCTTTGCGGCGGAAAACTTCTCTTGCACCTTCGCGCGATAGTCAGTAAGCGCGCGCTCGGCCTCGCTGCGAGCGGCATCGAGCTCACGCTGCGACTCTGCCGCGGCAGCGGCAAGCGCCATCTCCTGGGCCTTGTCCGCCGCGGCGAGCCTGGCCTGCAGCTCGGCAATCTGAGCGTCGCGGGCGGACAGGTCGTTTTGAGCGGCATTGCGCACCGCCGCCTCGGCGAGTTTGGCTTCGTCATCCTTGCGCCCCAGCTGCGCACGCAGGTTGTCGATCTCGCGCTGCAGCTCGGCATTCTCCTTTTGAGCATCGGCGCGGGCCTCAACCGCCGCACGCTGACTTGCGCTCTCGCGCTCTGCGGCAGCGCCCTCGAGCTTGGCGCGCAGCTCAGCAAGCTCGGCATCGCGCTTGGCAACCTCTTGTGCCAACTCCTGCGCCGCAGCGTTCTTCTGCTCGACAAGCTGAGCGTCGCGTTGAGACTCCGCCTCCCGCAGGGCAGACGCCGAACGCGAACGCTCAAGCTCCAGCGCCTGCTCGCCCTCGCGTCGAGCCGCCGCTACGCGCTCATCAAGATCGCGCGAGAACTCGGCATCGCGCACTTGCTTGACGATATCCGCATAGCCGGACGCATCGACCTTAAAAACTTCGCCGCAATGCGGGCACTTGATCTCGTTCATAGCAGCTCCTCGATGGACGCAAATTTCAACCGGCTACACTCTACCGCGCCACGCGGACAAAAAAGGCGCCGCCGCCATAATGGCAACGGCGCCAGAACCACCACAAAGGTGCCTGTCCCCTTTGTGGTGGTTCTGGCGCCCTATAACCCAAAGAAGCTAAGAAACTGATCGCGGCTTACGGGCTTGTACTCGTTGGCATCGAGACCGACATCGTAGCGAAAGATAGGGCGCTCGCGATCGCGGTTGCGCGCGTTGGTACGGTCTCCTCTGCTGTGAATATGCCCGTGTAGCATGATGGCGCCACGCGCCTTGCCATTCCAGCTAAGCATGGGATAGTGGCTCAACACCAGGCGATGGCCCTTGGCATAGCCGGGAGCAATCTCCAGGTAATCGCGCACGTCTTCCCAAATCTGCGGTACGTCGGAATCTTCCCAGTCGCCGTCATGGTTACCGCGGATGAGCGTCACGTTCTGGCATTCGATACGCTCGCGCAGGCGCACCGCCTCCGCCAGGGGCAAACGATAGGTAAAGTCTCCCAGGATGTAGAGACGGTCATCCGCAGCCACGCACTCATTGATGGCATCGATGACCTTGCGGTTCATCTCCTCGACCGAGCCAAACGGCCGGTCCATGTCGTGCAAGATATTCGTATCGCCCAGGTGCAAGTCGGCGGTAAACCACATCATCGTCTGTGTCCTCATTTCGCAACGTGTTCAACTCGTGCTAAGTATACAGACGCAGCGATGCGGCGGTTATCCAAAGAGCCCGCCGAACAGTCCGCGGCGGCGTTTGTCTTGCTTTTTCGAAGCGTCACTCTGAGTTTTCTTGTCCTGCCGTTTCTTACGATCCTGCTCCAACTCATCGTCGTCGAGTAGCAGATCCCACTCAAACGGATCGTCTGTCAGATCGAACTGGTCGTCGTCATCAAACATGGCCGCCTCCCTTGCCGACTAGCGAGCATCCACCACATAGAGGCCAACGCGCACCTGGTGCCACGGGCTGCGCTCGGGAGCAACCTGTTGCACGCGGGCCTCAAATACGTCCTCGTGGCCGTAATACATCATCAAGGACAGTGGGCCGACCTCGTTTCCCGGAACATAGCCAAGCTTGGTGTTGCCGTAATAAATCGCAACCGCCTCAGGGTCATGGGGATTATCGCGCTCGGCACACAGCGTCAGCTTATCGCCCGCTTTAAGATCGCCCAAGACCAAGGCGCCATCGGCATACTGAAATCCTGCAATGTGAAATGACAGAAGAACACGTGAAGGCTCGTACATGGCAGCTCCTCTAACGGCCGGATAAACCGGCGTTTAACCTTACAGAGAAGTCTACGAACTCGCGCGGACACAAATTCGCCCCACCCGCGCCTTTTCGACCGTTTGTCGCTACACCATCTGATTCTAATGCACAAACATGCGCACGAACTTGTGCTTCCAGCTTGCGTAGGGCGCATACCGAAACGGCACGTCCAGCCAAGTTGCCTTGTTCACGATACTCTTCTTGTGGCTAAACGTATCGAAGCTCTCGCGTCCATGGTACTGCCCCATACCGCTCGCGCCCATGCCGCCAAAGCCCATATGGCTCGTAGCCAAGTGCATGATCGTGTCGTTGACACAGCCACCGCCAAAGGGCACGTAACGCACGAAGCGCTGCTGAACTGCGCGATCCTGACTAAAGATATACAGGGCCAGCGGCGTCGGACGATCCGTAATAAACGCTTCGGCCTCGTCTAGGCTCTCAAACGTCAGCACCGGCAAGATGGGACCGAAGATCTCCTCCTGCATCACGGCGTCATCGGGGGTCACGCCGTCCAAAATTGTCGGCTCGATCTTCAGCGAAGTCTCCCGCGCGGTGCCTCCAAGCACGACCTTATCGGGATCGATCAGCCCGCGCACGCGCGCAAAATGCTTGGCGTTGACGATATGCCCGTAATCCTCGTTATCGAGCGGATGCTCACCAAACATACGGCGGACCTCTTCCTTGATGAGGCCCAGCAGCTCGTCGTGCACGCGCGTATCGACCAGCAGGTAGTCGGGCGCCACGCAGGTCTGCCCCACGTTGAGCCATTTGCCAAAGGCGATACGCCGTGCCGCGACCTTCAAGTTTGCCGTCGCATCCACGATGCAGGGGCTCTTGCCGCCCAGCTCAAGCGTCACGGGCGTGAGGTTTTTACTCGCGCGCTCCATAACGAGCTTGCCGACCGAAACGCTACCGGTAAAGAAGATCTTGTCCCAGCACTCATCGAGCAGCGCTTCGTTTTCGGCGCGCCCGCCCTCGACAACCGTCACCAGGCACGGATCAAATGCCTCTTCACAGATTTGCTTGAGCACCGCACTCGATGCCGGAGCATAGGCACTCGGCTTGATGACCACGGTATTGCCCGCGGCAAGGGCGCCGGCGAGCGGCTCGAGTGTTAGCAAAAACGGGTAGTTCCACGGAGCCATGATGAGCGTGACGCCATAGGGCACGGCTTGCGTTTTGCACACACTCACGGCGTTGGCAAGGTCACACGGACGCAGGCGCGGACGACTCCATCGAGCCACGTGAGCGATCTGATGACGAATCTCGGAAAGCGACGTGCCGATCTCGCACATATATGCCTCGTCATGCGACTTTCCCAAATCGGTCTTGAGTGCATGGGCAATATCGGCCTCGTGCGCCCGTACCGCATCGCGTAAACTCACGAGCGCGCGACGTCGGGCATCAACATCAAACGTAGCGTGCGTTTTAAAGTAAGTGCGCTGATCGCCGACGATGCGCGCAATTTCCTCGGTGTTCATGGCACCCTCCTAGTTCTCGTCCTCAAACATACCACCCGCGACGACCTCGTACATACGCTCGAGCTCCAAGCGGTCCATCAAAAGCGGAACGGGGTACAGCGGATTGGCCTCGGCATCGGCATGCGCCGCCATCTCGGGAATGTCGGAGCGGCGAATGCCCGAGACATATTTGGGGATTCCCAGGATCTCGTTCATGCGGTCGACCCAATCGATAAAGGCCTCGGCCGCAAGACTATCCTGCGCGGTAGCCGGCGCAATGCCCGCCATGCGAGCAAGATCGGCAAGCTTGGGGGCGGCGGCGTCACCATAAGCGCGAAGCATGTGCGGCAGGATGATCGCGTTGGCCAAACCGTGCGGAATTCCGTATCGGCCGCCCAGACTGTGCGCGATGGCATGCACATATCCGACATAGGAGCGGGTAAACGCAACGCCCGCCTTATACGCCGCCGAAAGCATATTGCGACGAGCGCGCATGTCGTCACCATGCTCATAGGCCTCGAGCAAATTGTCGTGGATAAGCTGCACCGCCTGTCGCGCCATCTTGCGCGTATAGGGCGTGGTGCTTCGCCCGATAAAGGCCTCAACGGCATGCGTCAGGGCGTCCATGCCCGTCTGCCCCGTAATGGAAGCGGGCAAGCCGCACGTAAACTCGGGGTCGTGGACTGCAAAACGCGGGATGAGCACAAAGTCGTTAATGGGGTATTTGTAGTGCGTCCCGTCATCGGTAATTACCGCCGCAAGCGTGACTTCGCTTCCCGTACCGGCGGTAGTGGGAACGGCGATGAGCAGCGGCAGGCGACGATGAATCCGCAGCAGGCCGCGCATCTTGTTGATGGGCTTGTTTGGCTGCGCAATGCGTGCGCCCACGCCCTTGGCACAGTCCATGGCCGAGCCACCGCCAAAGCCGATAATGGCCTGGCAGGCGCTCTCTCGATACAGGGACGCCGCTTCTTCCACGTTTGAAACCGTGGGGTTTGCACGCGTTTCGGCATAGACCGTAATGCCAATCCCCCTGGATGCGAGCGCCGTCTCGAGCGGTGCCGTGAGCCCCAGACGGGTAATGCCGGGATCCGTCACGATAAGGACCTTCTGGATCGAGCGCTTTTGAAGCACCGCGGGCACATCCTCGGCATGCTCTAAAATGCGCGGCTCGGTATAGGGCAGGATCGGCAATGCAATGCGAAAAACCGTCTGATATGTTCGGCACCAGGCACGACGGGCTAGATGCATAAAGGAAACTCCTTCATTTGTTGATAGGTCAACATTTGCTCGCCCGATTGTACTCAGCGGCGGTCAAAGACGGCCTGCCAATCGTTAATCAATCAACATCTTCATATCTCAAAATTGTTTTATTAAAAATCATTCCTAATAGACTTCACATTTGGTTGCATTTATGGATAATAGAACTCGTCAAGACGCACGTCCGGAGAGGGCCCTTACGGGACCGGACGAGCGCGCAATCGCCATCGATCGAAAGGATCGAATCATGAAGTTTGTTTGCCCCGTTTGCGGTTATGTGGAAGAGTTCGACGGCGACCAGCTGCCCGAGGACTTCAAGTGCCCCCAGTGCGGCGTTCCCGGTTCTCGCTTCCTGAAGCAGGAGGAGGGTCAGCTCGAGTGGGCTGCCGAGCACGTCGTGGGCGTCGCCAAGATGGAGGGCGTCTCCGAGGACATCGTTGCCGACCTGCGCGCCAACTTTGAGGGCGAGTGCTCCGAGGTCGGTATGTACCTGGCCATGGCTCGCGTCGCTCATCGCGAGGGCTATCCCGAGATCGGCCTGTACTGGGAGAAGGCTGCCCACGAGGAGGCCGAGCATGCCGCCAAGTTCGCCGAGCTCCTGGGCGAGGTCGTGACCGACTCCACCAAGAAGAACCTCGAGATGCGCGTTGAGGCCGAGAACGGCGCCACCGCCGGCAAGACCGATCTTGCCAAGCGTGCCAAGGCCGCCGGCCTCGATGCCATCCACGACACCGTGCACGAGATGGCTCGCGACGAGGCCCGCCACGGCAAGGCTTTCGCCGGCCTGCTCAAGCGCTACTTTGGCTAAGCCAACCGCCTGAGACATAACCTCAAGCTCGATGAGGCCCGGACCGTATTGGTTCGGGCCTTTTTCGTGCCTCACGAACTTGTTAACGCCCTGAAATAGGACCGTCTTCGGCATCGGCTTCTCGTCAAAAACTAAGTGAGTAGACTTTTTGGAACTTGCCGAGCAGACCATCCATATCACTTTATAAAGCCGCAGGTAAATGCCTTGTTGCAAAACGACCTAGTCGCCAAAGTGACAAAAGTCTACTCACTTAGATTCGCAGCCGTCCACGATCGAGCCATTTTGTGTCTAACGGGCATCTTTCCGTCGATTACTCCCAATTTTGTCCAGTCAATGAATAGTTCAGACCGGAGTAATATCTCAGCCCTTTGCTCATCCGAGCTTTTATCACGATATTCAGCATCGAGCATCCTGCATATGGCCTTAACGATCGCGCGGAATTTATCCTCATCCGATATCTGTCTGTGTGTCAGGAGAAGCACATCGTAGCCCATGGCCTGAAGGGCCGTCATGCGGTCAGCGTCACGCAAGCCATCCCCTGCGCGTCCGTGCGAGGCCTTTCCCTGACATTCAATGGCCACCTGTCGCCTACCGTCCGGTGAAGAAAGAAGTAGGTCGATATATATACGGGACTTTCCCACAATCGCTCGAGCACTTGTGCCTAGCATCACTTCAACATTAAGCTCTATGTCGCAAAAACCTTCGCCTCCCAGGGATCGCGGCAGTGCAAGTAGCAAATACGCCTCGACCTCAAAAGGCGACGCGGCACCCAATGGAACGAGTTGCGATACCGCCATAAATCTATTGCCGTAACGCATCCCGCAAACATCTGAACAAAAACGGTCAAGGTCTCCGCCCAAAACCAAAGCGTCTCGACGCCATAAATTTGAGGCGGTGCCGTCCTCGGACGGGCAGCGCACCCAACCGAACGTTGTCGAAATCGCGCCCGAATCAATTGCACGCGAAAGCTCCGCCTCAAGTGCCGCCGGCAGAGCGCACACCGCAAACAAGCCACACATCTCCGCCAATACCAAAAGAAGTTGGAGATCCGTCAGGTGCCGCGACATGATGAATGCCGTCAGTAGAGGAGACGTAATCAAAAACCCATGCTCCGTTTCCAGCACGGATTCCCTGGGAAGCTCACCAAGAAACAGCCGCTGCCTAATGCTGGCTGGACAAGTCCGTTTGTTTCTCGTCCGAACCAATGTATACAACGGAAAACCGAGCGCGACCGCAGCCGTCGGGTTGCGGGCGAGATCATATCGCTGCCGGTCTTCTTCCGGTCGTGGAAGCGGCGGACACAAAGCGCGGACTTGAGGAGGCAAACGCCAGTACATAAAAGCCGATATGTCACAAAGTAAATCCTTCATAGGCACAGGAAAACACGAATTTCAACCCAGTCAGTCACGCATTGGCGCGAACGCACCAAAAATGGCGCCGAACGGACTGCCAAGTTTTCAACAGCACTCCCCAACTGGCCAAAAGCTTGCCGAGAGCTGGACGAAGCCCTGTTGAAAACCCCATTTTTTCTCATGCAGGAGCTTTGCGCGGCAAGTGAGTAGACTTTTTTGAACATCCCGAGCAGGCCGGTCATCCTGCTTTTCAAAACCGCAGGTAGATAGCTTGTTACAAAACTGCCTGGTCGCCAAAGTGCTAAAAGTCTACTCACTTAGGTTGCAGAGTGCCCCCCATTAGCTGCAATTCCAAGCTAGTTAGCACTTTTGGACTCAGATCGTCATACTGAACAAGAATTTGAGTTGAGTTTTCAGGGACAGATGCGCCATCGGCACACCAAAAACAGTCACCAATATCGATAAAAGGGATGCTCGAGCGCGTGAGGGCCCATGCAAAAGTGCTTCCGCCCGTTCCACGCTCCGCAACCACGATACAGTAAAGGCCCGCGTCTGCATGCTCGATCGAGACTTCCCCTGCCGGAAACGCCTTCCGCACAAGCGCCGCCAGGCCATCGCGCGCCTCGCGAGCGCGCACGCGCACGCGGTTCACATGTCGCTCGTAATCACCCGATTCCAGCAAACGAGCCAAAGCGACCTGGTCAACAGAGCTAACCGACGAGGCGTAAAAACCAAGGTTGCGCCTAAACCGCTCCATTAGCTCATCGGGCAACACCATGTACGCTAGACGCAACGCCGATGACAGGCTCTTCGAAAACGTGTTGGTGTAAATAACCGACTGGGCGGCATCGATCGATGCGAGCGCAGGAATCGGCTTGCCAGCAAGGCGAAACTCACAATCAAAGTCATCTTCGATGAGATACCGACCTGGTCGCTCGGCGGCCCAGCTCAGAAGCGCATAGCGACGCGCAATGCTCGTCACAAGGCCGGTCGGATACTGATGGGACGGCATCAGGTGAAGGACATCGGTCCCGCTTTTCTGCAGAGTGCTCAAGTCCACGCCCTCATCATCCAACGGGATATGTCGAACTTGGCAGCCCATAGCCTGATAGATACGCGTCAGACGCAAATAGCCCGGATCCTCAACCGCATACACCTTGTCCGCGCCAAGCAACTGAACCAACATGGTATCGAGCAGCTGGGCGCCCGCACCGATAACGATGTTGTTGGGGTCGACATTCATACCCCTTGTCCCGTGCAGATGGTGAGCAATTGCGCGTCGCAGCCGAGCAGTGCCCTGCGCCGGTGCGGGCGAAAAGATTTCGCGCTCGTCTTCGGATGCCAGCGTCGCCCGTAGCGCGCTTTGCCAAAGCCGCGCCGCCTCCAAAGCAGAAGGAGAAAGCGCATCGAATCGCTCGACCTGTCCGTTGACATCATGCACGCTGGGGCCCACAGAGACGGCATCTCGGTCGATGCCCTCCGCAGCCGAAGGCAAAACCGGTGCATCCGGAAGCTCGCAAGCGTAGTAGCCACGACGTGGTATTGAGCAAATATAGCCCTCAGCGAGTAACTGGCTATATGCATTCTCGATGGTAATAACACTGATTCCCAGATGACTGGCAAAGGCGCGCTTAGACGGCAAATGCTCCCCCGCCACAATGCGTCCAGCTACGATATCATCTCGAATTTGCTGGTAAACATACTCATAGAGCGATGCTTCGCCGCGTTTTTCCAAATTGTAGTCAAGCATGAGCCTATCACCTGACCTTATTAAGTCATTCAATCTGGTATTAGTCTGACCTTGTAATTATCTCGAAAACTGAGTATTTTGTCATACCCAGCTCCCCGATAGGATGTTCCGTCAAGCAATGCACATGCCAACCAAGGGAGCAACCATGGCAGAACAGAACAGCAAGGCCGACCGCGTCAAACTCAATCGCGAGCTCGCGCAGATGCTCAAGGGCGGCGTTATCATGGACGTTACCACGCCCGAGCAGGCACGCATCGCCGAGGAGGCAGGCGCCTGCGCCGTCATGGCCCTCGAGCGCATCCCGGCCGACATCCGTGCCGCAGGCGGCGTCTCGCGCATGAGCGACCCCAAGATGATCAAGGGCATCCAGGAGGCCGTCTCCATCCCCGTCATGGCCAAGTGCCGCATCGGTCACATCGTCGAGGCGCAGGTCCTGCAGGCCATCGAGATCGACTACATCGATGAGTCCGAGGTTCTCTCCCCTGCCGATGACGTCTATCACATCGACAAGACCCAGTTTGACGTGCCGTTTGTCTGCGGCGCCCGTGATCTGGGCGAGGCGCTGCGCCGTGTTGCCGAGGGCGCCACGATGATTCGCACCAAGGGCGAGCCGGGCACGGGCGACGTGGTCCAGGCCGTGCGCCACATGCGCAAGATCCAAAAGCAAATCCGCGACGTTGTTGCCCTGCGCGACGACGAACTCTTTGAGGCAGCCAAGCAACTGCAGGTTCCGGTCGAGCTGGTGCGCGAGGTCCATGCTACGGGTAAGCTTCCCGTTGTGAACTTTGCCGCCGGCGGCGTAGCGACCCCCGCCGACGCCGCGCTGATGATGCAGCTGGGCGCCGAAGGCGTCTTTGTCGGCTCGGGCATCTTTAAGAGCGGCGACCCCGCCAAGCGCGCAGCCGCCATCGTCAAGGCCGTGGCAAACTTCACCGATGCCAAACTCATTGCCGAGCTTTCGGAGGACCTGGGCGAGGCCATGGTGGGCATCAACGCCGACGAGATCGAGATCATCATGGAGGAGCGCGGGCGCTAGTCCAGCAGAAAGGATCGCACATGAGCGATTATGCAGACCAAACGGTCGCCGTGCTGGCGGTCCAAGGCGCTTTTGCCGAGCACGAGGCAAGACTATCCGAGCTGGGCGCACGTTGTATTGAGCTGAGGCAGGCGGCTGATTTGAAGCAGGACTTTGACCGTCTGGTACTTCCCGGCGGCGAGTCTACCGTTCAAGGGAAGCTGCTTGATGAGCTGGGCATGCTCGAGGAGCTTCGCACCCACATTGTTGAAGGCATGCCCGTCCTTGGCACCTGCGCCGGCTTGATTCTATTGGCGCGCGATCTTGCCGCACACGACGATAAGGGAACGCCGCGCCTAGCAACCATGAACGTACTCGTTGAGCGCAACGCCTATGGCAGACAGCTCGGCAGTTTTCGCACCAAGGGCCAGGTGTCCGGCATCGACGGTGAAGTGCCATTAACATTTATCCGTGCACCCCGCATCGTCGAAGTGCACGGCAATGCCAAGGCCTTAGCGAAAGTCGACGGCCGTATCGTCGCCGCGCGCCAGGGCAACCAGCTCGGCGTAACCTTCCACCCCGAACTCGACGACGACGTCCGCCTCCACGAGCTCTTCCTCCAAATGTAGGCAGAGTAGAAACGAGCGTGGATTTTCGGACACGCAACAAATGAGAGTGGATAATCTCCCACTTTGAGCTTGAATGCAGGCTCAAACCGGGAGATTATCCACTCTCATGCTATGTAGTCGTTGGGGACGTTCTTAAACGACTAGTCAGACAAGAACATCCCCCAACGACTACATTGCGATAGACGACCACGTTTGCCCAGATAAAACCGACCAAAATAAACCTGTCCCTTTTTGGCAGGTTTGAATCAAGGCAACGCCGATGTTTTGGCACCAACAGCGAGCGCCCACCAGAGCGAACAAATTGGCATGAAAAGAGGACGACATAGACCTTCTGGTCATGCCGTCCTCTTTGAATGACAAGTTGCCGCTCTGGTGGGCGCGCAGCGTCAACTAGTTACGCGGTTTGGTAAAACCGCGTAACCCAACTAGAAGCGGTTACCGCGGAAGCCGCCGCCGTTGCGGCCGCCACGATCGCCACCGCGACCGCCGCGGTCGTTACCGCGGTTGCCGCCGAAGCCGCCACGGTTGCCACCGCGATCGCCATAGCCACCACGGTTGCCGCCAAAGCCGCCGCGACCGCCACGGTCGCCGCCACGGTCACCAAAGCCGCCGCGACCGCCACGGTCGCCACCGCGACCGCCACGGTCACCGCCACGGTCACCGCCACGGCCACCGCGATCGCCAAAGCCGCCGCGACCGCCACGGTCGCCGCCACGGCCACCGCGATCGTCACGACCGCCGCGAGGACCGCGGTCCTCGTCCAGGCCCATGGCGACGAGCGGAGCGATAACCTTATCGAGAGCGGCCATCAGCTCGGTGGCCTCCTCGTAAGAAAGCTCGGGCAGGAGCTTCTCCTTCTTGTTGGCAAGCTCGACCAGGCCCTCAGCGGCATCCTCGGCAGCGAAGACAACGATCTTGCGCATATCGCCCTCGGCGTCGTCGATGCGGCCGACCAGATCGGCAGCCTCGGCCTCGGCCATCAGACTATCGAGCTCACGAAGGCGCATGCCCAGCAGGTCGGACATTTCCTTCTGCTCCATCTTGGGCTTGAGGTCAAGAAGCTTGATGGCGCGCTCGATGTTCGCCATGCGCTCGGCCTTGGCCTCCTCCTCCTTGGAAATAGCAAAGCGACGGCTACGCAGCAGGCGGGCGGCCTTCTGCATCTTGTCCATCAGCTCTTCGTCATCGTAATCAACGGCGGCCTCGACAACCTCGGCCTCCTCCTCGGCGGAAACCTCGTCAGCAGCCTCAACCTCGGCAGCTTCGGTCTCCACGGTCTCGACTGCCTCAACCTCGGCAGCCACGGTCTCGTTCTCGGTCTCGTTCATGATCTCTTCGTTCTCGGACATGAGACTCCTTCTTGGCCCTCTCGGGCATCATCGCCCCATTCGCGGGGCCCGTCGCGCACTCTTTGCGCTTTAAACATTCATGCCTCTCGGCAAAACGTCCATTAGTTTATGGTGTCACCATCCAATCTAGCTGCAGAATCTATGTGCACACATTAATGCGACATGTGTGACTCGCGACGAGCGTACACCAGCGACGCCACGAACCCGACCACGGCAATCACAGCCGCCACACGCACCGCAGTTGCAAATCCAATCGCCTGGGCAACGTCGGTCGCAACGCCAGCCGCGCCGGCAGTCGCCGCAGAACTCGAGAGCAGGCCGATAAACAGCGACGGGCCAAACGATGCGGCAATCATGTTCCACGTGTTAAGCAATGCCGTTCCGTGAGGATGTTCAGCGGCAGGCAGCGTCTCCAAGCCGGCCGTTTGCGAGGGGCTCAGCACCAAACCGACTCCGGCATACACCACAACGGTCAGCGCCACGACGACGCCGATGTTCATGCTTGCCGCCGTCATCGAGATTGCAGTCTGCCCCACGGCAATCAGGGCAAAGCCGACCGGCAGCAGCGGCCATGCGCCACGGGCGTCCATCACGCGTCCGCCCACAATCGAGGTCACGGCGTTGCAGGCAATCGCCGGCAAAATGAGCAGGCCCGCAACAAGTGCGGTCATGCCGTAGGCACCTTCAAAATAGAGCGGCAACAAAACGCTCATCGAGAACGTCGTCATCATCGACACCACCACAAGCAGGCACGCAGGCCAAAAACGAACGCTCGCCATGGGACGCACGTTAAGCACCGGATGCTCGAGCTTGAGCTGACGGGCCGCAAACAGGCCGAGCAGCACAAGGGCGGCGAAGAGCGTCACGATGCCGGCAATCAGATTGGTCGAGAACTCGCCTACGGAATACACAAATGCCGTAATACCGGCAGCGAGCAAAACAACCGACAGAATATCAAGCGTGGCGTTCGAACGCTCTCCGACATTCTGAACAAGCTTTACGCCCGCCGCAGCGACCACAATGCCGCCCACCAGCGGCACTACGAACACCGCCCTCCAGCCAAACAACGTGCACATAAGACCGCTGATCACGGGTCCAAACGCCGGCCCCAGCGTAATGCAGGCACCGCCCAGGCTCAGATACAGACCGAGCTTCTCGCGCGGAGCGCAAGACAGCACCACGTTCATCATGAGCGGGAACAAGATGCCCGATCCCGCAGCCTGCAAAATACGGCTTGGCAGCAAAACGCTAAATGACGGAGCGAACAGGCACAGGACTTCGCCGGCGACCATGCATCCGCATGCGAAAAACAGCAGCTTGCGCGTCGAGAAACGGCCGGACAGGAAGGCCATGATGGCCGTAAAGATCGACGTCACGATCATGTAGCCCGAAACGAGCCACTGCGCCGTGGTGGCACTCACCGAAAAGGCCGCCATAATGTCGTGCAACGCCACGTTAATGATGTTCTCGTTAAACGCGGCAACAAAGGCTGCAATATACATTACGACGAGAATCGCCGCAGTGGCCGATGGCGCTACTTGAACTTGTTGCTGAGATTTGCTCCCCATGCATTTCCTTCCTCTTGGAACGACAGTCGCATCGCCCCAGAGGAACAGTCCAGGGCGAAAAATGAGCCCTAGACTTACGCCAGACGCCGTACTCGACGAGTCTGACAACATGGTCCAACGTCGAAAGATTGTAACGCGGACGCACAGCTTTCCTTCCGCGCTATTATTAAAAGTCCACGAAAGCATAAGACATGAGGAGCCCGCCATGATTAAGCCCATCATGAAATCCGAGTTCTTTTTGCGTCTGCCTTCCGAAGACGCGGGACCCGACGATGCCGCGACCGGGCAGGATCTCCTAGATACGCTCCACGAGCATGAGCGCGAGTGCGTGGGCCTCGCCGCCAACATGATCGGCGTGCGCAAACGCATCATCTGCGTAAAGGACGGCAACAGGACACTCCTGATGTACAACCCTCAAATTCTTGAGCAGGTCAATGCCTATCAGACGAGCGAAGGATGTCTCTCGCTGATCGGCGAGCGTCCCTGTACCCGCTATCGCCGCATTAAGGTTGAGTATTTGGACGAGAACTTCGTCCACCGCATCAAAAACTTCTCGGGCTACACCGCCGAGATCATCCAGCACGAAATCGACCACTGCAATGGCGTCGTGGTTTAGGCCACCTGCCAAAATGAGGGTACCGGAGGCCTCCCTATGGATATCAGCCGCTTTGGCGAATTCGCCATCTTAGCGCAGTCACGCACGTTTCTTGATGCGGCGGAACTGCTTTTCATGTCGCAATCAACCCTCTCCAAGCACATCATGGCAATGGAGCACGAACTCGGCTGCAAGCTCATCGATCGAAGCCAGCGCCACGTAACACTCACCGCGCAAGGTGAAGCGCTCCTCCCCTATGCGCAAAAAATTGCGACGCTTCAGCACCGCTATCTTGCCGCCATTCAAATAGGCGCAGGCGAGCCGCTCGAGCACCTCACCGTCGGTTCTATCCCCATTATGGCCCCTTATGGGATCACGGACGCCGTCATCGATTTTCAGCAGGCGAACCCCTCATATTCTGTCGAGCTCATCGAGGGCGAGGGCGACACACTCAAGCGCATGCTCCTGCACGAGGACATTGACCTGGCCTTCATCCGTGACGGCGGCGCCATCGAGCCGGAGTTCAAAAAGATTCCCTTTACGACCGACCGGCTCGTGGCCGTCCTTCCGCTCGACCATCCGCTCGCCGAACGTGACGCCGTTGAGATAGACGACCTTATCGACGAGAATTTCCTCATGCTTCCCCAAGGCTCGTTCGTAAGCGAGCTCGTCCTTTCCCTTTGTCGCGAAGCTGAATTTGGCCCACGTGTTACGTTCACCGGCAAACGAGCCGAGAACATCATCTCCCTTGTCGCGCGCGGCGCCGGCGTCTCATTCCTCATGCGCAAGCCGGCGGAATCGCTCGCCAGCGGAAAGGTAGCCCTGGTGCCGCTTGAGCCCGCGACGACCTCCGAGGTCAGGCTCTACCTCAAGCGGAACGCCGCGCACTCGCAGGCGGTCGTCTCGTTCATCGGCTTCCTCCCCTACCGTCAGCTCCTGCAGGGCGACCGTATATCTTCCACCGCGGCACGACCGTCATAATCCCCGCTGCTCCACAACCGCAGACCTGTGTCCGCAAACACGCTGACAACGGCACATAATACAAATATGCCTCGGGCGGCACGTCGCCGTCCGAGGCATATTTAGTTAAAGTGCGCAGAAAGACTAGTCCACCGAGATGTTGAGTGCCTTACCGCCCTCGTCCTTCTTGGTACCGATCACCATAGCGGCGACAAGAGCCAGAACGAAAGCGACCACACCGGAGATGACAAGGCCGATAAAGCCCGTGTCGATGCCGGCAGGGTTAATAAAGCTCGGGAAACCGAGCGGGCCGGAGGCGCCGAAGGCATAGAGCTTGGCACCCATGAGGCCGGCAATGGCGCCGCCTACACCAGCGGAAATAAAGGTTGCCCACATAAGGCGCTTACGCGGCAGCAAGATGGCGTAAAGCGCAGGCTCGTTGACACCGAAAATCGAAGAGACAAGGGCGGGAATGTTGACGGCAGCATTTTCCTCGGAGTCCTTGGTTCGGATGATCATGCCAAGCACAGCGCCGGCGATGGCATAACCGCCTGCATACACGAGCGGGTTAATGAGGTCATAGCCGTAGGTTGCGACATCGAGGAACCACAGCGGGATGATACCCCAGTGCAGGCCGAACATGACGAGCAGGCTCCAGAACGTGCCGATGACGAAGCCGGCGATGGCGGGTTGGAAGTTGATGAGCATCAGAATGATCTGGGCAACGATGTTGGAGAGGACCGTCATGACCGGACCGACCACAAGCAGGCCAAGGATGCCGCAAATGAGGAGCGTCAGGATGTTGGAGAAGAACGAGCTCACAAGCGCGGGCAGCGCGTTAGAAAGGGCCTTGTGTACCTTGGAGGCAATCCAAACGATAAAGATCGCAGGCAGAATCGTCGATGAGTAATTCTGCATGATCAGCGGGATGCCAAAAATATCACCGTAGACATTGGACTCGAAGACCGTGCCGGCGCCGAGCGTGTAGAGCGGATCTCCGCCCATAAGGCCAACGAGCGTCGGGTAGACGAGGATACCACCGAGCGCCATTCCCATAACGGGCTTAAGTCCGAACTTCTTGGCCGACGTCCAGCCAATGATTAGCGGAAAGTAATAGAAGACCGAATCTCCGATTGCCGAGAGCGTCACATAGGTATTGCTGTCCTTGGCAAGCCAACCGGCAACCGTGCAGAGCGCGAGCATCGACTTGATAAAGCCACCGGCCATAAGCACGCCAAGAACCGGCTGCAGAATCTCGGAAATGATGGCGAGCAGGCGCGAGAACGGATCGCCCTTCTTGACATTGTCGCCCTCATCGATATCGAGCGCGGGCTTGGTGTCGAACCCGCCAATCTGAACAAGGTCGTTGTAGACAGCCTCGACAGTGGCACCAATCACGATCTGATACTGTCCGCCAGCCTGGATGACGTCAACGACGCCCTTCGTCGCCTTAAGTTCATTGGTCTGGGCAAGTGATTCATCCTTGAGGTGGAAGCGGAGACGCGTAATGCAGTGGCTCACGTCTAACACATTGTCTCGACCACCGACCTTTGTGATGATTTCATCGCAAAGCTTCTGGTATTTCATGGAATTCTCCTTTTTCTGAGCGGGGTATAGCATCGATTTCAGGCCTCCGTAGTCGACGTGGGAGGGCAAGGAACCCGCTTCCCCCTTTGTAATCCGCGGACGCACGTACGCCCGGGATGGGAAACGGCAGAGAAGATGGAAGATGCCGATCACATGGCAGGGAGCCTCATTGGCCCATGTCACGCAATCAGGTCTACAGACGCGATTCTGCTGCGCCGAGAAGCCTCGTCGTCTGGCAGAACTTGTCACACAGACGTTCCGGTTCGCCCTGGGGAATCTGAGTACGCTCGGTCTCAAAGGAGAGGCCGTACTCGCGTGCCGGAAGGAAATACTCGAAATAGCCGTTGGTGTAACCGCAAACTATTCCCTCGACCGGGCATTCGCGCTTCATGCGAATACCCAGGTCGCTGCCGAGCTCACTCGGGAACACAAAGAGATGCAGGCCGCCCAAACTGATGACGGCACACTTAAGCGTGAGCGAAAAGTCGTCATGGGCAACGGTGTGATAGAACGTCTGAGGCTCGATGCGGTCGAGAACGACCTCGCGATCGAGCTTGATCTGGGAAATCGCCTCGGCAAGACCGGTCGAAACGCGCTCGACCTCGGGAATGCCGCGTCCCTGGCGAAAATTGCGGTCGCTACAGTCGCCAGCAGCACCGACGACCATGGCCGGATAGTAACCAAGACTCTGAGCGAGCTTTTTGCCGGTAAGACCGGCGAGTTCGCTCGTGAGCTCCGTGCAGTCGGGTCCGACGCAAGCGGAATGCACCGCCCAGTTCACAAAGCCCGCAAATGGCTTGCCTTCGGTATCGAAGAACGATACGACAATGACCTCATTGTCGGCGAGTTCACCTGGGATGATGCGGTTGTCGTAGAAACCGGTGATGACCTGCTTGCCCAAGCGACAAATCGCGGGCTGTGCGTTGGCGCGGCACTCCTCAAAGCATTGGCAAATGGTATCGAGGAACCAGCGGTAGTAGTTCTCGTCGAATTTTCCCGTCCACCAGCTGCGGTGGTAAGCGACGATTGAAGTATGGTCGTGCGTCGCCGAGAGCAAAACGCAGTCACGGTCGATTCCATAGCGCTCGGCGAGCATTGTCTTGACTTCCTCGGCCATGCTTTCCTCGAACTCGAGGACATCGGCATTAAAAAGAAACACTTCACGTTCGCCTTGCTGGAAGAGGATGGCGTTGGCGAAGACGTCATCATGGACGCCCGTCGCAGGTTCAAGACGGTTGGGAAGATTGCGGTAGCCAATCAGGTAGATGTCGCCCTGTGGGGTAATTTTGCGGCGCGCGTGTCCAATGTTCATGCACGTTCTCCTTCTGTGTCACGCCGCATTCAAGGCGGCAATGATGATTTCGACGAGGCGCTCATGGGATCCGGCGGCAAAACCGGAGTTCATAGCCTCATAGGTGATTTTTTCGTACGCGTCGGGAGCCGGTAGGTACTTCTGTCCGCCGTTGACGAGCGTGGCAAAGAACACAGAGCCGGACCGGGCGGCGCGCACAGTGGCGCCGAATGCACTCGAGACCTCGGGTTGTACGCCGACAAGCTCGACGTTTCCCAGCCGGAGCAGATAGACCCTCGTGCGCTGCTCGCCAGCGGCATGAAACTCATACGTTCGATGCGGAGCCAAAGAGTGAAAATCGGCGCGTGTCTGAGCGGGCAGGAGAACGTCGACCGTGCGGGCATCGATGCCGGTAGCGTCATCCTCACGCGCCATGCGAGCGGCCTCGATCAAAGCATTGCCCAAGGCCTGCCCCTGCTGGTGCAGCATGCGGTATCCGTCCTCATGGGCATCGACCGTCTGCTTAACGCCGGCCGCATCGAACATGACGTTCATGGCGCGCTCCGCCGGACCTTGGTCGCCCGCGGCGCCTGGCAGCAACAGGGCAACGCCGCCCAGCTCGCGCTCGAGTGACATGGCGGCAAAACCAAAGAGGTCTCCACTCGCCATGCGCCTCCCCTCGGAGTCGCGCGACCCGTCGAGCACGGAGGACTGAACGTCCGCCGTCGCGAGCACGGCAACATACTCGCCCCCGGCATCCCTTATGGCGAGTACGGGCATCGTGTGGTCGGCAAACCCCCTGGGATTCGAGCCCAACCACCAGCCGGCAGGCGTCTCAATGTCGCGATTAACGTTCACGGGGCATTCGCCCTCCACAGTGGCGAGCGTGGCAGAGTGAATGCCCGCAACAGCGCGCTCGACAGCCGTGCGGGCGGCAGCGACGAGCGCTGCGCGATAGCGCTCGTTGCGATTGCGGGTAGCATCGTCGGCAAGATGCCCGGGAGTGCGGACGTGAGGCATGGAAAACGTGTGGGTAGGAACCACCCAAGAATAAGCACCGCTGCAATTGGCGGCATCCTCAACAACCTCACGCAGATCGGCGAGTAGAGCCGGAGCGATCGAGGTGACCTCAAGCGAAAGGACGCAGGCGCGTCGCCCCGTCCCCTCGATGATAAGGGCACGGGCGAAGACCTCATGACGGAGTTCGTCGAAACCGTCGAACGGCAACACGTCCCCAAGATCGATGGCCACACGAGCGGCCCCAGCCCTCATCTCTCCTTCGCCCATGGCAGATACTCCCCTCTGATTGCCGCTCACTCGACACCGTACAGTTGCTGCGCCGTACCGCCAAGCACAAGGTCGCTGTCTGTATCGCTCAGATTTGCAGCGCGAACGCAGGCGACACCCTCGGTGAGCCACTCGCGTTTGACGGGATAGCTCGTGCCAAAAACAATATGGTCTGCACCCAGCACGTCAACCGCGCAGGCGAGGAGTGTCTTGCCCCAAGGCTGGGCATGGGACATGTCGAAATAGATGTTGTTCTCGAGGTGCCTGGAAACGGTCTCGGTATCGACCTGAAAACGGCCAGAAGCATCAGGGCGCTTGGGACCATGAGGCAGCAGCATCTCCTTGAACGCAAAGTATGCGCCGCCGAGCATGGAGTGGACCATCTTGATATTGGGATAGCGCTCAAAGAAATCACCAAAGATCTCTCGGCCGATCGCCGTAGTTTGGTCGACGCAGCGGCCATAAGAGCGGCGAAGGTTGTCGTACGCGAGAAGCGACTCGTTCTCGACCGGCACGGGAACATGGTGCACGTAAACGGTGACATGGCGTTCGTTCAGGTGCTCGAAAAAGCTCGAGAAGACCTGGTCGTCGAGATAGCGCTTGCCGTAGTGAGCGCAGAGCTGCACGCCCGCAAAACCATCGTCGAGCCTGCGGTCGAGCTCCTCCAAATTCGCTTTGGTGCCAAAGGGCGGCACGGCGACAAGCGGAATCAGACGGCCATTTGACGCCTTCGCGTCAGCAGCCATACCGTCGTTGAAACGCCGGCACATCTCGAGCGACATCCACTCGTGGCAGCCGGGGAGCTTGAGGATCGCCTTGTCGACCCCCGCCTCATCCATATCGGCCAAGCGCTTCTCGAGGGTGTAGTCGCCCTCAATGTAGTTAAGACCCGGAGAACCGGCGGGCATCTCGATCACGATCTGTCGTTTGCCGGCGGAATTCATGGTCAGATAGCCTTCGGTGTCATAGGCGCGGGGTACCTCGGCCAAAAACTGTTCGCAGAGCGTCTCGTCATGAAAGATGTGCTCGTCGAACCAGTAGGAATTTGCATCGATAATCATTGGTTGGAACCGCCTTTCATCTTGTTGAAAACATTCTAGAAAAGCAGGTACCCGGACATCAATTCCAGCTTAAGCCCACTGTATTCCATTTTGGAATAGAACTAACCGCTCACGCGCGAACCTCACCCGCTCAACGAGACAAGCGCTAGCAGCACGGGCTTAGACAGAAAACGGTCGGCCCGCATCCGTTGCGGGCCGACCGTTTCATTACAGGCTACCTTTGCCGTTACGCCTGGCGGTAATGATCGAAGAAGTCGGCGAGGTCTTCGAGGGACTCTTTGAGTACTTCCATGCGCGGCAGGTACACGATACGGAAGTGGTCGGGCTCAGCCCAGTTGAAGCCGCCGCCGCGCGTGATCAGAATCTTCTTCTCGTGCAGCAGGTCAAGGGCGAACTGCTCGTCATCGGTGATGTTGAACTTCTTCACATCCATCTTGGGGAAGATGTAGAACGCCGCGCGCGGCTTAACCACCGAGATGCCGTCAATCTTGTTGAGCGCCTCATACACAAAGTTGCGCTGCTCGTAGACACGGCCGCCGGGACGGATGTAGTCGTTAACGGACTGATGACCACCGAGTGCCGTCTGAACGATCGACTGAGCCGGCACGTTGGAGCACAGGCGCATGTTGGAGAGCATGTTGATGCCCATGATGAAGTCGCTCATGCAGCGCTGGTTGCCCGAAAGCACCATCCAGCCAATGCGATAGCCCGCGATCATGTGCGACTTGGACAGACCGCTAAAGGTAACGCAGGGCAGGTCGGGGGCGAGCGAGGCAATCGAGACGTGCTCGTAGCCGTCCATGCAGAGGCGGTCGTAGATCTCATCGGCAAAGATCATCAGCTGATGCCTGCGTGCAACCTCGACGATGCCCTCGAGCACCTCGCGCGGATAGACGGAACCCGTGGGGTTATTGGGGTTGATGATGACGAGAGCTTTGGTCGCGCTCGTAATCTTGGACTCCATATCCTCCAAGTCGGGATACCAATCCGCCTGCTCATCGCACAGATAGTGCACAGGATGACCGCCGGCAAGGGTTGCGCACGCCGTCCAGAGCGGATAGTCGGGGCTGGGGATCAGAATCTCGTCGCCATTGTCGAGCAGCGCGTTCATCGAAAGCTGAATGAGCTCGGACACGCCGTTGCCCGTGTAGATATGCTCCATCTGAACGTTGGGCAGGCCCTTGATCTGCGAATACTGCATGATCGCCTTGCGCGCGGAGAACAGGCCACGCGAGTTGGAATAGCCTTCGCAGTCGGGCAGCTGCTGGCGCATGTCCTTGATGACCTCATCGGGCGTGCGGAAACCGAAGGGCGCCGGGTTACCGATATTGAGCTTGAGGATGCGCTCGCCCTCGTCCTCCATACGGGCGGCCTCGTCGACGACGGGACCGCGCACGTCATACAGGACGTTATCGAGCTTGGTGGACTTAGAAAAAGTACGCATGGTGGTGCTCCTTGCAATTTGAGCTGAGGGATGGGGTTCGGACTTGGAATCGTTGCGGGGTGATGATGCCTCGCCTTGATCGGCGTCACCGGCAAGCAGCCAGGTAACATCGACCTCCAAAATACGGGCGAGCAGCTCAGCCACATCGCGCCGCGGGATCGTCTTGCCGCTCACATATTGGCTCATCTGACTCTTGCCGAGTTTTTTGCCGAGCATCTCCGATGCGCGGATCACGTCCGACTGGCGAACGTCGCGATCGGACATAGTCTGTCGCAGGCGATCGCTAAACGTCTCTTGGGCCACTAGAACCTCCTTGCTGGCAAAGTTCAATTTATAGAACACGAATTGAACCATGGTTCAATTTAGCAAGCAGTATAACGCGGCGCCTCATTCGATAGTTCAATTTCATAAGAAAATGTACCGGACTCCGAGATTTGCCCAAAGCGGACAATAGCGTGTACGCGTTTAGAGGTATTCGAGGAAACGGGCGGCAGCAAGCGAAACATCGGCCGTTCGATATATGGCGTTGATCTGCCGATGGGGATGCCCCTCGAGTGGGCGCACAGCAACATCGAACTGGCAGCGGCGCAAGATGAGCGCCGGAAGAATGCTCACACCCAGACCGTCCTCGACCATGGCCATAATCGCATAATCATCCCAGGTCGACAGCTTAGAGCGCACCGCCAGGCCCGCGCGGCGAAACAGCGGCGTAATCTCATCATCTGTGCCGCGTTCCAGCAGAATAAACTGCTCGTTGGCCAAATCGGCAAGAGAGACGACCTCCGCCGCGGCAAGCAAAGAGCCTGTTGGCACTACCGCCATTAACTCGTCTCGCACCAACGGCCGCGACGCCATGCCGGCGCCGCGTGGTTCGCGCGGAATAAAGCCCAGGTCGCAGCGACCTTCCGCCACCCATTGCTCAATCTCGGAGTAATCACCCATCAGCAGCTCGTAATCGACGTCCGGGTGATCGGCGCGAAAGTGCGCAATCACCGGCGGCAGCACGTGGGTCGCCACGCTCGAAAACGTACCGATGCAGATTTTGCCGCGCATGAGCCCACGCATCTCATCCACCCGTCGCTGCAAGCGAGTGAATTCCTCACAGAGCGCCTCAACCGCCGGCATAACTTGCCGCCCGTCGGCAGAAAGCACTACGCCCTCGCGGCTTCTATCAAGCACTTTAAAGCCCCAGTCGGCCTCAAGATCGGCCACCATACGGCTCACGCCCGACTGCGAATAGCTCAGCCGCTCGGCGGCGCGCGTAAAACTGCCGGCGCGCACGGTCTCGAGCAGGACCTGCATCTTTTGAACATTCGTTTCCACGGCACCCCTCCACATATGCATGAGCTTTTTTCATGTTATCTATGAATTATATTCGCTTTTCTTCTATAGCCAGTTCACCCATAGTGAACATGCTCGGATATAGAGGGGATTTCAGCGCATGAACAACGGACTGTTTACGTACTTAGCAGCATTGCTATTGTTTGGCTCCAACGGCATCATCGCCGCTGCCATTGCGCTGCCGAGCTCCGATATCGTGCTACTGCGCACGTTTTTGGGCGCACTCTCGCTTGTCACCATCCTCGCCGTCACCCAACGCCATAAGCTGCAGGCGCCATCCCGCCCCCGCGAAGCCGCAGCCCTCCTCCTCTCGGGAGCCGCGCTGGGCGCCAGCTGGATTTTTCTGTTCCGCGCCTACCAGACGATTGACGTCGGCGTATCCTCGCTGCTGTACTACTGCGGCCCCATCATCGTCATGGCGCTCTCCCCGCTCATCTTTGGCGAAAAGCTGACCGGCAGCAAAATCGCCGGCTTTATCGCCGTCGCCTGCGGTGCTTTTCTCATTGCGGCACAAGGTCTAGGCGGCAATATGCCCATTGCGGGTATCGCTTGCGGCATCGCCTCGGCCTTCTGCTATGCATTGATGGTCATCGCCAGCAAGGGTGCGCCGCACATCGAGGGCCTCGAGAACTCCGCGCTCCAGGTGAGCGCCGCCTTTTTGACCGCGCTGGTCCTTACGCTCCTCACGCAGGGCGCCCCCTCATTCCTGTCCGCCGGCGTCGCCGCCAGTATTGATTGGCGCGCCGTCGTCATGCTCGGCGTCGTCAACACCGGCATCGGCTGCCTGCTCTACTTTAGCGCCGTCGCCAAACTGCCCGTCCAGACCGTCGCCGTCGTCGGCTACCTCGAGCCGCTTTCGGCGGTCGTGTTCTCGGCCGTCCTTTTGGGCGAAGCCATAACACCGGTCCGTCTGATGGGCGCCGTGCTTATCATCGGCGGCGCGATCTTTTGCGAACTCGCCGGCAAACGCGCAAACGCCAAGGCTGGCATCGCCCAGGCAGCACGTGCTTAAAGCCCCTGCTTTGAAATGCTACCTGCGTACATAAATAATCCTCAGCTGGGGATTATTGTCTAAAATAACCTGATGTGCCAAACTGCTCTTGTATGTATAAAGACGGCATAAAGGTTATCTGTCCTAGACGGATAACCGGATGTCCAAGGGAGTCCACGTGGCACATAACAAACTGGAGGCAAGCCCCCAAGATCAGCGTGGTCAAGGCGGGCATGGAGCCATTCCCCTCTCCGCTGGCATGCTGCTCGTTACGCTCGGCGTCGTCTACGGCGACATCGGCACGAGCCCCATGTACACCATGAAATCAATCGTCGCCAACAACGGCGGCATCGGTACCGTCAGCGAGGACATGATCTTAGGAGCGCTTTCGCTCGTCATCTGGACCATGACGCTCGTGACCATGGTCAAGTACGTGGTTATCGCCATGAAGGCCGATAACCACAACGAGGGCGGCATCTTCGCCCTGTTTAGCTTGGTGCGCAAAGTGGCGCCGTGGCTGATCCTTCCCGCCATGATCGGCGGCGCGGCGCTGCTCGCCGACGGCATCCTCACCCCCGCCGTCACGGTTACCACGGCCATCGAGGGCTTGCGCACTATCGAGTGGGGCCATGCGCTTTTGGGTGACGGCCAGACCAACGTCATCATCATCACCATCATCATTATCTGCGGCCTGTTTGCCATGCAGCGCGCCGGCACCTCGTCGATCGGCAAGCTGTTCGGCCCGCTCATGACGCTGTGGTTCCTGTTCTTGGCTGGCGCCGGCCTGTTCAACATGCTCGGCAACCTGTCCATCCTACGCGCGCTCAACCCCATCCGCGGCATCATGTTCCTGTTCTCGCCCATCAACCACTCGGGCATCATGGTGCTCGGCTTCGTCTTCCTGTCGACGACCGGCGCCGAGGCGCTCTATTCGGACATGGGTCACGTGGGCAAGGCTAACATTTACGCATCCTGGCCGTTCGTAAAGGCAGCCCTCATCCTTAACTATCTGGGTCAGGGCGCTTGGCTGCTCGCCAACAATTCCAATCCCCAGATGCTCGCGATGGATATCGTCAACCCGTTCTATATGATGCTCCCCGAGCCCCTGCGCCCCTTTGCCATCGTGCTTTCGGCCGTGGCGGCCATCATCGCCTCGCAGGCGCTCATCACCGGCTCGTTCTCGTTGGTTTCGGAGGCAACGCGCCTCAACCTTATGCCGCATCTGCGCATCCACTACCCCAGCGACACCAAGGGCCAACTCTATATTCCGCTCGTCAACAACATCATGTGGGTCGGCTGTATCTTCATCGTGCTGCTGTTCCAAAACTCCGAGCGCATGGAGAGCGCCTACGGCCTCGCCATTACCGTGACCATGCTCATGACCACGACGCTTTTGACGAGCTACATCGCCGGCATCCTCAAGCACAAGCTGGGCGCCTGCGTCTTCGCCCTGCTCTTCGGTGCCATTGAGCTGTGCTTCTTTGCCTCGTGCCTCACCATGTTCTTTGACGGCGGCTACGTCATGATCTTCCTGGCCGCGCTGCTGTTTGGCCTTATGTATGTGTGGCGCCGCGGCACCGCCATCGAGCGCACGCAGACGATCCTGCTGCCCGTCTCCAAGTACATTGACCAGCTCGGCCGCCTGCGCAACGACGAGACCTACCCCGTGCTCGCCGACAATCTGGTGTTCCTCACCAACAGCCCCGACCCGCTCACGCTCGACCGCGATGTGCTCTATTCCATCTTGGATAAGCATCCCAAGCGCGCCAAGGCATACTGGTTCATCAACGTGCACGTTACCGACGAGCCCTATACGCACGAGTATTCCGTCGAGACCTTTGGCACGGACTTTTTGTTCCGCGTGCGCTTGGACCTGGGCTTTAAGGTCAACCAGCGCATCAATGCCTACCTGCGCCAGATTGTTGGCGACTTGATGGCATCGGGCGAGCTGCCGCCGCAGCATCACACCTACTCCATCTACGAGACGCGCGGCAACGTGGGCGACTTCCGTTTTTGCATGCTGCGCAAGATGCTTGCCCCCGAAACGGACATCAACCGCAACGACCACCGCGTCATGGCCATCAAGTACGCCGTCCGCCGCGCCTGCGGAAGCCCGGCACGCTGGTACGGTCTTGAGAACTCGGCCATCATCATCGAGTACGTGCCGCTGTTTGCCCGCATGCGCCCGGCCGTTAAGCTCGTACGCACCCAGGTGCCGCTCGAGGTTCAGATCGAAGAGGCCGAGGAAATGGAAGTCGATATCTTCTCGGACGACCTGGTCAACGGCAACGAAGCCGGTAGGAACATGAACGTCGACCCCACCGAGTTACTCGAGAGCGTCGCCGATACGCCCGAACAGCAACTGCTCGACGGCCTCGAGAGCGAACAACTCAACGACGCCAACTTCTAGCGACGTCACAAATCAACGACAGCGGCCCTGCATCTCACGGGAGACGCAGGGCCGCCTTGCATTGCAGTAAAGCTAGCGGCTACGAACGACGCGGCTCGGGAACCACGAGCCTATCGGGGCTCGCGCCCTCGGCATCCATCAGGCTCACGTAGCGAATCGACGGATCCCCATACATCGCGTAGTAATAATTGCCCGTGCGCGCGCTAAAGCATCCGGTGTAGATAGTCTTCTCGAACTTGCCATCGCCCATCCTGGACGCCCCCTCAATCATCACCACGCCCTCGAGCGAGCGGAACATGCGAACGACGTTTTCGGTCTCGCTCTCCTTTTGCGGGTAATTGGCATTGAGGTACGCCGCCTTTACAAAACGGCTCGGCGAATAGCAATCGCCCGGAATGCCGCGCATGCCGGCACCGGCTCCATAGGGCTTGAGCTCGGCACCACGCCATGTCGCCGTCTGCGGAAAAACGCTTGTGGCGGTGATATAGGTGCGCAGGTTTTCCATGTGCCACGGGAAGGTCGGCTGGTTGGCAAGGGTGTCGACCGGATCGTCGTATACATGCAGGCCGTCAGCCATCATCTCGACCACGATGCTGCGCTGGCTGTCGCCGATAATCCAATGGAGCAGCGACACGCCCAGCCCCTCTCCGGCAGATTTGGCGACAATCACCGTGTCGCGCAGCGCGGCCTCGACCTCATCGACCGTCGAGAACGTCGCTGCCACCCATAGGGGGAACTCATAGGCCGCGATATTGGTCTTTCCATCAACCGGACCCTCGGCATACTCGGCATAGCCGGGAAAGTTTAGCCCCGCCACAGCCAGACCCGCATCGTTACCGCAATCGAAGAACATAGGATAGTTCTTGTAATCGATGCACATACCGATCACCGCGTGTGCCGCTGTCGCGTCGTCGATAAACGAATACGGAACGTGAAACCCGCGCGGCATCACGCGAACCTGTTGGCCGTAGTCAAAGCTCCAGTCGAGGTTGCGGCCTAGATACATGTGACCAGAATTATCGGTAAATCGAATGCTCGTACACATAGCGCCTCCTAGCTTTACGTTCCCGCTAAGGTTATTGTCTCCAAACAAAAAGGCGCTAAACACAAAGGCCCGGACATGACAACAATGTCATGCCCGGACCAAAAGAGACGAAGTGCGGTGCTTTGATCCCCTTAGACCAACTTGCCGAGGCAGTGGTCGATCATATGCTGGATCATCTGTGCCTCGAAGCCGACGAAGTCCTGCTTGTGCTCGCGCATCTTGCCGTCGACGATCTGATCAAAGGCGACCTTGCACTTGATGTAGCGCGTGGACTTGGTGACCTCCTCGTGCGTCAGGCAGCTCTCCTCCATCTTGCTGGCGCCCAAGCCAAACACCAGACGGGGGTTATAGAGCACGTGGGGCTCGCCGGCGTCGTCCAGATAGACGCAGACCTTCTTGGTAACGCCAATCTGGTTAGCGGCAAGGCAGCCGGCATCGTCGAGCGACTTGATGGTATCGATCAGGTCCTGAGCAACCGACTCGTCCTCGACGGTCGCAACCTCGCAACGCTGGGACAGGATAGCCTCGTCGTGGCAAAGCTCTTTAATCATACGTTCCTCCATAGGGGTCGTTGTAACCGCTTAAGTATACGGTACCCACACATTTTCATGCGAAAAATACCGTCCGTCTGCTACAAAGCGCCGAACATCAACATGCGAGGAACAACAGCGTCGTAAAGGGGCTATAGTGGGTGAGTTCGTGTCAATCGGCCTAAACTCGGGGCCGAACAAGGAAAGGGTATGCATGGACGAACTATTTCACGTCAGCGAGCGCAAGTCCACAATCGGGACCGAACTTCGCGCTGGACTGACAACATTCCTGGCGATGGCCTACATCATCGCCGTCAACCCCGCAGTGCTCTCGGGCGCTGGCATCGATGCGGGAGCGCTCGCCTGCGCCACCTGCCTGGGCGCCGGCATCATGACCATCTGCATGGGCATCTTCGCCAACCGCCCGCTCGCCTGCGCGTCGGGCTTAGGCGTCAACGCGATGATCGCTGGAATCACCACCACCGTCTGCGGCGGTGACTGGCACGTGGCCATGAGCGTCATCTTCCTTGAGGGCGTCGTCATCTTGCTGCTCGTGCTTTGTGGCCTGCGCGAGGCCATCATGGACGCCATCCCGGTTGTCCTGCGTCACGCCATCTCGGTGGGTCTGGGCCTGTTCATCGCCATGATTGGCCTGTGCGATGCCGGCATTATCACCGCTGGCGCCGGTACACTCGTCGGTCTGGGCGACATCACCTCCCCCACCTTCATCGTCGGCATCATCTCCATCCTGGTGACAGTCGCCCTCGCCTGCCGCAACGTCCCCGGCTCGCTGCTCATCGGCATCGTCGTCGCCGTCATCGCCGGTATCCCCCTAGGTGTGACCCATGCTCCGACCGGTATCATCGCCCCGCTCGACTTCTCGAGCATCGGTGGCCCCATCGCCGACGCCGGCGGCGTGCCCGCCATCGTCAAGGTCCTTACCGACCCCACGCTCCTCGTCATCTCGTTCTCGCTGCTCATGAGTGACTTCTTCGACACCATGGGCACCGCGATGGCCGTGGCCAAGCAGGGCGAGTTCCTCACCGACGACGGCAACGTCGAGGATATCAAGGAGATCCTGATCGTCGACTCCGCCGCCGCTGCTGTGGGCGGTTTCATGGGCGTCTCCTCCATCACCACCTTCGTCGAGTCCACCTCTGGCGCTGCCGACGGTGGCCGCACGGGCCTCACCTCCGTCACCACCGGCGTGCTGTTCATTCTCGCCGCGTTCTTCTCCCCCATCGTCACCATCGTTTCCAGCGCCGCCACCTGCGGTGCTCTGGTCTACGTCGGCTACCTCATGATGAGCGAGGCCTCCGAGATCGACTGGTCCGACGTGTCGCAGGGTTTCCCGGCGTTCATGATTGTCGCCGGCGTGCCCTTCACCTACTCCATCTCTGCCGGCATTGGCCTGGGCTTTATCGCCTACGTGATCGTCGCGCTCTTTAAGGGCGAGGCCTCCAAGATCAAGCCGCTCATGTGGATCGCAGCCCTTGCCTTCCTCGTCTACTTCTTCGTAGCGTAACGGCATAGTCTGCTAAAACAGAACACCAAAGCGCGGAGTCGCATCGAGCGGCTCCGCGCTTTTCTTTTAAAGCCAGGCAACGCACAGACGCGCGATGTTTTGCTTCCCAAGTTTTGGACATTTTGCCCTCCAAACGGCACTACCGCCGGCTACATCCTGCAGATATGCTGGGCTTAATCGCATAGGCCCTATGAGGATGGGAGCAACCATGGCCGCCTTGTTCACGACCCCCAAGCGCAATGACAAAACCTCTGGAGCCCATTTTGTCGAGCCCGACGTGCGCCGTCGCACGCTGCTCGCACACGGCAGCTGGCGCCGCGTGACGCGCCGCATCGTCTGCGGCCTGGCCTGCGCGCTCACGGTGAGCTCGTTGCTCATGCCGAGCGTCTCGCTCGCGGCCGAGTGGGTGGACGTCGGCGGCACCCAGTACAACGCCGGCACCGCGGCAGGCGACAAGGCCGGCACCTGGAGCTGGGACGGCGCCGACGATATGAAGCTCAACGGCTATAACGGCGGCGCGATCGAGGCAGCGGGCAAGCTCAACGTGAGCTACGAGGGCGACAACATCGTCACTAACGGCGACGGCCGCGGCATCAAGGTTAAGGATGGCGCGAACGAGAACGCCGAGCTTAATATTCAGGGCGACGCGTCCAGCACGCTCAACGTGACATCTTCTCGTGACGCCATCACTTCCGTCGGCAGCATCAACATCGACGGCGCTGGCACTGTCAACGCCACGAGCACCGAGCATGATGCCATCGATGCCGGGGGCGATGTCACCATCAAGGGCTCGGGAAACGTTAACGCCACGGGCGATTCGGATGGCATCAGGGCCGACGGCAACATCACGATCGACAACAGCGGAACCGTCACCGCCAAGGCCACCGAGGATCAGGGTATCGATGCTAACGAGAACCTCATCATAAAGGGCGGCGGCAAGGTAGAGGCAAGCTCTATCAAAGACAATGCGATTTGGGCCGACGGCAACATCGAGATCTCGGGTGGCAGCCAGGTCAAGGCAAGCTCCGAGGAAGACGCCGCCATCGACGGTAAAAACAGCCTCACGGTCACGAACGCTTCCCTCAACGCAAGTGGCGTTGGGTATGGCATCTATGTCTACAAGGGCATCACGTTCGATGGCGCAACCGTAACGGTCCGTGCAAGTGCAGGGAACGATGAAGCCAGCGCCCTCTTCACCGACGAGGACGACATCGTCATCAAGAACGGCTCGATCGTGGATGCGTTCGCAGAAGGCCAGTTCTCGACCGCAATCTCCACCAGAAACTACTACCCCAACGAAGCGGGTGGTCACATCTACATTAGTGACTCCGTTGTCAAGGCTATAGCCCGCTATGTCGAGTCCGGTAGCGACGGCCCCGATCACTACAGCAACGACCAAAGTGGCGCGGTCATTCCCGAGCATAGGGGCGTGAACATCGGCATCTTTGCCCGGACCAAGGAGGGCATCACGCCCGCGACCATCTCGATTGTCCGCAGTAAGGTCACAGCTGAGGGAGACACGGCGGCAATCTTCGCCCTTGCCGTGAGCGCGGACGGCGAGACAATCGGCACCATCGAGATCGAAGGCGCTCCCATCCAGACGCCCACAGGCGGCAAGATCATTGGCTATCGCAACAAGGAAGAACTCGATGACGGCATCTTCTACGTGGTGGGTCAAACCATCGGCACGGGCGACGCTGTGATCGACTCCCCCTATAACGAAGCTGTCGCCAAGAGCACGGTCATCGCGCCTCCCGAGGAGATCAAACCCGAGGAGAAGCCAGGCGAGACCAAGCCCGAGGGTTCCAAGTCCGAGGGCACGAAGACGACCAAGACCGTTGCAGTTGCAGCCACGGGAGCCAAGACCACCGGCAAGCTCGCGGCAACCGGCGACGCCTCGAACGCAGCCATCGTGGCAGCCGCCCTTGCAGGAACAGCCGCCATCGCCGCGGGCGCCGTGGTGAGCCGCAAGCGCTCGTAAACACTTTTTCGCACGGGACGGGTGGATCGCGGCCCTTGCCTTCCTCGTCTACTTCTTCGTAGCGTAAAGGCAAGGCTGCAAAAGCTGAACAATAAAGCGCGGAGTCGCCATGCGGCCCCGCGCTTTTCTTTTAGCGCCGGTCCCTGCGCCGGCGTGCGGCCTATTTCTCCCCCATTTTGGCCATTTTGCCCTCCAAACGGCACTACCGCCGGCAACATCCAGCAGATACGCTGAATCTAGTCGTATAGGCCCTATGAGAACGGGAGCAACCATGGCAGCCTTGTTCACGACCCCCAAACGCAATGACACTACCGCCGGAACCCATGTTGCCGAACCCAACGTTCGCCGTCGCATAGGACTCGCGCACGGCAGCTGGCGCCGCGTGACGCGCCGCATCGTCGCGGGCGCCGTGTGCGCGCTCACGGTGAGCTCGCTGCTCATGCCGAGCGTCTCGCTCGCAGCGGAATGGGTCAAGGTCGGCGGCAACAAGTACAACACCGCGGCGAGCGACGAGGCCGGTACCTGGTCGTGGGACGGCGCCGACGACTTGAAGCTCAACAACTATAACGGCGGCGAGATCCAGGCCGCAGGCAAGCTCAACGTGAATTACTCGGGAACCAACATCGTCACTGCCGAATGGATCGAAAGCATCAACGTTTCTCATGGCACTAACGAGAATGCCGAGCTCAATATCCAAGGCGACGAGGGCGGCACGCTCAGCGTGACATCTACTGAGGACGCTATCCTCACCACGGGTAATATCAACATCGACGGAGCCGGATCCGTCAACGCCACGAGCACTGGGTTTGATGCCATCAATGCCGGAGGTGATCTCGCTATCAAAGGTTCGGGCAACGTCAACGCCACGGGTGCATCGGATGGCATCAGGGCAAACGGCAATATCACGATTGACGACAGCGGAGCCGTCACCGCCAGGGCTACCAAGGACAAGGGTATTGGAGCCGACAAGAACCTCACCATCAAGGGTGGCGGGACGGTCGAGGCAAGCTCAGCCGATGGTGAGGCCCTTTGGAGCGGCGGCAATATCAACATCTCGGACGGCAGCCAGGTCAAGGCAAGCTCCGAGAAAGACGCTGCCGTCGAGGCCAAGGGCAGTCTCGCAGCCACAAACGCCTCTCTCAACGTAAACGGTGTTGAATATGGCGTCTATGCCCACAAGGGCATCACCCTCGATCATGCAAACGTGACGGTCCGTGCAAGTAAAGGCAGATACGGTGGCGCCAACGCCCTCTTCACCTACCAGGACGACATCGTCGTCAAGAACGGCTCCACCGTGGACGCGTTTGCGGAAGGCGAGGTTTCGGCTGCATTCTCCACCAGAAACGATCGACCCAACGAGAAGGGCGGCCACATCTACATCAGCGACTCCGTTGTCAAGGCCATAGCCCGCTATGTCGAGAACGGCGACGGCCCCATCCCCTACAGCGAAAACCAAGATGGCGAGACGAGGCGCGAACCCCAAGGCGAGAACATCGGCATCATCGCCCAGACCAGCGAGGGCGTCACACCCGCAGCCATTTCGATCATCCGCAGCAAGGTAACGGCCGAAGGAGATACAGCGGCAATCTTTGCCCGTGCCATGAGCGCTGACGGCAAGACAATCGGCACCATCAAGATTGAGAACGCCGCCATCCAGACGCCCGAAGGCGGCAAGGTCATTGACTATCGCAAGCTCCGTGACGGCATCTACGAGGCAGGCCAAGCCATCGGCACGGGCGACGCCACGGTCGACTCCCTCTATATCAAAGCAGTCGCCAAAAGTACGACCATCGCACCTCCCGAGGTAGCCAAGCCGGAAGACCCCAAGCCCGACGAGACCAAGCCCGCAGAAAGCAAGCCCGCGGAGTCCAAGCAGAACCCCAAGCCTGAGGGCTCAAAGCCGACCAAGGCCGTTGCGGCTTCAACCACGAAAGCCAAGACTACCGGCGTGCTCGCGGCAACCGGCGACACCTCGGGTGCGGCCATCGTGGCAACCGTCCTTGCGGGAACAGCCGCTATCGCCGCAGGCACCATGGCGAGCCGTAAGCGTTCTTAGACGCCTCTGCGCACATGGCAGCTCCCGCGAAGGCCCCGAGCCCCAGCACCGTTTAACAACGCCACCGCCGAGCTCCCCTCCGGCGGTGGCGTTTTCCATATGCGTCCGCAGGGGATGCACGAGATTGTCTTTGGTCTAGCCCAACCGGCATACGCTGGCGTGCGACAATTGGGGCTGCCGATATCACAACACTGAGAGAAGCCCGTCATGGAAGCGCATCAAAAGCAGATAACCGTTTATTCGAATCATACGGAAAGCGCGCCTGTCATCTACCTTCCTGTGGTCGTGGGCGACGGCAGCGAGGTTTATAAGTGTTGCCGAGAGCTCGACTGTCCGCCATTCGCCCTCGTCACCATTGGCGGGCTCGATTGGAATCGCGAGCTGAGCCCCTGGGCATGCGACGGGACCGTACGCGATGCCGAGCCTTTCGGCGGCCAAGCTGCCGATTTTCTTGATGAGCTGCTGAATCAGATAATCCCCCAGGTCGAGTCGTCGCTTCCTCAGCCGCCCACCTGGCGCGGCATTGCCGGCTACTCGCTCGCGGGCCTCTTCGCACTCTGGTCCCTCTGGCAAACCGACGCCTTTGACCGCGCCGCGAGCGCATCGGGGTCGCTATGGTTTCCCGACTTTGTCGACCGTGCCAGCACGGCCCCTTTTGCCGGCAGCCCGCAAGCCGTCTACCTGTCACTCGGCAAAAAGGAAACCAAGACGCCCAACCGCATGATGCGGCATGTACTCGACGACACACGCGCGATGGAAGCGTTGCTCGTCGAGCGCGGCATTCCAACAACGCTGGAGCTCAACCCCGGCAATCACTTTGCCCAAACCGACTTACGCATGGCCCGCGGCATCCACTGGATACTGACACATTAAAAATGGTGCCCACACGCATATACGCATGGGCACCATATCTTGTTTTAGCTGAACGCAGCTGCTACTCAGCAGCCTCCTCAAGCTCGGAGACATCAAACTCAAAGTCGTTACCCGGCAGGATGGCGTTGAGCACAATGCCCACCAGTGAGCCCACGGCAATGCCGGACAGCGAAATGGTCACGCCGCCCAGCTCCAACACGATGGCGCCGGCGGTGCTGTACGCGATGCCGAGCGAAAGCACGAGCACCAGCGCGGCAACCAGCACGTTGCGGTTGTTCTGGAAATCGACCTGGTTCTCGATGAGGTTGCGGACGCCCACAGCGCTGATCATGCCGTAGAGCACGAGCGACACACCGCCGATCACACACGCCGGCATGGCCGCAATGACAGCCGCGAACTTGGGGCAGAACGAAAGCACGATGGCGCAACACGCGGCAATTCGAATTACGCGCGGGTCGAACACGCGCGTCAGGGCGAGCACGCCGGTGTTCTCACCATACGTAGTGTTGGCCGGAGCGCCAAAGAGCGAAGCCAGAATCGTGGCAAGGCCGTCGCCGAGCAGCGTGCGATGCAGACCGGGATCGGCAATGTAGTTGCGCTCGCAAGTCGAACCGATAGCAGAGATATCGCCGATATGCTCGATCATGGTCGCGAAGGCCAGCGGCATGATGGTGATGATGGCCGTCGTGGCAAGACCGCTATCGAACTGCGGCCCAAAGAGTGCAAACACGGTGTTGTCCCACACGATGGGCAGACCGACCCACGGAGCGGCGGCAACGCCCGAGAAATCAACCTCGCCGAGCGCAGCCGCAACGGCATAGCTCACCACAACGCCCAGCAAAATCGGCACGATCTTGACCATGCCACGGCCCCAGATGTTGCAGATGACGATAACAGCAACGCCAATGACAGCCACAAGCCAGTTGGTCTGGCAGTTAGCAATAGCGGAACTTGCCAGGATCAAGCCGATGGAAATGACGATGGGGCCAGTCACCACCGGCGGAAAGAAACGCATGACACGCTTGGCGCCAAACGCGCGGAAGAGCGCCGCCAGCACCGGATAGAGCAGACCGGCACAAGCTACGCCCAGGCAGGCGTAGGGCAAAAGCTCGGTCTCGCCGTTGGGCGCGATTGCGGCATAACCGGCAATAAAGGCAAACGATGAGCCCAAAAATGCCGGCACCTTACCGCGCGACAGGAAGTGGAACAGCAGCGTGCCCAAGCCGGCAAACAAAAGCGTTGCCGATACCGAGAGGCCGGTGAGCACGGGCACCAGCACGGTGGCGCCAAACATGGCAAACAGGTGCTGTAGGCCGAGCAGGAACATGCGCGGGCGGCCGAGCGACGATGCGTCGTAGATGGCATCGTTGACGGCGGGCGTCGAGGACTGGGACATGGATGTCCTTTCGAATGGAAGGGCGATCAGGCATATCGGATAACCTGCCCGAACGATACGATCCGAACCATTGTACGCGATACACTATGCCTCGCACGCGCCGCCACCTGCAAACACTAGCGCTATTTCCAAACGCGCTCGGCAATGCGCTTGACCAGCGCGATCTTTGCCCATTGCTCATCCTCGGTCAGCTTGTTGCCAATCTCGCAGCTGGCAAAGCCGCACTGAGGCGACAGATACAGGTTCTCGAGCGGCACGTACTTTGCGGCTTCACGGATGCGCTCGACGATAACATCCTCGTTCTCGAGCTCTGCCGCCTTGGTGGTTACCAAGCCCAGCACGACCTTCTTGCCCGGGGCAACGTACTTGAGCGGCTCAAAACCGCCGGCGCGCGGCGTATCGAACTCCAGGTAAAATGCATCGACATCCTCGTTTGCGAACAGGTACGGCGCGATGGGGTCATAGCCGCCCTCGAAGGCATAGGTGGAGTGGTAGTTGCCGCGGCACACATGCGTGTTGATGACCAGATCGTCGGGCTTGTCCGCGATGGCGGCATTGTTGAGCGCCACGCCCAGCTCGCTTACCTTTTGCAGGTCGACCGGGCTCATGCCGGTTTTGGCGACAAAATCGGTGTCGCAGTAGATGCCCCAGGTGCAGTCATCAAACTGGATGTTGCGGCAGCCTGCTGCGTACAGGTCGGCGATCACCGTGCGATAAGCGGCTGCGATGGCGTCGGCAAGTTCCTCATCGGTCTTATAGACAGCGCGCAGGCTCTCCTGCTGGCCGTCGCAGCGGTCGAGCGTGACTTCGGAGAACGTCTGGATCGGCGCCGGAATGGTTTGCCGCGCGACCTGGCCCTCCCCCTCGAGCGCCTTGACAAATTTAAAGTGCTCGACGAACGGATGGTTCTCGCCGCTAATGGGGCCGGTTACCACGGCGGTGTCGGCTGTGGTTTCCTCGTCGTGGAACATATAGCCCGTACGCGAGGTACGGCGTTCAATGCCGTTGAGCCCCCACATAAAGTCGAGGTGCCAGTAACTGCGGCGAAACTCGCCATCGGTAATCACCTGCAGGCCAGCGGACTTTTGCTTGTCCACCAGGTCGCGAATGGCCTCATCCTCGACGGCCTTAAGGCCGGCGGCGTCGAGTGTGCCCGCAGCATAGGCGGCACGGGCGTCCTTTACGGCCTGTGGACGAAGAAAGCTGCCGACGATATCGGCGCGAAACGGCGCGTTCGGTTGAATCAAAGTGCTCATAGATATCTCCCTTTGCATTGGTTGCTTTACTGGGACAGAGTATGAGCGCTCATGTGGCCATCGTAAAATATATGTTTATAACAGTTTGATATAGATGTTTCCTATATCAGTCTGGACTGCCATAAAGAGACTTGAACCGTGCGGAGCGCAGCAGCCTATATATGCTGACGAATCGCGTCGATATAGGCCCGACCGTAGCGCGTGAGCGTCGTGTTCTTGCGCGTGATGATGCCAATCTCCATGTACTCGTCCACATCGAGCGGAATCGAGATAATACCGGGGCCGTTAAGTTCATGGCTGATCACGCCCGAACACACCGTATAGCCGTTAAGGCCCATAGCCAGGTTGAACAGCGTCGCACGGTCGCGTACGCGGATATTCTTGCGGCGCTCAAACGTCGAGGTCAGTTCCTCGGAATAGTAGAACGAGTTGTAGCTGCCCTGCTCATAGGACAGGAACGGGTAGTCTTCCAAGTCCTCGAGCGTCACGCTGGAACGGCCAGCCAGCGGATGGTCTGCACACACAAAAACGTGCGGCGCGGCGCAGAAGAGCCCCTCGAATACGAGCTCGTTGGCGGCGAGCATGCGCTCGATGACCTCGCGATTGTGCTCCGACAGATACAGGATGCCCAGCTCGCTTTTCATATGCGCGACGTCCTCGATAATCTCGTGAGTCTGCTCCTCGCGCAGGGTAAAGTCGTAGCGCGCTGCATCGAACTCACGGATCACATCGACAAACGCATTAACGGCAAAGGAATAATGCTGGCAGCTCACACTAAAGTGCGGCACCTGCTCGGACGCGCCCTTATACTTGCCTTCGAGCAGATCGGCCTGGTCGAGCACCTGTCGAGCGTAGCCCAAGAAGGTCTCGCCCTCCTCGGACACAATGACGCCCTTGTTGGTGCGCTCAAAGATGTGCACACCCATCTCGTTTTCGAGATCGCGGATCGACGCGGTAATCGAAGGCTGCGACACAAAGAGTCGGCGCGAGGCCTCGGTGATGCTGCCGCATTCGGCAACTTTGACGACATATCTGAGCTGCTGGAGCTTCATGGCTTTCTCCCTAGACGTTCGTGACGTCGAAACCCGTCGCATCCATCTGGCGCATAAACGGCGGCATCTCCCCCGTCGCGGCGCAGGCGGCAATCTGATGCAGAGCCCCGGCAACCGCATCGTCTGCCGCAGCGCCGATATGCCAGCGCGCGGCAGCCGTGACGGCCTCGTTGGCATTGGCGACTGCAACGGAGTTGGGAACGGCGCCGATCATGGGCAGGTCGTTATCGGAATCGCCGAATACGGCCACCTCGTCGGGCGTCAGGCCCAAAGCGCGCGCCAGCTCCAGCGCAGCGCAGCCCTTGTCCCAACCGGCCGGAAGGATGTCAAACAGGCGCACACGGTTGTTGGGAAACACAAGCGAGAGTTCCGGCACCTCAGCGGCAACGCGCTCGCGTAGCTCCGCGAGCTCCTCACGCGAACGAGCACTCCAAATATTCGCCTTGAACACCGGGGCATCATCGACAACAGGACGGCACGGGGCCTCTTCGCCTTTGAGCCATGCGTTGCCGCCCGACTCCATGGCGCGACGAACGCGCTCGGGGTCGCTCGTCACACAATAGGCATCGTTGCCCCAAAAGTCATCGCCCAGGCTATAGACCTTCAGATAGGTATCGTCGGTCTCTTGCTCCAGATAGTCGGCAAGACGCATGAGGGCACCGTTGTCGCTCGCACGGGAGGCAACAACCTCGCCGTCGACAAACATTACCTGGCCGTTGCAGAACGCGCCGGTCGAGAAGCACTCGGCGCGATTGCGAAACATCCAGCCCATCGCGGACGGCTGGCGACCCGAAACCGGGCCAAAATGCAGACCCGCCGCCTGCATGGCATGAATACCCTCAATGGCGTAGTCGCTAGCGCCGTCATGCCCGGCTGGAATCAGCGTATCGTCCATATCGGTCAGCACAAGTTTAATCATAAGGCCCCCATTCGTAACGGTCCTACCTATTGTAACGACCTGCCAAAATAAACCTGTCCCTTTTTGGCAGGTGCGTTAGTATAGGGAACAACAGATTCGATGCGGGAGTGCCGGCGGTGCAAACCACAAGGCTGAGAGGGCATGGGGCCCAATCCTTTGAACCTGTCAGTTAATGCTGGCGTAGGGAGCATGCCGCCTTTACAGGGGCGCTGTCTATGCACAGCGCCCCTTTTCTATGCCAAGGAGGCATGTGCAGTGATTGATTCGAAACAGCTTAAGCAACATATGGTCAAGGCCGTGGAGGAGATTCGCGCCACCAATCCGATGGCCGGCTCCATCACCAACACGGTGACGATCGACTTTGTCGCCAATGCGCAGCTCGCCGTGGGCGGTTCGGCCGCCATGGTCTATCTGCCCGACGAGGGCGAGGCGCTCGTTGCCGGCGGCGGCGCCATCTATCTCAACATGGGCACGCTCTTCCCCATCTACGAGCAGACGATTCCCCGCGCGGCCAAGGCGGCACACGACGCCGGCAAGCCCTGGGTGCTCGATCCGGTTGGCCTGGGTATCGGTAGCCTGCGCACCCAGCTGGTAAACGAGCTCAAGCAGTACAAGCCCGCCATCGTGCGCGGCAACGCCTCCGAGATTATCGCGCTCGCCGGCCTGTGGGGTCTTGAGGGCGAGGCGGCCGATCTGAGCCGCGTGCGCGGTGTCGATACCACCGACACGGTCGACGCCGCCCGCGATGCCGCCGTGGCGCTCGCCCGCTACACCGGCGGCGCCGTAGTGGTCTCGGGCGAAGTCGACCTGATCACCGACGGCACGACCGTGGCCAAGTCCCACGGCGGCAGCCCGCTCATGTCCAAAATCACCGGCTGCGGCTGCTCGCAGGGCGGCGTGCTGGCCGTGTACGCCTGCGCCGCCGACCCGTTTACGGCAGCCATCTGCGGCGCCGCCATCTACAACGTTGCCGGCACGCGTGCCGCCGCTGTCGCCGATGCCCCGGCGAGCTTTAAGGTCACCTTTATCGACGAGCTCTACCGCGCAACCGCCCAGGACATTGCCGATAACCGACTCGAGCTCGAGGAGGCATAGGCCATGTCCGAGCCCGCAACCAATACCGGCATGAACACGCTCGTCGCTGTGGCCATCGCCCCGTGCGGCACCGGCGATGAGCTATCCGCCGAGGTCGCCGAGGTCGTGCGTGTCATTCGCGAGAGCGGCCTTCCCAACCGCACCACCTCGATGTTCACCGAGATCGAGGGCGACTGGGACGAGGTCATGCAGGTCGTGCGCGACGCAACCTTTGTGTTGGCGAGCAAGGGCATCCGCACCGAAGTCGTGCTCAAAGCCGATATTCGACCCGGATTTACCGACACCATGACCGGCAAACTCGAGCGCATGGAAGCACAGATCAAAAAGCAGGAGGAAGCACGATGAGCATCCGCGACAACCTTGATATCTCGGCCTATCTGGTACTCGGCCCCGAAAACACGCTCGGGCGCCCCGTGGGCGATGTGGTGGCCCAGGCACTCGACGCAGGCTTTACCTGCATCCAGGTGCGCTCCAAGGTGGCAAGCGCCCGCGAGATCATTGCGCTGACCGGCGACGCCGCGCAGGCAATCGCTCAGGCCGGCAAGACCGGTCAGGTCGCCTTGCTGATCGACGACCGTCTGGACTGTGTGCTTGCCGCACGCGAGCAGGGTATTGCCGTCGACGGCGTGCACGTGGGCCAGAGCGATATTCCCGTCGAGGTCTGCCACAAGCTGCTGGGCCCCGACGCCATCGTGGGCCTTTCGGCCCGTTGCGAGGAGATGCTCGAGTACGTCAAGACCGCCGACATGAGCCTAGTCGACTACCTGGGCATCGGCCCACTCCACGAGACCGAGACCAAGCGCGACTGCGGACGCGCGGCCGACGGCTCTATCATCACCAAGAGCTTTGAGGACCTGGCCGCGCTCCACGCGGCAAGCCCCGTGCCCATCGTGGTGGGCGGCGGCGTCAAGACGGCCGACCTGCCGCAGCTCAAGGCCACCGGCGTCGATGGCTTCTTTGTGGTGAGCGCCGTCTGCAGCGCTGATGACCCCTACGCCGCCGCCAAGGAGCTCGTCGACACCTGGCAGCAGGCGTAAGTCTAGGCCGAGCAGTTGCTCCGCAGCCTCATATCTTCAGCAATGGAAAGCGCATCCCAATTTGGGTCTCCATTCCGGGATGCGCTTTCCGCCGAGATGGCGGCAGCAGCCTCTACCCTGCCAGATATGCCTCCAGTGCCGGCAAGGTCGCCTCCGCATCGCGGCGACCAATCTGGTAGATGCGCTCAAGTTCATCGGGCTCGCGACACAGCGACGGCACCTTCACCGATTCGCTCGGCCGCACCACAAAGATCTCGCCGGCAGCCTCGCGACGTGCCAGGTCATCGAGCGTGGCATTGTAGACCTCATGCCGATGCTCAAGCGCTGCGACAAACTCCGGATAGTGACGGAACACGCGCCGCAGCATGGGCATCACGCTGTTGGGCTGCTTCACAAAGCCCGCCGGCTGCGTGAGTACCACGATATTGCGGTCATACCCCTGCGCAAACAGCCATGCGCTGGGAATAGAATCAGCCACGCCACCATCCAGATACTTATGCCCGTCAATAGCAACGGGACGCGTCGCCACGGGAATCGCCGATGACGCCCGGATCCACTCGATATCGCGCTCATCGCCATAGGGCAGGTCGTGATAGACGGCCTTGCCCGTCTCGATATCGGTACACACGCACGTAAACCGCATAGGACAGGCGCAATATGTCTCCAGGTCGATGGGATCGCGCTCGATGGGCACCTCGTGATAGGCAAAATCCGCATTGAACATATCGCCGGTTCGCAGCCAGCTGGTCACGCTCGCATAGCGCTTGTCGGCACAATAGGCCTTGTTGTAGCGAATGGCGCGGCCGATCTGGCGCGATTTAAAGTTGTAGCCAAACGCCGCGCCCGCCGAGACACCCACCATATGGTCGCAAGTTAAGCCGTGCTCCATCCATACGTCGAGCACGCCCGCCGTATACATACCGCGGTAGCCGCCTCCCTCGAGCGCAAGCCCCACCGTGCGCGTCATATTTGACTGTGCCATGCGACCATCTCCGTTCCTGCGTTTTAAAACGGGACAAGTATACCCGTCAACATATACCGTCCCAGTCGCATTTTTATCGAACATCGCATCGTCGCGCTACTGCTTGTCGAATAATAGCCGCCCACAGCATGTACACCCATATATAATTGTGCACCGTTGTTTACACTACTCAGCTGTTATCAACAGCGAACATTAGCCGGTAAATTAACTCAACAACGCAGCAAGGCGGGGGCCTGGATACATGCAAAGCGCTGAGCAACGACGCGTGTACACAACGAGCTCGCCCGACGCAATCCGCCCCGACCTCAGAAAGCCGCTTAGAACATGGATACTGTCAGCAATTACACCGAAACGCTCGAAAAGACCGTCCGTGACCTTCTCGAGCGGCAGGAGGATCTGATCAGGACCGCCTTTACCGACCAGCTTACTGGGCTTGGCAACCGCGGCGGTTTTGCCCGTTCCCTCGAGGAGCTCTGGGAGCAGGACGCCCCCGTTACCATGGCGTTCATCGATATCGACAATCTCAAGCACTGCAACGACGTCTTTGGGCATGACGAGGGCAACCGCTATATCTTGCAGGTAAGTCTCTATCTTAAGCTGTATATGAAGGTGGGCGAAGCGGCGTTTCGCATAGGCGGCGACGAGTTTGCCATCCTATCTACGATTGCAACCGAGGACGACCTCGCCGAACGTCTGAAACACTGCCGAACGGTTCTGCTCAAAAACAACGATTCCGAGATGCCCCGCTCGTTTAGCTACGGAGTGTCACATGCCGACCCCGCCCTGGGCGAAGCTTCCAATCGCATGACGCTCGATGCCGACCATCGCATGTACGACTACAAGCTACGTCATGCAATGCACCTCGATCGACGCAATATCACGCAAGTTCACGCCGACGACTTCGAAATAAGCGATCGAATTTTTGACGCCTTTTCGATGCTCAACGAGGGCCGTTATTTCTTTATCGAGAACTTGGACAAACATCGCACCCTTTGGTCACAAGGTGCCTTGCGCGATCTTGGCCTTCCCTCGGAGCACATAGACAACTGTCGCGATTACTGGAAAACGCGCGTCCATCCCGACGACCTTGAGGCCTGCATCAACGACATCGACCAAGTCTACAACAGCACCAAGCACCGTCGCGTCATGCAATATCGTGTGCGCAACGCCGTCGGCGACTACGTCCTTTGCCGTGCTCGCGGGTTTCGTATCGACGGCGACGGAAATGTCCCCTCGCTCTATGTCGGCGAGCTCGTCAACCACTCACTTGCCGAAACCGTCGACGCCGCCACAGGCCTCGGAACGCAGCGCATGCTGGCCAACGCCATCGACGCCTGCCGCCGCGATCGTTGCGAGACAGGGCTTATAGCGGTGCGCGTTCGTGGCACGACAAAGCTCAACGAGCTCTACGGGGCCGAGGCTGTCGACAACATGCTTGCCGAATACGCAGGCCGCATGCTGTCGATCACCCGCGGCAGGAGCCGGGTCTACCGTTCACGAAGCGTCCAGTTCGTCGTGCTCAGCAACGACCTAGACCACGAGGCATTCGAGCAACTGACCCGCCACCTTAAAGAGGCCGTTTTCGCTCCTGTTCGAATCGCAGGCGACACCATTACTCCCGTCTGTCTTGTCGTCCCGGCCTTTTACGAGCACTTAACCCATCAAGCGACCGCCGTTTTAGGCGAACTCGACCGTCGCCTTCGCACGGCCGGCGGGCTTGTTCCCAACGACAGCCTCCCCATACCCGAGGCGGAGCGCAAAAGCGCCATAGCCGAACGTATCGACTCGCTCACGGGCCTCTATCGACCCAGCGAGTTTATGCGGCGCGCCAACGCATTTCTCGAGGCAAGGCGCGACGGCACCTGGTGCATCGCCACGGTCGACATGGGCCACATGCGCCTGTTTAATGAATGGCACGGCCAGGCCGAGGGCGACCGCGTACTCGCCGATGTGGGCACGGTCCTCAAGGACATCGAGAATGCCGACATGGGCGTCGCAGGGTACTGGGGCCAAGATGACTTTTGCGTACTCATCCCCTTTAAGCACATCGCCGTCCATCAAATCTACAACCGCGTTCGCGAGGCAGTAGCCAGGTATGATGGCGGCGTAGGTTTTTGGCCGTCCATGGGCGTTTACCCCATCGATTCCAATGAGGAGATCACCATCGATGCGCAGGCAAAGGCCATGTTTACCAATCGGCGCGCAAAAAACGACTTTAAGGAGCGCATTGCCATTTTTTGCCCCGAGGAGTACAAGCGCGAAATCGTGTTCAACCGCACGCTGACCGAATTCCAGTACGCGCTGTCAAATGGTCGCATCACGTACTATCTTCAGCCCCAGGTCGATATGGAAACCGGCGAGATTATTGGTGCCGAAGCACTCACCCGCTGGATTAACAAGGACGGCTCTCTCATTTCGCCCGCAACGTTTATCCCCGCACTCGAGGAAAGCGGCTTTGTAGTGACGCTCGACAAATATGTTTGGCAGGGCGTCGCCATGTGGCTCCGCGAGCGCCTCAATCGAGGACTTCGCGTGGTTCCGATTTCCCTCAATGTGTCGCGCGTAGACATTCTTGCCTGCGATGTCGCCGAGCATATGGGGTCGCTCGCCGCCCAGTACAACCTGCCGCCCGAACTCATGCACATCGAGATCACCGAGACCGCCTATACCGGAGAGTCCGAGGCCGTGGATAAGCTGACCGCGGATCTGCACACCCGTGGCTTCTCGACCTACATGGACGATTTTGGCACCGGCCAGTCCACGCTCGCGATGCTCAAGAACGTCAACGTCGACGTCATCAAGCTCGACCGCACCTTTGTGCCCACCGACCGCGATCAAGGCCGCAGCACGCAAATCATTTCATCGATGCTCGAAATGGCGCAGTCGCTCCATCTGCCCGTCGTGGTCGAAGGCGTCGAGACAAATGAGCAGGCGAACATGCTACGACAAATGGGCGCCCGCTACGCTCAGGGCTTCCTCTACTACCGCCCCATGCAGGCGAAGGATTTTGAGGCATTGCTCGATGGCGGCAATAACAACTGATACGCTCGCGCGCAAAACGCCACCGTCGAAGGGGATATTTGTCTCCATTAGCTAACTTATATCCCCAATTCAAACCGAATTGGGGATATGATACAAACCGTTGTTCCGCCCAAGGAGGTTATCCATCATGAACGAGTCGTATCGCCTGGGCGAGCAATCGATTATTGCCTATCTTCAGCGACTTGCGAACGGCGTCTCGACCGCCGAACTCGATGTTGCCGCGCTGCCTGCTGGGCTACGCGCCGTTGGCGAGCAACTGCAAAAGACGCATGCCATCCTGCAACAAGAGCGCCAGCTGCTTGAGCGCAACGCCTATATCGATCCGCTCACCAACTTGGGCAACCGCAACGGATTCGACCGTCACGTCGAGCAACTCTGGCGCAAAGGCGACCCCTTCACCTGCGCCTATATTGACATCGACCATCTCAAGCATTGCAATGATAGGTTTGGCCACGCCGAAGGCAATCGCTATATTCTGAGCATCTGCCGCACGCTCTCCGAAACCATGGAGCACGATGAGATGCTGTTCCGTATCGGTGGAGACGAGTTTGTGCTCATCTCGCTCTCCGCAAACGAGATTGAACTCGAGCAGCGCTTGGAGCAGGTACGTACCAGGCTGATCGAGGCGAGCTCAGGTGGCAAGGCGCCCATGATCGGCAGCTTTAGCTTTGGCTGCTCGCGCGTCGATCCACTTGCTGGCGACACGCGTCGCCAGATGACAATGGATGCCGATCGCAAGATGTATCGCTATAAGCTTATGCATCGTGTGCAGCAACCGAAAGACGATGACGCGCCGCAACGCCCAATCGTCGATCAGCTTCCCTGCAACGACCGGGTGTTCCAAGCGATCTCCATGAGCTCCGAGACGCGCTATCCGTTTATCCTCAATCTCGATACGGGAGAATCGCAATGGTCGGTTAACGCCGTGCGCGATTTTGACCTGCCCTCCCAGCACCCTTTTAACTCACTCGACATGTGGCTCGCCCGCGTTCATCCCGAGGACCGCGACAACGTACGTGTCGAGCTCGACATGGTGATAAACGGCACGTGGCACTTCCACTACATGCAGTATCGCGTAATGGATGCCACCGGAAAATACGTGCTTTGCGACTGCACGGGCTACCGCTTGGACGGCACCGATACCGAGCCCGGCATGTATGTGGGCATTATCATCAACCGAAGCTTGGCAGATACGACCGATTCCGTGACCGGCTTGGGCGATATTCACGCCCTGGTCAACGCCATTGGCGAAATGCGTCGCGTGGCGCGCAAGGCTGGTTTGATCGCCATCAAAATCGACGATATCGCTCAGGTCAATGCCCGCTTTGGCTTTGATGCGGGCGACCGCGTTTTGGCAGAATGTGCCGCCTGTCTGGTGGAATGCTCGCGCGGTAAGGGTCGTATGTTCCGCTCGACGGGGCCGATGTTCGTGGCTCTTTTCGACGACTTTGATCCCGAAGAAACCGATGCGATTGCAGAGGAAATCGAGCGGTTCCTGGGTTCGCCCGTGCTCTTTGGCCCATTTGAATATCAGCCGCCCATTCGCGTGGCCACGCTCCATCTGGACGGCGTCGACCGTCAGCCCGTTTCGATTTTGAACGAGCTCAAAGCGTTGCTCGGGAAAGCCGTGCAGGTGCCAGGTACCAAACTGGATTAGCACCGCGCCCACACCGCCTCCCCCATCGTGCGATAATCCTCTGCAGAAGTCACCGACAGCAGAGGGAGTTTGTGATGAAGGTTCTTTTGGTCAATGGCAGCCCCAAGGCAAACGGCAACACCGCCCGCGCACTCGCCGAAGTCGCCGAGCAACTCAATGCCGAAGGCATTGATACCGAGGTGTTTCAGCTGGGCACCAAGCCCATTCGCGACTGCATCGGCTGTGGTCAGTGCGGCAAGCTTGGCGGGCGCTGCACCTTTGACGATGACGTGGTGAACGAGCTCATCGCTGCCGCCGAGCAGGCAGACGGCTTTGTCTTTGGCTCGCCCGTCTACTATGCGCACCCCAGCGGCCGCATCCTATCGGCCCTCGATCGCGCCTTCTATGCCGGCAGCAAGGCCTTTGCGCACAAGCCGGGCGCTGCCGTCGCCGTCGCCCGTCGCGGCGGTACGTCGACGACCTTCGACGTGCTCAACAAGTACTTCACCATCAACCAGATGCCCGTGGTTGCCTCAACGTACTGGAACAACGTGTTTGGCGCCATGCCGGGCGAGGCCGCCCAGGACGCTGAGGGCCTGGCCACCATGCGCAACATCGGCAAGAACATGGCCTGGCTCCTGCATTGTATCGAGGCAGGACAGGCCGCCGGTATCGAAGCCCCCGAAGCCGATCGCGAGCGCACCAACTTCATCAGGTAGAACGGCGGAACAAATACATGAACGTGCAAATTTTTGGCACCAAAAAGTCTTTCGATACCAAGAAAGCACAGCGCTTCTTCAAAGAGCGCCGCATTAAGGTGCAGTTTATTGACCTTAAGGAAAAGGAGATGAGCAAGGGCGAGCTCACGAGCGTGATGCAGGCGGTCGGCGGTATCGACAAGCTGCTCAACCCCAAGGCCAAGGACGAGGAGACGCTCGCGCTCATCCAGCACCTCACCCCCAGCCAGCGCTTCGACAAGTTGCTCGAGAACCAGCAGGTTCTAGCCGAGCCCATCGTGCGTAACGGCAAAAAGGCCACCGTCGGTTATTGCCCCGATGTATGGGGAGCCTGGGAGTAGCCTGTGTTATTTGCCAGCGCGTGGGTATAAGAGCAGGCGTTTGGCATATGATTCAACTGTAAGCCATGTCTAACAAAGGAGGGCACATGCCCAACAAACCCGTGAAAATCATCATGCTTACCGGATACCTCGGTGCCGGCAAGACCACGCTGCTCAACCACATCCTCGCTAACGATGGCGGTATCCGCGCCGCCGTAATCGTCAACGATATCGGCGAGATCAATGTGGACGCCAGCCTCATCGCCGACGGCGGCCTTTCCGAGACCGACGACCTCATCCCGCTCACCAACGGCTGCATCTGCTGCACGCTTTCGGATGACCTGGCCAACCAGCTGCAAGGCATCGCCGATTCGGGCGACTTCGATTACATCATCATCGAGGCCTCGGGCATTTGCGAGCCCATCCCCATCGCCTACACCATCTCGAGCTTCTGCGACGAGGCCAAGGTGGGCGGCGAGCCCAAGCTCGCGCTCGACAACATCGTGGCCGTGGTTGATTGCGCCCGTATGTACGACGAGTTCAACGGCGGCCGCGACCTGCTGGCCGAGGATATCGATGAGGACGACATCGAAAGCCTGCTCATCCAGCAGATCGAGTTCTGCTCTACGCTGATCCTCAACAAGACCGATACCGTGAGCCCTGAGCAGATTGCCGAGCTCAAGGCTATCGTGCGCAGTCTGCAGAAGGACGCCGTGATCGTCGAGGCTCAAAACGGCGAGGTTCCCATGGAGGAGCTGCTCGATACCGACCGCTTCGACTTTATGCGCGCCTACAACTCCGCCGCCTGGATCGAGGCCATGGAGCATCCCGAGGAGCACGACGACCCCGAGGTGCTCGAGTACGACATCGAGACCTTCGTGTACTCGCGCCGCAAGCCGTTTGACCTGCAGAAGTTCACCGATTTTGTTGAGCAGGAGTGGCCCGACGAGGTCATCCGCGTCAAGGGCCCGCTGTGGCAGACCGGCGATCCGGACATGTGCTACATGTTCGAGCAGGCCGGCCACCAGATGCGCCTGATGGAGAACGGCCTGTTTGTCGACTCGGCGCCCGAGGGCGAGAAGCAGAAGATCATCGACGAGAACCCCGAAATCATGCAGATTTGGGACGACGAGACGGGCGACCGCATGACGAGCCTGTGCATCATCGGCCGTCACATGGACAAGGATGCGCTCATCGCCTCCCTCGATGCCTGCCTGACCGACTGGCACCGCGCCTAGGTTTATCCAAGCGGGCATTTTCCGCCTACACAACCGCCAAACCACCACGAAGGTGCCCTTCGTGGTGGTTTTTCGTTCTGAGCCAAGGAGATTCATGTTCAATATCGTGCTGTATGCACCCGAAATTCCGGCCAATACAGGCAATATCGGCCGTACCTGCGTGGTCACCGGCGCCCGTCTGCATCTGGTGGAGCCGCTGGGGTTTTCGCTCGACGACAAGACGGTGCGTCGTGCCGGACTGGGCTACTGGCAAAACTTGGACGTGACGACCTATGCCGGCTGGGAGGATTTCCTTACGCGCAACGGCCTCTCCCCTGCCGACGAGCGCCTGCATCTGCTGACCAAAAAGGCGCGCAGAACCTATGCGCAGAGTACCTACCGCGATGGCGACTACTTGGTCTTTGGCAGCGAGAGCTCGGGCATTCCCGAGCCACTGCTTGCCGCGGCGCCCGAGCGCTGCGAGCGCATCCCGATGCTGCGCGATTGCGACTCGCTCGATAACGCCGAGGCTTGGGAAGCTCACGAGGAATCGCTCGGGCATACCGAGGACAGCCACGAGGCCATCCTGCAGCAGGATATCTGCGGCAACTTCGTCAATCCCGACGACTACCGCATCAGCGCCCTCAACCTTTCCAACAGCGCCGCCATCGTCCTCTACGAGGCCCTACGCCAAACAGGCTTTCCGGGAATGTGACAAAGGGACTGTCCCTTTGTCACATTCAAGCGCCACGCCGATGGCACACACGCCTAATCGATGCTCTAGATAAAGAGCCCTCACTTTTAATCAGAATTAACTAAAGTAAAATGAAGTTAAACGGCGGTGTGAAAGGAGAGCCGTGTGAAATATCTCGAGAACCCGTTTACCCCCAGTTTTGGTGAGGTTCCTGCCCATCTCGCTGGCAGACAACAGATTATTCGGGATTTGGACCGCGCCTTCTTGAGCCAGCGCAGGCGCCCAGAATTGACCTCGATCTTCTCAGGCGCGCGTGGAACCGGTAAAACCGCTCTCATGTCATCGCTCGCGACAAGGGCGGAATCCCACGGCTGGATAGCCGTAAAGACGACCGCGCTCCCGGGAATGCTTGAGGAAATCGAGTTCGGGGCGAAACGTGCTGCCGGCCATCTTATCAACCCGTCTCACAACTTCGAAGTCACCGGTCTCGGAATTGCACCGCTCGGCAGCATCGAGGTCAATCGCGTTCACGATGCCTCAACCTGGCGTTATCGCATGAGCGACATTATCGACCAGCTCAACGAAGCGGGCACCGGTCTGCTCGTCACGGTTGACGAGGTGGACCCGACACTCGACGAGATGATTCAGCTCGCAGCGACGTATCAGCACTTTGTGACCGATGGGAAACGCGTCGCCCTGCTCATGGCAGGACTTCCCAACAACGTATCGACACTACTGAACCACAAGACGGTCTCGTTCCTTCGCCGCGCCCAACAATATCATCTGGGTCGCATTGCCGACTATGACGTACGCGAGGCCTTGATTCGCACAATCCAGGAAAACGATCGCCTGGCAGATGCTGAGGGAATCGATAGAGCCGTTCGCTCGATCTCTGGTTTTCCCTTCCTATTGCAACTCGTAGGCTACCGTGCCTGGGATCTCACAAGCGATTCGAAGAAAATCTCGTCGCGCGACTTTGACCTGGGAATCAAAATCGCGCGCGACGAGATGGACGATCGAATCCTCGCGGCAACCTATCGGGAACTCACTGCAGAGGACAAGCGATTCCTCATCGCCATGCTCGATGACGAAGAAGAGTCCACCACCGCCGACCTTATCGAGCGCCTTAAGCGTTCGCCGCAGCAGGTCTCCCGCTACCGACGCCGCATGATAGATGCCGGCATCATCGGAGAACGAGGACGAGGGCTCGTCGCATTTGAATTGCCATTCTTCCGCGACTATCTCGCGGCTCAATGCGTGAAATAGGCATCAATGAGGCAAAGGGACTGTCCCTTTGCCTCATTGTCTATAGATAGCGGCCGGTGATGCTTGCGGGGCAGGCCGCGATGTCGCTCGGCGTGCCGGCGCAGACGATTTGCCCACCCGCATCGCCACCGCCCGGGCCCATGTCGATTACGTAATCGGCGTTACGGATAAGGTCGAGATCGTGTTCGATCACGATAACCGTGGCGCCCTTGGCAACAAGGCCGTCGAACACGCTCAACAGCACCTGAACATCGAGCGGATGCAGGCCAATCGTGGGTTCGTCGAACACGAATACGGCGTCATCCTGCACACGGCCCATCTCGCTCGCAAGCTTAAGACGCTGTGCCTCGCCACCCGAGAGCGCCGGTGTGGGCTCGCCAAGTGTGAGATAACCCAGGCCCAGGTCGTGCAAGGTCTGCAAGCGCGTCTGAACCTTCTTGAGTCCCAGTGTGGCGGCGATGGCCTCGTCCACACTCATGTCCATGAGCTGCGGCAACGTAAGCAGACTCCCGTCCTTGCCCTCGCGATGGATACGCGAAGCCGCGTCTGCATAACGCGAACCGCGACATGCCGGGCAGACGATCTCGACATCGGGCAAAAACTGCACGTCGAGCGATATCGATCCCGTGCCATCGCACGTAGGGCAGCGCAAGGCGCCAGTATTGTAGCTAAAGGCACCCGCCTTGTAGCCAGCTGCCTTGGCCTCGGGCGTACGGGCGAAGGCGCGGCGCAGCTCGTCATGGATGTCGGCATAGGTTGCGACCGTCGAGCGCACGTTGGCGCCGATGGGCGTAGCATCAATCAGGTTTGCGCGAGCAATGCCTTCGGCATCGACCCAACGCACGTGTCTTGGCAGGCGCTCGCCAGTTGCCCGAGCCTTGAGCGCCGGGATGAGCGTCTCGAGCACCAACGTCGTCTTGCCCGAACCCGAAACGCCCGTAACCGCGACCAAGCGGCCGCGCGGAATATCGACTTCGAGCGGCTTGACGGTATGGATGGCATCGGTCGCCATGCGGATATGGCCCTGGTCGAACATTTCGTCGTCAGTCACCTGCGGACGCATGCGCTTGGACTCTGTGCACAAAAACGGGGCGATGCGGCTGCCCTGCGATTGTTCGACCTCGTCCACCGTGCCAACGGCAATCACATTACCGCCGCCTGCTCCGGCAACGGGACCCATCTCGACCAGATAGTCGGCTTCCGCCAGTACGCGCGTGTCGTGGTCGACAACAACCACGGTGTTGCCGTCATCCACCAGATCGCGCATCACGCCCACCAAGCCGTCGACATTGGCAGGATGCAAGCCGATCGAAGGCTCGTCCAGCACATAAAGCACACCCGTCGATCGGTTGCGCACCACGCGAGCAAGCTGCACGCGCTGGCGCTCACCCGTGGAGAGCGTAGCACCGGCACGATCGAGTGAAAGGTAATCGAGACCCAGGTCGACCAGACGACGGGCCGCGCTCAAAAACGAATCGCATATATCCGTCGCCATGGGCCGCATCTCGGGCGGCAAGGATGCGGGCACCCCGCGCACCCACTCAATCGCCTCGCCCAGCGTCATGGCCGCGGCCTGCGCCAGATTGATACCGCGCACTTGGGGCTGGCGCGCAGCCTCGGAAAGACGCGTGCCACCACAGTCGCGGCATGGCCCCTCGCGCAAAAAGCGTGCAACGCGTTTGAGCCCCTTATCGTCCTTAACCTTAGCGAGTGCATTCTCGACGGTATAGACGGCGTTGTAATAGGTAAAGTCGAGCGGCGTGGCGCCCTCGCCGTTCTTGGGAACGTAAAGAATGTGCTTCTTAACCGCGGGGCCGTGAAACACGATGTCGCGTTCTTGAGGCGTGAGCTGGTTAAACGGCACGTCGGTACGCACGCCCATCTCGCCTGCCACCTGCTTCATCAGATCCCACATGAGCGTACCCCAGGGAAGCACCGCGCCTTCGTTGATGGTCTTTGACTCGTCGGGCACCAGGCTCGCCTCGTCCACCTCGCGCATGACACCAGTGCCGCCGCAGGTAGAGCACGCGCCGCCGCTGTTAAAGGCAAGGTCCTCGGCACCCGGCGCGTAGAACTCGCGGCCGCATGCGGGGCACGTGAGCGACAGGCCCGCAGCCACGTTAAGGCTCGGCTCCACTCGCGCCCCGCAATGCGGGCACACGTGATGGGCGCAGCGGCTAAAGAGTAGACGCAGGCTATTGTTGAGCTCGGTCATGGTGCCAAAGGTGGAACGCACGCCCGGCACGCTGGGGCGCTGATGCAATGCGAGCGCCGCCGGCACGTGCAGCACCTCGTCCACCTGGGCGTGCTCGGCCTGCGTCAGACGACGGCGGGTATAGGTGCTGAGCGCCTCCAGATAGCGACGCGAGCCCTCGGCATAAAGAACCCCCAGCGCCAGCGAACTCTTGCCCGAACCCGATACGCCGGCAATACCCACGAGCTTTCCCAGCGGAATGTCGATATCGATGTCCTTGAGGTTATGGACGCGCGCGCCACGTACCTCGATAGCCTGCGGGCTCATCTTCTGTTCCGTCACCTTTATCACCCTACTCATGCCATAAAACTCGATCGCGAATGTACGCGCCCAGCATGGGCACGGTAAACCGGACGAGGCCGTATCCGGCAGCCTCGATGACGCGCTCGCGAATCAGGCTTGCGCGATATTTACTCGCCCAACTCTGAGTACGGTCGCAGCGCTCAATGATATCCGCCATGCGCGTCGGCTCACCCTCGTCAGCAGCCATGGCCTCGATAAAGAGGCGTTGCGGACTGCGCAACCCGTAATACAAGGGAGCGTCCACTGCTTCATAGAACTCGGAGATGGCATCCGCGTGCCCAGCCTCAACATCGCGCTCTTCAATGACCCGCGAGTCACGCCGGACGGCAGACCTCCACATGTAATATCCCACCAGCTGAACCATGTAGGGATGCCCCATGCTCTTGCGCGCCGCAAGGTCCGCCGTCTCCGCGTCAACGTAAAGACCAGCGTCTTTGACCGTCTGGACATACGAATCGCGCACCTTGGGCAAAGATATCGCCCCCAACGTACGCTGCTGGGCACGCCGCAAAAACGTAACGCTCGGCTCTTCGAGCAGATCGTCAACCATACTGGGCAAGCCGGCGAACGCCAGCGCAAGACCGCGCTGGTCGCTATCGGGCAAGCCCGTGGCATCCTGGTCTCCGAGCACCTGCTGATAGAGAACAGCAAGAGCCGCCAGTTCCTCGATAGACGCCGATTGCGCCTCGTCAATCGCAAACAGTATGCCCTTGCCTGGACCGAGCCTCTTGAGGCGCTCGTTGACCAGCCCTCGCAACGTCTCGCCCTTTGCCCGCGCCGCCTCGACCGACATCCGGCCAAACGACGGACCGAACTCCATTGACGTCACAATGGGTTTATTCGAGCGAAGCGCGTCGGCCAAGCGGTCGCATAAGCCAAGCGAAGCGGAATCGGAGACAACCGCCCATCCGCGCTCATTGGCTAGACGTTGCAGCTCCCGCAGGAGAACCGTCTTGCCACAGCCGCGGTTTCCCGTAATGAGCATGAACCTACCCGGCGCTCCGGCGCCGTTATCGAGCCCTTCCTCGAAATCTTCGATGACCGACTCGCGACCAATGAGCATCGGAGGCCGCTTGCCAGCCGTTGGCTTAAAGGGATTTGGATTCATGTCGGCCTCCTCGGATTGGCAAACCCTGGCAATAGTTATACCAACTTATACCAAGTTATACCAATAGCATGTGACAAAGGAACTGTCCCTTTGTCACATGTGGCCGAAAAACTCGGCGTCTGCTGCTCGCCAGGGGCGGAAGGTGGCGGGATCGATCTTTACGTGCGCCGCGGCGGGTACGTCGTACCATTTGACCGTGTAACCGGCGCCGTGAGAGCAAAAGACCGAATCGGGCGTGTTGGGCAGATCGGTCTCGGGCCCATAGGCGGCCGCCTCGATTACGCGCTCGGCATCATGGCAAGCCGCATAGCCGACGAACTCTAGGTACAGATGCCCACGACCACTCGTGTAGGCGGCCACCTCCAGCGCGTAATCCTGCACTTCGGATGCCGGCACGCGACCCACAAGCTTCGCCCGGTCTCCCGCCATCGTCGGCGGCTCGTACTCGGCACCCATACGCGTGGCATCCGAGAGCGCCCGGCCCACGCACTCCCCCGGCACCTCGAGCTCAAAGCGATACCACGGCTCCAACAGTACCGCCGCGCCAGCCTCACGCGCCTGCATGAGCCCCTGGCGAATCGCGCGGTACGTGGCCTGGCGAAAATCGCCGCCCTCGGTGTGTTTGGCATGCGCGCGGCCGCCTGTGAGCGTAATGCGCACATCGGTGATGGGCGAGCCGGTCAGCACGCCCAGGTGATCGCGCTCCATGGCGTTGGTGAGCGCCAGACGTTGCCAGTTAAGATCGAGCTCGTCGGTCGAGGTCACGGTGCCAAACTGCACGCCCGAGCCCGCCGGCAACGGCTCCAGACGTAGATGCACCTCGGCGTAGTGGCGCAGTGGCTCAAAGTGGCCCACGCCCTCGACCGGCTGCGAAATAGTCTCCTTATAGAGAATGCCGCCAGGCTCAAACGCAATCGAAAGGCCAAAACGATCGGCCAACACCCGCTGCACAACCTCGAGTTGCACAGCGCCCATCAACTGCAAATGAATCTGCTCAAGATGAGTATTCCAGCTTACGCCGAGCATAGGATCTTCGTCCGCCAACTCAGTCAGCGCTTTGAACACCGCATGGACATCGTGTTCGCCCGGAAGCACCGTATAGGTGAGGACTGGCGCAATGACGGGCGCATCGCCCGCGGGCTCTGCGCCCAGGGCGTCCCCCGGGCGAACGTGCGCAAGGCCCGTCACGGCACAAATACCGCCAGCAGCAACTTCCTGGGCAAGCTCATACTTCTCGCCGTTATAGATGCGCACCTGGTCGATCTTTTGCTCCCATGCCTCGGCGCCGGAACGTCCGTTAATCACCTGTTTGGCATGCAGCGTTCCGCCGGTCACCTTGACCCAGGTAAGACGCTCGCCACGGTCTCCACGACTCACGCGGTAGACACGCGCGGCGAACTCCTGAGGCCATGTTCGCTCTAGCATCAAAGCGCATATGCCGTCGAGTAGCTCTTCCACACCCTGGTCCTTGAGTGCCGAGCCAGCAAAGCAGGGAAAGAGCTTGCGCTCGGCAACCATGCGCGACAGCGTCGCGACGGAAAGCTCACCCGCCTCAAGAAACTCCTCGAGCGCCGCCTCGTCCAACGCAGCAGCGTCCTCCTGAACGGCACCACCCGCCAACAGTTCGCTGGCATCCAGGCAGCCCTCGGAAAGATGTTGCCCAAGTTGTGCCAGCAAAACATCGCGACCGGGATTCTCCAAATCGATTTTGTTGATAAAGATGAACGTCGGAATGTCATAGCGCGCAAGCAGGCGCCACAGGGTTTCGGTGTGTCCCTGCACGCCATCGTTGGCGCCCACAACCAAAATCGCGTAGTCCAGCGCGCGCAACGTGCGCTCCGCCTCGGCAGAAAAATCGACATGCCCCGGTGCATCCACGAGCATGACGTGGGTATCACCGTGGTCGAGCACGGCCTGCGACGAGAAAATCGTGATGCCACGTTCGCGCTCGATCTCGTTCGTATCCAGATGCGAATCGCCATCGTCCACGCGGCCGCGCTTGCGAATACGACCCGCGTTGAACAGCATGGCCTCGGCCAGCGTGGTCTTGCCGGCATCAACATGCGCCAAGATTCCAACGACCGCTTGCTTCGACATGGCTCTCCTCTTATTGCAAGCCCATCGCACGCGGCAACGGGCATCCTCGTTCCACACTGGATGATACAATGTACGGGCCGGCGGGCGAAGCGAGCCCTATCCCCCGACCGAGCTCATCGCCCCGCGTTGCCGCGCAGCGATTTTCGTAGGTTCGCGCCTTGCGAAAGCCGGCTTTCAAAACAGCGTAGTAATCGAAAATGGCCCCACCCGGGGCCATTTTTGGTAAAACGCTGGTATGTGGCTCGGCCTTTATGCCTCGCGCAGCCAATCAAACGCGACGCGCGGCGTACCGTCCGACACATATACGATACCGGCGCGCTTAAACCCGGCCTTGGCGATGGCTCCCTGCATGGGCAGGTTGTCCTGATGCGTGTCGATGCGCAGGTGATCGGCGCGTTCCTTGGCAAAGGCAAACATCGCGGCCGCAACGCCATGCGTGGTGCCGTCGGAAGCCACGCGGTGCAGCACGGCGTACGGAGTGTCGCTACGCCATTGACCGTCCTCAATGACGTCATAGCACTCGTCCGGCCCCGGCAGAAAGGCAAACGTCGCCACCGCGCGTCCGTCTTCCTCGCACACATAGCTGCCACCGGCGGCGATATCGGCAGCCAGCTGCTCGGCCGAAGGCGTGCCCTCGGGCCACTGCGTGGCGTTGCCATGCGCGCGCATAAAGGCGCGGGCGGCGTCATAGATGGCCATGACGGCGGGAATGTCGGTATCGAGGGTTTTTCTGATCATCACGCGGCGACCTCACGTTTATTGGTATCACTTTGATTGGGCAATGATACCAGCGTTTGGAGAGAGGCGCGAAGCAGATGGGAAGCAAAAAGCGAGCCGCCTGGTCAAAGGCCAAAAGCGAGTTTTTGGGCGCTGCTACCGGCGGCGATATGAGCGACCTGTTTGCGCGCGAGGACGAACGCCGCGACGCCCTAGACGCCGAGCGCGATGAAGCCTGGCGTTACAAGTCGTGCGAACGCAAAAACCGTTACGACACGCGTGCCGAGGCCGAGGCAGTTATGGCCGACTGCGAAAACCGCGGACGCCGCGGGCTGGCCTGCTACAAATGCGAATACTGCGGCGGATGGCACCTGACGTCGCACCCTTGGAAATAGGTCCCGCATCGGCGCGGCGCCGGCGCAATGCCGGCCATCGCACACGAGCTACGAACGCGGCGGCACCAAAACATCGTAACGAACGGCCTTGCCCGCAAGTTGATAGCTCGGCTTAACGCCGGCAAGCAGCGGGCCCTTCACCGGCCGCTTGATAACGACCTTGCGCGGGCGCACCGCAAGCGCGGCTTCGACCAGCGTCTCCTCATCGGCACACGGCTGTTCCAGATGATGCAAAAGTTGGAACTTCTTTTTAACCGCCGCACTCTTGGTGCGCTCAGGAAACATGGGGTCCAGATACACCACGTCGGGAGCGGCGAGCTCGCCCCGCTCGATCAGCTCAGCCGTATGGCGAAGGCCGGCAATGCTGTCCTCGCCCGCATGTAAGCGCATGCGCGCCACGGCTGTCGCAAGCGCCGGATCATCTGCCGCGCGATCCAAGGCATCCTTGAGGAGCGCCGCGATCACGCAATCCTGCTCATACAGATCGACGGTAAAGCCCGCTGCCGCCAACAGCAGCGAATCCTCGCCAAAGCCCGCCGTGGCGTCAATCGCCCATGGGCTCTCGATGCCTTTTGCGCGCGCAGCCTTTACCAGCAGCTCTTGCTGCAGACGGCCCTGCTTGAGCCGTGGAAGCATGCGGCCAAAATCGGCACGCAGCTCCATCGTGCCGTCGGTGAGTGTGAGGCCCTCGGACTTCCCGGTCAACTCAAGCCCCGCGGCCCGAGCAACAGAAATGGGATCGACGACGCCCATGGACACTCCTTAGCAAACAAAGCGAATACATGGGCGCCATTCATGTCGGCACCCAACCGTCCGCTATTGTCCCACATGCGACATGGCCCACAACATCCCAATGCAAAGCACCGCCATCAATCCCGTGCACACGGCGGCGATCACAGAATCACCCATGCGCCTTCCCAACGACCGCGGCTCACGCACTTGCCCTGCTCTGTACATCATGGCTCCTCCTTGAGACCAGCCCCTTGTTACAGCCTCATCATCGCAGCGCCGTACATGAGCTGCCATCGATTTGTCTTACGCCCAGCTTTCCTTTTTGAAAGGTTGGACCGTGCAGGTAAGAAACGCTTTCAAACGCATGCATCGCCCCGTTGAACTACAATGTGCTTCACGATATGTGCCGCAACCTGGGTGCGACAGATTCTCTGCGCCCGCATCGAAAGGACCAACTATGAGCGCCGCTCGCAAGACACTCAAAATCCTTGCCCTGATTTATTTTGTTCTGGGCATTGCCAGTCTCGTCATTGGAATCGCCGGCATCGCGACCGGCAAGCTCGAGTCCACCTACGGATCGAACGCCATGCTCGCCGCGGTCGTGCTGGTCGCCAAGGGCGTTGTCGATCTTGCGGCAGGCGTCGCGGGCATCAAGGGCGCCAACAAACCTTCGCAGGTGGATGGCGCGTTTAAGCTCGGCATCGTTGCCGCAATCGCCACGATTGCGCAGGCCGTGCTCACGCTTCCCGCGCTCGGCGGCAACTCCGTCAATATCGTCGCCTTTGTCATCGTGGTGTACGACCTGTTCTTTGTTCAGCAGGCACACGCCGTTAAGGCTGAGAACAAGGACCGCCTGTAGACACCCGTCTCCCATAACCCCTGCTATCAAGCAGCTAAAAAGGGCCGATCGCGTAACAACGCGGTCGGCCCTTTACGTTTGCCCAGATAAAACCTGCCAAAATAAACCTGTCCCTTTTTGGCAGGTTGTTAGCTGTGGCGGTACTCGGCGATGATGAAGTCGATGCCGGTTTGAAGGGTGTCCAAATTTGCCAGGCGCTCTTTGTCGGCAGGGCGCGTGCGATAGTAGTACGGCGTCATCTGGAACACCGCCTCAATGTCGGCCTGCGTCTGGAGCGTAATATTCGCAGATACCCGCTGCGTTCCGACCAACTCGAGCTCGGTGGTCTTCGGCAGCTTCTCATCGTTAAGGTACGGCGTGTCGTAGAGCACCTCCTTGAGCCCAAACAGATGACGGGCGCCCGGCACCACGGTATAGAGCGAGCCTTCGGGCGCCAGCACGCGGGCAAACTCGCGCTCGTTAAAGGGAGCAAAGAGCTCGGTCACCATATCGAAGGCGCCATCGGCCACGGGGATGTCCTTCATGTTGGCCACGAAGTAGGTCGCATCGCCGCGCTTGGCAGCCAGGCGTACCATCTCCTTGCCCAGGTCGAAACCGTAGGCATCCACGCCCGGCACCGCGCCCATGGCACTCGTGTAATAGCCCTCGCCGCAGCAAATGTCGAGCAAGGCCAGCGGCTTGTCCGACGTAGCCGCGCACCGCTGAGCTCGTTCGCGCACCAGCTCGACCATCGCATCGCGCAACGGCGCATAGTAACCGCGGTTCAGAAAGTCGCGACGGCTGCGTGCCTGCGACTTGGGATCGCCCATGGAGTCGCCACTCTTGGACGAGCGCAGCAGATATAGATAGCCCTCGCGCGCACGGTCAAACCGGTGTCCGCCCGCGCATGCAGCACCGCGTTCGTCATCCACCAACGGTTCATGGCAAACGGGACACAACAACATGGCAACTCCTTAGCGCGAACAACACAACACCCACCATTGTCGCACGCCTTCCCCACCTAGTCATTGGGGACGTTCTTAAACGACTAGTCATTTAAGAACGTCCCCAATGACTAGGCGATTAGGAGTATCATCGTCTGCGCAAATAGGCACGAAAGAGCATATTAGAGATTGAGAGCGTATGGCTGATACCGCATCTAAGCACATTGACATGACCACCGGCTCGCTGTGGCGCAATATTCCCCTGTTCGCCTTCCCCGTGGCCGCCACGAGCATCTTGGAGCAGCTGTCGAACCTCATCGCCACGGTCATCATCGGTAACTTCTCGGGCGACCAGGGAACCCTCGCCATGGCGGCGGTCGGCTCCAATGTTCCGCTTACCAGCCTTATGCTCAACCTGTTTATTGGCATATCGCTTGGCTCCAACGTGGTCATCGCCAACGCTATCGGCCGCAACGATCAGAACATGGTCAAGCGCGCCGTCCATACCTCGATTTTAATGGCGCTCGTGGGCTTTGTCGTCATCGCACTGGGCGAGATCTTTGCCGAGCCCATGCTCGCCGCACTCAACGTTCCCGCCGAAACCATGCCGCTCGCTTCGCTCTACCTTCGCGTCTTTTTGCTCAGCATGCCCTCGATCTTGCTCTACAACTTTGAGGCCGCGATCTTCCGCTCCGTCGGCATCACCCGCATGCCGCTGCAGGCGCTTGCTGTGTCCACCGTCCTCAACATTGGCCTGGACCTCATCTTTGTCCCCGTACTTCACTGGGGCGTCGCGGGCGTCGCCATCGCCACCGCCATCGCCTACACCGTCAGCGCCGCTACGCTCTTTATCCGCCTGCTCAAGACCGACTCCGTCGTCCGCGTCACCCCACGCGACCTGGCCATCGACCCCGTCGCCCTCAAGCGCATCGTCAAGATTGGCCTGCCCGCCGGCATCCAAAGCGCCGTCTTTGCCGTCGCCAACATCATCATCCAGTCTGCCATCAACAGCCTGGGCACCGAGGTCATGGCAGCCTCGAGCGCCGCCATGAGCCTGGAGTATGTGTGTTACAACCTGCTCAACAGCTTTAGCCAGGCTTGCACCACCTTTGTGGGACAAAACCACGGTGCCCGCCAGATCGACCGCTGCACCAAAACGCTCAAGGTCTGCCTGGTCGAAGGCGGTATCGTCGCGCTCACCACGATCATCGTTATTGTCGGCCTGGGGCGCGAGATTTTGTCGCTGTTCAACAGCGACCCCAACATCGTCTCGATCGGCTATATCCGCGTGTGCTCGATCTTCCCGGCGTACGCCTTTAGCATGTTCTACGAAAACATGTCAGGCTACCTGCGCGGCTTTGGTATCTCGCTCACGCCTGCCCTCATCACCATGATCTGCGTCTGCGGCATCCGCTTCTATTGGGTGTTCTGCGTGTTCCCGCACTTCCGCACCTTTGCGAACATCATGATGGTCTACCCCATCAGCCTGGGCACCACGGCGTTCTTTATGGTCGTAGCGGTGCTACTTTGCCACCCGGCACGCACCTATCGCGCCACCCAAGCCAAAGCGACAGCCCGCTAAACACCGCACTCAACGCCACGCCAGTCATTAATTGACAATATGCGAGCTCATATAGTCGATAAAGCGCCTCGTGGCGATAGGCATGGTGTCCCAGCTGCGCCAGGCGGCCACCACGTCGCGCGAGGGGGCATGCACGATGGGCCGCACACGAATATCGGCCCGCATGCCCTCAACGGTACGGCGATACAGCATGCTCACGCCTAGGCCCTCCTCCACCATCGCCATGATGGTGTAGTCGTCGGTCACCTCACTCGTCACGTGCGGCGACAGGCCATGCGCCGCAAACGCATCGAGCACCAGGCTCTGTTCGCCCTCATCCAGCAACACAAACGGCTCGGACGCCAGATCGGCGAGCGTCACCTTTTCCTTTGCTGTCAGCGGATGCGCAGCCGGCAACAGTGCCACCAACTCGTCGTGATAGACCACACGCTTCTCGAGCCCTGCGGTAAACCCGCGTGCCGTAAAGCAAAAATCAACCACGCCATCGTGCACCCACTGGGCGTTGCGCGTGTAATCTCCCTGCTTGAGGGTAAAGCGTACGCCCGGGTGCAGCGCACCAAAGTCGCGGATCACGCGCGGCAACACAGTACGGCTCACGTTGGTAAACGTCGCAATGCGAATATCAGTCGACGAAAGCCCCAGCAGTTCCTGGCGCTTGCCCTCGAGCTCAGCCTCGGCGGTCACAATCTGTCGCAGGTACGGCAGATATTGTTTACCATCGCGCGTAAGCGACACACCCTGCTTACCGCGCTCGATAAGCGTGGTGCCCAGCTCACGCTCGAGCGCCTTGACGGCCTGGCTCACCGCGCTTTGCGTATAGCCCAGCTCGTCCGCCGCGCCCTTAAGACTGCCGCAATCGACCACCATACAAACAATCTGATACCGCGATGCCATCGTGCCTCCACATCAATGCAGCCGTAAAACGTTTTGCCAGGGCTTTTTCTACCAGCATTAGCGTTTCTTAATCATACTGAAGATACATTCGCTTTACTACATCCAATTCTGGGAGCAGAATCCTTTTTGCGAAACCGTTCTGTAACAAAAGGAGTCCCATGGATCGCAAAAAAGCAATCGCGCTCTCATTTTCCGTTCCCGTCGCATGGGGCTTTTCGTATCCCCTCATGAAAATCGGCATGGACAGCATGAACGCCACGAGCATCGTCGCGCTACGCTGCATCATCGCCTTTGTGGTCTGCCTGTTGCTCTTCCACAAGCACGCGTTGCGCATCAACCGCGACCTTATGGTCCGTGCCGCCATCATCGGCGCCATTATGGCAACCGAGCTCACCTGCATGTGCCTGGGCTCTAGCCTCACCTCCGCCTCCACCGCCGGCTTTTTGCAGAGCCTGACGGTCGTGATCGTGCCGTTTGCCAATGCCGCCCTGCTGCGCCGCGCCCCCGAGCGCAAAGTGCTCGTCGGCACGGCTATCGTCACCTGCGGCATGCTGCTGCTCTCGGGCGCCGACTTTACCAGCCTGAATCCCGGCGCAATCATCATGCTGCTCTCGGCCTTTATCTATGCCAGCCACATTATCGTGGCCAAGCGCTTTGTCGAAGAAGTCGATCCGCTGTCCCTGGGCGTTTGGCAGCTGGGCTTTGGTGGCTTGTTCTCGGGCATCGCCGCATTCACCTTTGGCGGCTTCACGCTTCCCAGCACGCCCAGCGAGATTGTCGTTGTCGTCGCGCTCGCACTCATCTGCTCTGCCTACGGCTTTATCACCCAAACACTCGTGCAGCCCCACGTGCCCGCCGAGACCACCGGCTTTGCCTTCTCGCTCGAGCCGGTCTGCTCCGCCGTCTTTTCGTTCTTCCTGGTCGGCGAGGTCCTGAGCCCCATCGCCTTCCTGGGTGCAGCTCTCATCCTCACCGGCGTCATGGTGGCAACCGTCGAGCTTCCGCGCCTCCGCGCACATGGACAAGCTCGCATGGCAGGAGCGCCCGAGCACGTCTCGTAGACCCTACTCTTCATACAGCCGTGGCATAAAGGCAACCGGTGCGCCTTTACAATAGATACCGACAGAGCATCTGACGTAAAGGAGCCCCATGAACGCCGCGACCCGCGACCGCAACATAGCAACTTGGTTGGGCGATGCGCCGCAGCCGGTACGTGACACTACGAACCAGCTGCTCGAGCGCATCGCCCTTTTGCGTGCCGAGCAGACTATCTACCCGGCACAAGACGACATCCTCAATGCCCTCGCCTACACGCCGGCCGACCAGGTCAAGGTTGTCATCTTGGGTCAAGACCCCTATCACGGACCCAACCAGGCTATGGGGCTGTCGTTCTCGGTCCCCGCGACGCAAACCAAATTGCCGCCGAGCCTGCGCAACATCTACAAGGAACTCAATGCCGATCTGGGCTGCCCCATTCCCGCCACAGGAGATCTAACGCCATGGGCACAACAGGGCGTCCTGCTTCTCAACACTACGCTCACCGTGCGCGAACACGCCGCGAACTCGCACGCCAAACTGGGCTGGAGCACGCTCACCGACTATGTTATCGAACGCTGCTGCCAGCTGCCCCAACCGGTAGTCTTTTTGGCATGGGGCCGCTTTGCCCAGCAGATGGTCGAAGGCAAGCTCGCCGCTACCGGCGCGGGCAAGGCAACTGGCAAGTTCTGCCTGGCCTCTACGCACCCCTCGCCGCTTTCGGCCAACCGTGCCACGGCAGAACTCCCCGCTTTTATGGGGTCGCGCCCCTTCTCTGCCGCCAATCGGCTACTCGAACAGCACGGCTCGACCCCCGTCAACTGGACTTGCCTCGGCTAAAAATCGATACATCAAAAACGCGCCCGACGGCTTTCCATCGGGCGCGTTTCCTATTCGGGCCAAATAAATTGCGTGCGGCCGGCCTCGCCACCGTCAATGAGCAGACTCTGCCCGGTCATAAACCGGTTGGTTATGCCCACAAAGTAGATCCACTCGGCGATCTCTTGGGCGGTGGCCCAGCGTTTAAGCGGCGTGAGCTCCATAATCTGATTCCACAGGTGCTCGTCTTCCATCACACAACGGTTAAGCGGCGTGATAACGCCGCCCGGGTCCACACTGTTGGCGATGGCCTGCGGTGCCAGGCGGTTTGCAAGGTTCTTGGTGTAGGCGATAACGCCGCCCTTGCTGGCGGCATAGGCGGGAAACTCCGATCCCGTATGCCCGCTCGCCGACCCCACATTGACCACGGATTTGATAGCCGGCGCCGGCTTGGCGGCAAGCCCCTCCCCCACAAAGGCGTAGCGCTCGGTCACGTTGATGGTGCCACACAGGTTGGCGGCGATGTCGTCGGCCGAATCCTGCGTACCGGCAACGTTCACGATCACCTGGGGTTCAAGGTCGCTTGGAAACGAATCCGGCTCGCGGACATCAACAATCAGATGGCGATAGCGCTCGTGTTCGATCGCCGCCGGCAGCAGATCAAAGCCCACGACCTCGTGGCCCTCGTCCAAAAAGCGCTGCACGCATGCGGTTCCGATACCGCCCGAAGCGCCCGTGATCAAAACCCGCATACTTGCTCCTTAGGCAGTTGCGTGGCGCTCGAGGTACTCGGAGCCCACATTCTCGCGCTCCCAGCCGCGCACGACCTTGTAGCCCACGGGGCTCAGGAAAACCTCGCACAGCAGCTCGGCGATGGCACCCGTCAGCGAGCACATAAGGACCTGCACCCAGGTCCAACCAAAGAACGTGTGGCTCACCACAATGGCAAAGACCAAGTTGTCGATAAACTGGCCAACACCCGTGGACACATAGGAGCGGAAGGCAAAGCTCGCAAAGTTATTCTTTTTGAGCATACGGCCGAGCGACTGGTTGAGCGTGGAGTTAACCACGGCAGAGACGAGCATGGCCAGCGAAGAGCCCAGCACCACGTACCAGGTGCCGCCGATGGTGGCGTTAAGGGCGGTGTTGACCTCGATCATGCCCGTGTCGTAGTAGGCGCCCCACATGCCGGGCGTGAGCGAGCATGCCCAAAAGCACAGGCTCACGGCCAGGTTGACCAGCAGCGCGAGGATAGAGATTTTGATGGATGCCTTGGCGCCAAAGCGCTTGCAGATCATGTCCTGGCACAAAAACGAGACCCAGCTCACCACAAAGCCACAGTCGAGTGCCAGATACGGCAGGCTGATGAGCTCTTTGTTGGCCAGCAGGTTCATCATGATGACGCTCACGAAAAACAGCGAAACCGTTGCCGCGGGAATGCTCCGCAACAGGACCTTGTAGTCCTCCATGACCTTCTTGATCATTATGTACTCCTTTGGTTTTAGGTTTAACGAGCAGGATATCGGACCCGAACTGCTCGGACGCCCCGGTCTTGAGACGACGGTGGGTATGATAGCCGCTCACACGGCATCAGGCAAGCAAACGGCGCGGCAGTCCCGCATGGCCACCGCGCCGATGCGTTAAAAGGCCACGTTGCCAAACTCCGACAGGATAAGGTCGGGGTTGTGGTCGGTTGCCCAATCCACGTTCCACGGGCTCGTGAACAGCAGCAGCTTGCCGCCGCGCATGTCCTCGACACGCAGCGTGTCGCGCGTGAGCGAAAGGCCTGGGATATCGATGGTATCGGGGTCGTTCTGGATCCAGCGGATGTCCGTATAGGGCAGCGGCTGGCGACGAACCTCAACACGGTACTCGGCCTTGAGGCGGCGCTCGAGCACCTCAAACTGCAGCACGCCGACCACGCCCACAATGACGCTCTCCATGCCGGCACCCAGTTCGCGGAAGATCTGGATGGCGCCCTCCTGGGCAAGCTCCTCCATACCCTTGACGAACTGCTTGCGCTTGAGCGTGTCGACCTGCGTGATGCGAGCGAACATCTCGGGGGCAAACGTCGGGATCTGCGGATACTGCACGTGGCGCTTACCGGAGCACACAGTGTCACCGATGCTAAAGATGCCCGGGTCGAACAGGCCCACGATATCGCCCGCGTACGCCTCGTCCACGATGGCGCGGTCATCGGCCATCATCGACGTGCCCGTGGCAAGCTTGAGCTTGCGGTTGCCCTGCACGTGGAAGGCGTCCATGCCGCGCTCGAACTTGCCCGAGCAAATGCGCACAAAGGCGATGCGGTCACGGTGGTTCTTGTCCATGTTGGCCTGGATCTTAAACACAAAGCCGCTAAAGTCGTCGCGGCAGGGATCGACCGGCTCGCTGGTGAGCGTATCGGTATAGGCGCGCGGCGTCGGGGCCAGACGCAGGAACTCCTTGAGGAAGGGCTCCACGCCAAAGTTGGTGAGCGCCGAGCCAAAGAACGCCGGGCTCAGCTTGCCGCAGGCCACGGCATCCAAATCGAGCTCGTCGCCGGCACCATCGAGCAGCTCGATATCGTCCATCAGGTTCTTATGGTTCTCCTCGCCGATGAGCTCATCCATGGAAGGATCGCCCAGCTCGGCCTCGACCTCGGCGACCTTCTTGGTGGCGTTGGCGTGGCCGTCGCCCTCAAAGGCAATGACGCGACGGGTCTGACGATCGAACACGCCGCGGAAGTTGCGGCCGCTACCGATCGGCCAGTTCATGGGATACGTATTGATGCCCAGGACATTCTCGATCTCTTCCATGAGCTCAAACGGATCGCGAGCCTCGTGGTCGAGCTTGTTCACAAAAGTGAAGATGGGAATGTGACGCAGCGTACAGACCTTAAAGAGCTTTTTGGTCTGGGCCTCGACGCCCTTGGCGCCGTCGATGACCATGACTGCGGCGTCGGCGGCCATAAGGGTACGGTAGGTATCTTCCGAAAAGTCCTGGTGGCCGGGGGTATCGAGAATGTTGACGCAGGCGCCGTTGTAGGTGAACTGCAGCACCGAGGAGGTAACGGAAATGCCGCGCTCCTTCTCGATGTCCATCCAGTCCGAAACGGCATGCTTGGCCGAGCTCTTGCCCTTGACCGAGCCGGCGGTCTGAATGCTGCCGGTATAGAGCAGCAGCTTCTCGGTAAGCGTGGTCTTACCGGCGTCCGGGTGGCTGATGATCGCGAATGTGCGGCGCGACGAGATTTCATCCGACAGGCTTGCCATGCGGATCCTTTCTTGCATTAAGTGCATTACGTCGTTGTAACCGCACTATTGTAGCCGCGAAATCCCGCCATAGGGCACCTATCAGGACAAATTCATCAGTCAGAACGTGAACGGCTAGTTATCGGAAGTATTCTGCAGCAGACTGTCTCAATCTGTAACAAGCAGAGCTTATTTGGCCCCCCATCTGTTACAGATTGAGACAAACAAACTTGCCCACCGACACAATCTCAATCTGTAACATCTGGCCGTCCAAATTGGGTCTAGCTGTTACAAATCGAGATAAACGGAAAGGCAGGCAGCCAATGTCTCGTTCTGTAACATCTAGCCACGCAAATCGACTCTTACTGTTACAGATTGAGACAAATAGGCAGGCGGGAAAATAACATCTCGATCTGTAACAGTTGGCGACCAAAAACGGGCCCAGGTGTTACAGATTGAGATTGTTTTGGAGCAAGCGCGGTGCCGATGGGCTATTCCACATTTAGCTCTTGCATAACTGTGCATAGTGTATATATACTGTGCTTACCGGTTATATACACGTGTAGCCCAACAGCTAAGAAGCCGCTGTGGACATCATCCTATCCAATTCGAGCGACAAGCCCATCTACGAGCAGATATCCTCGCAGGTCAAAGCTCAGATCCTTTCGGGCACGCTCGCTGCGGGAGCCAAACTCCCCAGCATCCGTGCACTCGCGAGCGACCTGGGTGTGAGCGTCATCACCACCAAGCGCGCCTACGCCGACTTGGAGCAGCTTGGCTTTATCTGTACCGTGCAGGGCAAGGGCTGCTTTGTCGCCGAGGGCAACCAGGAACTCTTGCGCGAAAACCAGCTCTGCCATATCGAAGAGCTACTTGCGAAAGCGGCGAGCCAAGCCGAAACCCTGGGCGTCACGCGCGACAAACTGCACGAGATGCTCGACCTGGTAGCCCCCGAAACCATGCAAAACCTTTTAGAACTCAAAGGCATCTCACGCCGTGTGAGCGACCGCTTTTCACTACGCGACGTCACGCTCGCTGTGGAGCCCGGCCAGATCGTTGGCTTTGTAGGCGCAAACGGCGCCGGCAAGACAACGACCATTCGCGCCGCGCTCGGGCTTATAAAGCTCGATGCCGGCGAGGTGCACCTGTTTGGGCAGCGCTGTGGCGCCGACGCGCCCGATGAATCGCAACGCCATTTACGCTCCCGCGTCGGTCTTGTCCTGGACACGTGCCCCTTTCCCTCCACGCTCAGGGTGGGCCAGATCGAGTCGCTCGTAGGCCCGGCGTACCCCACGTGGGACCGCGAAACGTTCGCCGGATTCATCAACCGATTTGGCCTCGATCCCAAGACAAAGGTCAAGGACCTCTCCCGCGGCATGGGCATGAAACTGCAGCTTGCCTGTGCACTCAGCCACAATGCCAAGCTGCTCGTTTTGGACGAAGCCACCGCGGGCCTCGATCCCATGGCACGCGAGGAGCTGCTCGATGAGCTGCTTGTTTTTGTCGCCGACGGTCAGCACAGCGTGCTGCTCTCGAGCCACATTACGTCCGACCTCGATCGCGCCGCCGACCGCGTCATCTGCATCGATAACGGCTCGATTGTGTTTGACCTGCCGCGCGAGGACATTACCGACCGAGCCGGCATCGCCCACTGCACCCAAGCGCAGGCCGCCGAGCTTATGGCTTGCGTCGAAGGTGCCCATGCCGCCCGCCACGCCTACAGCGTGGACGTGCTCGTGCCCAACCGTCGCGATACGCTCGAGGCCTTCCCCGAGATTCCCTGCGATCGGGCAACCATTGATGACTATCTTCGCCTCATGCTGAAAGGAGCTTCGAAATGAAACGCGCCTTTATGTCCGAGCTCGCCATCGCTCGCTCGCTTATCCCGAGCATTGCGGGCGTCGGCTTGTTCATCTTCGTCGTGTTGACCCTCGCCAACGCATCGGACGGTGACTCTGGCATGAGTGCTGGCGCCTGCGCGGTCAGTGCCATGTCGCCTATCATGGTCATGAACTCACTGGCTGGTTTCGACAATCAAAACGGTTGGGAGCGCTACCGGGCAACGCTGCCCTTCTCGCGCAAAGACATCATCTGCGCACGCTACCTGTGCATCGTTGTCTTCTCGGCCATCATGGCCTGCGCCGCCGTGCTTTTGAACATCATCGCCCTTCCGTTCTTCAACAGCGCGGGCGTGACCTCGACAGGACAAACCGTCTTTGAGATCGCAATAGCCTCGGCAGCCTCGATGCTCATCTCCCTCATGATGGTGTTTTTGACGCAGCCGCTGTTCTTTCGCTTTGGACACATGGAGGCGCTGCGCCTATCCGTTGGCCTGTTTGCCCTGCTTGGTTGCGGCACCATGGCCACGCTGAGCTCCTCCAACCCCATCAGCAACTGGCTCATGTCGATTGCCGGAGCGAATCCCGATCCTGCCGTTCTGGGCTGTCTGTGTGCAGGCATCGCCGTGCTGGCCCTCGTGCTATGTGCAATCAGCTGCACCGTCAGCACCAAGGTCTATCGAGCACGCGACCTGTAATCGACAGCTAAAGGACTTGGGCGGCACCCTACCTCATTTACTAGATAAGACGAAGCAGCAACAACGCCGCCGCCCTTCGAAGCATGCCGTTTAGATCTTGGAAACCAAAGAGAAGTCGACAGCATATCGACAATTCGAGCCTTCACCAAATGGCTCCCCGGAACATAACCCCCGTCTCGCCGCGGCCATATCAAACCTTCATGGAGGGGCGGTATCCTCATGTCCATAAAACTCGCAGGATAAACCCATTATCCAAGGAGGCACCGCACCTGTGTCGTGGGTTGTCGCAGCATTTGCGTCAGCATTCTTTGCCGGCATCACATCCATCTTGGCCAAATGCGGCATCAAGCAGACCGACTCCGATGTCGCGACGGCCATTCGCACCTGCGTGGTGCTCGTTTTCGCCTGGGCAATGGCGGGCATTTCTGGATCCATTGGAACCATTGGCAGCATCGAACCCAGATCCTGGCTCTTTCTCGTCCTCTCGGGACTCGCTACCGGTGCTTCGTGGATCTGTTACTTTAAGGCGTTGAGCATCGGAAATGTCAATAAGGTCGTACCGGTCGACAAGATGAGCACCGTGCTCGCCGCGCTGGTCGCCATCGCGCTTTTTGACGAGACGAGCAACCTTGCGGTTAAGCTCGTGGGAACCGCTGTCATCACCCTCGGCACGTTTTTAATGATCGAGAAGAAGCAGTCCGCCGAACCCGAGCAGCAGCAAGACCGAACCTGGCTCGCTTACGCCTTCGGCGCCGCCGTGTTCGCGGCACTCACCTCCGTCCTCGCCAAGATCGGCATCGAAGGCGTCGAGTCAAACCTGGCCACGGCAATCCGCACCTGCGTGGTACTGGTTATGGCATGGGCAATCGTGGCAGCCAAGGGAAAACTGGAGCAGGTCGCGCACGTTGACCGGCGCGAACTCACATTTCTCGCAACATCGGGCATCGCGACTGGAGCATCGTGGCTGCTCTATTACTATGCCATCGCTGCAGGCCAGGTGAGTGTCGTGGTGCAGATCGACAAACTATCGATTGTCGTATCGGTGCTATTTGCGCGCCTGGCATTCAACGAAAAACTCTCCCGCCGCAGCGCCATCGGTCTCGCCCTCATCGTACTGGGCACCGCCGCGCTTGCAATTTGGAAGTAGCGCCGATACCGAACGAAATCCAGTCCACCCGTAAATCCGTGACACAGCGCCCGCACCGGACTTGAGATGTTTGTACTGACTGCGCGCTGCCGCGCTACTTGCGCAGCGGCTTGGGCAGCGGAATGCCGGCGGCGATGGCTGCGGCGATGATCATGCAGACGATACCCTTGAGCGGGAAGCACATGAGAAGCAGGCCCACGACCATGACCGGCTGACGCATGACCGCACCCATCGTCGATGCCGTGCAGACGGCGACGCAAAAGACCGGATCGGCACCGGTAAGAATGGCAAGGCCGTAGCCCAAGCTCACACCCGAGAAGATAACCGGGAAGAAGTGGCCACCACGCCAACCAAGGTTGATAAGGGCGGGCGTCAGCATGGCCTTGACCAGACCGGTCGCGATAAGCACGCCGGCGGGAATGGTGAGGTAGGTTTCCATGAGCACGTCGGCCTGGGTCTCGCCGGCAAACATGGTGTAGGGCAAAACCGTGCCGCAGATGGCGAGCGCCAGACCGGCCAGCATGGCTTTGACGACAGGGCGCTCCCCTATGGCATGGGCAAACGCTTCGCTCGCGTGCTCAGAGACAAAGTACAGCCAGCCGCAGATTGTTCCGATCAGCGACAGAGGGATGAGCCAGGTAAGCTCCAGGTTGCCCACCTCGGCGGACTCGAACCTGGGCATGCCCATGCCGCCGCCCATAAGCTGGCCGAGCAGCAGATAGGTGCCCAGGCCGCCGGCAATCGCAATACCGTAGACCACAGTCTTCTGTGCCTTGGGCAGCTTGATGGTGATCTCGCCGGACGCGGACTCATCGTCATTAGCACCCTGGCCGTCGGCGCTACCGGCGAGCGGCGCCACAAAGCCAAAGACGGGCGCGGTAAAGAGCGCCGTCAGCGCGGCCTGGGTGCCCAACAGCGTGAGCTCCCTAAACTCGGCGCCAAAGCGGCGCATGCGGTCGCCGACCCAGCTGCACAGACCCGCGATAACGCCGGTCAGGCCGGCCTCCGGTCCAATACTTCCGCCAAACAGCAGCGGCAGCAATGCCGCGATCGAAAGCTTGCCCAGGTTGTCGTACGGGTAGCGCCCGTCTTGCTTAACCTTAGCCATCACCTGGTTGAGGTCGTCGGTCTTGGTGCCCGTAAGCTTTTCGTACAGACCGATCAGCAGGCCGCCCAGCAGGCAGACAAAAAACGGATACGGCAGAAAACCGAACGGGCCGCTGGCGAGTTCGGGCGACGCCGCGCCCAGCATGTGGGGGATCTCGGTCCACAGATAGTCGATACCGTGCTCCATCGCAAAAAAGAACAGCCAGACCGCGGCACCTGCGAACGCACCGGTCACGGCAACGCTAACTAAAAACAGCGCGCGGTTTGTGGGTTTGGCAAGGTTGTCCATCGGGTCCTCCCGCGGTCAAAGTCGACATAATTACGTTTTATTGTAGAGCGAGCGTTACCCAGACAAGCCAACCATCTGCGCCACAAACGGCACCATTGGGAGTCATAGTGGGGCAGGCTCAAGACTTATCCGTTGATAATCGAGACAATCTCGCGCAAATCGCCGGCAAAGTAGATGCCGTGCTGGCGCCTCAGGCTCGAAAGCCCTTTATCAATCATGCGCCCGAGCAGCGCCTTGAGGTCGTTGTAGTAACCGTCAAGGTTATACAGGATGCACGGAGCACTCAGGTGCCCCAACGACACCGCGGACATGACCTCGGCAATCTCCTCGAGCGTGCCCGTCCCACCGGGAAAGGCGATGAACGCATCGCCGAGCTCAATCATCTTGGCTTTGCGCTCGGCCATATCGCTCGTCACGATGAGGTCATCGATGCCGTCGTGCTGAAACTCGGCCTCTATAAAAAAGCTCGGCTCAACGCCCGTCACGTGTCCACCTGCCTCGAGTACGCTATCGGCGAGCGCGCCCATCAGGCCCGATTTGGACCCGCCGTATACCAGCGCGTGCCCGTTGGAGCCAATCCAGTTGCCCAGCTCTTGCACCGCAGGCAGAAACGCCGGGTCATTGCCGACGCTGGCGCCCAGGTATACCGTGATATTCATATTCAGTCCCCCTCGTCGTGACGCGCGGCGCCCGTTCTAGCGTTGGCGTCGGCGATATTCGCGCACACGGCGCGACAGGTCGGCGAGCTCGTCACGATCGAGCTCTTCCAAATGCTCCAGATCGTCCATAAAGCGCGCCATGGTGTCCTTTTGGCGCAGCTTGATGAGCGTATTGCAGTAGTTCACCGCCACACCCGTGAGCATGGCAATGTAGAAGATGCTGATGACGCTCAGGACGACGGTAATAGCACGGGCGACCGGCGTTTCGGCCGGGATATCGCCAAAGCCGATGGTCGAGACGGTCTCAAAGCTAAACCAGAGACCATCGCCAAACGTAAGGGTCGTGGGCTCGGACAGCCAGATAGCCGTCGAGCACAGCAGATAGAAGACGAGGAACAGGCCCGTGATACGCACGAAACCGGCCTGGCGCAAAACATCGGCAAGCGTCCTCAGCTTTTTCATCGCGACCCCTTTTCCCCAGACGCCCAATCACGTTTGCTCGGTATTGTCCCACAACCGGCAGTTAGGCAACCGGCAGTTAGGGACGTTCCTTTTGTGCCGGCAGAAAGGGACTGTCCCCAACTGCCGGGCGAGACCGTTTAGCGGTGCAGCTGCCGATTGGGCAGGCTGAACTGGTATCTTTATGCGGAAATGTCTCGATTCGTTAGGTTTGCATGTGAGAGCTTCCGCTGCCCTTCGTTCAGTTATATATCGCACTCTGGCTGTCGCGCTTACCGCGCTCGCCGTGCTGAGCGCCGTCATGCCCGTCCCCGCCTTTGCCGCCGACTCTGGCCAGCAGGTCAAGACGGTCCGTGTTGGTTGGCTCGTCAACAACAAAGGCTTCCAGGAGGGCACGCCGGGCGAGCGCCTTTCGGGCTGGGGTTATGACTACCTACAAACGCTGTCATACTACACGCCGGGCTGGCAATACGAATACGTCTCCGGCACCTTCGCCGAGCTTATGGACATGCTCGAGGCGGGCGAGATCGACCTCATGCCCAATATCTCCTACTCCGAGGAACGCGCCCAAAAGTTGCTCTTTTCCTCGAACCCCGAGGGCACCGAGCGCTACTACATCTACGCCAAGCCCGATCGCGACGACCTGGCCAAGGGTGACCCCCGAGCGCTTCAGGGCCTTACTATCGGCTGCAACCCCGGCGCTATGCAAACCTTCGTCGGCCAGCAGTGGCTCGTCAACGAAGGCATCACCTGTACCTATAAAGAAATCAGCACCGGCAATGCCCTCTTTGACGCGCTCGCAGACGGCGAGGTCGACGCCGTCATCATGAACGACACCATCTCGTCGCCCGATGCGTCGCCCATGTTCTACGTTGGCTCGAGTGACTACTATTTTGCCGTCCCCAAAAGCCGCCCCGACCTGATGAACGACATCAATGCCGCCATGACGGCAATCGCCCGCGTCAACCCACGCTATAACGACGAGGTCAAGGCGAATTACTCAGCCCAAAACAGCGGCTCATCATCGCTCACCGGCCCCGAGCGCTCCTGGCTCAAAGCAAACGACAACACCATCACGATCGGCTATCTTGAAAACAAACTCCCCTACTGTACGCAAAATGACGACGGCGAAATGGAAGGGTCGCTCGCCTCGCTTGCAACGACGTTGCACGACAAGTTTGGCATTACGGTTGCAACAGTGGCGTTCTCGAACAACGAGCAAATGACCAAAGCCCTTTCCAAAGGGACCATCGATGTCGCCCTACCGTTGTTTCGCGACTACTGGCTTGCCGAGCAGGCAGGGGTCATCCTGTCAAACCCGATGGGAACGGTTTCCCTAACCGCCATTCACAGCAGCAGCAACCTGAACAGTGACCTTAAGAACATCGCCTGCACAGCAGACGCGATCGTCAACCGTTTTGAGCTCGAAAACCTATTCCCCGACGCAAAGGTAACCGAGTATCCGAATGGCAACGAGGCACTCGAAGCCCTCAATAAGGGGAAGGCACGTTGCATCATTGTCCCCAGCACGCGCCTGAAAACCATCCGCGACACCTACGACATCGAGAATTTCCAAACACAGGAGCTCACCGACACGGCACAGCTATCGTGTTTGATTTCGCGCGGCAAGCCCGTGCTGTTGGGAATCATTAATAAGGGCATCGTCAATGCTGGCGAATCGCTCTCTGCAAGCAGTTATTCCCCCACATCGTACTCGGCGCAAGAATCGGATGCGTTCCAACTTCTCTACCGCAACCGCATCGTCATTGCGGCAGTCGTCATCTGCATTTTGCTCACCGGCATCGTCATCCTTGTCTGGTCGCTTCAACGCGCGCAAAAGGAAAAGCAAAAAGCCAATACCGCCAACGCCGCCAAAACCGCTTTCCTCACACGTATGAGCCACGACATCCGCACGCCGCTCAACGGCATCCTGGGCCTTATCGAAATTGAGGAATTGAAAGACGGCGACATACAGGCCACCCGCGAAAGCCGCGCCAAGGCGCGTGTTGCCGCCAATCACCTGCTCTCGCTAATCAACGACATCCTTGAGATGGGCAAAATCGAAGACCGCAAGCTAACTCTGGAACATGCATCTTTTAACCTCAAAGAGCTCTGTGACGATACGCTGGTGCTGTGCAAGCTCCGCGCATCCGATAACGGCATCACAATGCAGGACAATAGTCTGCCGTACGCCACGGGGCCATACATGATCGGCAGTCCCACCCATATCCGACAGATCATGATCAACCTGTTAGACAACAGCATTAAGTACAACAAGCGCGGCGGCTCCGTCACCTTTTGCTCAAAGACCAAACCACTCGATGACGGGCGCGCGCTCTTTTGCTTTAGCGTTTCGGATACCGGCATTGGCATGACTCCCGAGTTTTTAAAGCATATCTATGAGCCGTTTGCCCAAGAAGGTGACGATGCGCGCAGCAAGTTCCAAGGAACTGGCATGGGCATGCCAATCGTCAAGTCGCTTATTGAACTGATGGGCGGTACGATTGAGATTTCGAGTAAGGTTGGCGTGGGAAGTACGTTCAACGTCCAGATTCCGCTCGATATCGACAAGAACCCTCAGGCTAGAGAGGATGCGAGCAGGCAGACAAACAGCTGCTCGCTTGCCGGCATGAACGTCCTTTTGGCAGAAGACAACGAGCTCAATGCCGAGATTGCCCAGACTCTACTCGAAAGCGAGGGCATCGTCGTAACTCGCGCCGCCGACGGCAACGAAACGGTCGACCTATACGCTGGTCGTCCCGCCGGCAGCTTCGATGCGATCCTGATGGACATCATGATGCCGGGCATGGATGGCTACGAGGCAACCCGCGCGATTCGCCTGAGCGAAAAGGCCGATGCGGCCGACATCCCCATCATCGCGCTCACCGCCAACGCCTTTGCCGAGGACGCCAAGGCGGCACACGATGCCGGCATGAACGCCCATCTGTCCAAACCGCTCGACTTTAACAAGCTCAAAAACATACTCGCCCGCATCAAGAAAAACGGATCCGTTTCGCTATAGTTTGTGCTCAACCACCACGCACGACCAGAAAGGAAACCAACGATGTTTAGGCCCTTACGTCGAAAGAAACGCGCCATCACCGACGAGGAAGCGCGCGAACTGCTCGCTACCTGCAAGCGCGGCGTCTTTGCCGTCAACGGCGACGATGGCTACCCGTACGCCATCCCCGTCAACTACTTCTTTGACGCCGAGCGCGACAAGATTTATTTCCATGGCGCCAAGGCTGGCCACAAGGTCGACGCACTCAAGCGCGATGACAAGGTCTGCTTTACCGTTTACGGCAACGAGTGGTACCAGGACGGCGACTGGGCTCCCTACGTTATGAGTACCGTGGTCTTTGGCCGTTGTCGCCTGGCAAATGACACTCCCGCGTTTATCGAGGACAAAGTCCGCCAGCTCGCGCTTAAGTACTACCCTTCTGCCGAGGAAGTCGAAGAGGAAATCGCCAAAGACATCAAGGGCGTCCAACTCTACGAGATTACGATTGAGCATCTTTGCGGTAAGCAGATTCAAGAAAAGTAAGCCTCTCAGCAGGTCTGCGCCCAATGGTTACAGATGCCTTACCACACGGGGCCTTCTAGCCAACTTGGCAGAAGGCCCCACATGCAGTGCACGCTTACCGTGCATTAAAAACGTAGCGGTCCAGGCGGTCGCACGCTTCCCTCACGCGCGAAAGCGGCAGCGCCAGATTCACGCGAATGTGGCAGGGCCCGTGGAACGGGCGGCCGTCCTGATACCCCACGCCCACGCGCGCCCCCTCGTCGAGCAACCACTGAATATCGCGGCCATGCTCGCGGCACCACTCGGTGCAGTCCAGAAACACCATGTACGTGCCCTGCGGACGTGAAAACGCGACGCCCTTCCAGTGCTTTTCTGCATACGTGCAGAAGTACTCGATATTGCCGGCAAGCACCTGGTTGAGCTCGTCCACCCACTCGTAGCCCTGCGGCTGATAGGCACCGATAAGCGCATGCATGGAGAGGACATTCATCTCGTTGTAGTGAGTCTTGTCGGACACGGCGCACATGCGGTCACGCAGCGTCTCGTTGTAGACAATGTGGTAGCTGCCGACCAGGCCCGCCAGGTTGAACGTCTTGCTGGGCGCGTAGAGGGCAACCGTACGCATGCGGGCATCCTCGCTCACCGACTGCGTCGGGATATGCTTGTGCCCCGGCAGGATGATATCGGACCAAATCTCGTCCGAGATCACCACGCAATCGTGCTGGCGATAGATGTCCATGGCGTGCTCGATCTCGTCGCGCTCCCATACGCGGCCGCAGGGATTGTGCGGCGAGCAGAACACCGCGGCATGGATGTGGTTTTGGGCGAGCTTGCGCTCCATGTCCTCAAAGTCCATACGCCACACGCCTTGATCGTCGAGCTTAAGCGGGCTGTGGACAATACGATAGCCCGCGGCTTCGATGGATTTGGTAAAGCCGATGTAGGTGGGGCTATGGACCAGCACCGCATCGCCCGGCTGGACATACGCGCGCAACGTCGACACGACACCGCCCAGCACGCCGTTTTCGTAGCCGATATGCTCCGGTGCCAAGCCCTCAACGCCATTGCGGCGCCTCTGCCATTCGATGATGCGATCGAAGTACTCGGGACGCGGATTGAAGTAGCCAAACATGGGGTGCTGAGCGCGCTTGATGATGTACTCCTGAACCGTGGGCACCGTGGCAAAATTCATGTCGGCCACCCACATGGGAATGCGGTCGAAGCCCTCGTCGGGTGCGTTCGGAGCCATGCCGGGGATCTCGCCCCAGGAGTCAACGGCGATGGAGTCCATGCCGTGGCGGTCGATAAGCGAGCTAAAGTCGTATTTCATGCTGAACTCCCGTGCAAAGTTGATTGTTTTGGTAGGCGTTATTGTCCACCAGCGTGGGCGGTTTTGGCATGGGGTTTGCTGTTGATTTTGACGGATACGGGCGGATGGCAGATTAGTCTTGAGCGTCGTTGATGGCGGTTACCGTCAACCCGGCTCCGTCGACCGTAAACGATATGTCGAGCCCGGCGTAAGCCAAATGGTAAACGCGGTTTGGCTCGTGCTTGCTGCCCGCGCGGCGCGGATCTTGGCGAAGAACCTCGACCAAGCCAGGGAGCTTTGCGGGCGAGACCATATCCTGCAGCGCATGCGGAAACTCTACGTCGAGCTCTTGCCACGGCGCGTCTTCAATCCAGCCGCCCGTCGCATCCGGGTGACAGTCGGCAAATGGAATGTAGGGCTTAATGTCGTAGATGGGCGTGCCGTCGCGCAGATCGGCCCCCAGCACATGGATGATGGGGCCATCGTCGGTGAGCTCGACACGATCGAGCTTGACGCAGGTAAGCCCGATGGGATTAGGGCGAAACGGACTGCGCGTGGCAAACACGCCCACGCGCTCGGCTCCACCCAGACGCGGCGGGCGCACAGTTTTCGACCACTTGGCATTGGTGCCGGGCCTGTCCTGCGTCTTGGCATCGGTAGCTATGTCCTTAGCCGTGCCGCCGGGCGTTCCGTTTTCAAAGCGCCACAGCAGCCACAGGTGAGAGAAGGAGTCTAGACCCTCAACCGCTGCATTGGAGGCAAATTCCGGCTCAAAAACGATGCGTCCCTGCAGATGGGGCGCCAAAAAGCTGTTGCGCGGAATGCCGAACTTCTGCGGCAGGTCGGTATGTATGTGTGCGATAGGTTCCATGCCGGTCATTGTACGGCATGGAGGTGTGGGGCGTTGCGTGCAATTCTTCGCCGCGGTCCCCCGTCGTGCAACCAACGGTTGCTTGGAAGGGCGCCTGCTGCCGCGTATGCTTAAGCCATCAACCAGCAGAAAGGAGCCGTTATGGCCTTTGCAGAAAAGCTCATCGCTGTCCGTCGCGCTCATCACCTCACCCAAGAGCAACTCGCCGCCAAGCTCTTCGTCACACGCCAAGCCGTCAGCCGTTGGGAGCGTGGCGAGGTCACACCGGGCATCGACATGATGAAGCTCATCGCCGCCGTGACCGGCGAGCCCCTGTCTCATCTGCTCGAAATGCCCGAGCGCTATTGCCAGAGCTGCGGCATGATACTCACGCCCGACGACTGCGGCACCGATGCCACGGGCGCCGCGACCGACCATTACTGCAAGTGGTGCTACGACCACGGCCAGTACACCTACGACACCACGATGGAGGCAATGATCGAGGACTGTGCCCCGCGCCTGGCACAAAACACCGGCATGTCGCTCGACGAAGCCGTCTCGCTCATGGGCGCCGTCCTGCCGCAACTGGAGCGCTGGCGCGCCGTGCAAGAAAACGAGGAGCGCTACGGTGCCGAGGCGCGGGCGCGCTATGGCGATGAGGCTATCGATGCGGCAAACGGGGCGCTGCTGGACATGGATCCTCAGACATGGAACGACATGAAGGAACTTGAACGCGCTATTCTGGGTCAGCTCTCGATTGCCATGGGCGACGGCGATGCGGATGGAAGCGAGGCTCGCAAGCTCGTCGCGATGCATCGTCGTTGGATTGGTCTCAACTGGGGACGCGAACCCCAGAACGAGGCGTATCTGGGGCTCGCCCACGACTATCTTGCCGACCAGCGCTTTATTGACTACTACGACAAGCCCTGCGGCGCCGGAGCCACGGCGTTTCTGGTCCAGGCGATCGAGTCGTCGTTGACGCGCGCATAGACCGCGGCGGCTTTGGGTATTTCAATCAAAACCGCAACCGATTGGAGACCTATGGCTACTAATCATGAGCTCGCGCTGTACGTTATGACCGGCTGCCCGTATTGCATAAAGGTCAAGCGTTTCCTTGCCGATAACGGCGTGACCATTCCCGAGCGCAATATCTCGACCGATACCGATGCCGAGCAGACACTCATCGCCGTCGGCGGAAAACGCCAGGTTCCCTGCCTGTTCATCGACGGCAAGCCACTCTACGAATCGAGCGACATCATCGCGTGGGCACAGGAGAACCTGCTCTAGCACGCGCATTGCACTCATTGGGGACGCACTTAAATGAGTAGGCAGGGATTCAGTTTCTCAAATTTATAGAACATATGTTTGCTCTCTGTGTTATACTCATCCCAAGGCATGAGACTGGTCGAGAGCTCCTGCGGAGGTCCCCAATGACACGCTGGAGCGAGCTCGGTAAGTAAGATCGGTGGTTACCGCACTCGCCCATCTCAGACAGGCTGCGCTCCTGTTCGCCGTCGCCATCAAAGAACGGCGCTCACAACCAAACGTTTCCGTTGTCCGTGAGCCACACAGGAGTGCATCGCTATGGCTAAAAAGATTCCAACCCTTTCACCCGACATTATTTCAAACACCTGCTCAGATATCAGCAGGATTGTCGAGGCCAAACACCTCGGCCAGAAAGGTATCAACCATGAGACTTCTTCGGAAGGGGCTCTGCTCATCGGGCGCCGTCTCGAGCAAGAGATTGCCGGATACCCCATCTCCAATCTCAATGGCTTACTCTCGCCCATCGCTTGCCACCTCAAGCAGCACTTTAGCCCAAGTCTGGGCCCGACTTATCTCAAGCGTTGCATAAAGCTCGCACGAATTGTTCCGGAAGACATGGGGTTTCGACCGGAGCTTGATCTGGAACACTATCAGTCGCTCGCTCACATCGCCGACAAAGATCTGCGCTTAGATCTGATGAACGTTGCCGCGGATAACCATTGGAGCGCGTTGCGCATCGATCGTCATGCCCGCTATCGAAGTCCGCAGGACACTTTGGATGCTTGGGAGCGCCGTGTGCTTGAATCAAATCAAGAAGTACGGCGCTTCGCCCGCGCCTACACAGATGCCTGTGGAATCATTTCACTCGATGAGCTTATTGAGCTCTACAACTCCTGTGTCCCCAATCCAGTCTCTAGATTTGAGATAAATGAAACTATTTGGCAAATCAGGAACGAATCGGGGCAAATCGACAATCCCTGCGTCATATCCAGAGATGGAAAACTCTATCTCATAGCGCCTGAGCTCGATGACGCTGTCGATGAAGCCCCTTATTACTACAATGACTATGGATACTCCTATCGAAAATATGAACGGCACAGCGAATACACCGGTGAGATGCGTGCGCTGCGCGAACGGCGCGTTGGCATCAGAGTGGCAGCCATCTTCGCCGGTCACGAACGTCTTCCAATCAAAAGGCTCAGCTATGACGAAGTCATCTGCGGGCATATAAAGTGCAGTCGATCTGTCGAACGACTCAAGCAGTACGTCCTGAGAGACCCTGAGCTTAAGGCATCCGATCTCCATGCAAGAGAAGATGAGTTCGATTTCATCATGACAAAGCTTTTGCGTTCCGTTGGACTCAACGGAACGCCGACAGCACAGCAAATTACCGAAGACACAGCTTTCTTATTGATTGTCGTACGGCCCGAGTTTTACGAACGCAATAAAACAGCCGAGGTCTCCAAGCTCCTCTCGATAATCTATGAAGACGCTCCCCTCTGGGAGTTCAATGGTCGTTCAAATGCAGAGCTAAAAACCGAAGAAGGCACGAAGTCTTCGATACCCAATTCCCATCAGACAGGCCCGTCAAAACAGGCCGCTTAGCTACATTAACTGCTTGCATTTTTGTCTACAAAACTGTATACAAAAAGAGAGGCCCTTATGGAGCTCATCGCAATCCACCCCCACGCCCTCAAGCACGGGCTGACGGAGTCGGATATTACATGCGCCTGGAACTCCGCTTTTACATGGTTCAGGCGTGATCTTGAAAACGGGGGCATCGATTACGTTCTTGTTGGACTTGATGGAAGAAACCGTCTCATGGAGCTCATCGCTCGATATTGCCCCAATCGAGATGGCTACATCATTTACCACGCACTTGTCCCTCCTACGCGCAAGGTGCTCAGGGAAATCGGGATCGATCGATAGGAGGCGCTATGGACGCTAAGCAACTCGAAAAGATGATGGGGTTTGCCCCCGGAGAGTTGGAGAAAGCCGCGGAGGCATACGAAAAAGATGAGTGGCCGAAGGGTCGCACCATCAAGCTGGGAAGGCCGTCGATCTCTGATGAGCCAAGCGTTGTTTTATCGGCACGTGTGGGTGAGTCGGTTCTTGATGCGTTTGACGCAAAAGCAAAGCGCCATGGGCAAACACGCACGGAGCGACTCAGGGAGCTCATCACGCTTGATGCAATGATTGCCTAGTTACCCACCACACCCAAACATGTACACCAGCATCCAAAGTCGACATTTTTCGACATCTTTGGATGCTGATGTACAGTTTTTTGCAGGGGTAGGCAATGGGGACGTTCTTAAATGACTAGTCGTAAAAGAACGTCCCCAATGACTAGCTAGCCGTGGAAGCGGGCTATGGGCGCAAGCGGCTGTTCGCGAAAAACGCGCTCGACGGCGGCGCGGTATTCGTCGACCTTTTTGGTCTTGCGTACGAGCTTGTGAACAGTAGCAGGATCGGCGAAAGCGCACTTGGCGTAGAACCACCACTCCTTCATGCGAAAAACCGCGTTACCGCCGATCTCGTCCGCATAGGCCGCAAACAGCGTGTCGTGGAAGCGCTGCAGCTCAGCAGCCGTTGCAGCAGGGCCGCCCTTGACCATGCGAGCGAGCGCGGGATTCGCGAGCAAGCCACGCCCCAGCATCACATGGCGCGTGCCGGGATAGGCCTCCACCAGCGCGTCCATATCCTCAAGATCAAAAATATCGCCGTTGTAGGCGACCGGGAACGGCGCACGATCCAGCGTCTCGCCATAAAACTCTTTGCGCGGCGAGCCCGCATAACGGTCCTTCTGCACGCGCGGATGCACGATCAGCTCTGCCAGCGGCATGCGGCAATATAGATCGAGCACGCGCTCGTATTCGTCGTCGCTCTCCAACCCCAACCTGGTCTTGACCGATACCGGCAGCGGAGAGCGCTCACACACGTCACTCAAGAACACCTCAAGCTCGTCCAAGTTGCGCAAAAAGCCCGATCCTTTGCCCTTGGCAACAACCGTCCCCGAGGGGCAGCCAAGGTTGAGATTGACCTCGCGGTAGCCCATGTCGGCAAGCACTTGCGCCGCCCACACAAACTCGTCCGCATTCTTGGACATCAGCTGAGGCACTACGTTGAGCCCCTGGTTGTTGGCAGGATCGATCTCCTTAAGCGCCTTGCCGCCAAAGCGGTTTCCCACCCGCGGCGGCGGCAAGAACGGCGTGTAATAGCAATCGAGCGCGCCGAAGCACTCCGCATGCACGCGACGAAACACATGCCCGGTAATCCCCTCCATGGGGGCCAACGATAGAATCATCAACATCTACTCTCAAATCAATGCGGCAAAGGGGCCGTCCCTTTGTCACATGCATTATGCCTTGTCCTTGAGGCGGCCCACAAGGCGGAGGCGGTTACTTGATGCCAACCAGCCCTCCAGCCGTCCCTGTGCAACGAAGGCGAATGGCGCCCACGATCAAGCGATCACCAGCACCACGCTGTTGACCGCCATGTCTGAACAACAGACACCCTCCACTCATCTATACTCAAGAGCGTGTGCGCATCGCCCCCGAAAAACGATGAGAGTCGAGGCCCCATGCAGCAGCTCACCGAACAAGAAAAGAAACGCATCCAGCGGTATTGCACGTACCCCAAGATCGCAGCGACCGCACTCGTCATGTCGTTCGCAGCATGTCTGCTCATGCTGCCGCTCCAAATGATCAACGATATCGCGTTCCACCAAAAGGAATTCCAACCCGCGGGCATATATACCGCCATCGCACTTATCGCAATCGAACTCGCCATCTTTTGCTATTGCGCTCTTGCGCCGCGCTTTGGAATGCAGGGCAAACAGTGGAAGGAGCTGCAGAGCAGGCTTGCGGTAGCCCAGAACAACAAAGACCGCTCCGCGGAGGTCGCCAGCGTGCTCGCCGCGCAAGCAGCCGGCCGCCTGCTCAAGAACAGCGATAACGATCTCGCGCGCAACCTGGGCGGCGCCGCGGAGGTCGCCGGCGCCGTAGGGGCAGTCGCCACGGCGGCGGACGTGCTAGCCGAAACCTCGAGCAATGCCGAGGCCATGGCAAACGCATACGACGTGACGATTCCAAGCGTCAAGAAGCAGATCATAGCTCTCGCAGTGGCGCCCGCCATTGTGCTGCTTGGCGTCTACATCCCGCAGTTTGTCCAGGGGAATAACGAGCTTCAGGTAAGAAAGGCTGCAGCCGCCGAGCAGCTCGCCATCGCGCAAGATGCCTTGGAGCCCATGTGCGAACGCGTTGCGGCAGACGACCCATATGAGTCGTATCACGACTACGGCTATCGCATTATCGGCTATCTGCGCGATAATGACCTCGGCGCTCAAGCAGCCTATGTCTACCTTTCTTTCGATGCAGACGGCATGCTCACGGACGTCGATTACACCAGCCAGATCGACCCCGAGGCAAGCCTTGCAGACAACCTCGCCCGCGCCGAGCAGGACATCGCGACGCTCTGTGCCCCGCTCAACGGGTTGGACATTTCCGTTGCCGCACCGGGCCTCCTCACGCCATGCAGCCTGTCGGATGAATTTAAACAGGCATTTTTAGCCGGATCCCTATATGAAGAAATCAGCATCAAGACGGAGGACGAATCTATCAAGTCGTACTACACCTTTGACACCGAGCCCAAAGAAGAGTTCGACGAATACACCCATCCGGAAATTAGGCTCATGCTCTCTGCAAAGAAACGCTAGGAGGCTGCACTCTGGTTGCCGCTCGCGAACGCCGCCAATATAACGAGGTCTAATACTTTTCCCGAGAAGTGAACGACCGTTTTTGGACCCCCGAAGCATCGACATTTTCAGACGTCAAAACCGCAGGATTTGGCTGACAAAACCGCAGGAAATTGCATCTCAAAAGTGTCGATGCTTCGGGGATCCGTTTTTACTCGTTCACTTCTTGGAAAAGTATTAGACCTCGATTTACAAGCCACTCAATGTGACAAAAGGGCTGTCCCTTTGTCACATTATTCGGAGCGTAGGGCTTCTACAGGGTCTTTTTTGGATGCGCTTCGGGCCGGCAGCAGACCGGCAACGACCGTCAGCAGCACCGAAATTGCAATGAGCACCAGCGCATCCTGCACGGGCAGGCTCATCAGATTGGGCACTTGTTTGGCAGCAAGCGCCCAGGCATTAACCGGAAAGCTCACGGCCACCACGACGACAATGGCAAAGACGCCGGCGATGAGGCCCTCGATAAAGGTCTCGGCATTGAATACGTTGGCCACGTTGCGCTTCGACGCGCCGATCGCACGCAGGATGCCAATCTCCTTTTTGCGCTCCAGCACGCTGATGTAGGTGATGATGCCGATCATGATGGAGCTCACCACCAGGCTGATACTCACGAATGCGATGAGCACCAAGCTGATGGTGTTCACGATGTCGGTCACCGAACCCATGATGATGCCCATGTAGTCGGTGTACGAAATTGCCCGATCATCATGGCCAGCGGCTTTGACCTGCTTGTTGTACGCATCGATGTGATCGAGTACGCGCTCCTTGGCCTCAAAGTCGCGCGGGAAAATCTTGACCGAGATGGGGTCGGCCTCGTCCGCATAGCCCAGTGTGGTCAGATTGTTATCGTAGGTGAGCTTCGACGCCTTGGCATAGCTCATCATGAGCGAGCTCAGGTCCTCGGCGTCCATGTTGAAGTGGATGGCACGAGCGAAGGCACTCCCATCCACATGCATAGCGCTCGCCAGGTTGGCAAAACTCGAAGACATCTGCGTCGCCATCTGGTCCATGAGCCCCGCCGCGCCTGCTTTAAGCTGGGACGATACCGTCGACGCTATCTGGTCGCTGATTGTCTTGGTCACCTGGTCCATAGCCTGCTGCAGATACGGAGCCAGCTGCTTTTGCACATAGTCGGTCATCGCCTGCTGCAGGCGCTCGGCCAGAGCATCGCCGCCGAGCGCTTTGAGCTGGGCCAGGATTTGCTGGGCCGCGGTATCATTCTCAAGATACGTCGAGAATGCGGCAGCGAGCTTTGACGCGTCTTTAAGATCTTCGGGCGACAGCGCCTTAAACTGATCAGACTGCAAAAAGCCCTCAAACAGCTGGTTGGCAAGCGTTCCCACCTGCTGCATTTGCTCGGGCGTGAGCTCCAGACCGTCAAAGACGCCCGAGAAATCTGGGGTTGGCGCTTTGGCGATGATGTCACTAAAGTCGATATCCTCCCCAACACCCGAAAGGTCAATGTCCAGCCCGGACAAGTCAAGACCCGACAGGTCCATACCGCCGGCCGCGCCCGAGAGTGCAGACGCATCAAACGAGAACGCGCTCTTGAGCACCGCTTCGTCCACGCTGAACATGCTGCCCAGGTCCACGCCCTGTTTGGCTTCACTTTGCAGCTCGTCGAAGGTCTTGCCGGTAAACACGTCTGTCTCGGGGTGGGCAAGCTGCTCTTGCACAATCTGCGAATTGGCGGCGCGCTCCATAAGCTGGCGGGTCAGCGCATGCGTATAGGCAATGCCCGGAGACAACGCACTCGCATTGGCTGTCTCGTCAGGTCGCACCACGCCCACAATGTGCACGTCAATACCGTCGGCAACCTTGGCGGCCATAAAGTCGGCGTCGCCAGACATATCGGTCCACATGCCGGTCTCTTCGTTTTTGCGATAGGCATCGGCCGGCGACAGCACCTTAAACGTCGTGGACAGCGCATCGTCGTAGGTAAAATCGGTGCCAGTCTCGGGCGTCTCGGCCTTGCCGTCGGCCGCCATGGCACTGTTAACCAGGTCGTTGAGCTCATCGATATCCAGCGCACCGATGCTGTAGAGTGTGTAATCGCCCACCGTGCCACGGCTCGAAAGCACCATCACGGCTTCGTTGGCGGACGTGGGCCAATGACCGGCAACGACATCGTACTGGCTGTCGAGCAGACTCTGATCGTCAATCATTTCGTTGAAGACCGAGGTTCCTATGGACTCCATGCTCACCGTTGCTGCTGAGCTCGCGCCGCCGCTCATGGCCTCGGTCATGGCGTTGGGCACCAGCCGGACAGGCTTCTCATCGCCCTTGCCGGCACGATAGACAACCGGCGATACACCGTAGCCGTACTGAATGGCGTTGACCTCTTTATCGATGCCGTCGCCACCGGCATCGAGCCATGCCTTAAAGCTCGTCATGTCGTTGGACTTAACACTCGCAAACATATCCTTTACGGCCGTAACCACGGGAATCTCATCGGTTCCCTGAGCCTTGCCGTCGGTGCCGCCGTCGGACGAACCCTCGTTTTTGGACGCCTCGTCATCCGTGGCCCCCTGTCCGCCCATCATGGACGACAGGTCGTAATCCTGCTTGGAAATGGTGAGCGGGTAGCTCGAGAGCGTATCCTCCTCGACCTTTTTGATGTAGCCGTTTACGCCGTTGGACAGCGCCAGAATCGCCGCGATACCGATAATGCCAATCGAGCCCGCAAAGGCAGTCATGGCCGTACGGCCCTTTTTGGTCATGAGGTTGCGAGCAGAAAGCCCCAGCGCCGTCACAAAGCTCATCGAGGTTTTGCGCGTAGGCTTGGCCTCACGACGCGCGGCCTTGGCAACATCAAAGGGATCGGAATCGTCGGTAATCCTGCCGTCCGCCAGGTTGACGATGCGCGTGGCATATTGGTACGCCAGCTCGGGATTATGCGTGACCATGATGACCAGGCGGTCGCGCGCCACGTCCTTAAGCAAGTCCATGACCTGTACGGATGTCGTTGAATCCAAGGCGCCGGTCGGCTCGTCGGCCAGCACGATCTCGGGATCATTGATCAGGGCGCGGGCGATGGCCACGCGTTGCATCTGTCCACCCGAAAGCTGGCTCGGGCGCTTGTTAACATGCTCCCCCAAGCCGACTTTCTCCAACGCCTCGCGTGCACGCTGGCAGCGCTCGGCATGCCCCACGCCCGTGAGCGTAAGCGCCAGCTCCACGTTTTCCAAAATGGTCTGATGCGGAATGAGGTTATAGCTTTGGAACACAAAGCCGATGCGGTTGTTACGGTAGGCATCCCAATCGCGATCGCGAAAGTCCTTGGTCGAGATGCCGTCGATGAGCAGGTCGCCGGAATCGAAATGATCGAGTCCACCGATTACGTTGAGCATCGTAGTTTTGCCCGAGCCCGAGGGGCCCAGAATGGCCACGAACTCGTTATCGCGAAAAGACAGGCTTACGTCGTCGAGCGCCACCTGCGTAAACGACTGCGTAACGTACCTTTTGCAAATACCCTTGAGCTCCAGCATGGACGGCAACCTCTCCCACGTGGGCGCGCTCGCCCGCTCTCCCCCGCCGTTCGTATTCGACGCGTTTGTCCTACTCTATCCCCATTTTTTGCCGGCGCCAGTGAGGAATGTAGGGAACCGCGCCAAAAAACGAACGGGACGGCGCACAAAAAAGAGGTCCCGAGCGGGACCTCTATATGGTGGAGCTTATCTTGAAAGGGAGCGGACTACTTCGCACAGCGGCGCACGATCCTCGCCATGCCTTACGCGTTTTCTACTGCTCGCTATTCGCAATCGCCTGGTCGATAAGCTTGTCGAGTGCTGCGCGCTGCTCGGCGGAGCTGATGGCTCCCACGATTGGATCCCCTACGATGTTGCCATTCTGATCGATGACATACGTTGTCGGGAACGAGAACAAATTTGACGTGAACTTACCGGCCTCGCTATCCGACTTGAACCAGATGTTCTTATATGTCACGCCCTTCTTGCTCAGCACGTCCTTGGCATCTGCAATCTCGCCCTTGTTACCATCGAGCGTAAAGGAATTGACGCCCACGACCTGACCGCCCTTCTTGGCAAGCTCCTGATTCAGTTTCTCAAGATCGCCCAGCTCGCCCACGCACGGCTTGCAAGTGGTGAACCAGAAGTTCATGACGGTGACCTTGTTCTTAGAGAACAGCTCATCGCTGCTCACGTCGTTGCCGTCCAGGTCCTTGCCCGTAAAGCTGGGGAACTTCGTCGCCTCGTTCGAAGCATTGGCGCCAGCCGTCATGCCAGCGGTCGAAGCGTCGACGCTCTCGCCTGCGCTCGGCGTGCTTCCACAGCCGGGGAACTCCTTCTCCAGGCTCTCGAGCTTGTCCTCGATCTCCTTGATCTGCTGTGCACCGGCCTTGAGCGTCTTGAGCTCATCCGCCGTGAACTCATCCTTGGCGCCGTCGATGGTCTTGAGCAGGAAATCGCCGTAATTGCTGCCATCCTCAATCATTGCCGAGTCTTTATTTGCCGCATTGAATACCTTTTCCCACAGCGCGTTATCACTCGAAAAGATATCATTCTCCTTTTGCATGAGTTTTGCATACAGCTCGGCGGCCTCGTCGGCATTGGTCGGCTTCTGCGCAGTGAGTTCTGCGATCTTAGGATCGGAGCTCGCAGATTCGCTCACATTGCCACCGGGCGCCGAACATGCTACAAGACACAAGGCCAATACCGGCACCATAAACAGGGCCGCAATCTTAGAAAGCTTCATAGTCATTCCTCCGTTTTGTCGAAGCTTGTTTACTTTTTATCGGCGGTCAAGGGAAGCTTTTCCGCCGACACATCCAGGCCATAGCGATAGCTGATGGCATCGACAGGACAGGCCCCGATGCACTTTCCGCACCGGATACATTCGGCATGATTGGGCGCGCGGACCACATCAACGTCCATCTGACAAACCCTTGAACACTTGCCGCACGAGACGCATTTGCATGCATCGACCCGAATCCCTAGCAGGGATACCTTATTCATGAGCGCATAGAATGCGCCGAGCGGGCAAATCCATTTGCAGAAGGGGCGATAGAACAAAACGCTCAGCACTACCACGGCAATGAGAACGGCAAGTTTCCAGGTAAAGAGCTGCCCCAGCGCAGATCGAATGCCGGCATTGGCAGCCGCCAGCGGAATGGCACCCTCGAGCACACCCTGGGGACAGATGTACTTGCAAAAGAACGGATCTCCCATCCCCAGGTCGTTGACCACCAGCACAGGCAGCAATACCACAGCAAACAGCAGCACGAAGTATTTGATATACGTAAGCGCCTTGAGCTTTTTTGTCGAAAGCTTTTTGCCGGGAATCTTATGAAGCAGCTCCTGCAGCCAACCAAACGGGCACAGAAAGCCGCATACAAAGCGTCCCAGCAGCACGCCGAGCAAAATGAGCGTACCGGTAACATAGTAAGAAAAGTTGAACCTGGATGAACCTACCACCGACTGGAACGACCCGATGGGGCACGCACCCGATGCCGCGGGACACGAATAGCAATTAAGTCCAGGTACGCAGACCGTTTTTCCCGCGCCCTGATAGATGCCGCCTTTGGCAAAGTTTGGCAGGTGGATATTGGTGACGAGCGTTGCCGCCGCCTGAATGAATCCGCGAAATCGAGCCAAAACATGCGACGCAGTGTTTTCTCTTTTATCCAATTCCGATACACTCCAAGCACAGCCTAATCGCTTTGGCCAGCACGGCATCCGCCTCGCCACGCATAACGCCAAAGCACACCATGGCAATTCCGACGATCAACAAAGCGACCTGTACCACGGGTTTTACCGCTTTGAACAACCTGACCACTCCTTTCGTTACGCGACCATTGGACCATATCGACTATAAAATCCGTGTTAAGCGCGATTTGAAATGTGCAAGGAGACTGTTATGCGTATTTTGATCGTCGAGGACGAGCAGGCGCTGTGTGACGCAATCGCGCGCAGCTTGCGAAACTTGGCGTACAGCGTCGACTGCTGTCACGACGGACAGGAGGCGCTCGACCTACTGGACGTTGAGACCTTCGACCTCGTGGTACTCGACCTCAACCTTCCCCGTATCGACGGCATGACCGTACTCAGGGATCTTAGGAAAACTGACTGCGAGACTAAGGTACTGATTCTGTCCGCACGTGGCGAAGTATCCGATAAAGTCACCGGACTCGATGCCGGCGCCAACGATTACCTCACCAAGCCGTTCCATCTGGACGAGCTTGCGGCAAGAATTCGCAGCCTTACCCTCAGACGCTTTACACAAAGCGACATAGTTTTAGCCTGCGGAAAGCTCCGCTTTGACACCAAGGCGCGCATCGCTTCCGTGGACAGCGAGGCTTTATCTCTTACGCGCAAGGAAACGGGAATCTTGGAATACCTGATGCTTAATCAGGGGCGTCCGGTAAGTCAAGAGGAGCTTATCGAGCACGTTTGGGATAGCAGCGTGAACAGCTTTAGCAACGCAACCCGCGTTCATATCTCGTCACTCCGCAAAAAGCTACGCAGCGCTTTGGGATACGACCCAATTCGCAATCGGATTGGAGAGGGCTACGTTATGGAGGATGGCGAATGAAAAGGCTTTCGCTGCAATGGCGCATAACGATTATGACGGCGCTGCTCACGTGTGCGGCATGCGTGCTGACGAACTGCCTGGTCGGCTATACGGGCATGCGCTACATGGATGCCATCGGCAGTAACATCTCGGCCTTTAACGCAACCGGCGAAGATTCGCCCCAGGCGTTCGACCCAACGAAAGCGACCCCCGATGACAAGGTCACGATCGTCGTAAACGACGCGCAGGAGTCTTTTGGCACGACAACCTGGTACATCACGGCTGGAGTCACACTCCTTGGCGGCGTGTTGGCATACTTTGTGAGCGGCCGTGCACTCAAACCGCTACGGGCTTTTGCAGCCCAGGTTGAACGCGTGCAGCCTGACAACCTAAGCGAAATCAGACTCAGTGAAGATGTGCCCACCGAGCTACAACGATGCAGCGCCTCTTTCAACGACATGATCGCCCGTCTTGGCGAAGGGTTCTCTGCACAGCGTCAGTTTACCGGTAACGCCGCACACGAGCTGCGCACCCCGCTCGCCCTTATGCAAGCACAGATTGAACTTTTCATCTCCGAGCACTCCGGTTTGCGACCCGAAACAGCCGAGCTGCTCGGCCTGCTACAAGAACAAACCGAGCGCATGTCTCGAATGACCAAGGTATTGCTCGAGATGAGTGAGCTCCGCAGCGTTCCTTGCGATGACGATGTTGAACTTGGTCCCTTGTCCGAAGAGGTCCTCACCGACCTTGCGCCACTTGCCGAAAATAAGGGCATAGCCCTCAATTATGCTGGAGACGCTTTAGTAATCGGGAGCGACACGCTCCTCTATCGGCTGGTGTTTAATCTGGTCGAAAACGCCATCCGTTACAGCCGCACCGGCTCGACTGTCAACGTCTCCATCAGCGACAGCGACAGCCACGTGCTCTTGCGAGTCAAAGATGAGGGCCCGGGAATACCCAAGCAGTACCGTGAGAGCATCTTCCAGCCGTTCTTTCGTCTAGACAAATCCCGCAGCAGGGCATACGGCGGCGCAGGACTCGGACTAGCGCTTGTTTGGGAGATTGCAGCGCTTCACGGTGGCACGGTAGAGGTCGAAGCAAGTTCCGAGAACGGGACCACCATGCTCGTAAGCCTTCCAAAACGATCCGTAGCGTTATCCGCACAGTAAAACGAAAGGGGTCCCGAGCAACAGGAGTACAATTGCTGCTATTGTTACCAGCTGTTGGGAGATGGAAGATGGACTGCGATGGCTACCCATGCGTTCCCATGCCGTTGATGTGCACCGCCTTTGTGCCGGGACAGATTGACGCTGCGGTTGCAGGCATTTCCGACCCCGATTCGCGCGCCATTGCCACGGCAGAAGCGCTGTACTTTCGCGGACAGGCCACCCTCGCTGCCAAGACGGCGCGCCCCTATCTTGACGCCACCGATCCCGCGCTGCGCTATTCCGCATGCTTTATCTGCGGATATGCCAGTCTGTCGCTCAACCGTATCGAGGATGCCCGCCGTTGCCTTGCGGGCATCCTCGATACGCCAACTGACGAGGAATCGTCCGCCGTCCACGCCACGCATATCCTGTTCGCCTCCGCCGCGAGCGTCCTGCTGCACTTGCCTTCCCCGTATTCCGCCGAAGAGTTTTATCCACTTGCGGCGCATCTGCCCGAAGGCCTGCGCCTGTTCGCCAGCTACGTGATGGCGCACGCCTTGTATCTGCGCGGCGAATACGGCCGCAGCCTGGGCATGGTGGAAAATGCCCTTGTCATGAAACAGGGAAGCTACCCCATCTCGGAACTGTTCTTGCACTTGGCAGCTTCCATGGCATGCATGAGCCTCAAGGACATCGACGCCGCAAAAATGCACTTCGGAGCCGCGTGGAACATTGCGCACCCCGACGGCCTTATTGAGCTCATTGGCGAGCACCACGGCCTTTTACAGGGACTCATCGAGGCGTGCCTAAAAACGCAATACCCTGACGACTTCGCGCGCATCATCGAGATCACGTACCGCTTCAGCTACGGCTGGCGGCGCATCCACAACCCCGATTCGGGCGAGGACGTGGCCGACGATCTAACGACCACGGAATTCACCATGGCCATGCTCGCCTGTCGTGGGTGGACCAACGTCGAAATCGCACGCCATATGGGAGTATCGCCGGGCACCGTCAAAAACCGCCTATCAGGCGTATACGCCAAGCTTGGCATCGGCACGCGCGCGGAGCTGGTCGCGCATATGTTGCGTTAGCGACCGGGCTGCCAAGCGCATCGAACACGTTCCGGAACCCGGCGCTTTCGCGCGCTCAAATTGGACATTTTGGCCCTCGAACGGCACTACCGTCACGAGGCACTTTCTCACAAAATTGGATTATTTCCACCGATACCTGCGGGATGGGAGCCAAAGATGCTTGATCGCCGTTCGCTACTTGTTGCCGGAGCGTCCTCGCTGGCGAGCATTATGTTGCCGCGCGTGCCGGGAAGCACAAACGCCTTCATATTGCCGTTCGCGCCTACCGAAGCCTATGCCGACGAAAAAGACCCCTTCAGGGTGCTCGTTCTCTCGCGCACCATGTTTGGTGTGGTCGTGGTCGACGTCGCCAACAAGAATACGCCCATCAAGGGTGCCCAGGTCACGCTCACATCGCGCTATGCCGCAGGCAAGCAGCTCTCCGCCACGACCGACGACGAAGGCACGGCCATCTTTGAGATCGCGCCGCTTTCGGAAGGCTACGTGGACGAGGCGACGCTTCTCGACGCGTACGACTTTAACGGCGGCATCTCCATTAGCATGGCAGGCTACCGCGATGTCGAGATTCCCCTTGCGCGCATCCAAGGCGGCACCGCCATAACCGCGCCCACGCGTCCGCTTTCCGACGGCGAGCCGTACTTTCGACAGCTCACGTTTGACGAATGGGACATCCAGTACGCCGACGCCACGTTTATGGCAATGCCAGCGGACGAAGCAGCAAACGAGCAGCCCGACACGCACGCCTTCACTGTACAGGCTCATCTGCCGCAGGGTGGGCAGGCGACGTTGCATATCAATAAAGTGATGCCCGCTGCGGGCAGCTCATCCGAAACCGTCACGCAGATTGGCCAAGTCAAGGCCAGCGCATCGAGCGCGGATAATCTGGCGACGTTCACACTCGAAGACAAGTTCCTCGATGCAGCGTCGAGCCTTCTGGAAGAAGGATGCAAGCTGCGCTTTGTGCTCGACTACCAGGGCAAAACCTACACGCTCTCATCCCCCATGGCCGTTGTCACCGCACCGGCCGCAAAGGCGGAATCCGGATCGACCACTATCGTCCCCACTACCATGAACCAAGAGATTACTCCGTTTGATTTCCCAGCGGCGTTTCCCGGCATCGGCGGCAATAAGTTCACGTGCTGGATGCCCTCGTTCCCCATTTTGTTCGATTTCTCTTTTGCCGGGTACGTGCTGTTTGGCGGAGGATACAAACCGGTCGGCTACATGAACGATTCAGGCAATCCGGATCCGGAGTACTGGAAGAAATCGCCGCGCGAGTCGGGCGCCAAACAGGCAAACCGCTACCTCGACGAGATGGAGGGGAAGTGGAATCAGTACAAGAGTATGAGCGCCGGTTCGGGAACCGATCCAAGAAACACTAAGCTCCTTCGCCACCATTGCACGCTGCTGTTCACGATGGATATCGCCACACAGCTGTACGGCTCGCTCGCCTACGATTGGGTGGGCAAAACCTGGGGCAACAACAACGACCCCGCATACGGCAATATTAAGGCACTCTTCCAGGTAAGAACCGACCTCAATTGGACCGAGCAGTTTACCCTAGGACCGGTGCCGTTTTTCTTAAACGTCAACCCCTGGGTGCTGGCGAAGCTGGCGCTCGCCGTGGGTGCCCACACGCACGGCAGCGGCGCGGCGTTTTTTAAAAACATTTCGCTCGACTATTCAAACACCTCGGGCTCGTTCACCATCCAGATCGGGCTTGCTGTCACCTTTGGAGCCGGCGTTGCAGGCGTCGCTTCGTCTGCCGTGCGCGGCGCTGCATCCCTCACGCTGTTCATTGGGTACGAGAAGGCAGATGGACACCAGCTTCCGCGACTGCGCGTAGGTGCAGACGTCGATGTCGATGTGATGCTCCAGTTCGTAATGTTCAAGTGGACCACCAAGGCTTGGTCGGGGTCGTGGCCCACACTCCTCGATTCGTGGAATATGTCGGTGAACAATGGCAACCAGTATGTGCTCCAACGCTCTGAGCTCGCATTGGGTGGGGATACGCCTTACACGCTGGATGCCTGCTTCGGCACGCCCGGCAACATCGAGGCGGGCGGCGTGCCGCAGTTTATCGCATCGGCCACCATCGTCACCAACGCCGAGCTGCTCGCACGCGCCGAGGTTAATGCCACTGCCGCAAACGTTGCGCCTGTCGTGCGCGATTGGGATCAAGCGGTCACGCGCATTGAGCTCGAGGCGGATGCAGAGAGCGACGACACGGGACAGGTCGAGCATTTCGTCCACGCACTGATAGAGAACGACGAAAACGCCGCGTCGATGTATGCGTACACCCATATCAGGCAGGCGAAGGACGCCGTTGCGGACCCCAACGCCAATTCTGCTGGTGTATCGGAGGACGAGCGTGGCGGCATCAAGCCCTCGAGCGACAACGTGCTGTTTACTGGCGTGCTCAGCGAAGCCCACATGAAGCTAACGATGATTGCCGGCGTGGAGTGCATATTCCGCATCGCCTCGGTGCGCTACGGCAAGAATGGTCGTTCGCGCCTGGTGGTGCATACAAAGACGAACGGCACGTGGTCCGCTCCCACACCCGTGGACTTCCCCCTTGGGTTTGGCGAGGGCGACGTGGAGCGCGACGGCATATACGATTACGACTTCGACGTGGTGGAATATACGGACGGGAGGGGAAACCAGGACGCTTACGTGCTGCTGGTCTCGGGCGAGCGCCCCGACGGCGACAACACCCTTTTCGATACGGCAAGCACAGCCGGCATACTGTCCGTTGTGCGCCTGCGCATAAGCAACGACGGAGTTCGCGTGATATCGCACACGTCGTGGCGCAGCATCTCGCGCGGCCGCCTTCAGGAGGATGGCTACCATTGCCTGCAGTGCCCACGCATCACGGTGGGCAAGACGCTGGTCGACGGACGTCTGTCGGGCGCCTACCTCCACCGCCACGGAGCCACCGCAGAAAAGACGCTCGGCAGCGAGGCCGAGGTTGCGCTGGAGTGCTTTACCCTGTGGTCGGACGTTTCGGGCGACAGTCTCACGTTCCGTCAGGTCCTCCGCTTTCCGCAGGCACCGTCGAGCATCGAGCTCGGCGCGCCCGAGAATATCAACGGCAAAATGGTGGTGCCCGTTGCATACGAGACCGCAGGCGGTTGTGGCTGTGCATCGTACGCCGTGATCGGCCAGTCCATCGCGGGCTGGGGCGTTATGTCGCCAGATGCCACAGTACCCCACGCGGTGCCGTGGCCGCAGCACACGGGCTTTTTGGCTACCGTCAACGAGCAACTGCAGCATATTACTTGGACGCGAGGCGCATCGGCATTTGCAACGCAGCCCGTGGGTGCCGCAGGCTGTGGCCCGGCATCGTTTAGCGTAAGCAACAACGGCAGGTGCGTGCTCTATGTAGAGAACACCGATGGCAAGGTGGGGCAAACCTACGACGAAGAAGGCAACCCGGTAGCAGTGATGGGCAAGCACTTCCGCATCTTCGCCAGCACCTTGGCAGGCGATCTGTTCACGGAGCCGTTCGTGATGTGCGAGCTGGACCATCCCGTCGATCAGATAACGACATTTTTGACGTCGGGGAGCATGCTCTCCGCGCTCGCCACGCACATTGTGAGCGCGGAGAAGAGCGAGGCAGAACTACACGGCATCGAAGTGCCCTTGGTGGCGTGTGCCACTCCGACGGGCGCAGTCGCTACCTCGGGCGCGGTGGTGCCCGGAGCAGCAGGCGAATCCTTCATGGTCACGGTGCGAAACGACGGTAACACCTTGCTGACCGCCGGCACGATCGATCTGTACCGAGAGGGCTCCAGCCAGCCGTTCTCCAGCGCATCCATCGGGTTCGGAGCGAACGCACGCATGGCATCGATCTACGATCCGGAGCTTGCCGAGGATGCTTCGGCCAACGACATGGCACACGTGAAGTACGCGCTCGAGACGCTGGGCGCACGTTTTGCAACGCACCCGCTGGTTGCCGACAACGGCAACGCCGTGCTGGCACCGGGTTGCACGGCACAGTTCCGCATGAGCTTCGCTATCCCCGAGAGTTGGAGCGACGAAGTGGGCAAACGCGTAACGCTGTATGCGAAGGCGCGTAATCTGGTGGCGCTCGATCCCGTAACGCTCGAGGAAATTCGACCGGGCGCAAACTCGGCGCTGAGTGCCGTGCTGCACGAGCTCCATGTGCCCGACGCGGCATGCGAGCGCTCAGAAGTTCAGGTCGGCGTATGCGACAGCGCGGATACGACAGGACTTCACGATGCACCGATGACGGCGGACGGCGGTGGCGGCTCGAGTGGCGGCGGTACTGACAAGGGCGGCGGCTCCGGCGGAAGTAGCTCCAGCAGTGGCAAGGATCACGGCAATAACAAGCGCTCCGGAAAAGCGGGCGCGCTTGCGGGCACGGGCGACGTCAACGCTCCCCTTACGGCAGCCGCAGCAGCACTCGCCGCGGCAGGCGCCGGCCTCGTCGCCTACAGTGCCCGCCGCACGGCGCTCGAAAAAGACACCGCCAATGAGGTCAATTCTGATAAGCCTCACTAGCTCTCAGTTACCTTTGCGAGAGACGCCGACTCGGCTCATCGAACATCAAAATGGGCCGGTTCTGGATACCCAGAGCCAGCCCATTACGCATTAGATATCGTCAGAGGAGTCGAGCTCTGCCTCGAGCTTGGCACGCCGTCTTTTCGCCAACAATCCGCACGACACGTCTTCGACAACGTATCCAACCGCAAACGCAGCAAGACACATTCGGCCGTCTTCAAACTTACTCGGACAAAACCGACTCGGTTTTGTGCGAGTGAGCTCTTTTCAGCCTAAGTTCGAACGATTGTTCGATGGATTTCGTGTTGGTTGGAATCGTCTGTGGGCTGGGCTATGCTACCTTGACTATCTATATGACTTAAACGCAGCAAGGGAGCACCGAGAGAGCGAGTATGGCAAAAAACACCGCAAACTATGGTAACGACAGCATCCGCCAGCTCAAGGACGAGGAGCGCGTACGCCTGCGCCCTGCCGTTATCTTTGGCTCGGACGGACTCGATGGCTGCGCACACGCTGCCTTCGAGATTCTGTCCAACGCCGTTGACGAGGCGCGCCAGGGCTACGGCAAGCTCATCACCCTTACCGCCTTTCGCGATGGCTCCATTCAGGTAGAGGACAACGGCCGCGGCTGCCCGCTCGACTGGAACCCCTCCGAGAAACGCTTTAACTGGGAGCTCGTCTTTTGCGAGCTCTATGCCGGCGGCAAGTATAACAACAACCAGGGCGGCGACTACGATTTCTCGCTCGGCACCAACGGCCTGGGCTCATGCGCAACCCAGTACGCCTCCGAATACATGGACGTCACGGTTTGGCGCGACGGCAACAAGTACTCCCTGCACTTTAAGAAGGGCAAGGTCGTCGGTGCCAAAAAGAAGGCACTCGAGATTGAGCCCAGCGACGAGGATCGCACCGGCACCACCATTAAGTGGCGTCCCGATCTTGAGGTCTTTACCTCCATCAGCATCCCCCACGACTGGTATCGCGAGACCATGCGCCGCCAGGCCGTGGTCAACGCCAACGTGACCTTCCGCCTGCGTATCGAGGGCGACGATGGCGAGTTTTCCGAAGAGGATTTTTGCTATCCCAAGGGCATCGAGGACTACGTGCTCGAGAAGGTCGGTACCGACTACCTCACCGAGCCCTTCTTTATCGAGGCCGACCGTCGCGGTCGCGATCGCGAGGACCTGCCCGACTACAACGTGAAGATTACCGCGTGCATGTGCTTCTCGCGCACCTTCATGATGCAGGAGTACTACCACAACTCATCGTGGCTCGAGAACGGCGGTTCGCCCGAGAAGGCCGCCCGCAGCGCTCTGACCAGTGCCATCGATGCTTACATTAAGCAACAGGGCAAGTACAACAAAAACGAGAGCGGCATTAAGTGGCAGGATGTCCAGGACTGTCTGGTGCTGGTGACCAACTGCTTCTCCACCCAGACGTCCTATGAAAACCAGACTAAGAAGGCCATCAACAACCGCTTTATCCAGCAGGCTATGACGGCCTTCTTTAAGGAGCGCCTCTCGACTTACCTGATCGAGAACAAAGACGCCGCCAACAAGATCATGGAGCAGGTGCTCATCAACAAGCGCTCGCGCGAGAACGCCGAGAAGACGCGTCAGAGCATCAAGACCAACCTGCAGCAGAAGACCGACATGGCCAACCGCGTGCAGAAGTTCATCGACTGCCGCTCCAAGGACAAGAGCCGCCGCGAGATCTACATCGTAGAGGGCGACTCGGCAGCAGGCGCCATTCGTACCTCGCGCGATGCCGAGTTCCAGGGCGTTATGCCCGTCCGCGGCAAAATCCTCAACTGCCTAAAGGAGGACTATCCACGCATCTTTAAGTCCGACATCATCATGGACCTCATGCGCGTGCTGGGCTGCGGCGTGGAGATCAAGGACAAGCGCATCAAAAACCTTGGTGCCTTTGACCTGGACAACCTCAACTGGAACAAGGTCATCATCTGTACGGACGCCGACGTCGACGGTTATCACATCCGTACGCTCGTGCTCACCATGCTCTACCGCCTGGTGCCCACGCTTATCGACGAGGGCTACGTGTATATCGCTGAGTCACCGCTCTACGAGATCAACTGCAAAGAAAAGACCTACTTTGCCTACACCGAGCTCGAGAAGAACGGCATTCTTAAGGAGATCGGCGACCAGAAGTGCTCCATCAACCGCTCCAAGGGTCTTGGTGAGAACGATCCGGACATGATGTGGCTCACCACCATGAACCCCGAGACGCGTCGCCTGATCAAGGTGGAACCCGAGGACGTCACTAAGATGGAAACCATGTTCAACCTGTTGCTGGGCAACGACGAGGCAGGCCGCAAGCGCCATATCTCCGAGCACGGCAAGGAATACCTGGACCAGCTGGACCTGCAATAGCAGCAAATCGATAACGACGGCCCATAAGAAGTTCAAGAGGAAATCGTGGCAAAGAAGAAGACGAAGAACCAGCCAAAGAAAAAGCAGGTTAACGCCGAGAACGTCATCGGCCTGCACTCCGAGGTCACCGACCAGCCGATCACGCAGACGCTCGAGGTCAACTACATGCCCTACGCCATGAGCGTCAACGTCTCGCGTGCATTCCCCGAGATCGACGGCTTTAAGCCCTCGCACCGCAAGCTGCTCTACACCATGTACAAGATGGGTCTGCTCAAGGGCGAACGCCAGAAGAGCGCCAACATCGTGGGCCAGACCATGAAGCTCAACCCGCACGGCGACGCCGCGATCTACGAAACGATGGTGCGTCTGGCCACCGGCAATGAGGCACTGCTCGCTCCCTTCGTGGAGTCGAAGGGCAACTTTGGCAAGTACTATTCGGGCGACCTGAGCTACGCCGCCTCGCGTTATACCGAGGCCAAGCTCTCCCCCATCAGCGCCGAGATTTTCAAGGACATCGACAAGGACCCGGTCGACTTCGTCGACAGCTATGACGGCGCCATGAAGGAGCCGCGCCTGCTGCCCACCACGTTCCCCAACATCCTTGTCTCGGCCAACAAGGGCATCGGCGTCGCCATGGCGTCCGACATCTGCGGCTTCAACCTCAACGAGGTCTGCACCGCCACGATGCACTACCTGCAGGATCCCGACTGCGATCTGCTCGAGTACATGCCCATGCCCGACTTCTCGACCGGCGGCGAGATCATCTACCGCCGCGAGGAGATGGAAAAGATTATCGAGACCGGCCTTGGCAGCTTCCAGATTCGCTCCCGCTGGCGCTGGATTCCCGAAGAGCGCATCATCGAGGTGTACGAGATTCCCTACACCACCAAGACCGATGTCATCATCGAGCGCATCGTCAAGCTCTCCAAGGAGGGCAAGGTCAAGGAGATCGCCGACATCCGCGACGAGACCGACCTTTCGGGTCTGCGCATCGCCATCGACCTTAAGCGCGGCGTCGACCCCGACAAGCTCATGGCCAAGCTCTATCGCTCGACCACGCTGCAGGATTCGTTCTCGTGCAACTTCAACGTGTTGGTCGATGGTTACCCTCGCGTTATGGGCGTGCGTCAGATCCTGCACGAGTGGGTCAAGTGGCGTATTGAGTCCACGCGTCGCCGCATTAACTTTGACCTGGGAAAAAAGTCCGAGCGCCTGCACCTGTTGCACGGCCTCGAGGCGATCCTGCTCGACATCGACAAGGCGATCGCCATCATCCGTGGCACCAAGCTCGAGGCCGAGGTCGTGCCCAACCTTATGCGCGGCTTCGACATCGACGAGACCCAGGCCGAGTTTGTTGCCGAGCTCAAGCTCCGCAACATCAACGAGGAGTACATCCTCAACCGCACCAAGGACATCGCTAAGCTTGAGGGCGAGATTGCCGAGCTTGAGGAGATCCTCTCCAGCGAGGAGAACATCAAGAAGGTCATCAGCGACGAGCTGGCCGCGGTCAACAAGAAGTATGCGATGCCGCGCCGCACGGGCAGGATCGAGCCCCACGAGGTTATCGAGGTAAGCTTGGAGCCCGAGGTCGAGGAGTACCCGGTCACCATCATGCTCTCGCGCGATGGCTACCTTAAGAAGATGACGGACCGCGTACTCAAAAAGGCGACCACGCTCAAGTACAAGGACGGCGACAAACCCTTTATCGAGTTCCCGTCCTCCAACACGCACGAGCTGCTCGTGTTTACCAACAAGAGCCAGGTGTACAAGTGCAAGGTTGCGGCATTTGAGGACACCAAGTCGGCCCAGCTGGGCTCGTACCTGCCGACCGATCTTGAGATGGAACCCGACGAGAGTGTCATCTGGGTCATCGACCCCGAGGACTACAAGGCCGACGTGTTGTTCGTCTTTGAGAACGGCCGCGCGGTGCGCGTCGCGCTTTCTGGATACGTCACCAAGACCAACCGCAAACGCCTCAAGAACGCCATCTACGGTGGCAGCAAGCTGCTGTATGCCCAGGTGCTCAACACAGATCGTGACATCGCGCTGGTGTCGAGCGACTATCGTTTGATGAACTTCAACACGTCGCTGCTCAAGACCAAGACGACCACCAACACGCAGGGCGTCCAGGCTTTCACGGCTAAGAAGGGCCGCTCGGTCACCACCGTCGGCACGACCGAGGAAATCCTTGGCACCGGCGTCTCGGCCGAGAAGTTCACCGCGCAGAGCCTCCCCTCAGCCGGTGCCCTCATGAAGGAAAACGACATGCCGAGCCTGTTTGACTAGGTACCACGGCAGAACCGCCATAGTTTTACAAAGCAGCGGGGCCCGGAGCGCAGCAATATCGCGCCCCGGGCCCCGCTCGTTGCGGAGGTCATCCTCGGAAATGTCGACGATACGGGGGCTTCCCGCACCGTCCTAAGCCGTTAGCAAAACTCGCAAAAGTTAGCAAAAGTTGCAAAAATTAGCAAAACTTGCAAAGGAGCCACCATGGAGTACAGCAAATGTCTCCGCCATGCCAGGCATGCTCGAAGATATTATCGAGCGAACCAAAGAAGCCGCAGATAGCTACCTCTCACAGCCTCATGCGCGCATAAACGGCGTTCAAATTGGTCCAGTGGGCATCGATTGGACATATGCTCAAGAGGTCCAGGGCAACTGGCGCACACGCATGAATGGCATCTTTAAGCAACTCGAAAAACATGACATCGGACTTCTCATTACCATCGATGAAGTCACCGTCGATCTCGAAGAAATGCTTCAATTTGCCTCTGTTTACCAGCACTTTGTACGCGAAGGTAAAAAAGTTGCCCTACTCATGGCAGGACTGCCCTACAAAGTATCGGCGTTGCTGCGTAACGATTCTGTCTCGTTCCTCAGGCGTTCCCAATATCATCAGTTAGGACGAATCACTGACGTTGAAATTGCAAACGCGTTTCGCAAAACCGTTGAGGCCGGAGGACGTTCAATCGCACCAGAAGCGCTCGAGAATGCTGTGAAGGCCGTCGACGGATTCCCCTACATGATGCAGCTCGTCGGATATCGCACTTGGGATGTTTCGGAGAACTCGCCCCAAATCAGTGCATCCGATGTCCAGCAGGGTTCCCTACTCGCACGCATGGAGCTGCATGATCGCATTCTCGAAACGACCTATCGAGAGCTTTCCGATAAAGACATTGAGTTTTTACTCGCGATGCTGCCCGATTCTGGCCCCAGCAGGGTCTCGGAGATAGCCAAACGCATGGGCGTCGCCAGCAACTACGCAAGCCAATACAAACGCCGCCTTCTCGAGGACGGCGTCATCGGGGAACGTGGGCGTGGTCTCGTTGGCTTTGACATCCCCGCATTCAGGGAGTTCCTGAGCGAGAAAGTCTCCTAGCACGCGGAGATTGTCCATAAGGACATCAACGCATGGCAATCAGTAATCCTCTTGGTAAGGGAAGTAGGCTTTCCGCCAACGCTGATTGTCATGCGTTCTTCTTGCCCTTAGGCCAGCTTGCGAGCGAGCTCTCGCACCTCTTCCAACTTGAGCGACGATGCCATGCTGTCGCGCTCGGTCATACCGCTAATGGTGACAATGCCCTGGTCCTCCCACTTGCAGTACGCGCAGGTTGACTTGTACATAGCAATCGCCGCATCATAGACGCCCTCACTATGACTATCGAGTAAAAGGGCCGTCTTGGTGAACGGGAAACCCGTGGCACCGAAGGCGTACAGGCGGTCGATGGCGGCTTTCTCCTGCGCAGTGATATCAAACCAGTAGATAGGCGAAGCGAAGACAACCATGTCGGCGTCTTTCAGCGACTCGATCACGTTGGCCATGTCATCCTTCTGCACGCAAGTGCTCTCGTGGGCGAAGCAATACTGACACCCCAGACAACCAGCGATTTTCTTACTGGCAACGCGGATGACCTCGACCGTATGGCCACCCTCACGCGCGGTCTCAGCAAACGCCTCGACCATGGTGTCGGTATTGGCGCCCTTGCGCGGGCTACCGCTCAATACAACGATATTCATAAGAATCTCCCTTCTTCATGCCGCAGGCGCGCGGCATACATTTCGTTGTAACCAAAACGGATAGAGCTATTCAGTCGTCTGTAGATCGCATCTCTCGTTCGTGTTCTCTAGACACAATCTCATTGCCTGATAACTCCTCGGCCACCTTGATTTTCTCTCCGAGAATTGAACAGCAAATCGTTGCTCGCAAAGTATCGACTGTGAGAAAATTAGCTTGAGCTTTCTCCCTGCTCGCATAAGCGTTCGCGTGAAAGAGCCTAGCCGCATCGGCCAGGCGCAATATAGATCCGCGGAAACCGGCCTACGAACAAGGAGCGTCTTATGTATGGACAGCATGTTGCACCGCAGACCCATAACAAACGGACTGGCCTGTCTATCCGCGACGTCAAGCGTCATGCAGACGCCAGAATCGCCGCCTTCGGAGTAAGCATTCTTGTGGCAGGACTGCTTTTGCTACCCTGCGCAGCACTGGCGACAGAAATGCCCGAAACCGATGTCGCAGCACCCATTACCTGCGACGAAGCCAACGCGGAAGGCAGCCTCACAGCTACCACCGTTGTCGACCATAACTATGACCTGGAGCTCCCTCCTGCCTTTATGTTGGTCCAGAATGAGGCGTTTGTATACGATTTCCCCGACAAACCCGAAGACTTCATCTACGGGCTTAACGACACCGTCCTTCTCTTCAAGATCGACACCGATACCGAAGGCCTTATAAAAACCGAGAACCCCAAAGAGGCCAGCGTCTCTATTGCCCTGACCATGATCGACAATCACGTTAGAGCAACCGTAGTCTTTACAGGCAGTTACGCCGACGACCAAATCCCTTACAGGCTGAACCTCAACAGCTCAGCCCACCTTGGCACACACGTTGACCGTGACTTCGACAGCGGGCAAGGGATTATGCACGAGACGCGGCACGATTACTACATCCGTTACGTCTTCGACAGTGACGTGCACTTGATTGCAACCGATACGAGCGGTTCCAAACCCGAACCGGAAACCAAGCCCGAGCCCACACCGCAGCCCAATGCAAAAAAGCCCACGGCAAATCCCGTTTCCACCAAGGCAGTAGCGGCGGTTAAACCAGCCGGGGCCACCCTACCCGCGACGGGCGACAACGGTGCGATGGCAGCCGCCCTGAGTGTTGCCGGTGGTGTAGTTGCGGCAGTTGGCATTTCTGCAACAAGGCGTCGCAACCGCTAGCCAGCATTTCGTACCCCGCAGACAAAGCTCTATCCCCGCTCCGATGAGCTTTACTCACCGAGAAGTTTCTTCCCCACGGAAATGAGTTTCTTTCCAACGGCCGCCTTCACGCCAATCGTTACAACCACGTGGGCAGTGCGGGCTTCGAGATCCGCAGCGAGGACGTCCCCCGATGCCCGCACTGCGGCTGGCAGCTCGTGCCGTGGGTGCGCGACGACACGTTTCTGCAGGGTGCGGCATGGCGCGAGGGCCTCGAACGATATGAGCGCTTCGTGCGCGAGCGCGGTAGTAGCCGCGTGCTGTTGCTGGAGCTCGGCGTGGGCGAGATGGCCCCCGGCATCATTACGCTCCCGTTCTGGAGCATGACCGCAAAGCTGCCGGATGCGCACCTGCTGAGCGTGAACATCTCGGGCGATTCGGCTCCGCTGCAGCTTGGAAGCAAGGCAGAGGCGATCCAGGCAGACTTGGGTGCCTTGCTCTCGGCGGCGCGGGCCGACGACTAGTAGCGCGGCGAGGCGTCTTGCCGCAAACCGTCCTTGCTAAATGCATGACCGTTAATAAGTAAAAAGCAAGGTGCGTCTTATTTCAGATATTCCTCAAAGAACGCTTTCAGCTTTTCAAACGGAATGATGTCCATCTGATCGTAAAGGTCGGTGTGGCTGGCACCAGGGATAATGAGCAATTCCTTGTTGTCCCCCGTCAGCTTGCCGTACGCGGTTTCGCTGAAATAGCGGGAGTGCGCCTTCTCGCCATGCACCAGCAGTACCGCAGAGCGAATTTCGCTGCTGTATTGCAAAATCGGCATATTCAAAAACGACAGCGAGGACGTCACATTCCAGCCACCGTTGGAGTTCAGGCTGCGGGGATGGTAGCCTCGCGGAGTCTTGTAGTAGGCGTAATAGTCCGCTACAAACTGCGGCGCATCCTCCGGTAGCGGATCGACCACGCCGCCCGCCAGCGCATAGCTGCCGTCTTTATAGTCCTCGGTGCGCTGCGCGTTCAACGCTTTCCGCTTTTCAAAGCGCGCCTGCTCGGAATCCTCGGCGTCAAAATAGCCGTTTGCGGTCACGCGGGTCATATCGTACATGGTCATAGCCGCGGTAGCTTTTATACGGGTGTCGATGGGTGCTGCATTGACTGCCATGCCGCCCCAACCGCAGATACCGATGATGCCGATACGCTCCGGGTCAACGCTTTCCTGCACAGAGAGGAAATCCACCGCTGCGCAGAAGTCCTCGGTGTTGATGTCCGGGGATGCCACATAGCGGGGCGTACCGCCGCTCTCGCCGGTATAGGACGGGTCAAAGGCAATTGCGAAAAAGCCCAGCTCCGCCATTTTCTGCGCGTACAGACCGGAGGACTGCTCCTTCACCGCGCCAAACGGGCCGCTGACGGCGATGGCGGGCAGCTTGCCTTCCGCGTTCTTAGGCACGTACACGTCGGCAGCCAGCGTGATGCCGTAGCGGTTGTGGAAGGTCGCCTTGCTGTGCTCAACCTTGTCGTTTTTGGGGAACACCTTGTCCCATTCCTGCGTCAGTTTCAACTGCTCCATGCCTAAGCCTCCTTGTCAGTCGCTTTAAGGTATTGCTCGTCGTCCACGGGCTCCAACCACTCGTTGGAGGCCTCCTCGCCCGGAACCTCCACTGCGAGATGGGAGAACCAGCTGTCGGGCGCCGCACCGTGCCAGTGCTTTACGCCCGCGGGAATATTTACTACATCGCCAGGGCACAGCTCTTGTGCCGGTTTGCCCCATTCCTGGTAAAGCCCTCGACCAGCCACGCAGACGAGGATCTGTCCGCCACCGCTTTTGGCGTGATGGATGTGCCAGTTGTTGCGGCAGCCGGGTTCGAACGTCACGTTGTAGACGCCGACCTGCTTGGTGGAAAGGGGCGCGAGGTAGCTTTGCCCGATAAAGTACTTCGCAAATGCGTCGTTGGGGGCACCGATGGGAAAGGCCATCTCGTTTTGATGCTTGATTCGTGCGTCGACGGCATCACTATCCGCCCAGACCTCCTTCGCCATGCGAAAGGCCGCCCACGCCTTGGGCCATCCCGCATAAAACGCCGCATGCGTAAGGATTTCCGCTATCTCAGTCCTGGTCACCCCGTTGTTCTTTGCGGACATCAGATGATATTGGAACGAAGAGTCCGTCAGCCCCTGTGCCATCAAGGCAACCACCGTCACCACGCTGCGATCTCGAAGGGAAAGCCCGTCTTCTCGGCTCCACACCTCGCCGAACAGCACATCGTCATTGAGCTGTGCAAATTTGGGGGCAAAGTCCCCCAGGGTATCCCTGCCCGCCGTCTGCTTAATTGCCATGTTTGATTCCTCCTGTCGATGGTTTTGAGTGCAAAACTGCTTCCGCGCGGTCAAGCTGCCCGCCTAGATCCCCATGCCCATTTGTCGCGCCTGCTCAAGGGCGGGGTGCCCGGCGATTCCGCCCACACCGTTCACGCCACCGGCGAAAACCGTTTTGCCCATTACGGACCACCCCTTGCGCTACCGATTTGTATTGACGAGAATGAAGGTAATACCTAAACCTGACTTTAGGTCAAGGAATGAATTCGAGATTTATTCGGAGGGGCCATGTACACAATCGGACAGGTGGCGGAGATGTTCGGTCTGCCCGCCTCAACGCTGCGGTATTACGACAAGCAGGGATTGTTCCCGGGGCTGGAGCGGATGTCCGGCATTCGCCGATTCGGCGATACGGAACTCGAGGCGCTTCGGGTCATCGAATGCCTGAAGAAGGCGGGAATGGAGATCAAGGACATCCGTCTGTTCATGGAATGGTGTGCAGAGGGTCCATCAACATACCCCCAGCGCAAGGCCATGTTCGAGGAGCGGAAGGCCCACATGGAGTCGGAGATCGCGAAGATGAACCGTGCCCTGGACATGTTGAAGTTCAAATGCTGGTACTACGAGCAAGCGATTCAAGATGGCAGCGAGGATAGGCTGGAGACGCTGATTCCCGACAATTTGCCGGAAGAAATCAAAGGCGCCTACGAAAACGCACACGCTCGATAAAGCCGTTCGCTATCCATGGGACTCTGGCAAGGAGCTCCTTCCGAACAGAACGAAAAAGAAAGCCTCCGAACCAAAAGGTCCGGAGGCTGTTATTTCCGCTATTCCCACTCGGCAATAGGAGTCACTGGCCAAAAGCTTGTCAACATCAAAACAAGTCCTCAATCTGTCGATTCTGCGTGAGGCAATGGTCCTCATTTGATGCCCGCACTGTTTGCGCACTAGGGAGCAAAAGAATCTGGCCGCCGCTCAAATAAGATCACCGCCATCTTGCATAAACGACGCCATGTTAAGGTGCCTGACGCCATCCCTCTCCTGCAATAGAGGATCAAGCGTGAACAAGTAGCGCGGATACCCATCCCTGATGTGGCCGAACGGCCTGTACTCGCGCTCCTCGACGCCTCTGTCGGCAATCGACATAGAGACCTGGATGTAGGCGTAAGCATTGCGCCTACGAGCGATGAAGTCACACTCGAGCTTCCCAATACGGCCCACAGAAAGCTCGTACCCGCGCGATGCAAGATAGAGGTAGAGCACGTTCTCCAACGCCGGCCCGTAGTTAATCCTCGCATCCGTGTTCATGGCGAAATAGAAGCCGGGATCAGCCAGGTAGTACTTCTCTTCGCGGATAAGCGATCGCCGAGACTTGAGATCGAACCTCGAGCAGCGATAAAGGATCTTCGCGTCAACAAGAATCTGGATATACCGATTGAGCGTTTCGCGCTTGATGGGAATCTTCTCGACTTCATTGAAGTACGCAAGGAGGTTCTTCAGGTTCGTCGGCGCACCAAAGTTGTTGATGAGATACGTCTGGACGGCATCGAAAACCGAGACATTCTTAATTTTGTTCGAATGTTTGACGTCCTTTTCAAAGATCTCATGAATAACACTCTTGATATAGGTGCGCTTTTCATCCTCGCCCTCATACTCCAACGCTTTGGGAAATCCTCCAAGGGTCAGGTACTCGGTAAACTCTCCCACGAGAACGTCATTGACAGGCTTGCCGAGAAAACGCTTCATATCGATATATTCCGCAAAGTCGAGTGGGAACACCTCGAACTCGATATAGCGACCCGTCAGCTTTGTAACAAGCTGCCCAGAAAGCAGATATGAATTCGAACCGGTAATGAAGATGGACCAACCGCCATCTGTCCGGTAGCCGTTGATAAGCAGCTCGAATTCCTCTACGTTCTGAATCTCATCGATGAAGAGGTACTTCGTCCCCTCAGTGTCTGCTGGGGTCGACATGTCAATCAGATTTTCGAGCTCATCGGTCGTCTTGACCTTCCTGTTCTCCCGTGAGTCAAGGTCGATATAGATGATGTGGTCGCTCGCTACACCGGATTCCACAAGTTCGTCTGCGATTGATTGCATGAGGCAGGATTTACCACACCTGCGAACACCGGTGATTACCTTGATCATCCCGTCATCGTGGTAGAAACCACGCATTTGCTTCAGATACTTTTCACGTCGGTATATACGCAAGATGCACCCCTTTTTTTTCAGTGTCAATTTTATCAGTTATGGGGGTACTTTTTTACATTTTATAAAAAAGCGTACCGATAACTTATTCTCACTTAGTTTCGGAAGTCGAGCAGGCGGTCGCGGTAGTACTCGTATTGTTGATTCCATGCCTCGATCTCGGCGGGGAGGCAGTCGGTCAGCGATGCCGTGCGGGAGTCGAAGCGGTCGAGGATGTCGACGACCTTCCGCTGGGTGCCGATGGATGGGGCGGGAATCTCGGCCCTCGATAAGTCCACAGGCGCGGCTTCGATTACTTTTTTCGGTTTAGCGTATTGCTCTTCAGATCATCGTGGTGTGCTCGTAGCCGCGCTCCACGAGGAGCCGCTCGGCAACGTCGAGAATCTTCTCGACCGTCTCCTCCGGGTACTTATTGCGTGCCACGGGCACCTCCGTCCTTGTTATCGCGATAAACATACCATGAGTGGCGTACGGGTCGAGAAGGGCTGGCGCCAAAAGAGCCCAACGGCCGTTACGGCTTCGTTAGAAACGCGCCCCACCATGGATGGTGAACCCGAAAGGTAAGGCGCGCGGGCACGGCGACTCGGCCCGCGCGCCCGGAAGAGAAAGGACGAACCCATGGGTTACATGCTCGAGACGCGCGGGCTCACCAAGCGCTTCGGCCGCGGCGACCAGGCGCAGGACGCCGTGGCCGACGTGAGCCTTCATATCCGCGAGGGCGAGGTGTACGGGCTGCTCGGCCCCAACGGCGCCGGCAAGTCGACAACGCTCAAGATGATCTGCGGGATGCTGCGGCCGACGGCCGGGGAGATCCTCTTTGCCGGGCACGCCTGGCGCCGCGAGGACCTCTACGCAATCGGCAGCCTCATCGAGGAGGCACCGCTCTACCCCAACCTCACCGCGCGCGAGAACCTGCGCGTGCGCACCACGCTGCTGGGCCTTCCCGAGAGCCGCGTAGATGAGGTGCTCGCCGCCGTGGACCTCGCGGACACCGGGAAGAAGCGCGCCGGGCGCTTCTCGATGGGCATGCGGCAGCGCCTGGGGCTCGCGCTGGCGCTGATCGCTCGGCCACGCCTGCTCGTGCTCGACGAGCCCACCAACGGCCTCGACCCCATCGGCATCGAGGAGCTGCGCGACCAGATCCGCGGCTTCGCGGCGGCGGGTACGACGGTGATCGTCTCGAGCCACATCCTCTCCGAGGTGCAGCAGATGGCTGACACCATCGGCATCATCTACGGGGGGTGCCTCGCCTACGAGGATGCGCTTCGGCCCGGGCAGGACCTCGAGGAACTATTCATGAGCGTCTGCCGGGAGGGGCGTCGAGCGCGCGGGGAGGTGGCAGCATGACGGACGAGAAAGGCGGCCTGCTCGCGGGCCTGCGCGCTGAGGCCCTGAAGTCGCGCCACGCGGCACCGGTTCGCCTGGCCGTGCTCATGGCGCTGCCGATGCCGCTGCTCGGCGCGATGCCCTACCGGGGCGTGCAGATCTTCAGCGCGTGGAACTACTGGTACGCGCTCTTCCTGCCCGTGTCTCTCTCGCTCGTGGTGGCTTGCGTCGCGCGGGCGGACGCGCGCACGCGGATGCGGGGGCTTCTAGGCCTGGGCTTCCCGCTCGGGCGCGCCTGGTGGGCCAAGGCGCTCTGGTGCCTCGCGCTCTGCACGCTCTCGAACCTCGTGGTCTTCGGCATCTACCTCGCGGGCTCGGCGTTCTCCTCGCAGGGCCTCACGGCCGCGGGCACGCTCACGATGCTCCTCTGCGCGCTCGCCAACACGGTGACCGCGGCGTGGATGATCCCCGCAGGGCTCTTCCTCACGGCGCGGCTCGGCATGCTCGCGGGCATCTTCTGCCCGCTCGCCGCGCAGCTCGTGGGTGGGTTCGCCTGGTCGCTGGTGCCGCTGCCGCAGCTCTTTCCGCCGTCGGCGAGCATGGTCATCCCCACGAGCTTCATCCCCGTGCTGCCGAGCGGCGAGCCACTCGCGGCGGACATGGCGCTCGGCGGGGCGCTCACGGCGAACGGCATGCTCACACTGGCGGGCCTTGCGGTCTGCGCGCTCGCGTTCGCCGCGCTCACGGCGGCGGGAGCGGCCTGGTTCGCGCGCTCCGAGGAGAGGTGATGGCCATGACACGACTCTCCGACCCGACGCCGCGCATGACTCTCCCGCGGGCCCTGCTCTCCGAGGCCCTGCGCCTGGCGCGCTCCCCGCTCACGGCGGTGCACCTCGTCTGCGGCCTGGCAGCCGGTCTTGCCTGCGGCGAGTACTTCTCCGTAACCCGATGGGACCCGGCGCTGGGCGCGGACGCCTACGCCCAGTTCCTCGGCGCCCTCATGCCGCTCATGTCCGCCATCGTCTGCGGGCTCGCCGTGGACGAGGAGCGCGCTGCCGGGCGCCTCGCCAACCTCACGGCGGTCCCCTCGCGCGGGCGCGCCGTCGCGGCGAAGCTGCTCGCCCTTGCGGCGCTCGGCGCGGGCGCGCTGGCCGTGGCGCTCGGCGTGTTCGGGGCCGTGCTCGCCGTCGCCAGGCGCCTGCCGCTCGGGCCCGCTCCGCTTGCGGCCGCTTGGGCGGGCATCGTGCTGGGCAGCCTGCCCCTCTACGCGCTGGGGCTCGGCGTGACCCTGCGCCTCGGCCGCAACGCCGCCATCGGCGCCGGCGCGGCGGGGATGCTCCTCGCGTTCTTCTCAGTGGGCGGACTTGCGCACGGCCTCATGACCGGCGAGCTCACCGGTGCCCTGGCAACGCCCCTGAGCTGGGTGCCGCTCGCCTGGCCCGCGCGCCTAGGGTCGCTCGGGATGGAGACCTTCATCGACGCCGCACGCGCGGCGGGCCCTCTCCTCACGACTGCGCTCGCTGGCCTCGTGCTCGCCCTGGCAGCCGCCGCCGTCCTTCTGGCCTGGTTCTGCCGCTTCGAGGACGGGAGGGCAGATGAGTAGGAAGCCGCTCGCCGCCGTGCTCGCCCTCCTCTCCGCAGCGCTCGTCCTGGGCGGGAATGCCCTGCTCGACGCCGGCTGGGGGTCGGCGCTGCGCTCGATCGCCGACCGCGTGCTGCCCAACCCTGAGATCACCATGTGGGCGCCCGCGCCCGAGCCCGGCAGCCACGCGAGCTCCTACGCCGACGCCACCGGGGCGGGGGCGAACTACGTCTACCTGGTGGACGCGGCGGACGACAGGGGCAATGTCCGAGAACTCCAGCTCATCTTCTTCGGACGGGAGTCGGACGGCGAGGGCTGGCTCGAGATCGAGGCGCGCGGCGGCTCGGGCGTGCACTACCGCGCGTGCGATGCGGCCGAGGCTCCCGCGGCTGCGCGCGAGGCTCTGGACCGCTGAGCGCAGCGCTAGTACAATTCCGACGGAAGTTTCAGGAGGTCGAACATGGCGAGAATACTGGCAGTGGATGACGAGCGGGCGATCCTCGATGCGATCGCGCGCGTCCTCGGCCGCGACGGCCATGAGGTCGTCAAGGCATCGGACCCGACGGCGGTCCCGGGGATGGACCTCTCGCGCTTCGACCTCGTGCTCTGCGACGTCATGATGCCGGGGCTCGACGGCTTCGAGCTCGTGCGGCAGATCCGCCCAGACTTCGACGGGCCCATCGTCTTCCTGACCGCGCGCGTGGCCGAGGAGGACGCCGTGGCCGGCTACGGCCTGGGCGCCGACGACTACGTCCGCAAGCCCTTCGGGGCCGCGGAGCTGCGCGCCAAGGTCGCGGCCCATCTACGCCGTGAGCGCCGGCCGCGCTCGCACGCCCTCTCCTTCGGGGAGGTGCGGATCGACCTCGGGGCGCGCGACCTCGCCGTGGGCGGCGAGGCCGTGCCGCTCACGCCCACCGAGTACGCCATCTGCGAGTACCTCGCCCGCCACCCCGGGCAGGTCATGAGCCGCGCGCAGATACGCGAGGCGGTGCTCGGCTGGGAGAGCGACGCCGACGACGCGGCCATATCCATGCAGGTCAGCCGCGCCCGGAGGAAACTCTCCGAGGCCGGCGCCGATCCGATCGCGACCGTCTGGGGGATGGGGTACAAGTGGCAGCTTTGAGGACCGGGGCGCGAGGTCGCGGGGGCATGCCGCTCTCCTTCGTCATCGCGCGCTACTTCGCCTACGCGTTCGCGGCGGTCGCCACGGCGTGGCTCGCCTCGTTCATGGCGCTCTCCGCGGCGATCAACGCGGGCTTCGTCTACGAGGCAAGCTGGGGGCCGACCAATGCGCGCGAGGTCGCGGAGGGCCTGGCACGCGACGGCGTCTGCGGGCAGCAGGACGTGCCGACGGCGTACCGCTACCTCATCCTGAATAAGGACGGACACGTGCTGATGACAGACCTCGAGGACACGCGACTCGAGGACGCGACGGAAATGGCCCGTGCGGCACTCGCCGCGGATCCGGGCACAGTGGAGATCGAGGGCGGGGGCTCGGGCCTCACCTACGCCGCGTTCCCGCTCAAGGGCGGCGGGGCCTGCGCACTCGTCAGCGAGTACCTGCCGCAGTGGGTCTCGCGCGACCTCGCCGGCCTGCTTCCCAACCCACAGAACCTCATGCTCGTCGGCGCCGCTGCGGGAAGCGCGCTCGCGCTCGCGCTCGTGGCGCGCCGTGCGAGCCGCGTGATCTCGCGCAAGATGGCGCCGCTCGCGGAGGCAGCGGGGCGCGTCGGCGCGGGGGATCTCGACTTCGCGGTCGGCAGCACCAACGTGCGCGAGGTGAACGACGTCCTCGCTGCGATGGACGCCATGCGGACCTCCCTCGCCGAGTCGCTCGAGGCCCGCTGGGCCGCGGAGCGGGGGCAGCGCGAGCAGGTGGCGTCGCTCGCCCACGACCTCAAGACGCCGCTCACCGTGCTGCGCGCCAACGCCGACTTCGTGGCGGAGGAGCTGGAAGACGAGAAAGACGCCGACCTCGCGGCCGCCGCGCGCGACATAGCCGGCAGTGTCGAAAGGCTCGACGGCTACGTGCGCCTGCTCATCGAGGCCTCGCGCGGGTCCGGCGGGGCTGAGAGGGCCCCCATGCGGCCGGCCGAGCTCTGCGAGCAGGTCCTCGCCGAGGCCGCCCAGATCGCCCGGGCGCGAGGCGTGACGCTCGACGCGGCCACGGGCCCCGCTGTCGCGGGCGCGCCCGAGGCCCCGCTCGACCGAACCAGCCTGGCGCGAGCCGCCGCGAACCTCGTGGCCAACGCCGCCGAGCACGCGCGCTCGCGCGTGGCGGTCTCCTGCGACGTCGCGGGCGGGCGCCTCGTCATCGAGGTTGCCGACGACGGACCGGGCTTTTCTCCCGCCGCCCTCGAACGCGGCTGCGAGCGCCTCTTCACAGACGACTCCTCCCGCTCCTCGCGCGACGGTGGCCGCCACTACGGGCTCGGCCTCCACGTCGCCTCCGAGGCCGCGAGTGCCCACGGGGGCTCCGTCTCGCTCGCCAACGGCCCCTCGGGCGGAGCGGTGGCCACCATCGCGGTCCCCCTGTGAGGGCCTGACGACTCAGGCCCTCACACCGGCGTGCCTCGCAATCAAACGCTTCCCGGATAATAATGCCCGTTGCAGGGATCGCCCTGTCTAGTCGCCGCCCATGTGCATGAGCATGTCAGCGATGCGAGTCGCTATCTCGTCCGCCGCTGCACGGATGTTGGCGACCCAGGACGCAAGGCCGGCCTGATCGGATGCCTCCGCTTCAAGCACGTCGCAGTTCGCGGCCACCGCCATGAGCGGGGTGACGAGGTCGTGCGAGGCGGTGCGAATGAACGAGCGCTCCCGCGCCTCGGCCTCCGCCACCGGTCGCATGGCGCGTCCCGCTGCCGCCCACGCCACGGCGAGCCCCCAAAAGCCGAAGCGATCGGCGTCACTCGCTTCGCTAAATCAACTTTATGGGATGACGGATCACGGTCTTGAGCTTCTCCGGCGCGCACTTGCGCGGATCGGAGAGGTAAATCTCGTGATGCAGACGGGCTTCGGAGAAGTCGGGGGCGTAGCCCCGTTCCGCCGCGAATGTGCGCATGGCGTCTATGGTCGCCGGCTCGTCGTCGTAAGGCCCGGTATGCATGCACTGAACGCAAAGGCCCTCGTCGACCCTCAGCAGCTCGACCGCCGAGAAGTCCAGCTTCTTCTTGGCAGCAGCTTCCGAAACTGCCCAGTCGAAGTCCTCGCGAGTGACGAAATCGGGCAGACGGATGCACGAGATGAAGTTGAAGTCATCCTTCCGCGCATAATCAATCTCGCCATCGGTGCGATCTTGCCACCAGAAGCCCTCGAGCGGAGGCACGACGAAGTCGAAATAGCCTTCGATCTCTCGCGGGCCCCTCTTCGACATCTTGATGGTATAAGCGACGCCGTAGAGCAGCGGCAACGCGTTCTGGTACTCGCCGCCTTCGGCATTGGGATTGCCCTTGCCCCGCACGGCGACGTAGCTCATAGGCGGAACGGTTGCGACGCTCGGCTTGCCGGACGGCTTGTAGAGCTCCCTGAACTCCTTCTTGAAATCGTATGCCATCGCAACAAACCTCCCTGAGCTTGGGTTTCCGTCGATATCCGACCAAATATAGCAATGGGCGCGGCTTCGGAAGAGGCCGCGCCCATTGCGGGATATTATAACACAGAATCGAACGTCTGTTCTATTCCCACTCGGTGGTTATAGTTTTGCCGTCTCGTCACTCCAGTTGCACCCAGTTTTCGGCGGCATCTCGAAGTGAGTGCCGCTGAATGACGCGACGTCGCGTTTCATCGGCTTCGGGGACAAAAGCTGGGACAACTTCAAAAACCATTTTCAAACTCAGAGTATTGAGTTTTTATTTTTGTCCCAAGGGGCACGGAGAGCCGCCTTTGGAGGCTCGATATCGCCGAAAAACGCCCGTTTTGAAACTCAACCGCCTTTGAGCCTGCAAACCACCAGCTTCAACAGTAAGTGAGTCGACGCGGGTGGCTTACGAGCCGTTCACAAAACCGCAGGCCACAGGTCTTTGTCAACGATAAGCAAAGTGAATAGTCTCAGGTGGCTTGCCCATGAGTTGGCGTAAGCCTGTTTAGCAAAAGGCTAATCGGACACGACAGGCCGCCCGCATGGCGACGGCGTTTCCCGTGCGGGCACAAACAGCCCTGCGTGCCCTGTCGCGCGATATCCCAATGCGACGTTCAGAACCCTACCCGCCAAGCAGCCACCTCGCGAAATTCAGCACGAGCACGCCCTCCCGGGTATGGGGCTCATGCCTCGTGCGAGTGATGAGAATCTTCGGGAATGCATCCCCGATGGATAGAATCGGCGCAATCTCCCTCTCGAGCGTCGAATCGGCGCCGATATCGTCGCTCACATACACTTTCCTTCCCGGTTTCGAAACTTGGAAGGCAGTATGCGCAAGGATGCGTCGAGGTGCGATCCCAGTCGTACCATGCCAGCAGAGATGTCGAGGCACATTCGTTCATGCTGCAATGCGGGCATCGGAGATGAAAAACAGCCCGTCGGGTAGTCATGGGCGTGCGGGAGCCCGCATCAGTAACCTGCCTCCTCGGTTGTCCCTTCTTTGCATGGTCGTCTACATAAAGGAGGAACCAGCCATGCAGATCAGCATGCTTGCCCTTCTTGGGTCACGGACCGGGGAGGCGAGGGCCTCCGTCGGGACCGCCCCGAGCAACCGGCATATCCAAGGAATGACAAGGCTCGATCGCTGTGCTGGTCAGGATGCCGAAGCGGGCCGTCCGCCAATCGGAATGCGGGTCAGGATGCTGCAACGTGATTCCAGCTGCAGGATACGGCTCCTTTGCGGTTGCCGCAAAACCTGCTGGCAACATTCTTACTATCCGAATGATGTACGCATCCCTTGGGATCGTTTCGCCTGACCAGGGCCATCTTCAGCGCCTCATCGGCCAGCTCGGCAGGCGCCTCTTCCACGCGTAATAGCCCTGGCGGGTCACCTATGCAACCAAAGATACAAAAGGAATCGAAGAGGATTGCCCTTTCCGATGGTCGATTCTTGACAGGCAAACTCAAGCCTCGTTAATATTACATGGTTTGCCAGACCGAATTAACAAAGGAGGGGTGTCGTGGTTGGTCTTTTCCGCACGTGGATGAGCGCCTAGAAAGCGGCGCTGTTGTGGCGTCGCGCTGTTTTTCTGCACGCCATTTCACGATTGGACATAACCATGATATTTGAAACCTCTCGGCGCAGGTCTGTTTCGCTGTGCCATTCATGGCAATTTAAGATTTGTTTCGTATGGGGCGGGGAGCTCGTTTCGACATTGACGAGTTCGATTCTCCAAATGGGTCTTATTTGGCATCTCGCCCTCACGACAGGGTCGTCTTCTCTCCTCTCCTTAGCATCGCTGGCAGGCTTTCTGCCGATTGCTTTGTTCGGAATCCTTGCGGGCGCCGTTGTCGACAGACTGCCTTTGAAACGTGTCCTCATCGGCGCCGACCTCTTCATTGCCGCGGTGGGTGCCGCCTTGGCGATTACCTCGTTGGCCGGCAGCTTACCTGCATGGCTAATTCTCATCGCCCTGTTTCTCCGTGCAGTTGGTACTTCGTTCTACACGCCAGCCTCCCAATCTCTCACGCCCCATCTCGCCCCGCCAGAGCATCTCGTTCGCCTATCGGGGGTGACTCAGGCGATTCAGTCCGGCGGATACATTCTTGGCGCCGCGCTTGCAGCAGTGATTTATCCCGTGGCGGGCATTACCGCTATGATTGCCCTCGACGTGCTGGGAGCGCTTTTCGCTTCTTTAGCCGTCCTCGCCGCACAGATAGACGCAGGGGGCCTCAATGAAGCCGACCGCAGCTTGTCCTTTTCCAATAAGGTTCGAGAGCTCTTCTCTGAGATTTCGGACGGCTACAAGCTGATTAGGGAGTACAGGGGGCTGTTCGCCCTTCTTTGGTGCGGGTTCGTCTTCGCTTTCGCGTTCTCTCCGCTCGCGGCATTGTTCCCAATAATGACCTTGGGGCATTTTGGCGGTAGCACGGGGGATGCCGCTTTGGTGGAAATCCTTTTTTCTGCAGGCATGCTGGCTGGGTCCGGCATCTTGGCGGTTACGGGAGGGTTCCGCAATAGGTCGTTCACCATGGTCGCCGCGATTGCCGGCTTCGGCATTGCCGCAATCGTATCCGGATCGCTCGGCCCGTCATTGTTCGCTGCTTTCCTGCCGGTGAGCTTTCTTATGGGCGCATGCTCCCCGTTGTACGCGGGAACCCAGACTGCCCTTATGCAGGAGCAGATACCTCCTGAGTACCTAGGCCGCGTTTTCGGCCTCTACGGAACCATCATGGCGTGGGCCATGCCCATGGGCCTCGCAGCCCCCTCCGTTTTTGCGGATCTGCTTGGAGCTCCGTTATGGTTCGTCGGCTCTGGAGCGACCATGGTACTGCTTGCGATGGCTATGCTGCTTGCTCCGAGCGTCCGAAACGCGGGGAAAAGAGATACCGGGCAGATTCAATAGCCCAAGTATTCGAAAAAAAGAGGCAGCAGCCATCGGTTCAAGCGTCAGCCTTCAAGCCCTTGCGACGACGAGGTATTGCACCGACATTCCGCATCGCGCTCCTTATTCGTCGCCAACTATCATTTTCGGATTTGCCGGCTTGCGCAAGGTCAAAACGCTCGCGCCGGCAATTGGGCAAAGGCGAAAAATCGACGTGAGCAATCTTTTTTGGCATGGCTGCGCTTCCAGTAAAAGGCTAATACACAAAAGGCGGTTCAACCTATGGAACTCATAGTCAAAGCTAAAGACATCTTTTTGGAATATGCCGGCCGCGATATCCTGGATATCGAAGAGTTGGAAATCTACTCCTACGATCGCATCGGCTTGGTGGGAGACAATGGCGCAGGCAAAACCAGCCTGCTTAAAATTCTGAGCGGCAATCTTACCATTGCGGACGCCGACGTCAGGCGCTTCGGCAGCATTGCCCTCATCGGCCAACTCGATGAACTCGACCTTGATGCGGCTCAGGACAGTGGTGAGATGCTCTCCCGTCTCAACGTCGCCGGAGTGGCGCAGGAGACGATGAGCGGCGGGGAGGAAACACGCGCCAAGATTGCCTCTGCACTCTCCCAGCATGCAAGCGCGATCTTCGCCGACGAGCCTACGAGCCACCTCGACCAAGACGGCATCCGCCTTCTCGTCGGACAACTCAAGGCATTTGATGGGGCTCTGCTCATCGTGAGCCATGACCGTCATTTTCTCGACCAGGTGGTAGACAAGATCTGGGAGCTCAAAGACGGCGGTATTTCCGAATTCTGGGGTGACTACTCCGACTATCTGCGACAGAAAGAAGAAGAGCGCAAAGCTCAGGCGACTCGATACGAAGAGGCGATGCGCGAGCGCGATCGCCTCGAAGCCGCCATCGAAAAACAACGGAAAAAAGCACGGCAGGTCGACGCCAAGCGGAAGGCTGCGAAAAAAAGCAACGAGTATGCAGGTCGATTGGGGCATCAGAAAGCAACCGGCACCAAACAGAAGAGGATGTACCAGGCGGCTAAGGACATGGAGAAGCGCCTCGAAGCGCTCGAAGGGATTGAGGCCCCAGATAGCATTCGCGCCGTGCGGTTCCGCCAGAGCAAGGCCCTGGAACTGCATAGTAAATTTCCCATCTCGGCAGACGATTTCAGCTTGAGCTTCGGCAACTGCATGCTCTATGACCACGCGAAATTCGAGATACCGCTCGGTGCCAAAGTGGCCATCACCGGTGGCAACGGTACAGGAAAGACCAGCCTGCTGAAGGCAATCGCTCGACGCGCCGACGGTATCAACATCTCTCCCAAGGCAGAGATCGGTTACTTCGAGCAAACAGGCTACAAGTTCGACGCCCGTCAGTCTGCGATCTCGTTCATGCAGGATGGTTGCGAGTACAGCATGACCGAAATTCGAGGCATCCTCGCCTCTATGGGAATCGGACCGCGCGACCTGACAAAGGACGTTGGCGTTCTCTCGGGAGGCGAAGTCATCAAGCTGCTACTCGCGAAGATGCTGCTGGGCAGATACAACATCTTGCTCATGGACGAGCCTGGAAATTACCTGGACATCAAGAGCGCCGAAGCCCTCGAGCAGATGATGAGCGCCTATGCCGGAACGATAGTGTTCGTCTCCCACGATAAGAGGCTGGTCGAGAACGTCGCAGACATTGTCTACGAAATAAAGGACACCAAGCTAGTCAAAATCTTTCAGCGCGAATAGCCCTAAATGAGCAAGAAATAATCCCCGAACGGAGACAAGGGAGTAAAACGGCAAAGAAAGAGCCTCCGTCCCAACGCAGGGAACGGAGGCTCTTTAATCGCTTTTACTCATCTCCGTCGCTGGTGGCTTTGTCATGACTCTCGTACGAAACGAAACTCAGCGGCATAGTGCGGCACTCAAAATCGCAGGTCAGAACCCTGTCGTCCTACTCCCACTCGATGGCGTCGGTTCTGCCGTCCCGTCACTCCAGTTACACCCAGTTTTCGGCATCGACACGGAACGCGTGCCGCCGAATGACGCGATGTCGCGTTTCGTCGGCTTCGGGGACAAAAGCTGGGACAACCTCAAAAACTTTTTTCAAACTCAGGGCTTTGAGTTTTTGTTTTTGTCCCAAAGTGCGCGGCGGGTCGCCTTTGGAGGCTCGATGGCGCCGAAAACGCCCGTTTTGAAACTCAACCGCCCTTTTGCCCGCAAGCCGCCAGCTGCAATCGCAAGTGAATTAACGCGGGTGGCTTGCGCGCCATTTGCAAAACCCCAGGTCGCAGGTCTTCGCCATTCGTGAACAAAGTGAGTAGTCTCAGGTGGCTTGCTTATGAGTTGGCGAACGGGCCTTCAGGATTCAGGGCAAACATGCTGGTAGAATAGGATTCTCAAATCAATGACAGGAGACCGAGCATGGCCGAACCCCACGATAGGAAGCCGATCCTCACGATCGAGCAGCAGATAGAGCACCTCAAGCAGAAGGGCGTAGCCTTCGAACTGTGTTCCGAGGAAGAGGCCGCGGACTACCTGCGCGACAAGTGCAACTTCTTCAAGCTCGCATCCTACCGCAAACTCTTCTCGAAATACGAGGGAGGCCCGCGCGACGGCCGCTACGTAGACCTCGACTTCGGCCAGCTGCGCCTGCTCGCGGCGCTCGACCAGGAGCTGCGCCACGCCCTGCTCGGCATGACGCTCGACATCGAGCATTTCCAGAAGGTGACACTGCTTCGCGAGATGGAGGACCGTGGAGAGGACGGCTACGCCATCGTGGCCGACTACATGGCATCGCTTACCACTGCAAACAGGGAGTACCGCCTGCGCGAGCTCAAGATGAGCGGCCGCAGCCCCTACAGCTCGAGCCTCTACGCGAAGTACTCCGGCGACATGCCTGCCTGGGCCTTCCTTGAGCTCACCTCGTTCGGCACCCTCATCGACTTCGTGCGCTTCTGCGCCAGGCGATGGGGCGACAGGCGCCTCGAGGCCTCCCACTACGACCTCAAGCGCGTGAAGTCCGTCCGCAACTGCGCCGCGCACGGCTCGTGCCTGATCAACTGCTTCGCCGAGAGGGGCGCCGCCCGGGGCTCGGCGTCCAGCGGCGTCTCCCGAAGGGTCGCCGCCGTGGGGATTCCCAAGGCGACCAGGAGGAAGTGGATGGGGAATACGGCCATGCAGGAGGTCGCGACCGTGCTCGTGGCGCACTCCGGCTTGGTACCCGAGGGCTCCTCGCGCTCGCGCGCCGCATCCGAGCTCGCCGAGATGTTCGCCAGGGCCGACGGCGAAACCGAGGCGCTGCCCGACAAGGGGCCCGACGCCGCAGCTCGCTCCGCGCTCGAGTTCCTTCGCAGGTTGACAGAATCGCTCGGGTTGGTAGAATAGCCTGCAGATAGCAAAACCTTCACGGTTTTAGGGGCGGACTTGCGCAAGCGACTCTGCCCTATTTTTATATTCACTCGCTATAGGAGACGGGTGATACCTGGGTCAATGACAGAACTGAGAAGCCCGGAATAATGGAGCCAGTTAGAAACCCTCGGGTTTGCGGGGCGGGATCGTGAGAGCGATTCTGCCCTATTTTTTTCTCCGTCTGCCCCAAACCAAGTAGTTCGAAGATAGCCTGTAGGTGTCCTCGTGGGCGCCTTTCATCTTCAGGGAATCGGCCGCTTCATGAACGAGCGACCGGCTTGACCTAGATCGAACCGCCTTCATCTCCGTCTAGGCGCCGGCAATCAACATCGTGAATCCGCGCGTGCTACAATGCGGGCACCAGAGATGAAAACACAGTCCCCGTCGGGTAGTCGTGGGCGTGCGGGAGTCCGCATCAGTAACCTGCCTCCTTGGTTGTCCCTTCTCTGCATGGTCATCTACATAAAGGAGGAACCAGCCATGCAGATCAGCGTGTCGTCCACCCTGACCGTATATCACGACGGCCAATTCTGGGTCGGGCTGGCGGAGCACGTCGAGGACGGCAGATACGGCGCCGCCCGCATCGTCTTCGGCGCAGAACCGTCCAATGAGGAGATCCTGCGATTCGTTGTCAGCAAATGGGCGAAGCTCTCGTTCTTCTGCCACGGTCCGGCCGAGGCGAGCAAGCCCGCGAAGAACCCCAAGCGACGCGCCCGCGAGGCGGCGAAAGCCCTCAAGCAGCCGGCGATGAGCACCAAGGCGCAGCAGGCGCTCGCGAATCAGCGGGAGACGATGAAGCGGAAATCGGCTCAAGCAAGAAGCCAGCGTCGCGCGGATGAGGCGGAGGCGCGCTTCGAGCAGCGAAAACTGAAGCGCAAACAGAAGCATCGCGGTCATTGATACCACCATCAACCCATATATAGCAGCAGGCGTAGCTTCGATTGAAACTACGCCTGCCACCTGGTGCTATAACGTTATACAGAACGTATGTTCTATACCCACTCGATGACTAACCCAGTCCGAGCACTACCGATGCGTGTCGCGTCATACCGCCTAAGAGCCGATTCGTTCAGAAAAGGTTCAGGGGGATCGTCGAGTTTATTGCACCCTCGCGTTTTACAAAAGAGAGTACAAGGCCCTTTAGCTCGAATTATTGCATTTAGAACCCAGCCGCTCATCCATCCTAGCTTGCCCAAACAGCCCTCCCGCGATGTCCATGTTCCAACGGATGGGTACCATTTACCCGGGTGCACCTGGGGCAACGGGCCAGCAGGCCCGCGCAAGGTCGCTCGCATAACACGCAACATCAAACACGACAGAAGAGGCGAACGACAGATGCCGGACCCCGGA
>CAUCUN010000002.1:0-212989 GCA_958445985.1 uncultured Collinsella sp. | reverse complement strand
CAACGACCGGGCCCTTACCCTCGGTAGAAAGCAGCCCGGTCGGCACATCCCAATAGCCGTGACGAATCCACAGCAGGTCATCGGACGACTGTACCGCGAGCATCTGCTGCAGCAGCTCGCGATCGGCACCCACCGCTCCAACGCCATCGGCACAATCGACGCCATGCTCAAGTAAAAACGCGCGCGCCGCCTTCATCTCGATTCCAGCATGTACCAGCAGATACGGGCGCTCCTCGGTCTCGACCACCGCGTAGAGCGGCAGCGCGGCCATCCATCGCACGAGCTCCTCGTATGCCTCAAATTCCATGTCGTTGAGCTGCTCGCGCGTCGTCCAGCCACCGTTGATATCCCAGGTCTCGGCATCGAGCGGATCCTGACCAATGATGGCATCGAGCATGATCTGCTCGTGATTACCCTTGAGCACGTGGGCGTTGGGCAGCGAGCGCACGAGCTTAATAACGCCGACCGGATCGGGCCCGCGATCGATCATGTCGCCCAGCACGTACAGCGTGTCGTCGGACGTCAACGAGATCTTAGACAGGGCCTCGTCAAGCGCACGCACGTGCCCGTGAGCATCAGATGTCACATAGATCGCCATGGTACGCCTCTCCTTGCATTGCGGCCGAAGCCCGGTGCCGCAACTAAAACTTCAAGTTGAACTTAAACGTTACCCATTGTACTCCGTTGCAATAAAGCTGGAAAGGGTTTCCGAGCAGAGGCAAAGACGGCAGCCGTCTATGACGATATCGCGCACGCCCGCAATCCAACCCCATAAACCCACCATCTTTGGGTACAAATAACCACAGACAACTGACCGTGCCACGCCAACCACCCAGGAGCGGACACTATCCATGAACCAGATCCTTCTTTTTATCGGCCTCGTCATCATTTTGTGCCTGACCATCAAACCCGTCGGCAAAAAGCTCCCCTTCCCCACCCTGCTCATCTTTATCGCGCTCGGCATGCTGTTGGGCGTCAACGGCCCGGCGCACATCGACTTTAGCGACTACGCACTCACCGAAACCGTCTGCAGCACGGCGCTGCTGTTCATCATGTTCTACGGCGGCTTTAACACCAATATCGACCGCGCCAAGCCCGTCGCTGCGCCGGCGGTGCTGCTGAGCACGCTCGGCGTCGTCATCACCGCAGGCATCACCGGCGTGTTCGCCCACTTTGTGCTGGGCTTCGACTGGATCGGCGGCCTGCTGCTGGGCTCGGTCGTGGCATCCACCGACGCGGCCAGCGTCTTTAGTGTTCTGCGCGAGCACAGTCTGTCGCTGAGGGGCGGCACCGACTCGCTGCTCGAGGTCGAATCGGGCTCCAACGATCCCGTCGCCTACATGCTCACCGCCGTGCTCGCCACACTCGCGGCCGGCGGCGACATTAACATCCCCGTGCTGCTGGCCAAGCAGATTATCCTGGGCGTGGGCCTGGGCCTCGCCATCGGCTGGGCGGCGGGCCGCCTGATTGAACGCGCGCACGCAACGGCCGAGGGCGCGCAGACCATCTTTTTGTTCGCCGTGGCCATCGTCGCCTACGCGCTGCCGAGCTACCTGGGCGGCAACGGCTTTTTGGCTGTATACCTGGCCGGCATTGTGCTGGGCGCCAGCGACATCACCGGCAAAGTCGAGATGGCGCACTTCTTTGACACCCTCACCGAGATGGCCGAGATGACGATCTTCTTCTTGCTCGGCCTGCTCGTAACGCCCGCACGCCTGCCGCAGATGCTGCTGCCGGGCCTGGCACTCATGGCGTTCATGCTCTTCGTGAGCCGCCCCATCGCCGTCGGCGTGCTCCTAGCGCCCTTTAAGACGAATCCCCGCCAGGTCGCGCTCGTAAGCTGGGCGGGCCTACGCGGAGCGGCTTCGGTCGTCTTTAGTCTCTTTGCCGTAGTGGCCGGCGTTCCCGGCGGACACGACCTATTTGACCTGGTGTTTGCGATTGCCGTGTCGAGCATTGTGGTGCAGGGCTCGCTGCTGCCGGCGGTGGCGAAGAAGCTCGATATGATCGATGCGACCGGCGACGTGCGCCGCACCTTTAACGACTATCGCGACGAAGACGGCATGTCATTTGTAAAGCTCAAGGTGGGCGCTGGACATCCGTTTGCCGGACGCTCGCTCGCGGACATTGGCAGCGCAACGGACATGCTGGTGGTCTTGGTGCTGCGTGACGGCGCCCATCCGGTGCTGCCCAACGGCGATACCGTCATCGAGGAAGGCGATCTGCTGGTTATGGCCGCGCCGACGTTTGAAGAGCGTGCCGAGGTTACGCTGCGCGAGGTCACCGTAACCCCCCACGGTCGCCTGGCCGGCCAGCGTCTTCGCGATGTGCCGCAAGGCAAGCATCCCTTTATCGTCGTGATGCTCAAACGCGACGGCCAGACGATCATCCCCGACGGCAACACCCTCATATACGCCGGCGACGAAGCCGTCATCGCCACACTGGCGTCGTAGTGACCAGGAAGTGGCTAATTTGCGACGAAGAGATCAAGCGCCTAGAGAACCTCATGCCTTCGCTCGCAGATTTGGATTTGCTTGAGGAGTAAAGCACCCCTCCCCCATGTAACCATCCTGTAAATCATAGCGGCGTAGTCGAGTTTTACCGTGATACGGTCGCGCCTGGCGCTCCACTGTGCTAAAGTATCCCGAACGTCCAAACGACTACGAGGGGGAACTAGAAGATGGCACGTGTGCACAACTTCTCAGCTGGCCCGGCCGCGCTGTCTACAAGCGTGCTCGCCGAGATCGCCGACGAGATGATGGACTACCGCGGTTGCGGCATGTCCGTGCTCGAGATGAGCCATCGATCTAGCATGTACCAGCAGATCATCGACGACGCCGAGGCAACCCTGCGTCGCCTGCTGAGCATCCCCGACAACTACCGCGTCCTGTTTTTGCAGGGCGGCGCCACGCTGCAGTTTGCGGGCATCCCCATGAACCTCATGTGCCGCGGGCGCGCCGGCTACATCGTGACCGGCAACTTTGCCAACAAGGCATACAAGGAGGCCGCCAAGTACGGCGAGGCCGTGTTGCTCGCGAGTTCCGAGGACACCAACTTCGACCGCATTCCCAACATGGCCGACATCAACGCGTGCATTGCCGACGAGGCCGCAGGCGACGGGCTCGACTACGTCTACATCTGCCAGAACAACACCATCTTTGGCACCATGTACCACGAGCTGCCCGCTTGCGGCGACGTGCCGCTGGTCGCCGATGTCTCGAGCTGTTTTCTGTCGCAGCCGCTCGACGTCGAGCGCTACGGCCTCATCTACGCCGGCGCGCAGAAAAACGCCGGCGCCGCGGGTGTGACCGTGGTCATCGTGCGCGACGACCTCATCGCAGATGGCCCCGCCTTTGCGCAGACGCCGCAGTACATGGACCTCAAGACCCAGGCCGCCAAGGGCTCAATGCTCAACACGCCCAACACCTTTGGCATCTACGTGTGCGGCAAGGTGTTCCACTGGGTCGAGCAAACCGGCGGACTTGCCGCCATGGCCGAGCGCAACTGGGCCAAGGCCAACCTGCTCTACAACCTGCTCGAGAACAGCGAGCTGTTCCACAGCACCACGCAGGAGGACAGCCGCTCCATCGCCAACGTCACCTTCCGCTCCGGCGATGCCGACCTCGACGCCGCCTTTGTCGCAGGCGCGGCCGAGCACCAGATTCAAAACGTCAAGGGCCATCGCCTGGTGGGCGGCATGCGCGCCAGCGTCTACAACGCCGTAACCATGGAAGACGTGCAGGCACTGGCCACGTACATGAAGAACTTCGAAGCGCAGCATAGTTTGAGTCCGCGATCTAACTAGCCCGCAACACGCGGGCCGACCAGCCACTTCAAACCACCTGTATAAACCAAACCTGCTAAGGAGTTTTTCCATGCGTAAGATTAAGACCATCGACGACATCACCAAGGACGGCAAAGTCGAGTTTGGCGAGGGCTACGAATTTGTGAGCACCGCCGAAGAGGCCGACGCGATCCTGATGCGCTCGACCGACCTGCACGGCTACGAGCTGCCCGAGGGCATCCGCGCCATCGCCCGCTGCGGCGCCGGCGTCAACAACATCCCCGTCGAGGAGTACGCCAAGAAGGGCGTCGTCGTCTTTAACTCCCCCGGCGCCAACAGCAACGCCGTTAAGGAGCTCGTCCTAGGCATGCTGGTGCTCTCGAGCCGCGGCGTGGTGCAATCGATGAACTGGGTGCGCGACAACGCCGACGACCCCGAGATTCAGGTCGATGCCGAAAAGGCCAAGAAGGCCTTTGTGGGCCGCGAGCTCAAGGGCAAGCGCATCGGCGTCATCGGCCTGGGCAACGTGGGCTCCAAGGTCGCCAACGCCTGCGTCGACCTGGGCATGGACGTTTACGGCTACGACCCGTTCATTTCCGTCGAGCACGCGTGGGTGCTGAGCCGCGAGGTGCAGCGTGTGGGCACGCTCGAGGATCTCTGCCGCGGCTGCGACTACCTCACCGTACACGTGCCCAGCAAGGCCGACACCATCGGCATGATCAGCACCGAGCAGATTAACCTGCTGGCACCCGACGCCGTGCTCATCAACTACGCACGCGAAACCATCATTGACGAGGACGCCGTCGACGCTGCCCTGCGCGAGGGCAAGCTGAGCTGGTTTAGCTGCGACTTTGCCACACCCAAGACCGTCAAGATGCCCAACACGTTTATCACCACGCACTCGGGCGCCGGCACTGGCGAGGCCGAGGCCAACTGCGCCGATATGGCCATCAGCGAGCTCAAGGATTACCTGGAGAACGGCAACATCGCACATAGCGTCAACTACCCCGCCTGCAGCATGGGCAAGGCGCGCGCCGCAAGCCGCATCGCCTGCCTGCACGCCAACGTGCCCAACATGATCGGCCAGATCACGGCCATTCTCGCCAAGGACAACGCCAACGTGCAGCGTATGACCAACGAGTCCGCTGGCGAGAACGCCTACACCATGTTCGACACCGACGAGCACCTGGACAGCAGCACCATCGAGGCGCTCAAGCAGATTCCGTCGATGTATCGCGTGCGCGTGATCAAGTAGCGTCGGCTGATCTGACGGGCAGCTCCCCATGTGGTCTGCCCGTCACTGACATTGAATACCCGCGGGGGCGCCTTTCGCACGAGAGGCGCCCCCGTTTTTGTGAGCGCTCCATTAAATGCACCGAGCCGCTTCTTGGCATACAATCTGTATGTTGACCTAACTATCTGTGAGGTGCCTATGGTTGATACAGATTTTGCTTGGCGGCTTACGCAAGGGCTCGTGCGGATCGACAGTTCCGACCCAGGTGCGTATGAGGGCGAGATTGAACGCTATATCAAAGCGTTGGTTGAGGAACGGTTGGCGCAGCTGAGCCATCCGGTACTCGATGCCGTGCAGATTGCAGAGCTCGAAGTACTCCCCGGGCGCCGCAACCTTATGGTCACCGTGCCGGGCCAAAGCGACAAGCCGCGACTCGTCTATATCTGCCATATGGATACCGTTACGCTGGGCGATGGCTGGGACGCGGACATTCCGCCGCTCGGGGCGGTTGTGCGCGACGGCAAGCTCTATGGCCGCGGTGCCTGCGATATGAAGGGTGGCCTGGCCTGCGCCATTGCCGCACTGGTCCATACGCTCGAGCGCGTGGCGACGGATGGCGCGCTGCCCCGCCGCGGCTTTTCGCTCATCTGCTCGGTCGACGAGGAAGATTTTATGCGAGGCTCCGAGGCAGCCATCGATGCCGGCTGGGTCGGTGCGCACGAATGGGTGCTGGACACCGAGCCCACCGACGGACAGATCCAGGTGGCGCACAAGGGGCGTACGTGGTTCGAGATTGAAATGGCTGGCGTGACGGCGCATGCGAGCCAGCCGTGGAAGGGCGCGGATGCCGTCGCCGCCATGGCCGAGGTCGTGTGTTCGCTCCGTCGCGCGTTTGCGGCGCTGCCCGCGCACGATGAGCTGGGGTCTTCGACCATCACGTTTGGCCAAATCGAGGGCGGATATCGCCCCTATGTCGTGCCCGACCGCGCCAAGGTCTGGGTCGATATGCGCCTGACTCCGCCGACCGATACGGCCGTCGCGAAGCGCATGGTAGAGCAGGCCATCGCCGGCGCCGAAGCCGCGGTCCCCGGCTGCCATGGAAGCTATACCGTGACAGGCGACCGCCCCGCTATCGAGCGCGATCCGACCTCTCCCCTTCTAGCAGCGCTCAAGCGTGCCGCCGATGACGTGACGGACGCGGACACGACCGTCGGCTTCTTTACCGGCTACACCGACACCGCCGTCATTGCCGGCAAGACAGGCAACCGCAATTGCATGAGCTACGGTCCCGGGTCGCTCGCGCTCGCGCACAAGCCCAACGAATATGTGCCCCACGCCGATATCGTTCGCTGCCAGAACGTGCTCATCGCGCTCGCCGATAACGTGCTCTGGGACGCGAATGGGCAAGTTGGGGCATAATAAGCCGCGAACAAACCGACTCGTGCGTTAGGACCGCCCATGAAAGCACTTCCGTTTCCCTGCATCCGCCCGGCTCAGGACCGCGTGCTCGAGGCGCTGCCTGCAATGGGCAGCATCCTGAGCGGCAACGATGCTCTGCGCGGAGCCATTGCCGATGGTCTGATGCTCAAGGACCCGGGTGCGGCGTATTACGTGTACGAATGCTCGGGCGAGCCGGGACGTGTGACGGGTGTCGTGGCGATCTGCCCGACGAGTGTACTTGCGGGCGACAAGGGCGATGCCAGCGCTGACGTGGCCGCCGCGCGCGCGATCGCCGAGCTCAAGGTGCAGCCGCGCCCCGTGTCGCTCGCCTACGAGGCCTCGCCCGTCATGGATATCATCCTGGGCGCCGCCAAAGAGGGCGCGTCGCTCTACGCCGTCACCGACCCCGCGGGCATTACGCACCGCGCGTGGGAGGTCAAGCGCGAGGACGCCGTCGGGGCCATCCGCGCTATGCTCGACCAGGCGCCGGAGCCGGCACTGGCCGACGATCCCGCCTACGCCGCCGCTCTGACCGGGGCGTCGCAGCTGCTGGCCGATGAGGCCCGTGCCGCCGGAACGTACACCGGCAAGGAGCCGTTCAACTTTACCGTTGCCGCGCTCTTCCCCGCCGCGCAGGTCAGCGGCGCCGCGCCGCAAGTTCCGACAGGTCTGCTCACGCACCAGGTCGCGCGGTTCTAGCAAGACCAGACCGCCCAGCACAAAAATCGGCAGCTCAACAAACAGGGGGCGGAGATGCAGCAGGTACATGCATCTCCGCCCCTTTTGCGTCGAGAAGTTATGCCGGCGACCCGAGCCGCCACGCTCGCGTTATCCGCGCTGCGGACCTGCAGTAGCCACAAGCGGTTCAAGGCCCAGCTCGCGTGCGTAATCCTCCTGCGTAAAAATCTCAATCAGCTCAAACGTGTCGGATTCGTCGTCAAACGCAAAGTGCAGCACCGAGCAGTTGCCCGGCACGCGATCGCGTTCATCGGCCGCCGCGCCCTTGGTATGGTCCAAGAATTCCTTGATAGCCGAGCCGTGGCTCACCGCGAGCACGCACTCGTGGTCCGGACGTCGCATAAGATCGGTTATCGTCGCCGCCATGCGCTCGCGCACCTGCATCTGGCCCTCGCCGCCAAACTGACGATAGAAATCTCGCCACGGGCGCTCGGGCATAAGCATCACGCGCTCGGCCTCAAAGTCGCCAAAGAACCACTCACGCAGACCGTCCAGGCGCTCGTACGCCAAGCCCGGCCACAGGTTGGCGATAGTCTGCTCGGTGCGATGAAGTGTGGAGGTGTAGGCATGATCGGGTTCAATGCCGCGCGCACGTAAGAACATGCCGGCACGCGCCGCCTGGTCGCATCCCAGCTGCGTGAGCGGCGAGTCACTCCAACCCTGAATAATGCGCTTAAGGTTGAATATTGTCTGCCCATGACGGACCAGATACAGGTCTTTATTCATAGGGGTCCTTTCGTTCGTTACCAATCAAGGAGCGAAAACGCACCGTCGCAATAGCCAAAATGAAGCACGGCACCGTTGTCGGGTAGCTCTCCCCTGCCAGTCACATACTCAAGAAACTCCTGGCAGGAAGAGCCGTGGGAGACTGCCAGCACACAGTCGTGCTGCGGCCTGGCCATGATGTGGGACAGCGCCGCGACCATGCGCGACTGGAGCTCGCCTTCAGACTCGCCACCAAAGGCCACCGGATAATCACCCCAGGGCTGCGGCGGCATCTCGCGATTTGATGTACCCTCCAGCGAGCCCAAATGCCACTCGCGCAGGTCATCGACCAGCTCTATCGAGCGGCCCTCACCAGCAATTAGCTCAGCCGTATGCCGCGCCCGGCCCAACGGGGAGGAATACACACGGTCAAAGGTCACGCCACGCGCCTCAAACGCCGCGCGCGTCGCCAGCGCCTGCTCGCGCCCGCGCGCCGTAAGCGGCGAATCGTGCCCACCCTGCAAAATGTTCTGCACATTGAGCTCAGTCTGCCCATGCCGCACCAAATACAAATCTGCCACACGTCCTCCCCTCGCACCACCGCAAAGGGGACAGGCACCTTTGTGGTGGTTTACCGCCGGATCACACCGCGGCGACGCTCAGCTACACCAGTACGTCGGCAAGCGGACGCTTGGGTACGTGGTGCACCCGCGCCTCGTCGCGCCAATAATTGATGGAGCCGTCGGGGTTGGAATCGATCGCATCGATCACCTGCGTCTCGGCCGGAACGCCAAACGCCATGATCAGCTTGAGCTCATACTTGTCGTTATCGAGCCCCATGGCATCGATCGCGTGGGGCGTAAAAGCCTTGAACATGCAGGCAGCCACCTCGGGCGTGGCGCTGCGGGCGGCGAGCATCATCGTCTGCGCGGCAATGCCCGTGTCGACCTCGGTAATGGGAGCGGCGGGCTTGCCCGGAACGGCGCGCTCAGCAAGAATCGCGATGTAGCCGGTCGGGCGCTCACCCTCGGCAGGACCCGGCCAGTCCTTAAGTGCGCCGGCCCATGCGAGCTCGTCAAATACACGCGCGCAGTCCTCTGCACCGCTTACCACATGAAAACGCAGACGCTGAGCATTGGCACCACAGGGAGCCAGGTGCGCAAGTTCCGCCAGCTCGAGCAAAAACTCGCGCGGCACTCGCATAGACTCGTCAAAGCGACGGCACGTGCGGGCGCGGCGAACCAACGCATCAAACGCGTCCAAGCCGAGCTTTTCGCAACCCTGCTTTGCCATCGATTCGACACTCGACGGTGCCTCGGGAACTGCTTCGTTCATAGGGACCCCCAATACAAGCCAATTGTCCTTAGGAAAATCTAACCTAAAACGTAGGCAATAACGAACAGGGCTGCAATGTTCTACACCTGTTGAATAGAAAATCGCGACGTGGGGAACAACGGAAACAATTCGGGACCTTTGGGTTACGTTTCGCCCTCCCCGACCCATACGCCAGCGCCTTTAGGCGATACTGGTTGTAACGATCAAGGCTTACGCCGCACGGAAAGGAGACATTATGGGCATCTTTAAGAACGATGACCAAAAATCGAGCCAGTTTGGATTTGACGAGAAAAGCATGGCGGGCAAAGCCGTCAAGGCCGTACGCTGGATTTACGCAATCACGGGCGTCTTAGCGCTCATTGCTGGTATCGCGCTGCTTTTTGCACCCGCCAAGTCCCTCGTCTTTTTGACGACTGTCCTGGGTTTTTACTTTGTAATCACTGCTGCCATCAGGCTGTTCACTGCCATTTTTGAGCCGCTGCTGCCCACCGGCTGGCGCGTGACGAGCATCATCTCCAACCTACTCATTATTCTGGGCGGCGTCATAATCCTGCGCAACCAGGCCTTCTCGACCGCGACGCTCACCACGATGGTGGTTATCGTGGCCGGCTTTGGCTGGATTGTCGAAGGTGTCATGTCCATTCTGGAGTCCGAGCTTTCGTCCAACCGTGCCCTCGCCATCCTGAGCGGCGCACTCTCCATCATCGCCGGCATGTTCGTGTTTATTTATCCGCTGTGGTCGGCCAAGATGCTCGTCATCTTTAGCGGCGCCGCGCTGCTGGTGTTTGGCGTAACGCTGATTGTTCGCGCTATTCAATTTGGCAAACTGGTGCACTAGATGCCGCGAACGCTCTTTATTGATGCCGACGCCTGCCCGGTCACGCGCGAGTCGATTGACTGCGCGCGGCGGGCGGGCGTCGCCGTCGTTATCGCCGGCAACAGCACACAGAACCTGGAACGCCACATTCGCCGCGACGATCCGCGCGACGTCGAGCATGCGCGACGCGGATTTTGGGTCACGACGCTCGATGTGAGCGTGGGCGCCGACAGCGCCGACTTTGCCATTGTCGAACGCCTGCAGACGGGCGACGTAGTCGTGACGCAGGACATTGGCTTGGCGAGCATGGTGCTCGGGCGCGATGCCGCCGCAATCGGTGTGCGCGGGCGCGTCTACGACAAAGCGACCATCGACATGCAGCTGTTTATTCGCCACGAGGAAAAGAAGGTGCGCCGCGCCGGCGGACGCACTCGCGGACCGGTGGCATTTACCAGCGAAGACCGCGCTCGCTTTAAACGCAACCTCACCGAGCTGCTCCGCTAACCAAGGTAGATTTTTGGGACATGTCCGGAAATCTGCTTTTTGCTTTGGGCGGTGTGAGCGCTCAAAATCCATGGCTCAACAAAAAACGGGCTTCAAAATGCCATGCGTCGCCGCATTGTGCAGGCGCCGAGCATGGCTATTTTGAAGCCCGTTTTGTTAGGCCCACTTAGAGGCCGAAGGCGGATAGGATGAGGCCCCAGCCGGCACCGATGACGTACATCATGATCAGGAACAGGACGTTTTCGCGGGCGCTGCGGTTGGTGCGGAACAGCACCAGGTAGCCCACACCGGCAGAGATGAGCGTGCCGGCGAGCATCGGGGCCAATTGCAGCGCGCCTTCCAGATATAGCTGCGTAATGACCACGCTCGCCGAGCAGTTGGGAATCAGGCCGACAAGCGCCGAACCCAAGACGGCGAGCGTCTCGTTGCCGCGCAGGAACTGCTCGATTGCGGACTCGCCGAACGACTCGAGCACGGCGACCAGAATCAGCGTCACCAGAAAAATGAATACCGAGACCTGCACGGTGTGCGAGATCGCGCTGCGGATGATCGACAGGACGGGCGCGCCCTCATGGGAGTGGGAGTGACCGTGGTCATGATGGTGTTCATGCTCGCCCTCATGACCGTGATCATGGCTGTGTCCGTGTTCGTGCTCGTCCTCGTCTTCATCGCAACCGCAATGGTCGCGCTCGCACAGCTCATGGATGTGATCGGCGCTCACGCCCGCCTCGGCCACCTCGTCGATGATGTCACCGCCAGTGTGGTCGTCGTGCGCGCAGTTCACATGAGCCGGATTGGCAGCGGTCCCCAGCACGGTACGGCGAATCGCCGCATGTGCGCGAGCGTTACGACGCAGGCCGCGAATGGCGGCGTCCACGATAAAACCCGTGACCAGCGCGATCAGTGCCTTCGAAGCCAAAAGCATCGCCATAGTCTGCACGGGCACCTGCTCTGCGAGCAACAGCGGCAGCATCTCATCGGAGGTCGAAAGGAACACCGCCACCAACGTGCCCAAGGTCACGACGCGACCGGCGTACAGCGTTGCCGCCATGGCCGAAAAGCCGCACTGCGGCACCATGCCCAGCAACGAGCCAACCACGGGGCCCGCGGCACCGGCACGCTTGATGGCGCCGTTAACGCTGTCGCCCGCAACGTGCTCCAAGGTCTCGAGGGCCAGATACGTCACCAACAAAAACGGCACCAGCGACAGCGTGTCCTTGCCAGCGTCGAGCAAAATATCAATCAGCAAACCCATGACGGATGGAACCTTTCGTGTCTTTCGGCAGCATTGTAAAAGTCCTAGCGGTCAACTAGGGTATTGTAGTTATCCTAGGCGCGATGCCAATAGTTGCCCATGGTAAACTATCATCTCGCCACATCTTAATGACTCAAAGCCGCACGACGCGGCCCATCCAAGGAGCAGTTATATGAACGTTTCACAAGCACTCGAATACGAGCGCCAGCCGTTTATTCCCATGTTTATCTATGGCGATCATGGCGCCATGGAGTCCGAGCGCCAGAAGGGCGAAGAGGCCCTTAAGGTGCTCGAAACCGAGTACTTTACCGCCGAGGGCGACCCCAGCTTCGACTTTGCCACCGTGCGCGACCTGGCTGACCGCAACCGCGACCTGTGCGACCAGATCGGCGAGGCGCGTCTACGCAACGTAACGCCCGCGACGCTTTCGCGCGGTCTGTCCGATGCTGACACCTGCGCCGCCATCGGCAAGATGCAAAAGCGCACCGCCGCGTCCGTCATGCGCGAGATCCGCGGCGACCGCGACGCGCTCGGCGTGGCGTACGCCCGCAAGCCTATCCAGGGCACGGTGCTCGGCATCGACATCGAGACCACCGGCCGTGCACCCGAGCGCGGCTACATCATCAACGTCGGCTGGGAGATCATGGATCTCACCAGCGACGCCGTGCCGCATGACGCCGAGGCACACTACTGCGGCCTGCCCGATATCTACCGCGGCGAGGATGTGCCGCTGTCGAATATCCACCACATCACCTGGGACGACATCGACGGCAAAACGCCCTTCCGCGAGAACAAAGAGCTGCAAAAGCAGCTGCTCAAGCTTATGAAGAAGTACCCGTACATGGCACACAACGCCGCCTTTGAGGACAGCTGGTTCAAGATCCACCTGGACGGTTACGCCGAGGCGCGTCGTGCCGGCAAGATTATCGTCATCGATTCGCGCCAGATCTGCCGCAGCTTGGACGCCGACGTGCGCTCGCTCCCCCGCGAGTCCGCCCCCGCTGCGCTCGAGAACTGGGCGCGCCGCCGTGGAACCCTCGCCGCCGACGCCAACGAGCAGCATCTGGGCCTGGACGACACCGACCTCATGCTCCGCACGGTTCAGGCCGAGTTCAACCTCAAGAACCTGTTTGCCAAGTAGAAACGTCTACGACAAACTCCGGCGTAGATCACGAGCGGCCTCGCAGCGGGAAACCCCGCAGCGGGGCCGCCCTACGTTCCACAGATAGATCTGCCATCACAAATTCTGAACCCTCATTTTGAACGATTTCGGCCAATTCCCGACACGCAATTCGTTGTCGGATGGTGATGCATCACTATCAAATGTGCGGCAATTGAGTATTTATATGCTATAGCTAAGCTGCGAAAACTTTTATTTAGGGCATACCAACTCATAATTGCGTCAAGCTTTTGGACAGCATTTGGTTAGACCTCTAAAACGGCTTTTCCACTCAGCGCCGTCAACACGGCATTAGCTGACACGATATATATCATGAGTATCGTATTGTCACATACCACTGCAAAAGCGGTCTACCAGGCCGCGCATTCGGTGTCTGCGAAAGGCATCGAGTCCTGTAGCCCTGCCGCGATTTACGGATCATGTCCCACCGGAACGCTCCTTGACGCAGCCGCAGAATGGCTCACCAAACATGATGTTTCCCTCGACGCAAATGATTCCCTCGAGGTGATGGTGTTTGATCGCAGGAATGCGCGCTATGCAATGAACTGTCAATGCCACGTTTCTTCAAAACGATTCTCGAACTCACGCTTTATAGAGCTCAAAGATGGCATCTTCATTGTTGGCGTTGAGCTTTGCGCACTTCAGGCCGCCACCTATCTTTCTTTTCGCGAACTAGTGGAGTACTACTTTGAACTGTGCGGCGCTTATTCCCTTGGAACCGGCTCTTCCACCTCTTATAACGAGCGTTTCGCGCTCACCTCGACCGAGAGGTTAAAGCAGTTCTTTAATTCCATTACCAGATGCGACGGTTTGGCCCTTGCCCGAAAGGCGATCCAATGTGTACGCGACGGATGCCGGTCTCCTATGGAAACGGCCTTTGTCATGATGCTAACGCTGCCCAAAAGCAAAGGAGGGCTTGGTATTAAGGGAATTGAAACCGATTACGAGGTGCAGGTCACCGCTGCCGCAAAGAATCTCACGAGACGCAAAAAGTTCTTTATGGACGCGTATCTAAAGAAATCTCGCACAGACATTGAATACAACGGTTTTTATCATGACGCGGAAGAAGACCGCGCAATCGATGAGGAACGAAAGAATGCGCTTGCGTCCATGGGATACGGAATCATCACCGTCAGCCGTTATTCCTTTATGCATGCCAGCTCTTTCGTTAGGGTCATGGAAGCAATCCAGCGGAAAGAGGGCGTACGCCCCTCGCGTCTGCCAAAAGACTTTCAAATCATGCAAGAGGACCTGAGACAGTTTGTGCTCAGAAGGTTTATAGAAGAGAAAAAGCGAATTCAGAAGCAGCTTCGCCAGGATTCCGAAGAGCGTCAACGAATCGACCTCGAAAAAGCAACGCTCGAAGGCATCACGCTGGATGACCCGACAATTAATGAAGTTCCGGCAATCGATGACATGCAGACTGTCGAATCCGACAACCCATCATTTGCCCAGACAAGCAGTCTCACGCCCGAGGGCAAGGTCTTCGGTGCCGGAAACTAGGCCGGCTAACAAGGTGGGTACCCTAGCGATGTGCAAAATTGCGAGTATTCAGCAGGGTCGGCCTTCCAGCACTCACAAGTTAATCCAAATGAGAAACAAAGACGCTATTGAACGGGAACGTTAGGCAACACTTGAGGAAGACCTTGTCTGGTTACCGCCCTTGGATAACTCTTGAGCGGCTTTATTTGGCCTGAAATAGATAAACAGACCCCCTATAGTTGCAGAATACTCCAATTTTTGCACGGCGCGGGGGCACCCACCTCGGCATCGGCTATCAAAACCGCTCAGTCCGGGATCTCGTCCACTATTCCCCATCATTTTGTGCGACGAATTACCTAAACGTCATTGACATATGAACATGCGCTCATATAATCGGAAGTAAGTTGTATGAGCGCATGTTCATATGAAAGGATATTGCAATGAGCATCCGCGTTGATGAAACGAAACCCGACATCGAGGCCACCGAACCCGCGGTCCCCACCACCTGCTCGCCCGAGGACCTTCCCGACGAGGAGCTTCTCTACGACCTCGCCGACCTGTTCAAGGTCTTCAGCGACACCACGCGCATCAAGATTCTCTATGCCCTCATGGGCCGCGAGCTCTGCGTGGCAGACATCGCCGAAGCGACCGAAACCTCGCAGTCGGCAGTATCGCACCAGCTGCGAACGCTTAAGCAGTCGCACCTGGTCAAGTTCCGCCGCGATGGCCGCAACATCCTCTACTCGCTTGCCGACGATCACGTCTACACCATGCTCAACCAGGGCATGAGCCATATCTGCGAATAGCAACCAACCACGGTACCAGCGCGGTCTGCATTCAAGCCGCAAATACAGAGAAAGGAACCCACCATGAAAAAGCAGTTTAAGCTCGACGAGATCGACTGCGCCAACTGTGCGCGCGAGCTTCAGGACGAGCTGGCCAAGCTCGAGGGCGTCAAATCCGTGTCCGTCAACTTTATGACCCAGAAGTTGACGCTCGAGGCCGATGACGCCGAGTTCGACGAGGTGCTCAACCGCGTTGTGGAGTTTACGGCCGACGCCGAGCCGGACTGCGAGATCATTCTCTAGCCCAGGTTTACGCCAACCTGCAAGGCCGCGATTGCCGCGGCCTTTGCTCGCGAAATTATATGAGCGAGTGTTCATACATTCAAATGGGAGGATACGAGTCATGGCCACCGCCGACCCCAAGAAGAAAAAGAAGAAGCGCAAGAAGAAAGAGTCACTCGAGCATAAGCGCAACCGCATCCTGGTAGCGCTGGGCATTTTTGCCGTGGTGTACGCCCTCGATGAGTTCGGCACCCTCACCGCCGCATTCGGCACCCCGGGCGACATCTACGCCAGCTTTGTGCTATTCCTCGTGCCGTTTTTGATTGCCGGCTACGACGTACTGCAAAAGGCATTCAATAACATCCGCCGTGGCAAGGCCTTCGATGAGAGCTTCCTTATGGCAGTCGCGACCATCGGCGCATTTGCCATGGTGCTCTTCCCCGATACCGACCCGCACATGGCCGAAGGCGCCGCCGTCATGCTGTTCTACCAGGTCGGCGAGCTGTTCCAGGCATACGCCGTGGGCAAGAGCCGCAAGTCGATCAGCGCCATGATGGACATCGCGCCCGACTACGCTAACGTCGAGCAACCCGACGGCACACTCGAGCAGGTCTTTCCCGATGACATCGCCGTCGGCACCGTGATCGTGGTCAAGCCCGGCGAGCGCGTGCCTATCGACGGCGTCATCGTCGAGGGCGAAACCCAGCTCGACACCGCCGCGCTCACGGGCGAGTCAGTCCCCCGCCCCGCCAAGTCCGGCGACGATATCATCAGCGGCTGCATCAACATGACGGGGCTCATCCACGTGCGCACCACCAAGCCCTTTGGCGAGTCCACCGTCGCACGCGTCCTGGAGCTCGTGGAGAATGCCAGCGAAAAGAAGGCGCGCACCGAGAACTTCATCACGCGCTTTGCCCGCGTCTACACGCCCGCCGTCACCGGCGCTGCCGCGGTGCTCGCGCTCGGCGGCGGCCTGGTCACCGGTGCCTGGCCCGACTGGATTCTGCGCGGCCTGACTTTCCTGGTCGTCAGCTGCCCGTGCGCGCTCGTGATCAGCGTGCCGCTCAGTTTCTTTGGCGGCATCGGCGGCGCCTCCAAACTGGGCGTTCTCATCAAGGGTTCTAACTACCTCGAGACGCTCGCCGACGTGGACACCGTCGTCTTTGACAAGACAGGCACCCTCACCAACGGCACTTTCTCGGTGGTCGCGGTGCACCCCGAGGCTGGCTATACCGAGCAGTCGTTGCTTGAGGTCGCAGCCCTTGCGGAGTCGTTCTCCGATCACCCCATCGCGCAGTCGGTAAGCACCGCCTACCAGGGCGAGGTCGACCCCAAACGCGTGAGCGACTCCGCCAACGACGCGGGCCACGGCGTGACGGCAACCATCGACGGCAAGCACGTCGTCGTTGGCAACGCAAAGATGCTCGCCGCGGCCGGAGTCGAAGCGCCCGATTGCGAGGTCGTTGGAACGATTCTGCATGTGCTCGTTGACGGCGTGTACGCCGGCCACATCGTGATTGCAGACACCGTTAAGGCCGATGCCGAGCAGACGATCCGCGACCTGCACGCCGCCGGCGTCAAGCGCACCGTTATGCTCACGGGCGACCGCGAGGAAGTGGCTGCTGCGGTGGCCAAGCAGCTCGGCCTCGACGAGTTCCATGCGCAGCTGCTGCCGGGCGACAAGGTCGAGCGTGTTGAAGCGCTGCTCGCGGCCGAAAGCGGTAAGGGCAAGCTCGCCTTTGTCGGCGACGGCATCAACGATGCGCCTGTGCTTACGCGCGCCGATGTGGGCATTGCCATGGGCGCCATGGGCTCCGACGCTGCGATTGAGGCGGCGGATGTCGTGCTGATGGATGACAAGCCGTCCAACATTTCCCGCGCGATCCGCGTGGCGCGCAAGACCATGTCGATTGTCTGGCAGAATATCATCTTCGCGCTGGGTATTAAGCTGCTGATTTTGGTGCTTGCGGCGCTCGGCATCGCCAACATGTGGCTTGCGGTCTTTGGCGACGTAGGCGTGGCAATCATCGCCATCCTGAACGCCATGCGCGCGATGGGTGTCAAGAACCTGTAGCGTTCGTGGGCTGTCCGGCCGGGACCGGGCTTGGTTTTGAAAACGTCCTCGACCAATGAAGTGCCCCCGTTCTGCTCCTTCGGAGCTACGAACGGGGGCACTTCTGGTCTGCGGAATGTTTTCAAAACCAAGCCCGGTCCCGGCCTGCGGTAACGTTGCTGGCGGTTCTTGGGCATCGCTTGCTGGCGGGGTTCCTTGTCTGAGTTGGACTTAGTTGGTGGGGCCACTGGTCCCGGTCGCTGTCCCGCGCCTTTGGCGCGGGAGGCGCGCCTCTTTGGGAACGAAGAGATAGCTCAGCTGTGATGGCGTCGCGCACCGAATGCTCCACTTTGGACTGCGTCGGACTCGTTGTTGTTCGAATCCCCTATCCCCCTTTCGCTGGTTCGCGCTTTGCGCGAACTCCGCGCTCCTGGGGGTCAATTAGGCTTCCGTTGTTGCGCCGGCCGCATCTTCCCGTCCCAACATCGTCCTCAGCTTCTCGAAGCTCTCCTCGCTCAGGCAATGTTCCATGTGGCAGCCCTCTTGCGAGGCAACCTCAGGCGCTACGCCTGCGTCCTCGAGCAGCCCTACAAAAAAGCAATGGCGCTCCCACATTTGGCGAGCGACCTCCAGACCGCGTTCCGTCAGATGCACATCGCGTTTGCCCATCTCCACGTAGCCGTTACTCTCTAAGGTCGCCATGGCCTTGGAAACGCTCGCCTTGGTTACGCCCAGGTATTCGGCAACGTCAATCGATCGAACGATGCCTTGGTGCTTCGAGAGCACATAAATAGATTCGAGATAGTCTTCTCCGGATTCACGTAGGGCCATGGGCCGCCTTTCGCGATGATTGCTAGTTAGCCTTTGGATACTTTCCACGGCTAACTTTACCGCGAAGTTGCCCATGTCTTACTACGTTGTTTAAAAAGTTAACCGTGTTTCACAAAACGCACGGGACGAAAACAAAACGGGGACACGCCCCGCAAGGAGTGTCCCCAGGTGCCGGCAGATAAGGAACGTCCCCAAGTGCCGAGCCGCAGCTATAACAGTCCAAAGTACTTCGCGGCGTTGTAGATGCCGTCGTCGTCCACGGCAGTCGTCACATAGGTCGCCGCGGCCTTCACGGTATCCTGCGCGTTGCCCATGGCCACACTTGTGCCCACGGCCGAGAACATCGACAGGTCGTTCTCGCCGTCGCCAAAGGCAATCGCTTCACTCGCGTCGATGCCCAGGCGCTCCAGCGTCGCCGCCACACCCAGGTCCTTGCCGCCGTTGGCCGGAATAATGTCGCAGAACAGGTCGCACCAGCGCGTGGTGAGCGAATGCGACACGGCATCGGTCACGATGTGCTCGTCAACTGGGTCAACAAAGGCACAGAACTGATAGACCGGCGCGTCAAAGGCATGCTCAAACGGCTCCTCGTGGTAGACGATTCCCGCGTTGCTGCCAGCCGTCACCACGCGCTCGGACAGGCGGTTCACAAACGAGTTCTCGCCCTGCATGCACAGTGAGTCGTAGCGCCCCTGCGCCACCTGGTCCACAATCACCGCAACGTCGTCCGGATCGATCGGGCAGCTGCGGTAAACCCCCTCGGAATCAAAACAGTGCTGGCCCGAAAGCGTAATGTACGCATCCCAACCCAAGTCGAACAGCCAATCCGGCATCTGGTAGGTCGGGCGACCCGTGGCGATTACGCACGCAATCCCCTGTTCGTGAAAGCTATCGAGCACCCGCTGCGCCGACGCCGGAATCCGATGGGTCTTAAAGCTCAGCAACGTGCCGTCGATATCGAAAAACGCAGCCTTAATCATCCTCGCCTACTCCTCGCCCTCGAGCTTCTCGCTCGCCTCGAGCCACGCCATCTCCAACTCGTCCATGGCGGCGTGGGCCTCGTCGATCTTTGCCTGCTGCTCGCCCAGCGCCGTGTAGTTGGTGGGATCGACTTGGGCCATTGCTGCCTCGGCCTCCTCCACGCGAGTGCGCTGCGTCTCCATCTTGCGCTCGAGCGAACTCACCTCGCGGCGGAGCTTCTGGCGCTCGGCGTTGGACAGGCCGTTGGGCTGACCACTCGACTTGGGCTTTTCGGCCGCAGCTGCCGCGGCACCAGTGTCAAACGTACCGGTCTTGGCACTCGGCGCACCCACGGGCTCGCCCTCGGCGGTGGCGTTGCACAGGCGCAGGTACTGGTCGACGCCGCCGGGCATATGCGTCAGGTGACCGTCGATCAGCGCCCACTGCTGGTCGGTCACGCGCTCCATCAAGAAGCGGTCGTGTGTCACCAGGATCAACGTGCCGGGCCAGCCGTCGAGCAGGTCCTCGACAATCGCGAGCATGTCGGTATCCAGGTCGTTGCCGGGCTCGTCCAGGATGAGCACGTTGGGCTCGTCCAGGATCGTCAGCAGCAGCGACAGGCGACGGCGCTGGCCGCCCGAAAGATCGCCGATGCGGCTCCAGAGCTGCTGCGTCGTAAATCCCAGGCGCTCGCAGAGCTTCTCGGGCGAAGTCTCCTTGCCGTCGATGACGTAGTACTTCTTATAGTTGCTGAGCACCTCGCGGATCGTGTCGCCCATGTAGGGCTCGAGCTCCTCGAGCTGCTGCGACAGCACGCCAAAGCGTACCGTCTGGCCAATCTTCACGCGGCCGCGCGTGGGCGCAATTTTGCCCTGGATCACATCAAGCAGCGTCGACTTGCCAGCGCCATTCTCACCCAAAAGACCATAGCGGTCGCCCGCACCAATGAGCCAGGCCACATCGGAGAGCACCTGCTTGGGCGCGCCGCCGGCATCCGCATAGCCGGCGTCCACGTCGACCACGTCGATAACCTGCTTGCCTAGGCGGCTCACGGCGAGGCGCTTGAGCTCCAGCTCGTCACGCATGGGCGGCACGTCGGCGATCAGCTCGCGAGCGGCATCAACGCGAAACTTGGGCTTGGTGGAACGCGCCTGGGCGCCGCGGCTCAGCCACGCGAGCTCCTTGCGTGCCATGTTGCGACGGCGCTCCTCGGTAACCGCGGCCATGCGGTCGCGCTCTACGCGCTGAAGGATATATGCGGAGTAGCCGCCCTCGAAGGGATCGACCTGGCCGTCATGGACCTCCCACATGCTGGTGCAGACCTCGTCCAAGAACCAGCGGTCGTGCGTAACCACGAGCATGGCGCCCTGACCGCGCTGCCAGCGGGCCTTTAAGTGACGCGCGAGCCAGTTGATGGTGCGCATGTCCAGGTGGTTGGTGGGCTCGTCGAGCATGAGCACGTCGTAGTCGCCGATCAGCAGGCGCGCGAGGTCCACGCGACGGCGCTGGCCGCCCGAAAGCTCGCCCACCGTGCCCTCCCAGGGCACATCGCTAATAAGACCGGCGAGAATCTGGCGCGTACGCGGACTCGACGCCCACTCATACTCGGGCGTGTCGCCCACGACGGCATGATGCACGGTGTCGGTATCGACCAGGTTGTCCTTTTGGCCGAGCAGACCGATCGTGGTGCCGCGACGGTGCGTCACGCGCCCGTCATCGGGCTCCAGCGTGCCGGCGAGCACGCTCAGCAGCGTCGACTTGCCGTCGCCGTTTTTGCCGACAATACCAATGCGGTCGCCCTCGCCCACGCCGAGCGTCACGCTATCGAAAATATGCTTGGTGGGAAACTCTAGGCTGACGGAATCGCATCCCAAAAGAATCGCCATATGCCCTGCTCCTTCGTAGAAATTCAACGTTGTCCATGATAGCAGCGAGCCCCACCCCAAACCACCACGAAGGCGCCTGTCCCCTTTGTGGCGGTCGTTTCGGTCGCAGAGCAAAAAGGCGGGCCATCCCCCGCAAGAGATGACCCGCCTCTCCAATCAGTCCCGTGGCAACCGTGGCCGCCGCGGGCCTCAAGCATGTCCCGGACTAGGAGAACATGCCGGTGAGGTAATCATTCAGCCGCTTATCCTTGGGCCGTTGGAAAATCTCGTCGGTCTCGTCGTACTCGACCATATCGCCCATGTAGAAGAACGCCGTGCGGTTGGACACACGCGACGCCTGCTCCATGTTGTGCGTCACGATGACGATGGCGCGGTCGGCAACGATCGATGACATCAGGTCCTCGATCGCCAGCGTCGAGATGGGGTCGAGCGCCGAGCAGGGCTCGTCGAACAAGATCACGTCGGGGTTGAGCGCCAGCGTGCGCGCGATGCACAGGCGCTGCTGCTGACCGCCCGAAAGCGCATAGGCGCTCTTGTCGAGCTTGTCCTTGACCTCGTCCCACAGTGCCGCGCCGCGCAGGCTCTCCTCGACCATGCGGTCGAGTTCGTCGCGGTCGGTGATGCCGTGGCGCCTAGGCGCAAACGTGATGTTGTCGCGAATGGACTTGCGAAACGGGTTGGGCTGCTGGAACACCATGCCAATGGAGCGACGCAACTCGTAGGTGTTCTCGGTCTTGGTGTTCACGTTGCGCCCGCGATAGTTGATCTCGCCCTCCACGCGGCAGCCGCGAATCTCGCGATTCATAAGGTTGAGGCTACGCAAGAAGGTCGACTTACCGCAGCCCGAAGGCCCGATGAGCGCCGTGATCTCGCCCTTGTGAAAGTCGAGCGACGTGTCGTGCAGGGCATGGTGGTCGCCATAGTACACGTTGACGTCCTTGGTGGAGAGCACGACCTCGTCGCTCACGGCCTTGCCGCTCACGCGCACGCGCTTCTCGCTCTCCCCCACACTCGATAGAAAGTCCTGGGTGTCGGACGCGGCCGCTTCGGTTGCGGGCGTTGCATTTATCTCGCTCATTCGGCCGTCATCTTCCTTGCCAGTTGCTTGCCCACAATGCGGGCGATTACGTTAAACAGCAGCACGCAAATCATCAGCAGCGCCGCGGTGCCCCAGACGATCTGCTGGGCCTCGGGGCTGCCCTCGCCATAGATCTTGTAGATGTGCACGGCGAGCGACTCGCCGGGGCGGAACACGTTCCAGGCGCAGGTGGGGCTCGACAGGTTAAAGCTCAAGAAGTTCAGGCGAACCGGCGAGCTCATACCCGAGGTAAAAAGCAGTGCTGCGGCCTCGCCAAACACGCGACCGGCCGAAAGCACGATGCCCGTCACGATGGCAGGCATGGCCTCGGGGATCAGGATGTGCAGCGTGGCCTCCCAGCGAGTGAGGCCCATGGCCAGGCACGCATCGCGCTGGGCCTGCGGCACGTCCTCGAGCGCCTGCTGGATCACGCGCACCAGAATGGGGATATTGAACATGGTGAGCGCGATGGCGCCGGAGATGATGGAGTACTTCCAGCCCAGCTGCACCGAGAACACCAGAAAACCGAACATGCCGACGACGATGGAAGGCAGCGAGGACAACGTCTCGATGGCGGTGGAGGCGATGTCGCGGATGGGTCCGTCCGGCGCATACTCAACCAAAAAGACCGCTCCGCCCAGGCTGATGGGCACCGAGATGATCAGAGTGATCAGCAGCAGGTAGAACGAGTCGAACAGCTGGTAGAGCACGCCGCCCTGCGTTCCGTTGGCGCGCGACGGCTCTGTGAGAAAGCCCGGCTGGAACAGCGTCGAGATGCCCTCGAACAAGATATAGGCCACCATGGAGATGACGATGAGCATGACGATGGCGACGATCGCCGTCAGCACGCCCGTGGCGATGCGATCCTGCTTTTGGACACGCCCGAGCCTCGCCTCGTCGATGTGGATGCGCGTGCTAGCCACGAGCCTTCGCCCCCTTGCGGCCAATGAGATGGATGATCAGGATGAAGATGAGGCTCATGCCCATCAGCAGCAGACCGAGTGCCCACAGGACGTCGTCCTGGGCCGAGCCCTCGGCGTAGACCGCCATGGACGTGGTGAGCGTGGTGGTGATGGTGGACGCCGGCGACAGCAGCGACGTCGGCATGGCCTCGATGCCGCCGATAACCATGCGCACGGCGAGCGTCTCGCCAAAGGCGCGGGTCATACCCAGGATGACCGCAGTCATGAGCGACGGCATGGCAGACTTGAGCACCACGTGCCAGATGGTCTGCCAGCGGGTGTAGCCCAGCGCGAGCGAGCCCTGACGGTAGCTGTCGGGCACGGCACGCAGGCCATCGACCGAAAGCGTGGTCATCGTCGGCAGGATCATGACGGCCAGCACGATGGCGCCGGGCAAGATGCCCAGACCCGTGCTCACATGGAAAACGCTCTTCATAAGGCCGACGACCACGTGAAAACCGATCAGGCCAAAGACGACCGAGGGGATGCCGGTCAAAAGCTCAATGAGCGGCTGAAAGATCTTAGAGCCAAACTTAGGGCTAATCTCGACCGCAAAGATGGCAGAGCCGATGGCGATGGGCAGCGCGATGAGCGTGGAGAGCACCATGACCGCAAACGAGGTGACGATCAGGGGCAGGGCGCCGGTATAGGGCAGGCCGTTTTCGGCTGTGTTGGCCAGGTCCCACTTGGTGCCGGTGAAAAACTCGACGACCGAGACGCCGTCCTTGACAAAAGCCGAGAGGCCCTTTTGGGCGACCATAAAGATGAGCGCGGCAACGACAAGCGTCACGAGCGCTACGCACGCGCCCGTGACGCCCAGGCCCACGTTCTCAAGGTCGCGCTTTGGCAGCTGTTTTGCCATTGCAAACCTTTCCGGGGCGATTACTTATTTAGCAGAGACCTTGCCGCTGGCGTCCTTGACGACCTTCATGGCAGAGACGGGGATGAAGCCCTGCTCCTCGACGAGCTTGCCCTGGACGTCGTCGGAAAGCATGAACTCCAGGAAGGCCTTGGTGGCCTCGTCGGCGTCCTTGGAGCAGTACATGTGCTCGGTAGCCCAGATCTTGAAGGAGTCATCAGTGACATTCTTGCTCTTGGGCTCGACGCCCTCGACCTTGATGGCGTTGAACTTGGAGTCATCGAAGTGCGAGAAGTCGAGGTAGGAGATGGCGTTATCGGTGCTGCCCATCTGAGTCTGGACGTCGCCGGACTTGTCGAGCTCGGCGTCGCCCTTAAAGTCGACGGCCTCGTCGCCAAAGACGGCGGCCTCGAAGGTGGCGCGGGTGCCGGAGCCGGCCTTGCGGTTGAGGACGACGATGGTGGCGTCGTCGCCGCCGACCTCCTTCCAGTTGGTGATCTGGCCGGAGAAGATGCCCTTGAGCTGCTCGAGGGACAGGTCGTCGACCGTCACGTTCTTGGAGACGACGGGACCCATGCCCACGACGGCAACCTCGTGGTCGACGAGGTTCTTGACCTGGTCGGCCTCGAGCTTGGTCTCGGCGAAGACGTCGGAGTTGCCGATGGTGACGGTGCCGGCGGCAACAGCGGTCAGGCCCTTGCCCGAACCGTTACCCGAGCCGGAGACGGAGACGTCCGGGTTGGCATCCATGAACTTCTCGGCAGCGGCCTCGACGAGAGCCTGGAACGAGGAGGCGCCGTCGTAGGTCACCTCGCCGGAGACGGACTCGGCAGCAGCGGCGCTACCCTTGTCGGCGGCGTCGGATGCGCCGGAGCCGCCGCAACCAACGAGACCGAGACCGACGATGCTGGCAAGACCACCAGCGAGGCCGAGGAACTGACGACGAGAATAAGCCTGATCGAGCATGATCTTCCTTTCATACATGCGACTCGCGGGCACCCCGCCCGCTTTGCTGTTTGGAAAGATACGGCCCCGATCGGGCGACGACCGCCTTATCTGCGGTTTCTTACGGGCTATTGATAGACCCTTACCGCAAGCTCTGCCCAGCCTTTACAAACGGATAACAATCCAGCGCCGAACATGGCGCACCTTTTACACCAATAAAAACAAAGTTGCGGTGAAATAGTTCCTGCTTGGCCATCAAATGGCCCATTCTAGGAACTATTCCACCGCAACTAAGATTGGTAAAACGCCGTGACCTTAAAGCTCTAATTCATTCAAACGGAGGATCGCAACAATATAGATCTTGAGCGCCTGCTTGAGCTGTTCTTCGCTGGCACACTCGTTGGGGCCGTGCATCTGGCCGCCCCATGCGGGCAGCTCCAGGCCGGTCTCCTCGGGGCCAAACGATACGGCGCGGGCAAAGTTGCGCGCGTACGTGCCGCCGCCCATAGCAAAGGGCTCAGCATGCTTGCCCGTAAACTCGTTATAGGTATCAATAAGCGCCTTCACGGCCGGATCGTCGGCAGACACCGAGAACGGCACCTTAGCGCGACCCAGCTGACACGTCACGCCAAAACGGCCCACGAGCGGGTCGAGCTGCTCGCGGATGGTATCGGCACTCGTGCTGTCGGGGAAGCGCACGTCGATGACCTGCTCAATATGGCCATCCGCCACGCGGATGACGCCAGCGTTGCAGGTAAGCGGGCCAAACGCCGGACTCGTCGCATCGATACCCAGGCCGCGGCCATAGGCATCCGCATGCACAAAGGCCAGGAACTTGACGAACTCGTGCTCGGCAGGCGTCAGCAGGCGTTCGTCGCGTGCACCAAACGCGTCCTCGGCCTCGCGCAGATACGCCACGATCAGGCCGACGGCGTTAATCGTTCCCTCGGGCATCGAGGCATGACCGCCAATGCCATGGGCAAAAATCTGCGCGTGCCCGTTATCGAGCGCCGTAATCTCCAAGCGGTCGGCGTTCTCGACCGGCGCCGGCAGCTCATCGGCGGCAATCGCGAGCTCGCAGATGGACTGCGACGGAATGGCGTTGCTCGCCTCGGCACCGCTCCAGGACACAATGCGCCCGCCGTCGATCTTGGGGCTCACAAACGTCGCCCCAAACTGGCCCTTCTCGGCATTGCAGACCGGGAACTCGGCATCGGGCGTAAACAAAAAGTCGGGGTCTGCGTGGTTCTCCAGATAATGGTGAACGTCGGACATGCCCACTTCCTCATCGCAGCCCAGCAGCGCGCGGAAGGTATAGCGCGGCACAATGCCGTGCTTGAGCAGGTAGGCACCGGCGTAGAGCGACAGCACCGCCGGGCCCTTGTCGTCGATAACGCCGCGACCGAGCAGCCAGCCCTCGCGACGCTCCATCGCAAACGGGTCGGTGTTCCAACCGGGACCGGCGGGAACCACGTCCACGTGGCAGATGGTCGCGAGCTGTTTGTCGCCGCGGCCCGGGATATCGGCAATGCCCACATAGCCCTCGTCGTCGCTTGTCTGGTAGCCGAGCTTCTGCGCGATGCCGAGCGCGCAATCGAGCGCGTCACGAACCGGACGGCCAAACGGTGCGCCGGGCTCCGCATTAGCAGAAACCGCCACGGACGGATAGCTCACCAGCCGCTCGATATCGGCGACGACATCCTCCCAGACCTCGTCGACATACTCGGCAACGCTCTGCTCCACCTGATTCATGGACGACCTCCTTACCAATGAGCGGCGAGCGTGCCCGCCCCTCACATCAAATACTTATATAGCGAAAAGTTTAGCAAGCTCGGCCACCGAGTGCACCACCGCATCGGCGCCCGCAGCCTCGTGCTCCCCCGGCGCCGCCGCACCCGAATAGATGCCAATGCACGGCACGCCCATCGCGTGCGCGCCCTCGACGTCGTTAAAGCGGTCGCCAATCATCACGGCCTCGTCCGCGGTCGCGCCCAGGGCCGCCAGGGCATCGCGGACCGAATCGGCCTTGGTCTCGCGCCCCTGCGGTGGATTCATGCCAACCACCGCCTCAAACTGCAAAAGCCCCAGCTCGCCCACCATGTCAATGCACTTTGCCTCCATGCGTGACGTCGCCACGGCCAAGCGATGCCCCTGCGCGACAAGGCCATCGAGCAGCTCGGGCATTCCATCGAACACGGGATACTCTTCCGGTCCCAGCTCATCAAAAAAGGCACGGTACTCGTCGGCCACCACGAGCGACTCCTCGCGGGAAAAGCCATAAAAGTCATGGAAGCTCTTCCACAGCGGAGGCCCGATCATGCGACGCAGGTCACCCATCTGCGCCTCCGAAAACCCGCGCGCGGCAAGCGTCTTGCGCGTCGAGGTCATCACCGCCCGACCCGTATCTGCCACCGTGCCGTCAAAATCGAACAACACAATCGGCCGCTCGCATAGCTGTAATGCCGCCATCGGCATCCCTCTTCCCCAGTTGATGATTTCCACACCGACACTTCAAACTGTTGACTATTCAACAATTGAACCTAGCAATGTAGAGCAACTCCACTATACTTGTCGCACTTTGCTCTCAGAAGGCGGCGCGAAAGCGCCCCAACGAAAGGTGCAATTATGTCTTTTGCCATCATAACCGACTCCACGTCGGACATCTCCCCCGCCCGTGCCCAAGAGCTCGGCATTTACGTGATTCCACTGCATGTGATTATCGAGGGCGAGGACCTGCTCGACCAGGTGCAGATTACCGCCCAAGAGTACGTCGCCCGCATGGCCGGCTCCGAGCAGCTGCCGCACACCTCGCAGCCGAGTGCCGGCGAGTTCAAGGCACTCTTTGACCGCGTGCGTGCTGACGGCCACGACAGCGCGATCTTTATCTCGCTGTGCAGCGAATGGTCCGCCTGCTATTCCAACGCATGCCTGGTCGCCGAGACCCACGAGCTCGACGTTCGCTGCATCGATTCGCGCACTGGCTCGGGCGCCGAGGGCCTGCTGGTGGAGTATGCGCGGGCCATGCGCGAAGATGGCCGCAGCCTGGACGAAACCGAGGCGCAGATCCGCGCGACGCTGCCCGACGCCCACCTGCTGCTGATTCCCCGCACGCTCGAGAACCTCGTTAAGAACGGCCGCGCGCCCAAGCTCGCCGGCCAGCTCACGCATATGCTCAACATTCGCCTGGCCGTTTCGCCGGAGTGGCAGTCGGGCGAGATCAAGGCGATCAAAAAGGGCCGCGGCGCCAAGCGCATCGTCGCCAACACCATGGCAGACTGCCTCGCGTTTTTGGCCGAGCATCCGGGCTCCAGCGTGCGCGTGCTCACGACCGGTGCCGCCGAGGAGCAGGAGCTTGTCGACGAGGCACTCGCAGGCCAGGACTACGTAGACGCCGGCACCGGCCCCATCGGCTGCACCATCGCCACCCATGTAGGCGTCGACGCCATCGCCATCAGCTACTGCCCCCGCTACCAGCCAACTCGCTAGGGACGCCCACATCAGTTATGGTGAAATGGGGACTGTTTTTGGCTTATTAGCCGCCAATCAATCCCCATTCCACCGCAACTTAGAAATCAGCGATCAGCCCAGCGGACCCTGAAACAACTCCTGATGAGCGCCCATTCTTACCAGCCTAATCACTGGGTTAGTCTTATGGGGAAGATAAAGAACGACCACATCGACCAAGCCATCGGATAGATGGAAATCGATGTGGCCGTTGTAGTTTCCGCCCGGGTTTGAAAGCTCATGGGCGCCATATTCCGCGGGAAGCGAGCCGTGAGCTGCAAGCTCTGCGACCGCCGCCTTAAACTCGGTTTTTAGCTGCGGATGGATGCGCATCGTCCGTTTATAATCCGCCTTAAACTGAGCCTCGACTTTAATCTCAAACATCGCTAGTCCTCATCGAGGAATGATATAAGCTCATCAGCGTTGTTGAATGACGGGCTATCGTCCGGCAAAACCCCCAACTCATGGGCCTCGGCGATCACCATGGCACGCCTCGTCGCCTCGTTGGGCACCTCCGCCCTTCCTACAATCTCAAAAGGAATCTTTCGCTGATTTACCAGCTGCCGAACGGCAAGATTGAGATAGGAATTGAGGCTGAGGCCGACCGAATCCAAGAACTCAGTCGCCTGCTCCTTGAGCCCCTCTTCGATGCGAACCGTCGTAGGCTTAACTGTTGCTGTAGACATTTGCGACCTCCTCGCTCTCGTCTTTTGCATCAGTATACCCAATATAAACGGCAAACTGACGTTAGATAGCATCAGATTGCCATACATATTCATGTCGCGGTGGGCACGATTGCTCTACATCAACCCGCTGAGCGCAATGTCGACGGACTCGTTGAGGTCATCGGTAATGTGTACCAGATCCGGATCGAGCGGGCTGATCATACCGGCGCTCATCACCGGGCCGTTGAGCCAGTCGAACAGGCCCTGCCAGTACTCGCTGCCCACCAGCACGAGCGGCATGCGTTTGACCTTGTGCGTCTGCACCAGCGTGAGCACCTCGAACATCTCGTCGAGCGTGCCAAAGCCGCCGGGAAACACGATGGCGCCCGAGCTGTACTTAACGAACATGGTTTTGCGCACAAAGAAGTAGCGGAAGTCCATACCGAGGTTTACGTATTTGTTGAGCCCCTGCTCGTGCGGCAATTCAATGCCCAGGCCAACTGACTTGCCATTGACACTCGCCGCTCCCCTGTTGGCCGCTTCCATGATGCCAGGGCCGCCACCGGTGATGACCGCCACGCCACGTTGCGCGATCTTGCGCCCGACGGTACGCGCCGCTTTGTAGAGCGGATCGGTCTTGGGCGTGCGGGCGCTACCGAAGATGGTCACCGCGGGCCCGAGCTCGGCAAGCGCGCCAAAGCCGTCGACAAACTCAGCCTGAATGCGCAGTACGCGCCACGGATCGGCATGCAACCAGTCGGTCGACTCCTCGGGCGCCAGCAGGTTGGCGTAGGTGTTGTCCTTGGGAATCATGGGACCGCGCATGACCACAGGACCGCGTCGGTACGTCTCGTCGTAGGCCGGCTCGCCCTCGACGTTCTCATTCTTAATCATGGGTACTCCTATCGAGAAAAAGAAAAGCGGGCGGGGTCGACGCCATGCGCCAAACACCCGCCCGAACATCAACTATTCGGTATGGTACCCACGTTGCATCAAGCGCTTGCAAGGCATCGGTCAGCGGTCGCGCAGCCGGCGTCAGCGAATGTGACGAGCGGCTGCCGCTCAACCTTTGCCGTTGCCCACGCTCTGCAAGCGTGCCTGTCGCCCTTAGTAATCCACCGCAGCAGGACTGTTCATCCAGTCGCTCACGAATGCACCGTAACGGCCCTCGATAATGGCCTGGCGGGCACGCTGCATAAGGTTGAGCAGGTAGTAGATGTTGTGCATCGACAGCAGAATGCCGCCGAGCATCTCCTTCTGCGTGACCATGTGGCGGATGAGCGCGCGGCTGTAGCCGCCCGTGCACACCGGGCAGGTGCAGGTGGGATCGATGGGGCCGTCGTCGTGCGCAAAACGCGCGTTGCGGAAGTTGAGGCGACCCTCGCTGGAGAACGCCGTGCCCATGCGGCCGGTGCGCGTCGGCAGCACGCAGTCGAACATGTCGATGCCCACGCCCACACCGCGCACGAGGGTGGTGGGGTTGCCGACGCCCATCAGGTAGCGTGGCTTGTGCTTGGGCATGTACTCGCTTACGAGCGGTGCCAGGGTCTCGAACATGGTCTCGTGGTCCTCGCCCACCGAGTAGCCGCCGATGCCGTAACCGGGGAAGTCGCCGCACTCCTCCAAATGGCGCAGCGAGCGCAGGCGCAGATCTAGGTGCATGCCGCCCTGAACAATGCCAAAGAGCGCCTGGTCGTCGCGGGTATGCGCCTTATAGCAGCGCTCGGCCCACATACTCGACAGCTCAACGGCGCGCTCAACGTAGGCGCGCGTGGCGGGATAGCCCGGGCACTGGTCCAGCTGCATGCAGATGTCGGAGCCGAGTTTCATGGCGATTTCCATGTTGTCCTCGGGCGTCCAGAACACGTGGCGGCCGTCGTAATCGTTGACAATAAAGCGCACGCCCTCATCGGTGAGCTTGACCGCGTCGTTGTGGCTGAACACCTGGAAACCGCCCGAGTCGGTGAGGATGGGGCCGTGCCAGTTCATAAACTTGTGCAGGCCGCCCAGCTCGGCGATGGTATCCTCGCCGGGACGCATGGACAGGTGATAGGTATTGGCAAGCACGATCTGGGCGCCGAGCTGCTTGACGGTCTCGGTAGGAATACCCTTGACGTTTGCCTTGGTGCCCACGGGCATAAAGATTGGCGTCTCGATGTCGCCGTGCGGGGTGTGCAGCACGCCGGCACGTGCATGCGTCGTCGGGTCCTCGGCGATCAGGTCGAATTTAAAAAGGCTCTGGTCCATAAACTGGAACTCCTTGGTTGCGGTTCATACGCAAACCATTATACGGGCAACCCGCAAAGAGCACCGACTCGACAGAAACTGGTGCATTAAACGACCAGTCGTTGGGGACGTTCTTAAACGACTAGTCGTCGGGGACAATCTTCAGCGCCATCTTGCAAAGGAATGTCCCAATCTGCCGACACTTAGGGACTGTCCCCAAGTGCCGGCAAGAGCGTCCCTTTCGACTAGTCATTTAAGAACGTCCCCAACGACTACTCCAGCAACACCGATGTTTTGGCAACGTCAGCGAGCGGTCGCCAGAGCGAACAAATTGGCATGAAAAGAGGGCGGCATAGACCTTCTGGTCATGCCACCCTCTTTGAATGACAAGTTGTCGCCCTGGTGACCGCGCAGCGTCGAGCCGTTACGCGGTTTGGTAAAACCGCGTAACCCCTAAGGCCGCTGGCCCATGCCACCCTCGAGGGTGACGGTCTCGCCGTTCATGTACTTAAAGTCGGGACCGCAGAGCTGAACGACCACGCGGCCGATCTCCTTCTCGACGTCGCCGTAGTGACCAGCCGGCGGCATGTGGACGTTGGCCTTAAACGCCTCGGGATAGGCATCCTGGAAGTTCTCGAGCGCAGCGGTCCAAGCAAGCGGGCAAACGATATTGACGTTGATGCCGTCCTTGCCCCACTCGTTGGCGGCAACGCGGGTCAGGCCGCGGATGCCCTCCTTGGCGGCAGCATAGCTGCACTGGCCATAGTTGCCAAACAGGCCGGCACCCGAGGCAAAGTTGACCACGGAGCCCTTGGTCTCCTTCAGGTGCGGATAGGCCTTCTGCATGTACAGATAGGTAGCATACAGACCGGAGTAAATGGCCAGATTAAACTGATCCATGGTGTGATCGGCGATGGTCACGCCCGAGGCGCTGGCCTGAGCATTGTTGACGACGGCGTCGATGCGGCCAAACTCCTCAATGGCCTTGTCGATGACGTTCTGGACGACGGCTTCGTTGTCCTGACCGGCTGAAACATCGGCCTGAACAGGCAGAACCTTGACACCGTACTCGGCCTCGAGAGACTCCTTGGCGGCCTCGAGCTTAGCGACGTTGCGGCCGGTGATGACGAGGTTCGCGCCCTCCTTGGCAAAAGCGATATCGATGCCGTAGCCGATGGAGCCAGCGGAACCGTCCTTAAGCGTGGCCTTGCCGCCGCCGGTGACGATCACGGTCTTACCAGTGAAAAGTCCCATACAAAGTCCTTTCAAATCGCGACGGGCCCACCCGCCGACTGCGCGCATCCAACTTCACGCGCCAAAAGCTGAAATGCAACTTTAGCGGGTTCAAGTGAAAAATAAAGACCGCAGCAGGCGAACGGCACAACGTCATTCGGCGAAGGGAATGTCAAGCACGAACTGGATAAAGAGGCCGAATTTTTGTCAGCCAAACGAGCCATCGAACACGTTTTGAAACTTTGCTGCGGCGCGCGGGATGTCGGCGCGAGACTTTATCATAGGGTGACAAACAACGATGAGGAGCACATGCCTATGACAGACGAGCTGGACCCCCAGACTCAACAGCATATTGATGATCCCGCAGACGTCACCGCAGATACTGACGCTGTGACCTGCGATGGTATCGACATCGACGACCCCATCTTGGACGAAAGCGCTACGGCGGAAACCCCCGAAACAGAAAACGCCGATGAGCAAAACGACGATGCGCCCGCTCAGGACGACGCCCCTGTACAGGACGACGCCCCGCAAGCAGCGGGCCCCATCGAGGTGTCTTCGGAAGAAGAGCTCGATGCCGTCATGGACTCCATGATGGATGCTGTCAAAGCGATGAAAGACGCCGTCGCCGATGCCGATATTGATGCCGAGGAAGAGGAGGCCGCCGAGGCGGCCTCGACCTTTGTGCCCGGCGAGACTCCGGTTGCCGACCAGGGCAGCACCATGCCCTCGTTTCTGCAGCTCGAGCACCCCACGATTGGCGCCGATGCGGTCGATCCGCACGCAGCAGGCTTTTCTGTGGTCGAGGGCGGTACCGGCAATATCGCCGCGCCGCAGGCTGCCGATGCGGACGCCGCCGACACCGCTCGCCCGACCGCCCCGCACTCCCCCGCCGCGAGCCGCGATCTGGGGACCGCTGTCTCGAACACAGCGAACGCCGTGGGCGCCTTTATCGCCCAGGGTGCCTCGGCCATGCGCGAGATGAATGCCGCGAAAAAGGCACTTGCCGATGCCCGCGCCCACCTGGCCGAACTTGAGCAGCGCATTGCCGATCAGGCCGAGGAACTCGAGACGCGCCAGGATATCGCAGGCCGCTACGACCAGATCGTCGCCGACCAGCGCCAGGCGATTGCCACGGCCCAAAAGACTGCAGCGGCCGCCGAGATTGACCGTGATGCCCACGCCGCCAAAGCGACAGAGCTCAAGGGTCAGTTCGAACAAATGAAGACAGAGGATGACGCGACTGAGCTCCGCCTGAAGGCCGCGCTCGATGCCGTGGAGGCCCGCGAGGCGAGCTCGCGCGAGACCGGCAACCGCCTCATTCGACGTCTTGAGGATTCCAAGCGCATCCGCGACAAGGTAAAGGCCGAGCGAGACGCCGGCATTGCCGCCGCACAACAAACCGTCGACGCCACGCGCGCCCAGCTCGAGACGCTGCGTCATGAGTATGCCGAGCTGCAACGCAATCCCTCGGCAAATCCCGCCAACTATACGGTGCGCACCAGCGAGCTCTCGATGCAGATCTCCGACACGGCAGATGCCCTGCGTAAAGCCGAAGAAGATGTCCCGCGCATCACCGCCGACCTTGAACACTCGCTTGCCGCAGCCGAGCAGGCCGTCGAGCAGGCGCAAGCCCCCATCGCCGACGCCAAGCGAGCCCATCAGGCCGTGACGGCGGAGGCCGATGCCGCGCGCGACGAGCTGCAGACCGCAAAAACCGCCGCTGCAACGCGCCAGCGCGAACTGCGCGAGAAGATCGCTGCCGAGGACAAGGCACGCCGCGACCAAGAGCAGAGCATAGCCAACGCCCAAGCAGATGCCGCGCATGCGCAGTCGATTATCGAACAGGCGACCGAGGTGCACGACCACCCAGAGATCACTGAGTCGCTTGCAGGATCCTTGGCCCGAGACAAAGCCGAACACGCCGAGACCGAGCGAGAGGTTACCCAGCTCGAAGCCACCGAGGACGCGGTGCGCGAGCGTACCCGCGACTCACGCATCAAATTCACCGGCGCCATCGTCTGCATCGTCGCCGCAATCCTGGCGATCATCCTAGTCTGGCTGTTCGCGAGCAAGTAGTCATTTAAGAACGTCCCCAATGACTACAAGGAGTGTCCCAAACTGCCGGCAGAAAAGGAACGTCCCTAACTGCCGCATCCGGAGCAAGACAACGCCGCAGGTAGAGGACGGACAGCGAGCGGGTCGCATTTGAGACAAGGTGACGTGAAACGAAAGGGCGCTGACCTTCTGGTCGCGCCCTTGAAGTTGAACGTCAGATTGTCCAAATGCGGCCCGCGCAGCGTCGAGCAGTTACGCGGTTCGTAGAACCGCGTAACTTACAAAATGAGCATCGCGTCGCCAAAGCTGAAGAAGCGGTAGCGCTCTTCGATAGCAGCGGCGTAGGCATCCATGATCTGGTCACGGGAGGCAAGCGCGCTCACGAGCATCATGAGTGTGGAGCGCGGCACGTGGAAGTTCGTAATCAGCGCGTCGACCACGTGATAGGTCGAGCCGGGCATGAGGTAGAGCTGCGTTGTCGCGTTCTCGCGCACCACGATGTCGCCGCGGCCGAGCGTGTCGGCGCCGTCCTCACGGCCCTCAAAATAGCGCGCCGTCACGGCCGGATCGGACACCGGCGCGTCCGTGTCAAAGGCGCTTTCGAGCGAGCGCACCGCGGTAGTGCCGACGGCGATCACGCGGTGCCCCTCGGCCTTCGCCTTATGCACGGCATCGACAACCTCCTGCGACACGTGGTAGCGCTCGGTGTGCATGACGTGCTGCGTGGGGTCGTCCTCCTCCACCAGACGGAAGGTATCGATGCCCACCTCGAGCTCGACGGCGGCAAACTTCGCACCCTTGGCCTCGATAGCGGCCATGAGCTCGGGAGTAAAGTGCAGACCCGCCGTAGGAGCGGCAGCCGAGTGCTCCTCCTTCATGGCGTAGACGGTCTGGTACTTCTCGGGATCGCCCTCGTAATCGGTAATGTAGGGCGGCAGCGGCACGTGGCCGGCAGCGTGGATGGCCTCGTCGAGCGTGCGCGGGTCGCCGGCGGCATTGCAACCGGCCGGCTCAAAGCGCACCAGACGGCCACCGCGGCTATCGGTAACAAAGTCGACGACCTCGGCCGTCAGCACCACGGGCGCGCCCTCGCTCGCATGGGCGCCACCCGCACGATACTCAATCTGAGCACCGGGCTTCAGGCGCTTACCCGGCTTGACCAGGCACTCCCAGACATGGCCCAGCGGATCCACATCCTCGCGGCGCTTGAGCAGCAGCGTCTCGACCACGCCGCCCGAGCCGGCCTTGCGACCGATCAGGCGGGCCGGCATCACGCGCGTCTTGTTGATGACGAGCACGTCGCCCGGCTCGATATAGTCGATGATGTCGCGGAAGATGCGGTGCTCAACGGTACCGCCGTGCTCCAGCGGCGTTCCCGCCTGGGAGCCCTTGCGATCAACCACCAGCAGGCGGCAGGAGTCGCGCGGCTCGGCAGGAGCTTGGGCAATCAGTTCCTCGGGAAGGTTGTAGTCAAAATCATCGGTACGCATCTTTGCCTCTTTCACAAAGCGCGTCAGTCGAAAAAATCGACTGACGCGCGCATCATTCTCCCCTGTATCCTATCAGCTTGTTGAGAGAAATATAGTATGGAAACAGATTTGCGACTGTTTTCTCAACGCCCCGCTACTTAAGCGTTGCGTACATCACCGCCTTAATCGTATGCATGCGATTCTCCGCTTCTTGGAAAACACGAGACTTATCGGACTCAAAAACCTCGTCCGTGACTTCCATTTCGGTAACTCCAAACTTCTCAGCAATTTCGGCACCAACAGTAGTATTAGTATCGTGGAAGCTCGGAAGGCAGTGGAGGAAAATCGCCTCGGGCTTTGCCATAGACATCACCTCAGCGGTCACACGATACGGCGACATGAGCTTAATGCGGCTTTCCCACAGCTCTGCGGGCTGACCCATGCCAACCCAAACATCCGTGTAAATTACATCGGCATCACGAGCGCCTTCCTCAATATCCTCTGTAATGGTAATCGTCGATCCATGCTCGGCCGCAATACGACTACATTCTGCAAGGAGTTCAGGATCATAGGATGTAGCCCCCTCCGAATTTCCCCCGATTGGGCCGCAAGAACAGTAGTTAATGCCGAGCTTAGCGCAAATGACCATGAGCGAATCAGCGACGTTTCCGGCCGCCTTACCAAAAAATGTAAGTTTCCTGCCCTTAATCTCTCCAAACTCTTCACGCATGGTCAGAATATCGGCAAGCACTTGAGTCGGGTGAAATTCAGTAGTCAGCCCATTCCAAACGGGAACCCCAGCTTTTGCAGCAAGCTCCTCAACCTTCGCCTGTTCAAAGCCGCGGTATTCAATTCCGTCATACATGCGGCCAAGGACGCGAGCCGTGTCCTCAATCGACTCCTTTTTGCCCATCTGAGACGAGCCCGGATCCAAATAAGTTACACCCATGCCAAGGTCAAGTGCACCAACTTCGAAGGCGCAGCGAGTACGCGTGGAAGTCTTCTCAAATAGCAAAACAATATTCTTGCCTTCAAGGTATTTATGCGGAACACCGGCACGCTTCATGCTTTTGAAGTTAGCAGAAAGCTCAAGCAGATACTCAATCTCTTCCGTCGTGTAATCAAGCAGCTTCAGAAAACTGCGCCCAGCGATATTAACACCCATATTCGCCATCTCCCATCACAGTGGATTTGCAACTAAATATCTTCGCGCCAGAAGGGCATGCTCATGCAGCGCGGGCCACCACGACCGCGGGACAGTTCCTCGGAGGGAACGACCAAAAGTTCCAAACCGTTCTTGTAGAGCTCATCATTTGTGACAACATTGCGCTCGTAAACACAGACTTTACCAGGAGCAACGGCAAGAGTGTTCGACCCGTCGTTCCACTGCTCGCGAGATGCCTCAACCATATCGCCGGCACCGCACTCAATAAGCTGCACCTTCTCCACGCCAGTAGCCATTTCAAGAATATGTTCAAGCGTGTCATCAATCTCTTGAACAGCGACCATTCCCTCAGAGTCACCACGAGTCAGACGATAAACACGAAGGGTCTCAAAAATACCGGGATAAACTGTGAACTTATCGAAATCCACCATGGTGCAAACGGTGTCAAGATGCATGTAAGCATAGCCGTTGGGGATTTTAATAGCGTAAACGGTATCGATCTCAGAATTCCCAGATCCCCAGAACAAATTCTTTGCAAGCTCCTCAATCGCAGCCGCCTCAGTTCGCTGGCTAATTCCAATAGCCAAGGTATGAGCGTTAATGTTAAGCACATCACCGCCCTCGATATGCCAGGGATTCTTATGGTCGTACCAAATCGGAGTCCCTGCATAATCGGGATGGTATTTGAAAATCGCTTCGTAGAAGGGCACTTCACGATCTCGCTGTTTCCAATACATATGGTGAAGCAGAACGCCTTTGCCCACGGAAGCAAGAGGATCGCGAGAGAAATATGAACTCGGAAGAGGCTTCAACACCAAATCATCGGGCTTCGCATCCTCATTATCCATCATACTAAGCGTAGTCGAAACGCGAGGCAGCTCAAGGTCACGATAACGATACCCCCCCATAGCCTCAAGTACAAACTGATACGAATCTGAAATAGCGTCGAGCTTTTCACGAACAGCCTGCTCAAGCATAGGATTGACAATCCCGCTCTCAGCCATAAATGTATCGGTAAACTCAGCGCGAGCCGAGGGGCATGCATCCAGCGCTTCAGCAACGAGTTTCTCCATATAGAGAACCTCAACACCTTCGCTCCTCAGAAGATCCGCAAAGGCATCATGCTCCTTTTGAGCCACATCAAGATAGAAACAGTCGTGAATCCAGACATCATCGAACTCTTCTGCCTTTACGTTCACAAGGTCACGACCGGGGCGGTGAAGCACAACTTTCTTGAGCTTACCAATCTCGCTGTGTACATTCAGTCCTTTAGACATTCCTGTTACTCCATTTCAGCCATGAAACCTACAGGGCAATAAGTCCCGAGATTGCTACGAATACGATATTGATGAGCGACACGACCAAGAAGAATTTCCAAACGGTCTTCCACCACTGGCCAAGCTTGATCTTGCACACGCCCAAACCCGCTACAAGAATGGCGCTAGTAGGACAGATCAAAGACATCGTCGCGCTACCCATGGAGAGAGCCCACACGGCGGCCTCGGGATTAAGGCCCATGAGTTCGGTCAAAGGTCCAAAAATGGGAGCGGTCAGTGCTGCAAGGCCAGATGAGCTGGGAACCAGAATCGCCAGGAGGTTCTCAACCGCATAAAGAAGCGTAGTAAAGAGAACCGCCGGGATGCCGCCCAGACCAGTGGCGAGCGCATTGAGGATGGTATCGATGATCATGCCGTCAGAGGCAATGACAAGGATGCCACGCGCAAGTCCAACGACAATTGCCGAGAAAGCAAAGTCAGCGATACCCGCAACAAATTCCTGAGCGATGACGTCCTGACTAAAGCCCGCAATAACACCAGCCAACAGGCCCATGGCCAAAAAGACCGCAGAAATCTCGTTCATATACCAGCCCTGGGTCACAAGTCCCCAGATGATAAGGCACATACCAGCGATAAATACCGCAAGCACGCCTTTTTGACGACCCGTAAATTCCGCGTCAAGGGCAGATTCATCGGCAGCGAACTCGACTTTCTTGGCGATATCATCCTCAAATGTGATCGATGACTCAGGGTTCTTCTTTACCCTTCGTGCATAGAGGACAACCCAAGTAATTGCAACGGCAGTCAAAACAACCCAGGCAATCATACGCAGCCACAGCTGGGGGTTGCCCTGAATACCAAGAATACCTTGCGCAATGAGAACATTAAACGGATTAATCGTTGAGGCGATGTAACCCGTGCGCGCTCCAACGAACACGACCATGAACGCCGTCATCGAGTCGAAGCCCATAGCCATCATAATTGGCATGAAGATCGCAAAGAACGGGAGAGTTTCTTCCGCCATGCCAAAGCTCGTTCCGCCCAATGCAAAGAGAACCATCGCAATAGGAATAATTAGAATGTCTTTGTTCTTAAAGCGGCGAACGACACGACCCATTCCGCTCGTGATAGCACCCGTTTTAGTAATAACCTGAAACGAACCGCCCACAATCAAGATGAATGCAACGACCTCAATTGCCTCTTGTATACCGCGCGTTGGAGCCTGAAGAACATCGAAGACGCCTTGTCTGAGATCTACTTCATCCCCGGTTTCCTCGTCAATATATGTCTTTTCACTCTGCTCATACGTACCTGCGACAGTGACTTCACGACCGTTCACCTCCTGACGCTGATAGGACCCAGAGGGAACAATCCACGTGAGAACAGCGAAGATGACCATAAGTGCAAAGATGATCGCATATACGTGCGGGACCTTGAACTGCTTGATGCCTTTCGAACTTTCCGCCGCCATATCTCCTCCTTCATTCCTTTTCCCATCTATCCAGCTGGCACCATAAATGTATGAGGTTGCTCAGCGGCGGTCGGCCAACCATCGCCATCGTGTCGCTTTTCACCTATGAACGGCAGCTAAATTGACGTTATTAATCAATCTGATATTTAAAATTGATGTTATTTATCAATTACATACGTCTTTTAACTTTTCCGCAACACAACAAGGAACCTGCCTTAGCCTTATATAAAAACCAGCAGGACAGGAGACAGACATGCAAGGCGTACACATAACAAATGAAATCGGTCATTTAAAAGCCGTACTTGTCCATCGACCAGGAACTGAAACACAAAACTACCCTGATGCCGACTTCAGCCAAGTTTTCTCCCTGCGAAAATGGAGCGGTCGTTTTGACCTCGACAAAGCAATATATGAGCACGATTCCATGGTTCAATTGCTTGAGAAGCATGGCGTAGAAACCATTGAAATTAGGGACCTTCTCGAAGACTCACTTGAAACTGAGCCCCAATCACTTAAATGTTTTATTGATGACTACCTCCGTTGCAGTGGGGCAACAGGCAGAGAGTTCCTCGAGACAATAACCCAGCTGTTTGAGAACGCTAAGAACACCCAGGAATTGGTGAATATAGTACTTAACGGCATTCGCTTTGGAGACACTGAGCTATGTTCAAACCAGTCGGAAACACTACGGGCGCTCGTGCACGAGCAATTTGACCCCGCCTCGCTCTTGGTCAATCCCCTCAACACGCTTTTTTTCACTCGTGATCCTGCTGTGGTAGTCGGAGACGGCATCATCCTAAATCATATGTATTGGCCTGAGCGTGATCGTGAGGTCGCCTTATACCGGCAGATATTCACCCACCACAAGATCATGGGAGAAACCCCGGTATGTGATTTGAACAGGAGTAGTTACCATATCGAAGGCGGAGACATTCTTGTTATCAGTGCTAAGACATTATTAGTTGGAATCTCTGACCGAACTGAACCCGCCGCCGTCGAGTCACTTGCCAAAGAGCTCCTGACCTCAAATAAATTCCAGACTACCGAGCTAATTGCGATTCGAGTCCCCTCTGACGGGCTGCGTATCCACCTCGATACGTTCATAAGTAGAATTGATCACGACGCGTTCCTCATCGATCGTGAGATATGCAATGCCGTTGATGCATACAGCATTCAACTAAAACGATCCGGAAAGGGCCTTACGATCACTCCTATCGATCGCACGATTCCGGAAATACTCTCTGCAGCCTGTTGCGAACCAATAAAAGTAATTGACTGCGGAGGCGGGAATCAAACCGCCTACGAAAGAGAGCGCCGGAACAACGCAACGTCTATCCTTGCGCTCTCGCCAGGAAAACTATGCGTATATGAAGAAAACGTTTGGACCAACGAAGCGCTTGAGAAAGCAGGAATGGAATTATTCCCGTTATCCATTGACGAGCTCACCAAAGGCTATGGTGGCACAAACTGTCTATGCCTCCCTCTGTGGCGAGAGGATCTATAGCCATGGGCTTCGGGGCAAATATTCGTAAACTCCGCACCATGGAGCATCTTGGTCAGGCGCAACTTGCAGAGATGTTGGGGGTATCTAAAGAGACCGTTTGTCGTTGGGAAAAAAGTCGGTATGCCCCCCGTGAGCGCCATATTGAAAAGTTACAAGCGCTCTTCGGTTGCACCCGCGATGAACTTGTTGGCGAGGAAAACGGTTTGGCCGTAAAGCTCGCAAATAAAAGAATCGTCACCGACGAAGACCCTGCTATCCACGAAATGGAGGGCGCATTTCCCGTCATCGATATCGAATCGCAAAAGCGCCGCATCACGCACAGCCAACAAAATGCTTGCGCGCCTGTAGACGTAGCCAAGCGTCACCCACATAGCGTTTTCGTTAAAATCAAAGGTGACGAAATGTCCCGCATTTACCCTCCCGGCAGCTTACTACTTGTCGATACCACCGCAAAGCCTTGGAACGGCTGTGCTGTATTGGCGCTCGCAGACGGTAAAACACCGGTAATTAGGCGATTTGCAGAAGGAAACGACATGATTGTGCTGTCGTCCCATTCATATGCAACAGCAAGTCCGGATCTGATGTTTAACAAACGGAGGATTAGAATCATAGGAGTCGTCGTTTGGTATCAAGCGAGCCACGATCACACGCTTAATTAAATCGACTTTCCCAAAAACGACCGTACCGCACAGACAGCTCAAAGCCCCAGCCCAAAATGAACTACTTTTTGGCGGCTTTGCGCTCGTCGCGGATGCGGGCGCGGTCCATGGCCGCCTCGACGGCCGAGAATCGGCAGCCGCAGTAATTCTGCCGATACATACCCAGCTCGCGCGAACGACGTGTCGCCTCGGGGTAATACGGACGAAAATCGCGAATCACCGGAGTGAGACCGCGGGCGGCAGCCAGACGCTCCAACACATCATTGCAGGTTTCGAACAACTGATACGGCGAGACGGCGAGCGTCGTGCCCACAGACTCAAACCCGCGTTCCTGGGCCACACGACATGCCTCGGCCAAGCGCAGGGCATAGCACGCGCGACAGCGACGGGGTCGATCGGCGCCCAGCGGGGCCACGCCGGCCTCCCAGCGCTCCCGGTCCTCCCCCGCCTCGATAAGCTCGATGTCGCCATCGGCACACCACCGGCGCAGCTCGTCCAAACGCCGCTGCCATTCATCGTGCGGCTGAATATTGGGGTTGGTCCAGCAGATTGTGGGCTCAAACCCTTCCTCGCGCAGCAGGCGGACCGGCTCAAGAGAGCACGGCGCACAGCAGGCGTGCAACAACAACGGCTTCATCGACATCTCCTCACCCAAAAAAGCGCACGCCAAAGGACGTGTCCTCGCAGGCAACAATGCGGCGATCGCGCAGAATGGTTCGCACGTAGTACCAGTCGCCCACACAGCCCGACAAATGCAAGCCGGCCGCCAGGTAGCACAGCAGCGGATAGCCCGAGAACGCAAACCCCAGGGCAAACGCTGTCGTCACAACAACCGTCGGCGCCAGGCAAACTGCCACGTACCGCCGGCGCGAATACACCACGCCCTCGGCGCAGGCATAGATCATCGCCGTCTCGCGATTCGCCCCAAAGGTCACCTGCGCGCCCGCAGGCGCCAGCAGCTTAAAAAACACACCGTGCACCAGCTCGTGCACGGCAAATGACGCCGCCGAAACCGCAGCTAAGCCGACTATCCAGCCCAAGACCGTGGTCCAGCCGCCCGCGTCAGCCGCATCCAAGTCCGCAGGCCCGCCCATCAGCATAAACACCGGCACCAAGCACACAGCAAATGCGCCGAGCACGGCCATCCCCCACACAAAGCAGGCGTGCAGAAAATCCTCGTCTTCAAACGCATGTATGTTGGAAATCTCATTCATAGCATCTTAGGATAGCGCCCCTGCCACGTACCCGTCCGCATGTGCGATAATGTCGAACGATATGCACGAATTGACCACCGCGCCGCCGAGCCCCGCGCCCGGCCGCGCCCTCACCATATGCGAAGGAGTCCCATGGCATCCAAATACTCCATGAACGACCGTCCCAGCTGGCCTCGCCGCGCCATCGTTACCGCCGGCGAGCCCTACGGCAACAAGGGCCTTCACTTTGGCCACGTTGGCGGCGTCTTTGTCCCGGCCGACTTCTTCGCCCGTTTCCTGCGCGACCGTCTGGGCCGCGAGAACGTCATCTTCACCTCGGGCACCGACTGCTACGGCTCGCCCATCATGGAGAGTTACCGCAAGCTCAAGGAGAACGAGGGCTACGATAAGTCCATCGGCGAGTACGTCGAGTCCAATCACTCCCGCCAGGCCGCGACCCTCAACAACTACAACATCAGCTGTGACATCTACGGCGGCTCGGGCCTTGAGCCGGCTGCGCAGATTCACAACGAGGTGACCGCCGAGATTATCGAGCGTCTGCACGAGCAGGGCACCATCTCCAAGCGCTCCACGCTGCAGTTCTACGACGCCAAGGCCGGCACGTTCCTCAACGGCCGCCAGGTGATCGGCCGCTGCCCCATCCAGGGCTGCAAGTCCGAGAAGGCTTATGCCGACGAGTGCGACCTGGGTCACCAGTTTGAGCCCGAGGAGCTCATCGCGCCTAAGAGCCAGCTCACCGGCGAGGTGCCCGAGCTGCGCCCGGTCGACAACCTCTACTTCGACCTGCCGGCCTACCTCGACTTTATGAAGACCTATACCGCCAAGCTCGCCCAGAACCCGCAGGTTCGTTCCGTGGTCTCCAAGACCATGGAGGAGTGGCTGCTGCCGGCTCAGCTCTACATCCAGAACAAGTTCCGCGAGGCCTTCGATGCCGTCGAGGATCAGCTTCCCGAGCACACCGTCCTGGAGCCCGAGGGCAACAAGAGCAGCTTTACCGTCACCTTCCCCAGCTGGAAGGAGCGCGACGATGCCCACGCGGTGCTCGCCAACGGTGGCGTGCGTTTCCGCAGCGGCAAGGCGCTCGTGCCCTTCCGCATCACCGGCAACATCGACTGGGGCGTTCCGGTGCCCGAGGTCGATGGCGTCTCCGACGTCACCTGCTGGTGCTGGCCCGAGAGCCTGTGGGCGCCCATCAGCTATACGCGTACCGTGCTCGCACGCGATGCCAAGGCCGCCGGCGTGACCGAGGGCGTCGCCGCCCAGGATGCCGCCCTCATGGGCGAGCCCGCTGCCGATTCCACGCAGGTACCCGCTCCCACCTACCAGCACAGCTCGCTCGACTGGCGCGACTGGTGGTGCTCTGACGACGCTCAGATCTACCAGTTCATCGGTCAGGACAACATCTATTTCTACTGCATCGCTCAGACCGCCATGTGGGAGGCCCTGGGTTGGGACCTTACGCAGAGCACCGTCAGCGCCTGCTATCACCTGCTCTACATGGGCAAAAAGGCCAGCTCGTCCTCGCAGACGCCTCCCCCGCCGGCAGACGACCTGCTCAACCACTACACCTGCGAGCAGATGCGCGCGCACTGGCTGTCGCTCGGCCTGTCCGAAAAGCCGGTGAGCTTTAGCCCCAAGGCATACGACACGCGTGTGACCGGCAAGGACAAGGACGGCAACGAGATGCGCGCCTGCGACGACAAGCGCGTTATCGATCCGGCCCTTAAGGAGAGCGCGCTGCTGACCGGCGTCTTCAACCGCCTGGCCCGCAGCTGCTTCTACGGCGTCGCCGTCAAGGAAGGCGACGAGAGCCCCTACCGCAACGGCTGCATCCCCGCCGGTGCCGCTTCTGACACCGTGGTCGAAGCCGCCCAGCAGGCAGCCCTCGCCTTTGAGCAGGCCATGTACAAGTTCGAGACGCACCGAGCGCTCGCCGTGTGCGACGACTACCTGCGCGCCGCCAACAAGCGCTGGAGCGATGCCTCCAAGGCCGCCAACAAGCTCGAGGGCGAGCCGGCCAACGCCGCCATGACGCAGGCCCTCGTCGACGCCTTTACCGAGCTGCGCGTAGCGACCGTCCTGATGCACGGTATTGTGCCGGCCGGCTGCGAGCTCATCTGCGAGTACTTCGACGTCGATCCGGTCGCCTTCTTTAGCTGGGATAACATCTTTGCCTCCACGGACGAGTTTGTGGAGAGCCTGGGCGAGAAGCCCGGCGAGCACCGCGTGAAGCCGCTGCCCCCGCGCTTCGACTTCTTCAGCAAGCACGAGAGCCAGTACTAAAACAACACTCGACATGTAATGGAATGGGAAGGAAAGACGGATGTCCAAGCCGCGTCGTCGTAAGCAGAAAAAGCAGGTCAAGGCCGAGCTCAAGCTTAGGCAATTTGCTGCTACCGAGCTTTCCGACCAGCTTGCCGTCCTTCCCTGCGCCGCCGATCTGCCGCGCTTTATGGTCGACACGGTCGCCGGCGCCTATGCGCCCGCCGATGCCGAGCTCATGATCGAGGGCTTTGGTGCCGCGGCCACACGCCCGGTCACACTGCGCGCCAACACGCTCAAGGCAACCGCCGAGGACATCGCCGCCGCGCTCGATGCCGCCGGCATCGCGCACCAAACCGTTACCTGGTATCCGGACGCCTTTATCCTGCCCGAGGCCCAGGTTTCCGATCTGTGGGATCTCGACATCTACCGCGACGGCAAAATCTATCTGCAGAGCCTGTCGTCCATGATGCCGCCGTTGGTCCTGAGCGCCCAGGCAGGCGAGGACATCCTGGACATGTGCGCAGCCCCCGGCGGCAAGACGACGCAGATCGCCGCCCTCACCCAGGGCCAGGCACACCTCACGGCCTGTGAGATGAGCATTCCCCGCGCCGAAAAGCTTGAGTCGAACCTCCACCGCCAAGGTGCCAAAAACGTGCCCGTCATGCGCATCGACGCACGCGAGCTCGACGAGTTCTTCCGCTTTGATCGCATCCTGCTCGACGCTCCCTGCACCGGCACGGGCACCGTCATCAGCGGCAACGAGAAAAGCCTGCGCGGCCTCACCGAGCAGTTGCTGAGCAAGTGCGCCCGCTCGCAGCGAGCACTTCTGGACCGCGCCATGGGAGCCCTCAAACCGGGCGGCACGCTCGTCTATTCCACTTGTTCAATCTTGCCGCAGGAAAACGAGGACGCCCTGCAAGAGGCCCTCGACAAGCATATGGACTGCGAGCTCATCCCCCTCGACGGCACGCCAAGCGAAAGTGAAGCACGCCGCGCCCAGGAAGCTGGTGAGGAGCCGCGCATCGAGTCCAACACCCTGACCGAGGCCATTGCCGCGGATCAGGTATCGGCCATCGCCAACGGCCTGCCCGGCACGCTCACCATTCCGCCCAGCCGCGACTTTGAGGGCTTCTACATTGCCCTGATCCGAAAACGCAGCTAGCGCACGGATCCAAAACTCAACAAGCTATCTCTGTGCGCGTTTGCCCTGCTGGTCGCGATGCTGTTTAAGCATCGCGTGCTCCTTGCGTTCGGCCCTTTTGCCCTTAATGGCCGTGACCACAAAGTAGATGACCGCGGCGGCAACGATCGCGCCCACACACAGGCCAATCGAGCCAAACATTGCTGTCAATTCCATACCGCGTCACCTCTCTTTTAAACGGGACTTTCAAGATAGCACCTCGATCCCCGCCACCACAGCTCCTTCACGTTCGCCTGCCCTTCGGTCTAACGGATGGCGCGGCGGGGAAAAATCAACTCGTCAAACGATTTAGCATTCGCAATTCCGGCTGCATCGCGCCGGCCGTCATCACATAGAATCGAGTCTCCATGGATACCCTCAACGATCTAAATGAGCGCGTCGACGCCTTCGTCGGCACCAGCTCCTTCGACACGCCTGCCGCGGCAAACGACCAAGCTCCCATCGATGTGCCCGCCGAGGTTCACGAGGACATCGTCGCCTCGGTCGATTTCTCCGAGGTCGAGCTCGCAGACGAGTTCACCGAGCCGCAAGTAGCCGTCACGCCCAACGGCCTACTCCCTATGGAGCCCCTGCCCATCGACGGGCGCCTGCGCAAGGCGGCCCTTCGCATGCCCGACGAGATCGAGGAGGCCAGCGGCTTTACGCTCTTCGGCCGACGCATCAAGTCGCTCATTTACACCACCGACGTCGCGGTTATCCGCAACTCCAACGCCGATGCCGTCTTTGCGGTCTACCCTTTCACGCCGCAGCCCGCCATTACGCAAGCGCTGCTGACCGTCGCCGAGTGCCCGGTCTTTGTAGGCGTGGGCGGCGGAACTACGACCGGTAAGCGCTCCGTGCAGATGGCAGCCGTCTCCGAGATGCAGGGCGCGGCGGGCTGCGTGGTCAACTCCCCCGCTACTGCCGAGATGGTAGAGCACATCACCAACATCGCCGACATCCCCGTCATCGCCACGGTCGTTCGCTGCGACGACGATGCCCACGCCAAGGTGCGCGCCGGCGCCAAGATTCTCAACATCGCCGCCGGCAAGAACACGCCCCAGGTCCTACGCGAGCTGCGCGAGCACTATCCCAACCTGCCGCTCATCGCGCCGGGCGGCAAGACGCCAGAGAGCATCCGTGAAACCATCGCCGCCGGCGCCAACGCCATCATCTGGACGCCGCCTTCGGCCCAGCAGCTACAGACCGACATGATGCAGCGTTATCGCAAGATGAAGGAAGACGCCACACCTGTCATCTCGCGCGACGACGTGCCCATTATCGACCAGGTCGCCGCCGCCGAGGTCAGCCAAGTCGAGAACATGAATCCCGACGTGCCGATTCCCGACGAAGTCATCGAGCGCGTCGCTTCGATCCACGAGCGCGTCGAGGAGCATCGCGCCAATCGCGGCCTCAAGCCGTCACTGCACGGCTTCTTCTTCCGCGGAAAGAAACGCTAGCCGCAACAGCAAGGCCCGCCCCACAAACGTGAGGCGGGCCGTTTTCGTTTGAGCAATCATGCAGCGACGTGATGGGGCAAATTAATCCACGCGCTTGTCGCCCATAAAGAAGAGCGCCACCGTACCAGGTCCGGTATGCGAGCCAATCAGAGTACCGATGTCATTGATCTCAATCTTGCCTTTAAGCTGCGGAACCTGTTCCTCAATCAGCGCCGCAACTGCCTCGGCATCCTCGCGGCACGCCGAGTGCGACATGATGCACTTACCCGAATAATCCGTACCGCCCTGCACGTGTGCCATCATGGTCTTAGCCATCTCGGAAATCGCGCGCTTCTTAGTGCGAATTTTCTCACGTGGCGACAGCTTACCTTCGCAATCGACCGTCATAAGCGGGCAAATCTTAAGCGCCGTGCCAATGATCGCGCTCGCGGCCGAAATGCGACCGCCGCGCAGGTAGCTCGACAGATCGGTCGAGAAGAACCAGTGGTGCAGGTTGAGTTTATGCTCCTCAATCCAAGCGGCCGTCTCGTCGAGTGAAGCCCCGCTATCGCGCACGTCGGCGGCATATTCCAGCAACAGACCAAAGCCCGAAGACGCCCCCAGCGAATCGATGACGCGCACCTTGCCGCCCTGGGGATAGCGATCCGCGAGCATCTGCGCCGCGACGCAGGCCGATCCATACGTGCCCGAAATACCCGACGACAACGTCAGGTGCAGCACGTCTTTACCCTCGGCAACAAACGGCTCCCAAAACTCCTCGTACTCACCCACGCTCACCTGAGACGTCTTGGGCATGGCGCCCGCGGCAATCTGGGCAAAAAACTTGTCCGGCGTAATCGACTGATACAGATCGTCCGTATAGACAACATCGTCGATCTCGTAATGAAAACACACGACAGGGATATTGCGCGCCGCAAAGAACTCACGGGTTCGGTCGGCGGCGGATTCACAGGTCAGGACAAAATCACTCATATGAGGCTCCTTACTCATTGCTGCGCAAATTATCGCACAGTGAGCCTACATGCGGTACATATGTCCACTATTTACCAAATCGAACCAAATATAGTGAACATCTTTACCACCATCGTCTCCACCGGCCCCATGCATAAATATCTGAGAAAACACCCTCTGTCGTCTCCACCCAACCGACACATCTACCTTCACTAAATCGATTTACCAAACCGTTCAGCCGGCAATTCAGCCGCTGGCGCAAAATCGAAACAAAAGCGGCGCATACTGATAAACGTTTGACGCTGTTTATCAGTTTTACCAGCCCCATCGGAAGGTGTTTCATGGTCGCATTCGATCGCAACCCGCAAGACTTCAAGTATCTGCGCCTGCTGTCGAGACAGTTTCCCACCGAACAATCCGCATTTACCGAAATTATCAACCTCTCGGCCATCCTTAACCTACCCAAGGGCACCGAGCATTTTATGAGCGACGTGCATGGTGAGTACGAAGCCTTTATGCACATCCTCAACAACTGCTCGGGCGTCGTGCGCGAACATGTCGACGAGATCTTTGGCGACACGCTCTCCTTTGACGAAAAGGGCGAGCTGTGTACGCTCATCTACTACCCGCGCGAGAAGATCGACCTGGTCCGCAGTCAGCGCGAGGACTCGCCCACCTGGTACAAGACGATGCTTGACCAGCTCATCATGGTCGCTCGCTCACTTTCAAGCCGCTACACGCGCTCCAAGGTGCGTAAGGCCATCCCGCGCGATTACGCCTATATCATCGACGAGTTGTTGCACACGCACCCGGACGAGAACAACTATCGCGTGCGCTATCACGAGCGCATCGTGGAGTCCATCCTGGAGACCGCCAGCGCCGACGACTTTATTGAGTCGCTCGCCTCGCTCATCAAGCGCCTGGCCGTCGACCACCTGCACCTGGTGGGCGACATCTTCGACCGCGGCGGCGGCGCGGCCAAGATTATGGACCGTCTGCTCACCTACCATTCACTCGACATCCAGTGGGGCAACCACGACCTGCTGTGGATGGGCGCTGCGGCCGGTGAGCCCGCCTGCATCGCCACGGTGTTGCGCAACAACCTACGCTACGACAACTACGAGATCCTGGAGAACGACTACGGCATCTCGCTGCGTGAGCTTGTCGCCTTTGCCGATGCCACCTACACCGCCGGTGAGTCCATCACCCCGCTGATCAAGGCCATCAACGTGCTGCTCTTTAAGCTCGAGGGCCAGATTATCCAGCGCCACCCCGAGTTCGATATGACCGACCGCCTGCTACTCGACAAGATCGACCACGACACCGGCACGGTCACGCTCGCCGACGGCAGCGTGTGGCCGCTCACGACCAACGACTTCCCCACCGTCGACCCGGCGGACCCCTACACGCTCACGTCTCAGGAGCAGCACATCATCGACAAGCTCGTGTCCGAGTTTGTCACCGCCGATCACCTGCATCGCCATATCGATTTCCTCTACACCCACGGCTCGATGTACAAGGTCGCCAACGGCAACCTGCTCTTCCACGGCTGCGTTCCGCTCAACGAAGACGGCACCTTTAGCAGCATGAACTGCCTGGGCACCTGGCACGCTGGCCGCGATTATCTCGATTTTTGCGACCATATCGCCCGCCGCGCGTGGCGCGTGGGCGACCGCGATGCCCTCGACTGGATGTGGTACCTGTGGATTGGCTTCAATTCACCCGCCAGCGGACGCCTGGTGCGTACCTTTGAGCGCGCCTATATCGCCGATAAGAGCACCTGGGTCGAGCCGATGGACCCGTACTTTACGCTTACCAAGTCGCCCTCGGTCTGCGATGATATCATGCGCGAGTTTGGCGTCGCGCCCATGGCATGCTCGCCGACCGGCCACATCATCAACGGCCACACGCCCGTTAAAACCACCAAGGGCGAGCAGCCCATCCGCGCCGAGGGCAAGCTGCTGGTCATCGATGGCGGCTTCTGCCGCGCTTACCATCCCAAGACGGGCATCGCCGGCTATACGCTCATCTCGAGCTCGCGCGGCTGCCGCCTCAAGTCGCACCGGGCCTTTACGACGGTTGCCGAGGCACTCACGCGCAACGTGGACATCGAGAGCGAGACCAACCGTTTTGACCAAGCAGACCGTCGCCGCATGGTGAGCGACACCGATACTGGCGCCAAAATTCGCAGCCAGATCCAGGACCTGCGCCAGCTGCTCGATGCATATAGAAACGGTGCTATCGAAGAGCGCGTCTAGCCCCACCCGCGGGGATTGGCTAAACTTGCTGAGTTTGTCATCCCCACGGCGTCCCCGCGCCACCCTAAGGCAGGTACCATGCAAAAGCTCCTTGCGCAGATCATGAAATTTGGCGTCGTCGGTGTCATTGCCACGGTTATCGACTTTGGCATTATGAATCTGCTCCACTACGGTCTGGGCCTCAACATCCTAATCGCCAACACCAGCGGCTTTATCATCTCACTCATCTTTAACTACCTCGCAAGCATGAAGTACGTGTTTGCGCACAAGGAAGGCATGAGCCGCCGCCGCGAGTTCATCATCTTTGTCGTGCTGTCCGTGATCGGTTTGGTGCTCAACGACGGCATCGTGCTGGCGCTCAACGCCGGCCTGGGACTCGAGGCCAATATCGCCAAGATCTGCGCCACCGCGCTTGTCATGGTCTACAACTTTGTGACCCGAAAAATCTTCCTGGAGGGCGACGAGACAAAATAGCTCGAAACCCCTGCAGCATTACGGCGCCCGCGGACGACGCACACTCAGCGCAGTATCGTCCGTGGGTGTCGCTCGTTTACGGGCAAATTTTCAACGTTTGCGGATTAGCTCTTGAAAATTTGGCGAGTTCATATAGTTCTTGGCAAAGACCTTACGTTTCCCTTGTAAAAGCTCTAAAGTATCCTCTGCTCGATTCATCAACGCATTGGATGTGATTACGTGCGCAAGGCGCTGGCACAACCTCATACCAAGCAGTTCCTCAAGTTTGCTGTCGTGGGTCTTATCTCCTTTGGCATCGACTGGGGCATGCTCATTGCGCTCGTCGAGCTGTTTCACCTCGACTTTTTGATGAGCACCACGGTTTCGTTTATCACGTCCGTCGTGGTCAACTACTGGCTCAGCATGAAGTACGTGTTCGACCACCGCGAAGGCATGAGCCGCAAGCGCGAGTTCACGATCTTCACCATCCTGTCGGTGATCGGCCTGGGCCTCAACGACCTGTACATGTTTGTGGGTGTCACGTTTTTGAGCATCGGCTACCAGGCCATGAAGGCCATCGCCACGTTCCTCGTCACCTGGTACAACTACTTCAGCCGCCGCTTCTTCCTCGAGGGCGCACGGTCGTAGTCGATTCACTATTTGCTTGAATGTATAACCGGTTGGAATTCCCGTTCCAACCGGTTTTTTGTTTACCGAGAGACCCGGTGGCCCAGTCCCATTCGCACGAAAAACGGGCGGCCCGGATATTTGTCCGAACCGCCCGTATGGTGCGATATGTCGAGGCCTCTAACCTGTTACGTAATACCAGACCACGTTGTCGCCGTTGGAGAGAACGTAGTTGCTGCAGGCCGTCATGGGCGTTGTGCCGTTTACGGAGTACATCCAGCCGCTCGTGCCGCCGTACTGTTTTTCGGCCAAACCACCAATCGCAGAAACATACGTGCCGTACGACGAGCCGTGTGCGTTGACAGAAAGGCCCAGCGCGCACAGGGCATCGTAGACGGTAGCGCCTTCGTTAAAGGTAAAGGTGCCACCAGAGGACACAGGATTGCCCACAGCGCTCGATGTGACCGAAACCGTCACCGTAACGTAGTTGGACTCCTGTGAGCCGCTTTGGCTGCCCGAGGAGGCGTTTCCACCATTAGAGGATGAGGCTCCATCAGACGACTGGCCACCGCCCGAAGAAGCACCGCCAGACGCATTGGAAGTATCACCGGCTCCCGTATTTTGGGCAGCGGATTTATCGCCAGACTTCTTGCCGCCCCGGTCCTCGGACTTCTTGCTATCCGAGTTTTTGTCCGATTCCTTGTTTGAAGACTCGGAATCGTCCTTGCCGTCGTTCGAACCCTTAGACTCGTCTTTTGCGTCATTCGATGACTTGGAATCCTTGGAACTGGCCTCGCCCGAAGTCGTAGTCGAGCCAGGCGCCTTGGTGTCCTTGGTGACGACGCTCTCCCCCGTCACGGTCTGAATGATCCAGTCGATGGACCAGGCACCGCTTGTGGAAGGATGGACGAAACCCAGCGAGACGACGATCAGAATGGTGCACGCGGCAGCAAGAACGCCAAGGAGCGCCTTGCGACGAGAGGCGGACGCCGCCGAAGCGGCGCCCTTTTGCTTTGGATCATCGAGCTGGATAAACGAGGAGTCGGGCTGTTGCCCGCTGGTCTCCTTGGGCTTATCGGGCATTACCGTCACCCTTGCCGCGCTTGGTCAGCACGAAGACGGCGATGAGCGCGAGACCGATGACACCGGCGGCAACGCCAACAATGGCGAGCGAGTTGGTGCCAGTCTCCTGCTCGGAAGCACTAGAGGACTTCTTAGCAGTGGCCGTGGAAGCAGCACCCGTATCGGACTTGGAATCGGACTTCTTGTCGGACTTGTTGTCCTTCTTGTCAGACTTCTTCTCATCCTTCTTGTCGGACTTGTTGTCCTTGGTCTCGGTCTTGGTCGACACCGTCGTCTTGGTCGTCGGCTTATGACCCGGGGCGACAGCGCCGCCCTTCGAGCCGGAGCCGGAACCCGTGCCAGTGCCAGCGCCAGTGCCGGAACCAGTACCGGTACCAGAACCGCCGCCGCCATTCGAACCTGCGCCGCCATTACCGCCAGGGTTAACGGCATTCTTGGTCCACTTGGCATACAGCGTCAGATCGGCCGTCACCGGCGTGCTAAAGTCATACGCCTGCGTACAAGCCTCATCGGTATACCAACCGCCGAAAGTGTAGCCATCGCGCGTCGGATCGGCCGGCTTGACCAGCTTGCCATCGGCCGTAGCAACAAACTTAGTGTCGCAAGCAGACCCGCCGTTGGAGTTAAAGGCAACCGTCCAAGACTCGACAGCTCCAAGTTTAAACAGCGTGCCCGAATCATTAATGTAGTAGAGATTGCCAGAAGCATCGGCAATGACCGGAGAGTCACAGTACTGGTAATGACCAGCCGCATCATAAATCTGCGTCGCCTCTGCATCGCCGAGCGTATAGCGATACACGCCACCACCAGCAGAGTAGTTGACGTAATCCTTGCTATCCGCGCTGTTAACGGTGAAGTACACATAGGTCTTGCCGCCCTGAACACTCACCAGCGGAGTAGCAGCAATACCGCTGAGGCCAGCCGGCAGCGCCTTGCCGTCGGCAGCAGCGACCATCGTGGTCTTACCCGTCTTCAGGTTATAGAGAACCAGAGCAGAGCCAGTAGCCGTCTGTCCGCCGACAATCAGATTGTCACCAGACACCGCAGGGGCGCTCAGATTATTCGTAAGGCCCAGATCAACCGTCTTCTGTTCACTCAGCACGCCCTTCGCCGAAAGCGAAATCACATGGAGCTTTCCGTCGTGCGTCATCTGATAGAAGGTCGAACCATTGGACGGATCGGCAATGCAATCGGCATTTGCGACAGCGCCGAGCTTCATGGTCGAAACGACATCGCCCGTCGTCTTATCAATGCACTTAAGCGTACCCGCGCTCGTAGGAACGATGGCATACTTATCCGTCAAAGCCGCACCAGTCCAGTAATAGCCCTCGGCAGGGTCGATGTTCTGCCAAGAAACTTCGCCCGTGGCAATCTTAATGCGCGCAAAGGAGCCGTTGCCGTAGGTCGCGTTGTAATTCTCGTCATACGAAATATCGACCGAGCCTACATAGACGTACTCGCCGTCCGAAACGACGGTGCAGGAGCTCTGCGTCAAGTCCGTCAAACCGGGCGTCAGCCACTTGCTGATCAGCTTGTCTGCAGTAATCGCCTGGACCGCACCACCGTTGAGCGGAACGATGATAAGGCCATTGGTATAGATCGGACGAGAGGTATAGCTCACCTTGGAGGCAAGCGGCGCAGAGGCAACCTTTTTGCCCGTGGACGAATCGATCTTAATGAGCTCGTTCTCGGTCGCGATGTACACAAAGCCGTTAGCAATGACAGGCTCGCTGCAGTTGGCATACTGCTGACCAGACTCGGCCTTCCAATCGAAGGCCCACTTAAGACCGGCGGCCTGCGCAGGCGTCTTGGCATCCGTTACGGTCGAACCGTTGCCACTGTTGCCGTAGCCGGCCCACTCGGCATCCCAATCAGGAGTCGTCGCGCTCGGATCCACGACAATCTTGTCGGGATCGGGCATGGGCGATTTTTCGGTGGTGTAGGCAAATGTAACCTTGTCGCCGCTCTTGAGCGTGACCTGGTTGGCACAGAGAGATGAGGACTCTCCGTTGATATACAGATGCCAGTATTTACCGGTCGCACCATCATAGCCGTAAGACTTGTCTTCGAACGGCGAAGTAATGGACCAGTATGCACCACTCTGGGAGGCCTTGTAATCAATGCCCCTCGCCTTCAGAACCGTCTCAATAAGGTCCTGGGCCGTAGAGCCTTCGGGCAGGGAAACATTGCTTGCCGAGCCCCAGCGAGTATTGTTGCCGTTGACATCGGGGCCGATGATATCGGCGGATCCAAGCACCTGACCAGGGAGGGCATCGCTGTCGCCAGCATACATAAAGGTGACGGCGTCACCCTCATGGAGCTCGTAGGCACCAGCGCCAACGTCGGCGAACTTGTACTTTGCGTCGGACTTGCCCTTTACGTAGAAGCGCCAATAGCTATTGGTCGCAGCATCAGAGCCACAATAGGTCTTACCGTCAAGCGGCGAGGTAATGCCCCTAAGGTACCAACCCCAAGACTCTTCTGTAGCTTTGAGTTTAAGACCAGTCTGCTCCAACAGGTCCTTAGCAGTAGAGCCCGCCTTGAGACTCGTCTGGCCCGTCGAAGCCCAAACCTGCTGCTTGCCGTCCTTGCCCTTGCCAAGCACCTGAACGGAAGCATGGACAGAATCGGACGGCAGCTGGTCGCCCCAGCCACCGTAGAACCACGTAACGGTATCGCCGGCATGGATGGTGACATTGTCCGCCGTATAGTCACTCGACTTGCCGTTGATGAACAGCTGCCAATAGGTCGAATAATCTTGGGGCGTACCCAGTTCAACACCGTTGTACTTAAGGCTCAGAATGAAGGAGCCCGCAGCAACGGCGTCGATGCCATTCGCCTCAAGCGCGACCTTCGTAAGGTCAAGTGCGCTCGAGCCGGACGTCACCACATACTGCGCGTTATCGACCCAGGTCTGAGTCTTGCCCTGGGCATCGCGACCAATGACGGTCACATTTGCGGCAACCTGGTCCTTAACGACAGGGGACGAGCTACCAGCCGTATAGGCAAACTCAATCTTCTGCCCCTGGGTGAGCTTGACGCTGCTCGCGCCAACCGAGGAAGACGTGCCGTCGACGAACAGCTGCCAGTAGGCATAGGTCGTCGGATCGTAGGCAAGCGTGCGGCCATCGCTCGGGGATGTGATGCTTTCGAGGTAGAAACCGTATGCCGTGTTCGGATCGTAGTCCGCCTTGAAGCCCGTCTTCTCCTGCAGCTTAATGAAGGCATCCGCAGCCGTCGCGCCCTCGTCGAGCTTGAGCTGCGTAGGTGCCACCCAGGTCTGAGCCTTGCCGTCGGCATCGGTGCCGATAATCGAGAACGAGACCTCGACTTGCTTCTTGGCGACATCGCCGGTTTCTGTCGGGTTCTCTGTCTGGACGGCAGCCGCGGCGGCAGATCCTGCTTGGCCAGCGGATACCGTCGAAGACTGCTCGCTCGTGGCAGGGCTCTCCCCCGTCGTCGAGCCTTCGTCGCCAGTTGCTGCCTCTGTTGTGGCGGCACCAGCTGCAGGCGCGCCCTCGGAATCCGAAACCTCGGCCTTGCCCTGGTCGGCAGCACCGTCCGCGGCCCCCGTGCCCTCACTCGGCGTCGCAGCCTGAGCCACAGCCTCGGCAATGCCCTCGGCGCCCTCGGCCCACAGCTGAGCCGGTGTGGTGCCAAAGGCCATCGCGAAGGCCAGGAATGCCACCAGGCCGCGCTTGGCTACGCCGCGCGCAATTGCGCCACGGCGATGCGAGACGCGCTGGCGCTCGTCCTCAAACATATCCATTTGTCTCCTACTGTCTGTACTTGGAGCGTTGCCTTGAGACTGCCCCACGTCATCGCGCATGTTGCGCTCGAGTTCCCCCATCGGAGTCCCCCTTCCCTCCAGAGCCCTATGCACACCGGCGGCAAAAGCCGCAGCCGCATGCAAGACGGGAGGCGATCCGACTTAACCTTAACGACTCGGGCACGTCGTCCGATCTGCGACGCGAGCATCCCGAGCCAAGAGGAATTACGGTTACTGGTACAGCCGGGGACTTGCACCCCGATTCTCCCAAATGCGCAGGATAACCGCACATTCGTGCGTCTCCGCACCACCATCTAGGCCATCGATTATTACCGTCAAAATGGTATCACGCAAAAAGGCCTCGCACGCAGGCGAAGCCCAAGGTAAAAGCTATTGTTTGCGATAGGAAAATGCGGTGACGGCCGCAGCCTCTAGTGCTTGCCGCCGTGACTGTTGAGCCAGATATTGCGGCCCAGCATAAGCGCCAGCACCAGCGCGCTCACGTAGCCCATAAAGCCAATGACCGGGATACCAAACACAACCGGCTCGATGCGCGCGTAGTACACCACCGACGAACCGATAAACAGACCGGCGATCACAATTGCCATCGACATGCGGTCGATAATCCCACCTAGCTGTCGCAGCGCCTTATCGCTACTCATGATCTGCGTGTTCACCTTAAGCTGGCCGCGTGTGAGCATGCGCGAAGCCAAGCCCAGATACTCGGCCGCCTCGAGCGAGCCCTTCGCCGCGCGATAACTGCTCGCTGCAAAGTCGCGGCTCATCTCGCGCATGCGGGCGTAGGCGCTCTTCTCGTTTTTGATGTGCGTCTGGATGATCTGGATCATGTTGACGTTAGGCATGTACTCGGTCAACAGGCCCTCGAGCGTCACCATGCCGCGGGCGAACATTGTCACCACGCTCGGCAGCTCAACGTCATTTTTGCGCGCCAGATTGAGCAGCGAAGTCAAAAACTCGCCGATATCCAGGTCTTTAAGGTCGAGCCCGGCAAAGTCGGCAACAATAAAGTCCAAGTCGGACAAAAAGGCCGAATGGTCAAGCTCGGCCGAATCGCCGCGCGTCACGGCAAAGCGCATGAGCGAATCCTTGAGCTTGGGCACGTCGCCCTCGGCCACGGCGAAAATCATGTCCTTGACGATACCGCGGTCATGGCTCGACATACGCCCGACCATGCCCAGGTCGATAAAGTAGACGATGCCGTCCTTGAGGATGATGTTTCCCGCATGCGGGTCGGCATGGAAAAAGCCGTCGTCGAGCACCTGCGTCGAGTAGTCCTCGACAATCGCGGCACCGATCTTTTCCAAGTCATAGCCCTCGGCCACTAAGCGTTCAGGATCGGCGATCGAAATGCCGTCGACGTAGTCCATAACCACCACGTGCTCGGTGCACAGGTCCAGATAGGATTTAGGGCACGTCACGCCATGAACGCTCTTATGGAACTCGTAAAAGTCATTGAGGTTTTTGGCCTCGGCCAAAAAGTTGGTCTCCTCGCGAAACGAGGTCCACAGCTCCTCGACCACGCCGTGCAGGTCAACGAATTGATCGGTGTTGACGAACTTGGAAACGATACGCACCACCGAGCGGATGATATCGATGTCCTGCGCCATAACCTGCTGCGCACCGGGGCGCTGCACCTTGACGGCCACGTCCTCGCCCGTCACCAGACGAGCGCGGTGCACCTGCGCGAGCGATGCGCTACCAAGCGGATTGGGGTCGATCGCATCGAACATCTCCCCCAGGCGCAGGCCGTATTCCTCTTCCAAGCAGCGGAGCACTACCTCGTACGGCACCGGCTCCACGTCGGAACGCAGACGGCGCAGCTCATCGCAAAAGCGCTGCGGCAGAATCTCGGACCGGTTGGCCAGAATCTGCCCCATCTTGACGAACATGGGGCCGAGCTCCTCGAGCAGGCGGCGCAAACGAACCGGCGTGAGGTTATCCCACACGCGGTACTTTTTGACCAGGCGAACAATCTGCCCAATGCGTTCGCGACGACCCGCCGGCGTGAGCTGGTATTCCTCGTCCGGCGCCATCGCGTCGGGCTCCTCGGGGACCATATCGACAGCGCGCGGCTTTTTGCGAGCGCCCGAGACGGCGGCATCGACCTCATCGACAACCGCCGCCTCGTCACCTAAGGGATCTAGATTGTTGTAATCAGTGGTGGAATCTGCCATCTGCGCTGCTACTCGGCCTCTTCGGTATCCTTCGCATCGTCGGGCTCAACGGACTCGACAGGCACCGAGGTCACGTTGTCCTCGACCGAATCAACGATATCGCGCACATGGGCCAGGAAGGCCGTGCGCTCGGGGGCGGTCATGACGCGGACCCGGGCAAGGATGAGCTCGTCGAGCACGCGTTGGGCCGCGGTCTCGCCCTGCATGCCCAGACGCTCGGTCAGGTCGGAGATGGTACCGCCGGCCTGCTCGAACATGTCGGACACACTGCGGGCGATATCGGGGGTGGCGGTGTCCTTGCGGACCTGCTCGCCTTTGGTGTTAAGGTCGTCGAGGACCTTCTTGCCGCCTTCGACAGCAACGGCGGCAGCGCCAAAGCCCACGTTAATGGCGCCGTTAACAAGCTGATCGAGTTTCATAACCATGGTTATCTCCAATCACAAACAACTGCATTGGCGTTCTTGTACCCAAGATTGAGCGAAAGCGACAAAGCGTTTTAGCGCTATTCGATCGACGGGAAATCCCTACCTCACGTTGTCGTTCATCGCGAAAGAGTTCTTCATGGCGCAGCTCGTGGTGTAGAGCACCTTGCCCAGTAGAGCATCGGTCTCCACGCGAACACGCTCGGCAAAGGCCTCGTTGGCGCGCGCAAGCTCGGCAGGCACCTCGGCCTCGGGTAGCGCGGCTACGGCAGCGTCGACGTCATGGATCTGCTTGTGGCCCATGCCACCGACCTTCTCCTGGTAGTCCTCCACAGCGCGGCCGCACTCATGGAAACGGACGTCAGCCAGGGCGCCGATCAGGCGGTTGGCCCAGTAGAAGTTTTCGGACGTCACGCGAGCCTGCGTGTCGGCATAGTACTCGGGCATGGTCTCGACGTTGGCGTACAGCGGAACCAGCGCGTTAAACGAGTTGGAGCCAAAGGCCATCCACTGCACGGCGCGGTAGGCCGGCTGCGCATAGGGGCGCAGCTGCAGCACGGCGAGCTGGCTGTTGCGATTGATGCCGATGGGGCGATAGGCGCCGCGCGTGGCGGGCGTGCCCTTGCTGCCGTAACAGTCGTACTCCGTGCCCTGGTAGTGGCTCGAAAGCACGTACTTGATGTCCTCGATGGTCACCTTACGCTCGGGCACGCGGCTCCAGGGGATATCGTCGCTCTCGGGCGTGTAGTCGGCCTCGGGACCATCCCACACGTCGCTGGGGTTGAGGCAGCGCTGCATGTACCAGGCGCGCGGCGTGTTGTAGACGTGGTCGCTGTCGCTGTGCGAGCCAAAGGCCTCGCGCGGGTTAAAGACCGTCGCCGGGCCGTCGCCCTCGACGCCCAGCGTCAGGTCCAGATGCCACTCGGCCATCCAGGCGCGCAGGTCGGCGGAGCACATGTGGTCGGCCTGGGCGCCCTCAGCGTCATCCAGGTCAAAGCTGTCGATACCCAGTTGGTTGGGCATGGTCACATAGGCGTCGTCGGGCACGCGCTTGGCGATCCAGTGGTGGCCGCCGATGGTCTCGAGCCACCAGATCTCGTCCACGTCGCTAAAGGCGATGCCGTTGTTCTCGTAGGTGCCGTAGCGCTCGAGCAGGTCGCCCAGGATACGGACGCCGTCGCGGGCGGACTTGGCATACGGCAGGACCAGGGTCACCATGTCCTCCTCGCCCAGGCCACCAGGCTGCGCCGGCACATAGCCGTCCTCGCCCTCGTTGCCCTTGGCGGGCACGTAGTCCACGAGCGGATCGGCGCCGCGAACGCGCTCGTTGGTGGTGAGCGTCTCGGTTGCGGACATGCCAACATTGAGCTCGTTGAAACCGGCCTCAGCCCAGATGCCGTGGCCGGGAATGACGTCGGGAACGCTCGTGTAACGCATGGGGTTGTCGGGCAGCTCAATGGTCAGGTGGCTCAGGACGCTCGTGTAGACGCGCGGCTGCTCGTCGGGATGCACCACGCGCATGCGCTTGGGCTCAAACACCCCGTTGGACGAGTCCTCGTTACGCGCGACAAGCGTCGACCCGTCGTAGCTCGCGTTCTTACCAACCAAAATCGTTGTGCACGGCATGTGCATCCTCCTTGAGCGAAAAAATCAAACGGCAACAGTGTATCGCTTCGACGCAAAAAGGGCGAAGCCACGGCGCTGGCAACCCCTGTGGTCAAAAAATGCCAAATATGAGTACTGTCACTAATTTAGTAACAGCAATTTTGCTACGCATGGGTGTCGAAAGTCTACATTTGTTCAAAAATTAGATGATGTACTTCCCCATAGGTCTAATAAAATAGGCTCTCTATCGATAATAAATATCGTTAGAGAGCCAAATTAACCTAAAATATATGTGACTATCTTGGCAACAGTACTCATATTTGGCATTTTTTGTCCACGGGGTATAGAACTAACCCCTCAAACAGCCCAAAACGCCTATTTCAATGCGCGCTCGGCCGCTTCGATCACATGTTTGGCGAGAATCGCCGTTGTCACGGCACCCACGCCGCCCGGCACGGGGGTGATGGCACCAACAACCGGCTCCGCGGCAACAAAATCGACGTCACCCACCAGCTTGCCAGCGTCCTCATCCCAGTTAATGCCCACATCGATGATCGTCTGGCCCTCGCGAACCGCGTCCACACCAATCGTGTGCGCGCGCCCAACGGCCGCAACCACAATATCAGCCGCACGGCACTCGGCAGCAAGGTCGCGCGTATGCGTATGGCACGTCGTCACTGTGGCATTGCGCGCCGTAAGCATGGCGGCAACGGGACGCCCGATCACCAGCGAGCGCCCGACCACAGCAACCTTAGCTCCATCCAGCTCAACGCCGTAATGATCCAGCAAAGCAAGCACGGCTTCGGCTGTGCAGGGGGCAAAACCCTTGCCGCGCCCCGAAAGCGTGGTGAGCAGCGAAGCCGGCGTCATGGAGTCAACGTCCTTGGCGGGATCGAGCGCTGCGGCGACGGCGTTCTCGTCAAGGCCGGCGGGCAGCGGGCGGAACATCAAACAGCCATGAACAGCCGAATCGGTATTGATGTCCTCGATGGCCGTCAACAGCTCGTCCTGCGAAACATCGGCAGAAAGCAAAACGCGACGAGCCTCAATCCCCACTTTTTCGCAGCGCTTGAGCGCACCGCGCTCGTAGGATAGGTCGTCCTCGCGTTCACCTACACGCACGATAGCCAACGTCGGAACAACGCCCCGCTCGCGCAGGGCTGCGCAGCGAGCAGCAAGTTCCTCAGTCAAAGCGCGAGCAACGGGAGCACCCTTCAGCAGTTCAGCCATGGCTATCCTCTCTTCCTTGCAGCGTCGGAGGCGCGGCGCGCCAGCGCATCGGCGCGCGGCAACCATGTGTCGAGCAACTCATCACACGCCGTCTCGAGCTCCTTAGCACGAGCGCGATCCTTCATAGACGTGGTGTTCGCAAAGAGCGTCAAGCTCGCGCCCTGCATAGCGGCACGGCAGAACACGGCGCCGCACGCCACATCGGACAGCAGTTGACGCGAACCCTTGTCGGCCATGTCCTCGAGCAGCGCCAGCGCACGCCCGCAGGCATCCATAATGCGATACGGCGGCAGAGCGGCCACATGCAGCGCATCCTGAATCGCGGTCGCTCGAGTCGGATCGTCACGCGGAATACCGTACGCCGCGGACACCTGGCCGTACGCACGAACGTCCTCGGCGACCAGACCCACAAGTTCCTGCGCCAACTCATCCGCCTGGGCAAACGCGCGCGTCAGATCGTCTGCGCGATCGGCAAGCGCAGGGTTTGTCGCCCCATAGCGAGCAACCATCCCGCAAAGCGAGGCGCCCAGTGCACCTACAAAGGCGCTCGCGCTACCGCCGCCGGGAACCGGCTCGCGTGCGGCAAGCGCCTCGGCAAACTCTCGACATGTTTTATCCATCATCTCTTGGCTCATACGCACGCACCTTCAAGTCATATACATCGGTCGGGTGGCAACCGCCGACCGACCGCATCAATCACATAATGGTGCTAAGTCTAGCCCATAAGTACATGAGCGTCAGCGCACCTGGCCATCGCGGATTTCTATGACGAACGATAGGCCTCGGCACCGCAAACATGGGACACATGGCCCACCTTTCGAGACTTCCGGACGTCAAAAACTGAGGCATATCTATAAACAAGGAACCTGTTGGGGCAACGCCCACGCACGCGCGCCCCATTAAATCAACGGGCACCTCACCCCGGGGAGGGCCGACAGCATCGGCCCTCCCCTCTTTTGCGACCGCACATATTGCCACTTGTCGGCGCAATTCCAGCCCCCAGAATGGGACACATGGCCCACCCTAGCGAGCCGTCCGCGCGTACAGTAAAGGCAGGTAATCCATGGGCGGTTACAGATCGAGGAGGACACGACCATGAAAAAGAAGGCCTTTGCGATTCTCACCCTCTGCATCAGTCTCTTTGCCGCGGTTGCCCTGGTGGGTTGTGGCGGAAACGGCGACGCTACCGGCAGTGGCGGTGACGGCGGCGCGGAAAAGCCAGCCGTGGATATGAGGACCGACTTCATTTGGTTTAAGGTCGAAGTCCCCGAGGGCGTCGAAATCACGGACGTCGCAGGCGATACCGCCGACAGGGCCCAGTTTAAGTTCACCGAGAGCGAGCATGCCAGCGACCGCTTCATCCCCGTCTTCGATCCTGACAAGAACGCCGATGAACTGTTTGACTACGAGGCAAAGTGGAAGGCCAACTCCGGATGGACCGAGAGCGATCCCGTTAAGTACAACGGCAAGACCTGGCGCAGCGCCTACTTTACGCACTCGGGCGGCGTGACGACCGAGTACTTCACTGACGTTGACGGCGGCAGTGTGTACGTACGTATCGACAATGTCGAGGAGCACAAGGACGCCGTCGAGACCATGATGAAGTCTCTGGAGTTTGCCGACGACATCGCCAAGGCCAAGACCGAGGCCATGGACGTCAAGCTCGAGGATATCGAGATCAAGCGCTAAGCGACTGGCGAGCACAACGGGAAACACGGACGCAGTGCAAACAAGCGACGGTATCCCAGCGCTTCGTACCCAGGGAGGGCCGGTAAGCCGACCCTCCCCATTCTTATGCCGGTAGCCGACGAACGCAGGATGCCGGGCTCCAAAACCATCCCAGACGTGATAACAGCACAAATAGACAAGTGCCCCAACACGTCCGCCCGCCGATTTATAGCGCCGCGCAGGCAATTTAAACCGGCGTCTTTAAACATCTGGGCAGTATAGTGACCAAAACAAGTGCATAACCGCACCCTGCGAACGGAGGAGATATGACCGAACACCATGCCATCAGCCGCCGAGCGTTTACGCTGGGCCTAGGGCTTGCGGCGTTGTCACCACTTGCAAGCCTGCCTGAAACCGCAGCGCCGGGCATTCCCCTGCGAACGGCATTTGCAGACAACACACCCGCACCGTCGGACAGCCTCGACAATTTCGTCATTCGCCTTCGCCCCGCGGGCTATTTTCGCACCGCGAGCGTCAACCAAGACGGCAACGTTCGCGGCAACGTCTGCCACCTGTTTAACGACGGCACGTCCAGCAAGCTCATCCTTGAGAACGTAACGACCAAGAATGACGATACAAACTGGTATGCTATCCGCACCTTGCTCAATTTCGAAGAGCATAAAAAGACGGGCTACAGCATTTGGTCGGTCGACGACGACTCGGACAAAGATGGAAAGGTCATCCACGTATGGGGCGGCGAGTATGACAACAAGCCCAGCCGCGCTTTTGCGTTCGAACGTCAATCAAACGGAACCTATATCATTCGAGACCGCACGGTCGAGAAAGAAACCGAGAAAAAAGACATTAAGTACCTGGCAATAGAATCGGACGGCAAAGACCAGGACAACAATAAGATCTGCCATAAGAGTAAGAGCATTCCGTGGGAGCTAGAACTTGTCGGTTACGACATGGGCAAGATCAATACCACAGTTAGAAGTATCGACTGGACCACGTATAGCAGCTACGTCGACGGACCATGCTGGATGAAATACGTCGACGACAACAAGTACCTCGACGAGCTGAGTATCCCGGGCACGCATGATTCGGGCACCTGCAGCGTGGACAACGACACCGAGCCCCAATCCTCACAAGCAAAGTGCCAGCAGGATTACATCCCGACGCAGTTGCTCGAAGGCATTCGCTATTTTGATATCCGACTCGGAAGGAACGACGAGAACGGCGACCCCGGTATCGACCATGGAAGATGCTACCTGCTCAAAAAAGACGGGGGCTTTATGCATCTCTCCGATGTCATCGGTTACTTCAAAACATTTTTGAACGAAAACCCGTCAGAAGCGCTCATCATGCTTGCGTCACGAGGCAACGACGAGGCTACCGACGAAAGCGTTACGACGGCTTTCGCCAAGGTTATGCACGATAATCCCGATCTGTTCTACACGTCGAGCCGAATCCCCACACTGAACGAGGTGCGCGGAAAGATCGTCCTGCTGCGTCGATTTGTACTCGCCGGCAACAGCGTAAGCAGCCACACGTGGGGCCTCGATCTCACCCAATGGGACGACAAAATCAAGGCGCATTCCGGGCAGTCGATGTGCCTCGTCCAAGACGCGCGAGGCTTTGAGACTACGGGCAATGCGGGCGACAAAGAGCCCTATTGCACCAAGGTATACGCCCAGGACCATTTTGAATGCACCGGAACCGACAAGATTAGCTGGGTCGATATGGCGCTGCGAGAGACGACCAATCTCACGCGCAACAAGGTGGACGTCGAGGACAATGATGGCGCCAAGGTGCAAGTCCTGGAACGTTGCTGGTCTATCAACTACACCAGTTGCACGAATTACAAACAAGGAAGCAATCCTTTTACCGCGGCGCGAGTGGTCAACGAGCATCTGTACAAGAGCCAGTACATCAATCCCAGCGGCAGCGATAAAACAAAGTCAGATTGCCTCAAGCACGTTGGCATTATCGCGTCCGACTTTGTCGATTCGGCACTGGCCCGGAGCATCTACCAACGCAATTACGACGCGAAGCACAAGCCAACAGTTTCATGCTGCCTCCCGGACCGCATGCACATGACGTATGGAGACTCGCTGAGCGATGCCTCGCTCCAAGATGGCAAGACCGTTGGCGAGGGCCATTTCCGCCTTGTCGACAGCAGCAACGTACTCAACGTGGCCGCTTCTGGCAGCGCGTTTGCCATCGAATACGTGGATGTCGACGCCCTGGGCAACGAGACCGTTACGGGGCTGCAGGGCTCTGTGCCCATCGATATCGATCCACGCGCGCTGACGCCCCATCTTGAGGGACTCGAAGGCCTTAAGGCCGGCGAAGACGTGCGCGCCAAGATTGCGGCATCACTCGAGGGCAAGCTCGAAACCGATGCCTGCACGGCCCAGCTCGAGTTTGTGCACGACGCGAACGGCGCTCCGGGCACAGCAATGGCCGAGGGCGAAACATTTGCCGCAGGAACGTACTGGGTGCGCGTGAACGGTCTCTTGGGCAACGCGGCGCAGAACTACACGCTCGCCAGCGACGGAGCCGCAAGCTTTACCGTAGCGGCCTCGGACAGTGCTGCCGGCGCCGGCACCGGCAGCGGCACGGGTTCCAACGCAGGCAGCGCTGATAAGAACGGTAAGGGCAACAAGGGCAAGGGCTCGGGCGGAAAGCTCGCCGACACGGGCGACAGCTCTGGCGTTGCCGCCGGGCTCGCTGCCGCCGCCGTGGCGACAACGGTCGCCGGCGCGGCGATGCTTGCCAGTGACGGTGAAAACAACGAGGACGTTGTCGAATAGGCAAGCCGGCCTTTTAGACACATCGACTCAATCGGGGGCGCAGAACACCGTTCTGTGCCCCCGATTTTTACCTTGGCCCGAACGCCGCTATCGGCTACATCACCATGTTCAGCGCGTCAACAAACTCCTGGGCCTTCGCACGGCTGTTCAGGCTAAAGACGCAAGCGGTCAACAGACGATTGCGCAGAAAAACATCGCGGCCTTTGATTCTATTGACGCCCGTAATGTCCTTAAGATAAACAATCTCGGTGTGCTTGCCGCCAAAAGTGCCCTTCTTGAGTACCTCAATGCGGTTAGGGTAGATCTTGACGTCTTTATACCTACCCGAACCTTTGTCCTGGAATAGCAGCGTGTTGTTGTCCATACACGTCACTCCCGTGGGGTTCGCTAAAACTGTCTCTATGGCCACATTTTAGTCACTTCGAGAATCCTGCACGAAGGCGCTAGACGACATTGAAATTCGAGTCCGTGCGAAGACCTTTAATGAAGTGCCCAGTACTTCCCAGCAACACAAAAACGGGGCAGTCCGCCCTTCTGCGGACCGCCCCGTTCCTCTAACTATCGCATCGCAGCGCCAACCGGCTGCGCTTCCCTACTTCCCAAATAGCGCACCCAGCAGGCCGCGGCGCTTGGGCTTCTCCTCTCGGCAGGAACCCTCGACGGCGGCTGCAACCTGGCGCGGTTGCTCGCCGCCTCCACGGCGCACGATCTGGTACAGGAACGGAGATTTAACGTATTTGACCTCGACGGGCGTGGCGTGCACGGTGCTATCGCCGGACAGATGCAGGCTCGGGTTGAGCGGCGCCACGATATGCGTCTCGCGCTTGTCACTAAACACCACCGCGGCCGCGCGGCCCGTCTGACCGTTCACGGCGATGCGCACCTGCTCGCCGTCGCGGCTGTCCGTTGCCGGACGGTCGACAAAGTAGACCGGTACCATCACCAGGCCGTCCTTATGCTTGCGAGTCTTGCGCGCCCAGGTGCGGATGCTCTTTTTATTGAGTCCCAGTACCGTCTCGGCATCGTTGCCGGCAATATCGAGCGCCAGCTTATCAATAACCACCTGGTCCTTGGTGGACGCATCGACCGAGACGACGCGGAAGTCGCCTTCCTGCATGGCCGGGTCAAACGGCCCAACCTTGGCAAAGTCCCACGGCTCCAAAATACCCATAAGACGAACGTCCAGGTAGTTTGCCCGCGGATACGCCCAGTCGAGCACCTCGTAGTACACCAGGGTCTCCTTGCTCAGCCCCTTGCCCGGGAAGGACGCCATCATGCGCAAATCCGCGAGCGCCATGGGGAAGTAGAAGAGCATCATGTCGTTTTGGATCGCGTCTTCCACGTCGTGCCCGGCAAAGGCGTCGGGGTACTGGCGCACCAGCTGCAGCGCGTTGGCACGTGCCTGCTGCGGTGAGATTTCGCAGGGAATACCCTGCTCGGGTACATACTCCGCGCCAACGCCCATGGTCAGGCGCTTGCTAAAGGTACCGGGCTTGAGGAGGTCGGCAACGCCGATCTTATTACCGCAGGACGGGCACTCAAACACGCGCTGGGTCGATGACCCCTCAAAGGACGCACCGCAGAAGGGGCAGGGAATGCTCATGTGCGTTGCCTCTTGGAACTCCTGCGCCGTGCCGCGGTCCTCCCACAGCAGATGCTCCAGAACCGACTGATTGCGCCAGTACGCATTTAAGAAATACCAGTCGGGGTCCACCGGGCGCTCGAGCTGCGACACATGGGTGAGCTTAAGCAGCCCATCGACAACCGTCAGCGGCGTATGGCGAATGCCCAAGGCGCTCTTGGGCTCCCCCGCATCGGCCTGCCACGGAACGACCGTGCCGCAATAGGAGCATTCAAAGCTGCGTTTAGCCTGGTGTGAGTACATAGGGCCGCCGCAGTTTTGACATTTAATGGCAAACATCTCGTCCATGGATACGTCCTCCTTTGCGCAGGGGCTGTCGACATTAAGTATGTCGGGCAGGCAGGCACATGCCCATACCCATGTGGCCCAAAATGGAGCACCCAGGCAGACGAGAAGGCTCGCTCGTTAGCACCGGCAGACTATTGCTGCATTTTCTGAGCATCGGTGCACGGCGCCCCCGCGCGAGCTACACTATCCCCTTAAACATGATTGTGAGGACGACCGCTATGCTATTTGTAAATCGGCTGGTACATACGCTTGTTCCCGGCAGCGAGGGCAAGCCGGTCGATGCATCTTGCCGCACCAACGCGGGTTTTGCCGCAAGCCTCATCTGCATTGGCCTCAACATCACCCTGTGCCTGGCCAAGGGCATCGCGGGCCTGCTTGCCGGCTCCGTCTCCCTCATCGCCGACGCTTTCAACAACCTCTCCGATGCCTCGAGCAACATTGTGAGCCTGCTCGGTTTCCGCCTTGCCAGCCGCCCGGCAGACGAAGGCCACCCCTATGGCCACGGCCGCTACGAGTACCTAGCCGGCCTGTTCGTCGCCGTCCTGGTTTGCGCCGTCGGCATCAATCTGATCCTCGAGTCGATCACCAAGATCATCAAGCCTTCCCCCACCGCTTACACGTTCATTTCCCTTGCGGCACTGGCTACGTCCATGCTCGTAAAGCTCTGGATGGCCGCGTTCAACCGCACGCTGGGTAACCGCATCGATTCCGAAACGCTCATCGCCACGGCGCAGGACTCCAAAAACGACGTCATCACCTCGGGCTCGGTCTTGGTGGCGGCGCTTATTTCGCAGACGACCGGCTTTGACCTCGATGGCTGGGCAGGCCTGGGTGTGGGCATCTTCATCTGCATCAGCGGCATGGGCCTAGTGCGCGACGCCATCAGCCCGTTGCTGGGGCAAGCGCCCGACCCCAAGCTCGTCCAGGCAATCCGCGATAAGATCATGTCCTATCCGCAGGTCTTGGGCACACACGACCTGATGGTGCACGACTACGGCCCCGGTCGTCAGTTTGCCAGCGCCCACGTGGAGATGCCCGGCGAGGGCGACGCATTTGAGCACCACGAGATTTTGGACACCATCGAGCACGACATCAAGCGCCAAATGGGCATCGATATCACGCTGCACTGCGACCCCATCGCCACCACCGGCGACGACCTGCGCGGCTGGGTCAAGCGCGGCGTCATGCAGATCGATCCCGCGCTCTCCATCCACGACCTGCACGAGCACGACGGGTTTGTTTCGTTTGACCTGGTGCGTCCCGACGGCTTTGACATATCCGACGAGGAGCTGCTGGAGCTCGTCACGCGCATCGTGCACGAGCGCCGGCCCGACGTCTCGTGCGTCGTTACGTTTGACTCGGGCTTTAGCTCGCCCGAGCGTCCGGCCGAGCAGTTGTAGCCTGCTTAACAGCTAGTTTCCCTGCGCGCCCGAGATGCCGTTTTGCAGGGCGTTCCAGGCATCCGTCGCCAAGCCGCCCAAGTTCTGCGCGGTATCGCCCAGGTTTTGTGCCGTGTCGCCCAGCTCTTGCGCCTTGTCTCCCAACTCCTGTGCCTTGTTGCTCAAGTCCTCCAGCGTATTGGAACTCGAGCTGTCCGCGCCGCCCTGGTCGCCGGACGCGTTGCCCGACGAGCCGTCCTTGCGTGTGAGCTGAATCTCGAGGTTACCGTTGTCGTTATAGTAGGCAGAAGTAACGACCCAGTTGGCATCGACGACGGGCGTTGAGCCATCATCGGTCAGGACCACGGCATTCGAAAGATCGGCGCCGCGCGACTTGAGGAGCTTCTTGGCGTTGGACCAGTACTGCCCCGGGATATCGCTCAGATCGACGGTGCTAGACGAGGCGAACTCGGTTTGCTCGGCAGTGGTATCGGCCGTTGAACTCCCTCGTTTGTTGAGCATGCCCGACACGATGGCAAACACAACCGACAGCGCAAAGAAAATCGCCAGCACGATGAGGATCTTCTTGATCACGCTCGACGAACGCGACGGCTTCTTCTCTTCGTCCTCGCCATATTGCGGAATCGACTTGGGGTACTCGCGATACGGCTCGCACGACTCGTAGCGAGGCTGCGCCGTGCGAGGCATATACGTCGTCTGCTGAGGCTGCGGAATGGGATTTTGCGGCAGGGCATCATAGGGATTCGGCGTCGAGGCAGCATAAGAATCCTGCGGCGTGCAATCAAACGGATCCGGAGCTGCGTTGCCATAGGGGCCCTGCGAAGATGCAGCGTAAGAATCCTGCGCCGTGTCGCCATAGCCCATAACCCGGGTGGGCTCGGTAGAAGGCTGCGTCGCGGCGGGGTCGGCATAACCGGGGTTGGGAACAACGCGGGTCGCATCGGCGCTATCGCCAGCCTGCGCGGAACCGTAGCCGCCCATCACGGTTGTCTTGTCCTGATCCATGCAACGATTCCTTTCCGTCGCGCGTGAGCCTCAAGTTATCCATGCATTCTACCCGCGCAAAAGCCTATGATGGGCAGAGTCCGTCGGTATCTACAAGACATGCGCGGGCCTAAGGATCAAAAAGCCCCGCCGTGCCTTGTGGGCGCGGCGGGGCGGGCTAGCAGCTATGGACAGCAGACTTAGAACAGGCCGGTGATGTTGCCGTCGTTGTCGACGTCGATGTTCTCGGCCGCGGGAACCTTGGGCAGGCCGGGCATGGTCAGAACGCTGCCGGTCAGCGCGACCACAAAGTGGGCGCCGGCAGAAACCTTGAGCTCGCGCACGGTGATGCGGAAGCCCTCGGGAGCGCCCAGCGCCTTGGCGTTGTCGCTAAAGCTGTACTGCGTCTTGGCGACGCACACCGGCAGGTTGCCAAAGCCATTCTCGCGCAGCTCGGCGAGCTGGCGCTTGGCGGCCGGCGTAAAGTCAACGCCATCGGCGCGGTAGACCTTGGTGGCAACGGCCTCGAGGGCATCAGCGACATCAGCGCCGTCCTCATAGGCAAACTTGAGCTCGCTCGGCTGCTCAATCAGACACATGACCTCATCGGCCAGCTCGAGCGCGCCCTCGCCGCCCTTGGCCCAGACCTCGGAAAGCTTAACGTTGACGCCGAGCTTCTGGCACTCGGACTCGATGAGCTCGAGCTCGGCCTCGGTGTCCGTCGGGAAGCGGTTGATGGCGACCACGCAGGGCAGACCGTAGACATTCTGGATGTTATCGACGTGGCGCAGCAGGTTGGGCATGCCGGCCTTGAGGGCCTCGAGGTTCTCCTCGTTGAGGTCGGCCTTGGCGACACCGCCGTTGTACTTAAGCGCACGAGCGGTCGCGACGATTACGACAGCGCTGGGGCGAACGCCCGTCATACGGCACTTGATGTCGAGGAACTTCTCGGCACCCAAGTCGGCACCGAAGCCGGCCTCGGTAATGGCGACATCGCCAAAGCGCATCGCCATACGCGTGGCCATGATAGAGTTGCAGCCGTGGGCAATGTTGGCGAAGGGACCGCCGTGGACAAACGCGGGCGTGCCCTCGAGCGTTTGCACCAGGTTGGGCTTGAGCGCGTCCTTAAGCAACGCGGCCATGGCACCCTGGGCCTTAAGGTCGCGGGCACGGACGGGCTCACCGGCAAAGCTGTAGCCGACGACGATCTCACCCAAGCGTTCCTTGAGGTCGCTGATGCTCGTAGACAGGCACAGGATTGCCATGACCTCGGAGGCGACGGTGATATCGAAGCCGTCCTCGCGCGGCACGCCCTGGGCCTTACCGCCAATGCCGTCGATAACGTGGCGCAGCTGACGGTCGTTCATATCGACGACGCGCTTCCAAGTGATGCGCTTAACGTCAATACCGAGCTGATTGCCCTGCTGGATGTGGTTATCAAGCATGGCGGCCAGCAGGTTGTTGGCAGCACCGATAGCGTGGAAGTCGCCGGTAAAGTGCAGGTTGATATCCTCCATGGGGATGACCTGAGCCCAACCGCCGCCGGCAGCACCGCCCTTAACGCCAAAGACGGGGCCAAGCGAAGGCTCGCGCAGGGCCACGGCACTCTTGACGCCGCGACGACGCAGGCCATCGGCCAGACCGATGGTCGTGGTGGTCTTGCCCTCGCCCGCAGGCGTTGGGTTGATAGCGGTCACGAGGACGAGCTTGGCCTGGTGATCGGTCGGCTCGTTGAGCAGTGAATAGTCGACCTTAGCCTTGTCGAAGCCGTACGGAATCAGGTGCTTTACGTCGACGCCGGCGTTCTTAGCCACCTCGGTAATGGGCAGCGGCGTGACGGAACGTGCGATTTCGATGTCAGTAGGCATGGGCGGTCCTTTCGTTACCGAATGAGAAAAAGACCAATTCAGCATAGCACGGGCGCGCAATAGTAAAACACCCGTAACCGATGAATGGCGATATGTTTATCCAATGCTCAGCGATAGCCTACAGACTAGCCAAAACAAAGCGCCCTAAACGGTAGGTTCAATCCCCAGGTGCTCAAAGGTGCGAAGCGTTGCCTGACGACCCTGAGGCGTGCGAATCATCAAGCCGCACTGCAGCAGATAGGGCTCATAGACATCCTCGAGCGTGCCCGGGTCCTCGCCCACCGCGCTGGCAAGGGTCGTAAGTCCCACGGCACGACCGGAGAACGTCTTGGCGAGCGTCTCCAAAATGCGAATATCCATCCAATCCAGACCGAGTTCATCGATCTCGAAGAACTCGAGCGCCTGGCGACAGATATCGAGCTCGATGGGGCCGTTGCCGCGCACCTGTGCGTAATCGCGCACGCGCTTGAGCAGGCGGTTGGCAAGACGCGGCGTACCGCGCGAACGCGAGCCGATCTCGAGCGCGCTGGGATGGTCGATCGTCACGCCCAGGATGGTTGCCGAACGCGTCACAATCTGGGCGAGCTCCTCGACCGTGTAGTAATCCAGGCGATATGAAATGCCAAAGCGGTCGCGCAACGGGCCGGTCAACATGCCCGAGCGGGTCGTTGCCGCTACCAGCGTAAACTTGGGGATATCCAGGCGAATCGAGCGCGCCGCCGGACCCTTGCCAATCACGATATCGAGGGCAAAGTCCTCCATCGCGGGGTACAGGACTTCCTCGACCGAACGGTTGAGGCGGTGGATCTCGTCGATAAACAGCACATCACCCGGCTGCAGGTTGGTAAGGATAGCCGCCAGGTCGCCGGTGCGCGCGATGGCCGGACCACTCGTCGTCTTGATCTGAGCGCCCAGCTCGTTGGCGATAACGGTAGCCAGCGTGGTCTTGCCCAGGCCCGGAGGACCCGAGAAAATCACGTGGTCGAGCGTCTCGCCACGGCTCTGCGCCGCTTCGATCAACACGCGCAGGCTCTGCTTGATGTGCTCCTGGCCACAGTAATCGTCCAGGCACTGGGGGCGCAAAGTGCGGTCGACATCGAGGTCCTCGGCCGTCAGCTCCGAGCCCACCATGCGCTCGCCGTGCGCCATGGATGCCGCCGGCGAGTTGCCGGGCGTCGACCACAGGTCCTGAGAGTCATCGGCTTCCCACATCACGCATCCATTCCGAGTCGCTTAAGCGCCGCGCCGAGCAGATCCTCGACACGCATATTCTGCCCATCATACCCGCTCAGGGCAACATCGGTCTCCTGCGGGCTAAAGCCCATGGAAAGGAGCGCCGCACGGGCATCATCGATGGCCGAGGGAGCAGCAGCGGGCACGGGCATCGCAACCTGGCCGGGAATCACGTCGACCGGCACAAAGCCCTTGTCCTTGGCAAAGGTACTCTTGAGCTCCAGGATCAGACGCTGAGCTGTCTTTTTGCCCACACCGGGCACCTTGGCCATGCCCTTGTCGTCCTCGGCCATCACCAGCGAATACAGCTGCCCCACGGTATAGGTGGAAAGCACGGCGAGCGCCAGGCGCGGGCCAACGCCCGAGACAGACACGAGCCGGTCGAACATCGTGCGCTCATCCTTTGAGGAAAAACCGAAAAGTGTCATGGCGTCCTCGCGCACCTGCATACGCGTGTAGAGGCGGACCTCGCCGCCGGGCGTCGGCAACGTGGCCGCAGTGCTGCCCGAGATGCCGAGCTCAAAGCCAACGCCCGACACATCGACGACAGCAGAGCTCATCGTGGCCTCGACAAGCGTTCCGTGGAGCTGGGAAATCATCAGTATCCGGTTCCTCTCTGTTGATAGAACTCGCCACCGGTAAGGGCGCGGGTGCGGCTGAGGTTTACGTGGCAGATGGCGCAAGCCAGGGCATCGGCGGCATGGTCGGGATGCGGGTCGTGGTCGAGCTGCGTTAGCGTGCGCACCATGTAGGCGACCTGCCGCTTGTCCGCGGCGCCGGTGCCCACCACAGCCTGTTTGATCTGCATGGGCGTATACTCGCCAATCTCGAGCGCGCACTCCGAAAGCGCCACAAGCGCAGCACCGCGGGCATGCGCCGTGGGGATGGCGGAACGAACGTTGGCGCCAAAGTAGATGCTCTCGACAGCAGCCGTGTCGGGTCGATAACGCTCAACGACATCCTTAAGGTCATGGGCGATATGCGACAGGCGCACCGCGAGCGGACTTCCGGCACTGGTCTCGATGCAGCCATAGGCACGGCAGCGAACCTCGCCACGCCGCTCCTCGATAATCCCCCAACCCGTATGAGCCAAACCGGGGTCAATGCCCAAGATAACCAAGCCGACCTCCCCTCGCCACAAGCACAGCGCAAGACAAGGCCCCGCGCATCATTCACGAACGTCTGTTCTAGAATAACACAACAGCGACCGCATCTAGCAAGCAAGGTTGAACCATAGGTTGAGCATAAGTCAGCGAGCGAGTCCCTGCCGTGGCAAGGTGTCGCGAAAGAGGAGCGCCGCGTACTTTTGTACGCAAGCGACGGTTTGAGCGGCAGATTGCCCGGCAGGGGCTCGCGCAGCGTCGACTCGTTACGCGGTTTGGTGAAACCGCGTAACCTTGGCCCTATCCCCAGTTTAGTTCTGCGAGAAAAAGGGGAACTGCCTCGGATCCACTGGCGGGTGAGGCATCGGGCCACCCTGGGGACTACCTTGCGAGCCGCCCTGGCCGCCCATCATCTTATCGATGGCGTCCTGAACCTCGCCCTCGAACTTTTTCATCCCCTCGTGCAAACGACGCTGGCCATCCTCAGAGCGCAGCTCCTCCATCTGCTCGGGCGAAATACCCAGTAGCTCGCCCAGCACGCCCATCATCTCGTTTCGCACGCGCTCGCTCGTATCCTCGTCAGCAAAACGGCGCACCTCGGCGCGCGCCAGCGAATCGACCGTCATACGCTCCTTGCCGTTAAGCCCCAGGTCGGACCACGCGAGCATATACGGCCAGGCACGCTCGGCAAACGAACGGGCCGAGACGATCGGCGCCATCGGCAACATGCGGCGGGCAGCCTCACCCTGTCGAACGAGCATCAGCAGCAGCGAGCAAGCCTCAGGCTTGCCAGCGGCCATCGGGATGTCGTCGAAAGATCGATTGCGGTCCACGTGCGCCTCGAGCGCGCCATCGACCTCACCCGGCTCAAGCCCGCCGAGCAGCTGTGCCGCGCGGTCGAGCATATCGACCGGACCGTCGAGCGTCGAGAGCGCTTGCGCCAGCACGCGCTCCATACAATCTTCCACCGCGTTGAGCGTCACGAGCTCTTGGGGCACCACGGCAGACGTGTGGTTGCGCACACGCGCCACAAACTCAAGCGTCGACAGGTACACATCGCCAAAGGGCGCAAAGTCGCCCTGGTAGCCGCCGCAAAGCGCCGGCGCCGCCAGCGCGTACTCGGTTTTGGACAGCGGGCTCAGCGCCATCGCACCCAGCTCGAGCGCCGTGTCCTCCAGCATGAGGCCCAACGTGCGCGAGCGCAGACGCTCGGCATCGCCCGCCGACACGTCGCGATCGAGCACACGCGCCGCATCCGGTGCATCGCGCTCGACGGTGCAAATGTGCAGACGCTCGGCGATGGCGCGGACGGCGGCACAGCGGGCAGCCTCGGCCTCTTCCTGCGCCGGCGTAAAGATACGGTTGCGCCCCAGCACCAGGCCAATCACATTACGCGGGCCCAGGGCGTCGACGGCCAGCGCCGCCAGCAAAGACGACGGCAAGTCACCCTCGAGTGCCACCACAGCACGCGACGCACCGTGGGCCCGGGCGTTGTCGCGCACGGCGAGCACCAGCGCCTGCCACAGCCACTCCTCGGAACGGAACTCGGGCAGTTCGTGATCTTCCAGGGCATCGAGCATCACGCCGCGCTGAATCTCCTGAACCAGCAGGCTCTCCTCAAAACACGGTGCCTGGGCCACCACGCGACCGCAGTCGTCGAGCACAAACGAACCGCCGGTATACACCGACTCGTCAAAGGCACCGACCGGCGCCATGCAGGCAAACCACACGCTGCGCTTGGACGCGATCTTGCGGTAGGCGCCGCTGCGAACGGCGGCAATGGCGGCAGTCTCGCGGTCGGTCATGTCAAACGCGTTGAATTGGAAATACGCAATGAGGTCAACACCGGTCGGCAACATCTCGAGTTCGCGGTCCAAGTCAAAAATCACGGCGATGCGCACGCCGTCCACGTCGAACACCGGCGGCGCCCAACGTGTGTCGTTGTTCTCGCCACGCTGCAGGGCAATGCTCGAACGCGCCGGCACCACATGACCGTCCTTGAGCATCATGTAGTCGAGCAGCGGCTGGCCCTCAAACGAAACCGCCGCGGGCACGATGCAGATCATGTCAAGCTCCTGGATACGCTCGGCGACACCAGTCAAGCCGGCAAGCATGTCATGCTCAAAGTCGGCAGCGCCCACCAGGCCACCGGGCATAGCGCCCATAAAGAGCGGAGCCGGAACGCACAGCACGCGCGCACCGCGCTCGTGGGCCAGACGAGCCTGGTCCTCGATGCGGCCGCAAATGCCCTCAATATCACCCAGGCGCATATCGATCTGTGCAAGCGCGAGCTTCATGGCCCAGCCCTTTCCGTCGTAAACCATCGAAATCGTAGTAAAAGCGCCGGCCGCATAATGCAGCCGGCGCTTGCATGTGCATATGCTTGCTATGATACCCCGAGCGGGGGCGCGCTCCTAGAATGTCGCGGACCACAGCCCGTGCAGGTTGCAGTAGGCATAGACGGTACCGGTCTTGGAGCCGCCCGCGAAAAACGTCGCGGGTTTCATGCCGGGCTCAAGGTAATGGACCTCTAAGCGGCCCTCGGCCTCAAGGGCGATCCACTCAATGTAGTGCTCGGGCAGGCTGGGGTGCTCGACCGAGCCAACGCGTGCGCGAATCACGTGACCGTCGCGCTCGGTCTCGACAACAGGCACGTGCTTCTCGTGCGCCGCGTCCTCAGTGTTTGCAGTCAGTTCCGTGCAACCGGCAGGGGTCGCAACGTCGTCGCCAAGGGCGGCGATGAGCTTGCCGTCGGGGTCCTTAAAGAATTTCGCCATGATGTTCTCCTTTGCTGATGTGCCAATGTTCTTGATAGTTCTTATGCCCAAAGGCAGACAAACCATCCACGGCATTGCAAATGAACACATAACGGATCAGGCAAGCGATCGGGCCAAAATGCGTCGACCGTCCTGCCCGCTCCAGCAGTCCCACCCCGCGCGCGGCTAGCGACCGTCGCCGCCCAGCAGCGCCAGAACATCTTCGCGGGTAAACAGCGCCGACGAGATGCCGTCGCCGCCGAGCACGCTGTTGACCAGGTCGCGCTTGGACTCCTGCATCTGCATAATGCGTTCCTCGATCGTGTCCTTGGCGATGAGCTTGTACACGGTCACGGTATGCTGCTGACCAATACGATGTGCGCGGTCAGTCGCCTGGTCCTGCGCGGCCACGTTCCACCACGGGTCGTAGTGAATGACCACGTCGGCCGCCGTCAGGTTGAGGCCCACGCCGCCCGCCTTGAGCGAGATCAAAAACACCGGGACCTCGCCCGCCTGGAACTGCGCGACCATCTTGGCGCGGCTCTCTTTAGACGATGCACCCGTGAGCTTAAGGAAGGCGATGCCCTCCTTGGCCAAGCGCTTGCCGATGATATCGAGCATGCCCGTAAACTGGCTGAACAACAGGATGCGATGCCCGCCGTCGAGTGCGCCGTGCACGAGCTCCATGCACGTATCGAGCTTGGCACTCCCCGCCTTGTAATCCTCGTAGTGCAGACGCGGGTCGCAGCAGATCTGGCGCAGCTTGGTGAGCTCGGCGAGCACTTTGAGCTTGTCTTTCTTAAACTCTGATGCCTCACGATGCTGTACCTGCTGGGCGATGCGGTCCTGGTTGGCCAGGTAGAGCTTGCGCTGCTCGCCGGTGAGCTGTGCCATGACAGTGTCTTCGATCTTCTCGGGCAGGTCGGCCACCACGTCTTCCTTAACACGGCGCAGCACAAACGGCGACACGAGCGCTTGCAGGCGAGCGGCGCTATCGCCCTCGGCATGCTCGACAGGGCTCTCGAAGCGCTTGGCAAACGACTCGCGCGTGCCGAGCAGGCCCGGCATCAAAAAGTCGAAGATGCTCCAGAGCTCGGACAAGCGGTTTTCGATGGGCGTGCCCGTCAGGGCAAAGCGCACGCCGGCAGGCAAGCGCTTTGCGGCGCGCGCCACCTGGGTGAGCGGGTTTTTAATGTACTGGGCCTCATCGAGCACCACACGGGCAAAGTCCTGCTCGACGTACTCGTCGATATCGCGCCGCATAAGGTCATACGACGTCACGACCACGTTATGCTCGGCCACGCCGGCAATCTGTACGCGACGCTGCGCCTTGGCGCCCACGATGGCGCACACATCGAGCGACGGGGCAAAGCGCTCCAGCTCGGCGGTCCAGTTGTACACAAGCGACGCAGGGCACACCACAAGCGTGGGCTTAATGTCCCCCGCTTCCACGCGCGCCAGGATATGCGCGATCATCTGGAGCGTTTTGCCCAGGCCCATGTCGTCGGCCAAGATGCCGCCAAGGCCCAGGTGTTCGAGCGAGCCGAGCCACTGGTATCCGTCGACCTGGTAGCCGCGCATCGTTGCCTTGAGCGATGCCGGCACCGTAAAGTCCATCTTGCCGAGCGTGTCCAGACGCTCGACGGTACGGCGGAACGCAGCGTCGCGATCGGCCTCGAGCGCGGGCGTGCGCGCGAGCATGCTATCGACGAACAGGGTGCTCGACGCGGGAAGCGACACGCCGTCGAGCAGGTCAACAGCATCGACCCCCAGATCCTCGGCAAGGCCAAACGCGGCTCGGGCACCCTCGTCCAAACGAATGATGTCGCCGGACGTAAGGCGCGCAAACGTCTGGTGACGCTTGTAGGAGTCGAGGTAGATGGCAAGGTCTGACGCCGAAAGGCCGCTCGCGCCCAGTTCGACGTCGAGCAGATTGCTCTTGACGGTCGCACGAACCGAGAGCTTGGGCGCGGGTCGCACCGAAATCTGGCGCAGACGGTCGCTGAGCATGACCTCACCCAGCTCGGACAGGGCGGACAGGCCCTCGGTCAGCAGGCAGAACAAGCTCTCGTCATCGCGCTCCTCAAACGCCAGACCGCCCTCGTAGAAATCGAAGTACAGGGCCGCCGTGTCCATAACACGAAACTCTGCCACCTCGTCGCGGGGCGGCACGCCGGGGCGTTGCTCTTCGAAGGGGCTGCCCGGAGCGCCCAGGCTAAAGAGATCTGCCGACCAGTCGCCGTAGGCAACCGTAATTTTGCAGGTCACAAGCCCATCGTCGACGCCGATCGCCATAGCAAAGCTCGGCTCGGGCGCCACGGTATCGAGCGCGGCGGGCGCGGTAAGGTCGGTATAGTCGCGCAAAATGGGCAGCGCCATACGACAGAACTCCCCCACCTGGTCGACAGCGATATGGATCGGCGTGCGACAGGGCAGTAAGCGCGATAGGAACGGCGCCGCATGCTGGGCAAACGCTACATCGGCGCGGCGCGCACGGCGGGTGTCGACCAGATAGGCAACGTCGCCCGAAGCAAAGCAGTATGCATCGGCCGGCAGGCGTAGATCGTAGCTGCCACCAGCCGCCGGCGCGATTTTGGAGGCAAGGAGCGGTGGGCGCTCAGACAGCGCCTCGTCCTCCCCTTCCGGAGGCATCTCAACCGCCACGTCATAGGTGCGATGCGTCGTCGTCCCCCGCGACCAGGCGGGCTCAAAAGAGATGGTCTGGCCGCGCAACAGGTCCAGCACATATACGATGCTATGCTCGGACAGCGGCAACTGACGCTCGGCGACAAAACCGCTGCGGGCAAAGTCGTACGACGCCGAACGCGAGCTTGTGATGTCATCGAGATAGGCAACTGTCGTCACGACAAGGTTGAGCAGCTTTGTCGACACGTCTTCGAAGGCTTCGGGCGTATGGACAAACGTGAGCTTCTTGCCGTACGAGAAGGTGCCGCCGCGCACGTAGGCATCGGCCATGCCGTCGATGTCCTTGACCACGTAGGAGACCGATCCACAGCGAATGCGAAGCTCGAGCGCCCAGCTAAAGCGCTCGGCAAACAGTGGATTGTAATACGGCACCAGCGAGGGCTCCAACACCGCCTTGGGGGCATCGGGATCCACACTGCCGGCGAGCTTGCGGCGCATGCTCGCCAGCTCATCCATGCGCGCGTCCGAAAGATCGGAGAGCGCCGCCATGAGGCTGGGACTCGTGGGGACGGGCGCCGGAAAGGGAAAGTTGGGATTGACGGCCGGCGCTTTGGGCGCGTTGCGCGCGGGCTGTTTCGGCTGCGCCGCAAACGTGCGGACCGGCGTGCGCAAACCTTCGACGGGCTCGGCGCCGCTGGCATCCAAATACGCCAGAGCCGTGGCAATAGCGTGCTTGCACATGCCGGGGTAGCGATAGGCAGCGGGGCAATCGCAGTCGTAGTCGATCACCTCGTGCTCGTCCATGTCGAGCGCCACGCGCGTCTTGTACAGGTCGCCACGCGAACCGCGCACCGAGCCCTCAACCGTCACGTTTTTGGAGAAGCGCGAGCCGCTGTCCTCGATCGACAGCACGGCGCCGTTGAGCATGAGCGAACGCCCCTTCATAAAGGTGCCACTCAGCGCCGCCTCTTTCCGGAGCGCCTGCACAAACGTCCCCTGCGCCATCACTTCCTCCAATCTCACCCGGGGTAGCTTAGATAACCGTCACGCGGCCTTGGTTGCCGACGATGGCCTTTGCCTCTGCCAGCAGCGGAATCGAGCGTGCATTGACCTTGGCCGGCACCTCGGCACGCAGCACGCGCCCGTCGACTTGCTCAATAAAGATCTCCACGCGGTCGCCGCCCGGGTTGGTGGTGAGCACCGTGGCCAGGCGCGCCATATTGCCCTGGCTAAATCGGCTGTTGGGCACCATGACCTCAAAGACCTTGGGCTTGTTTTTCTCCTCGCTAAGCTCCAGCGGCACAATCTCCTGCGCGATGATCTGGTCGCCGCGGTCCGAGCGCTCGAGCTTGCCCTTAATGCGCACAAACGCGTCGGACAGCTGCGCGCCGGTCTCGGGATCGACCTCGCCATACAGATACCCCTCGGCCTCCTTGTAGGTCTTGGGGAACACCACGACCGTGGCCTCGCCTTCCATGTCTTCGAGCTGCACGATGCCCATGGGGTCGCCGTTTTTGGTCACGCGCTTGGACACGCTCGAGACCATGCCGGCCCACCACAGCGCCTTGCCCTCGGGAATCTCCTGGTTGATGGTACCGCCCGTAGGATTCTGAACTTCGTAGCCAGTGTCGATCTGCGAGAACGAGAAGTCGCGTGCCTTGGCCAGCGCATACTCAAACGGGCGCAGCGGGTGGTCCGAGACATAGATGCCCAGAACCTCCTTCTCCTGGCTCAACTTAAGGTGGCGGTCCCACTCCTGGCCATCCGGATCGGGCACGCTCACCTCAAAGCCCGAGCCCTCAACATCACCAAACATGTCGAAGAACGACGTCTGGCCGCTCGCACGATCCTTCTGGCGCTTCACCGCGGCATCGATGATGTTCTCAGGGTTGTTCTTATCCACAAAGTGCATCATCTGGCGACGCGGATACCCCGTGGAGTCGAAGGCGCCTGCCTTGATGAGCGATTCGATCACACGGCGGTTGGCCTGGCTCGAGTCCACGCGCTCGACAAAGTCGTGCAGCGTCTTAAACGGACCGCCCGCCTCGCGCTCGGCGATAATCGCCTGCGCCACGCCGGTGCCCACGCCGCGGATGCCGGCCAGACCAAAGCGCACGCCCTCCTTGGTAGCCGTGAACTCAGTACCGGACTCGTTGACATCTGGCGACAGCACGGGGATGCCGTCGTGACGGCACGCCGAGACGTAGTGAACGATCTTGTCGGTCTTGCCCGTATAGGACGTCAGAACGGCCGCCATGTACTCGTGCGGATAGTGCGCCTTGAGCCACGCCGTCTGCATAACCAGGATGGCGTAGCCGGCGGAGTGCGACTTGTTAAAGGCGTAGGACGCGAACTCAAGAACATCGTCCCAAATCTTCTGGGCGACCTCGCGCGTGTAGTTGTTCTTGATAGCGCCATTCATCCAGTGGTCGTAGGTGGTCTCGTCCGAGCCATCCTCCCAGTGGAGCACCGTCGACGTGAGCAGCTTGATCTTTTTCTTAGCCACGGGCTTACGGATACGCGAGTCCGATTCGCCCTTGGAGAAGCCGCACATCTCGACGGAGATGAGCATAACCTGCTCCTGATAGACCATGGTGCCGTAGGTTTCGCCCAGGATGTCGTCCAGACGGTCGTCGTAGGAGACAGCCGGTTCCTTGCCGTTCATACGGTTGATATAGGACGAGACCATGCCGGCGCCCAGCGGTCCCGGGCGGTACAGAGCGATCAATGCCACGACGTGCTTGTACTCGGTGGGCTTCATGTTCTTGATCGTGGCCGTCATGCCGGCGGACTCGACCTGGAAGACGCCGGCGGTGTGGCCGGAGCCCATGAGCTTAAAGATCTCGGGGTCGTCAAAGGGAATCTCTTCCTCTTTGATGTCGATGCCGAAGTTCTTTTTGATGTTGGCCTTGGCCTTGGAGATAACCGTCAGCGTACGCAGACCCAGGAAGTCCATCTTGAGCAGGCCCATGTCGGCAACGGTATGGCCCTCGTACTGGGTAATCTCGACGCCGCCCTTGGTATCGAGCTTGGTGGGCACGTGCTCGTTGACGGGGTCGCGGCAGATCAGAACGGCGCACGCGTGCACGCCCTCGCCACGGGTAAGGCCCTCGATCGAGAGCGCCGTGTCGATGATGCGGCGGGCGTCGTCGTCCTTTTTATAGGCCTCGGCAAAGTCGGGGTTAAACAGATCCTCTTTGCCGGGTTGCTTTTCGAGCACCTGCTTGAGCTTGACCTTGGGGTCGCTCGAGACCATCTTGGACAGGCGCTGGCCCATGTAGACCGGGTAGTCCAGGACGCGCGCGGCGTCGTTGATGGCCTGCTTGGCCTTAATGGTCGAGTAGGTGATGACGTGGGTAACCTTCTCGGGGCCGTAGAGCTGGCGAACGTGCTCCACGACCTCGAGGCGCCGCTCATCGTCGAAGTCCATATCGATATCGGGCATCTCGGTACGCTGCGGGGACAGGAACCTCTCGAACATCAGGCCGTTCTCGAGCGGGTCGAACGCGGTGATGTTCATGGCGTAGGCGACGATAGCGCCGGCGGCCGAGCCACGGCCGGGGCCGACGCCGATGCCGTTGTCCTTGGCCCATTGCACGTACTCGGCAACGATCAAAAAGTAGGCGGCAAAGCCCTTGTCGCAGATGACCTTGTATTCGTACTCAAAGCGCTCTTTGATGTTGACGCCGCCGATCTCGCGCGTGGCCCAGTCGTCACCGTAGTGCTGGCGCAGGCCCTTCTCGCACTCGCGGCGGAACTGGCTCTCGTGCGTCTCGCCGGGATCGAGCAACGGAAAGCGCGGCAGGATGATAGAGTCCCAGTCCAGCTCAACGTAGCACTTGTCGGCGATCTCGAGCGTGTTGTCGCAGGCCTCGGGGCAATACGGGAACATCGCCCGCATCTCCTCCTCGGTCTTCATGTAAAACTCCGAGCCGGTCATGCGCATGCGGTTGGGGTCATCGACCTTGGCGTTCATGCCAATACACATGATGACGTCCTGCACGGGCGCATCCTCGCGGCGCAGGTAGTGGAAGTCGTTGGTGGCGATGACCTTGACGCCCACCTGCTTGGCGATGTCGATGAGCGTGCGGTCCATCTGCTCGTCAGTCAGGCCGTTGTCGGTGGTGATGCCGTGTTCCTGGATCTCGATGTAGAAGTCACCGGGCTCGAAGGTATCACGGAAGGTCTCGGCCCACTTGATGGCGCCTTCCATGTCGCCGCGGTCGATGTATTTGGGGATGATGCCCGCGATACAGGCGCTCGTGCAGATCATGCCCTTGGCGTGACGGCGCAGGTTGTCGAGCGTCACGCGCGGCTTGTAGTAAAAGCCCTGCACGGCGGCCTCGGAAACCGTCTGCATCAGGTTGACGTAGCCCTCCTGGTCCTTGGCTAGGAGAATCATGTGGTAGAGCTCGGGCTTGTGGTCGCGGGCAAGGGTCTCGTCCGGCGTAAAGTAGACCTCGCACCCAAAGATGGGCTTGATGACCAGAGGCGGCTTGAGCTCGTCGATGTTGCCCTTCTCGTCCCACATGGCCATGTCTTTGACGTACTGGGCATGCTCGCGCGGGTTTTCCTCGGGATCGGGCTCCACCAGCTCGTCGCGGCGGTCCTTTTCCAAGAAGGCCTTGTCGTGACTCCAGGTTTTGTACTCGGGCGTGTTGTGATTGACGGCGTCGCAGGCCAGCGCCAGGTCGGGTACGCCGTACATGTAACCGTGGTCGGTAATGGCCACGGCGGGCATGCCAAGCTCAACGGCACGGTTGACCATATCCTGGATACGGGTTGCGCCGTCGAGCATGGAGAAAACAGTGTGATTGTGCAGATGGACGAATGCCATGTGATGAGCTCCGATGCGGGTTCGTGTTCTGACTGAACGATTTTACCCCACGGCACGGACAGCACCCGAACCTAGCCAAACCAACACGGCTCCTCTTGCAGTTGCGGTGAAATGCGGACTGTTTGGCGGCTTTTTTGGCCAAAACAGTCCGTATTCCACCGTAAGTTATCTGAGGGCTAGAGATTGTAGGTGACTACTTGAGGTTCGGCGGGTTCGACGAAGATGGCTGGATTCGCCTGCTCCACGCGAACGAACTTGACCGTCACCGTCTCAAAGCCCGCCTTGTGCAACACGTCGGCGTAAACGCGCGCCTGCAGGGAGTGCTTCTCGAGCAGCTGGTCCGGCGTCTCGTCCGGCGTGCCGCCCGTCTTGTAGTCGATGACCAGCGCGCGCGACGGATCGGCCGGGTTCGTCGCCAAAGCGTCGATGGCGCCTTCGGCATATGCACCGTAGCGAGCGATGTCCTCGTCCTCGCAGCCCAGCGAAAAGAACGGCACCTCGGCGCGAACGCACGGCCACGCGAGCAGATCGGCACGAACAGCCGACTTGAGCCAGCGGTTCAGGGCAACGTCGAAGCGTTCGCGCTGCTCCGGCGTCAGGCGCCACAGGCGCGCCAGAGCATCGGCACGCTCAGCGGGCAGCGCATCGGAACCCATCTCGATCAGCCACTGGCAGGCGGCATGGAACGCCGAGCCCAGCGCCATGGGGTTGCCGGCGGGCTCGACAGCGGCCACGTCCGCATCCGTCATCTCGGAACCATCCGACTCCGCATCATCGCCAGCCTCGTCCATGGGCACACGCGCCTCGGCGGCACGGTCTTCTGTCTCGGCATGGAGCGCCGCGGCGATTGACGAGTAGCTATACGAGTCACGCACCGGAAACGGACAGATGCCCATGCGCACGCCCACTGCCTGAGGATACACAAGCTCAAACGAATCGGGCTTGGGGTCGGCAGGACCAGGGACGATTGTACTGGCCGAATCGTCGGCAGCATCTGCATCGGCATCGCCGCGGACAAGCCTGCCCTCGACATCCAGCGAAGCGTTGGCCTCAAACGTCTGCTCGCCAAAGGTAAAGCCCGCGAGCGAGATGAGCTCGTAGTCGCCCGGCTTGGAGTTGTCGAACACCAAACGGTCGCTATCGAGCTGCGGCATGTCCAGAGCGTCCGTCGGCAGAATGCGGCGCAGGACATCGTAGGTCAGATCCGTCTCGACATCGAAGGTCGGCGCCGCCACCTTGCCGCGGCTCACGCCGGCATCCATCGCCAAGATCACCAGCTCGCGCGCACGCGTCATGGCGACATAGAGCAGACGAGCCCGCTCCTCGAGCGAAAGCTGCAGGTCGTCGTTGCGCAGGCGAACGAATGCCTCGGCGGGAGAACCCGTCGCGCAGACATCCTCCATGAGCTCCGGCGGTAGCCACAGCGACGTGCCCTTGCCCTTAAACGCGTGCTCAAACTGCTTTTTGACGTCGTCGCCCTTCACAAAGGTTCCGTCGGTGAGCTTAACGCCGTCGAAGCGTGCCGGCAGCGCCACGACCTGCGCTCCTCCCTCGACGCGACCCATCTGTGCCGCACCCGAGGGCTTACGCACGCCAAAGCACTCGGCGACCGCCACGACCGGATATTCCAGACCCTTAGAGGCGTGAACCGTCATGATGCGCACCGCGCCGTCGCCCTCCTCGTTGAGGGCACCCGGGGCTTCCTTGCCCGCCAAGAAGCGGTCGAAGGCCAGCGCGATGGAACGCGGCGAGTTACCGAACTCGGCCTCCGCCTCGGCCACGGCGTCGAGCGCCTTGAGCACGTTGGCGGCAATGGCCTTGCCTTCGGGACCGCGCTGTGCCAGACGCACAAACCAGCCGGAGGCGTTGACCACGTCGCGCGCGATGGCGGCGAACGAATCGCGGCCCACGCGACGAAGCGCATACCGCAGCACCTCGCGGGCGCGCGTCACGAGCGGCAGATCTTGCAGACCCGGCACGTCGAAATCACTCATGATGCCCGCGTCGATATTCCGGCGCGAGGTCTCCCCCGTCTCGCTATCGAGCTTGGTCGCCAGCGCCAGGAACTCCTGAGCGCCGAGCGCAAACATCGGCGAGGCGAGCAGCGGCATAAGGCCCTGCGCCGTATCGGCCGGATTGGCGAGCGCACATACCAGGGCGCGCACCGTCTGCACCTCGGCTGCCTGGGCAAAGACCGAACCACCCGCGATGACGCAGTCGAGCCCCTGGTCGCGGAAGGCCTGGGCGTAGACGTCGGCGTTGGTCATGCGGCCCAGCAGCAGCACCATGCCGCCCTGGGGCTGGCCGGCATCGGCAAGCGCGCGGAAGCGCTCGGCGATCGCACGGGCCTTGGCCTGCGTGCGCTCCTGCGTACTGCCGCCGGCAACAAAGAGGGCCTGGCGACGCGAGGCGTCTGCCACCAGCGTGTTCTTGCGGCCGTCGCTCGCTTCAAGATCCAAAAAGCCCTGCATCAGGCCGCCGTCATCGCCGTCAAAGACGCGTGCTACGTAGCGCAGCACCTCGTCGTGGCTGCGGAAGTTGCGCACGAGTTTGACGAGCTCGCCAGCGGGGGCATCGGATGCGACAGCCGTCTCGGGCGCAGCAGAGGAGCCCACCTTGCGCTCCTGGCGGCGAAACACCTCGACCTCGGCGCCACGGAAGCGATAGATGGACTGCTGTGCATCGCCTACGGTGCACAGCGCGCGCTCCCCCGCACCCGTCAGGTAGCGTATCAGATCGACCTGCATCTGGTCGGTATCCTGAAACTCATCGATCATGACCATCTTAAAGCGGCCCTCGTACGCAGCACGGATGGCAGGGTAATCGCGCAGGGCCTCGTAAGCCATACGCAGCAGGTCGTTATTATCGAGAGCGGACTGGGCAGCCTTCAGCGCGCGATACTCAGCCTCCACGGAACGGGCCAGGCCCACCAGCGCATCGAGCGCCGGGCCACCGCAGGCAAGCACGATATTGATAAACGCATCGGCGGCCTCGGCCTTGAGCAGCTCGACCTGCTCCTTAGGGAATGCCTTGCTCGCGCGCGGCATGGTGCACGACATCATGAGTCGCGCTGCATCGGCCATGGTCTTGCCGCTCGCCTCGAACGCGTCAATGGCGTCGAGTGCCATCTGCGCCTTCTCGGTCGCGGCCTTGCTTGCGCCCAGCGCCGCGCGATAGGCATCGGCGAGTGCCGAGGTATCGGCCTGGCCGCGCGCCACGCACACGTCGTCCATACCGCCCGGCAACTGGCTCGACAGCTCCAGCAGGTCGCGCACCAGGCCCTTGATGGTCGTGCCGGTGCCAAAGGAACCGCCCTCGCCCGCCATGGGATACCAGGCATAGAGGGCCTTGAGCGATGCCGCGAGCTCGGGGGCGGCATCGGGCGCCGTCGCGCGGGCCAGCACATGCTCAACAGCCTGGTCCATAAGCTCGTCGGTATCGGTGAGCACCGTGAACTCGGGGTCGATGCCCAGCTCCAGCGCATGCGCGCGCAGGATACGCGAGCACATGCCGTGAATGGTCGAAATCCACGCGTCGTCGACGGTCAGTGCTTCCTCGTCCATGCCCTCGTCGATAAGCGCACAGCGCACGCGGTCGCGAATCTCGGCCGCGGCATCTTTGGTAAAGGTAATAGCGAGCACCTGATCCAGATGTTCAACGAACGGACCGGATTCGGGCGAGAGCGCGTAGACGATGCGGCGCGTAAGGGTAAAGGTCTTGCCCGAACCGGCGCCCGCCGAGACAAATAGCGGACGGTCGAGCGTTTTGACAATCTGCAGCTGTTGCGGCATCAAAGTCGAAAGATCCATGGTCTACACGTCCCTCCTTACAAACGTTCCTTGGTGGTTATACGAACAGCGCGCATGCGCGGCTTGCGCCGATGTCGGGTCGACAGCGGCGACGTCACCTGCCTCGAGCTCGCGCAGGCGCTCGGCAATGCCGGTCTCCACGCGGTCGAGCAGGGCATCGAAGTCCATGCTGCCGCCCTCGCCCGGGAAGCCCTTCTTGAGGCCCGGGATGCGACCGTCACCACGCTCTTCCTCGAGCAACTCGGCACTCGCCGCGCCGCGCAGCGCGGGCTTGCCGCCCTTGGTCGAGAAATAGAGCGCAGCACGGGTATCTAGGCCCAGCGCCCGACGCATGGCCTGCGCGTAGATGAGTGTCTGGGTATGGAGTGGCAGCCAGCGCGGGTCGTCGATGGGCGCCGTGCCCGATTCCTCGTCGCGCACCGTAGGGTCGGCGAGCTTAAACTCCTCAACGCCCGTGCGATGCTTGTAGTCGATTACCACGGCGCGATTCTCGGCATCCACATCTACGCGGTCGATGCGCCCGCCGAGCGGCCAACCGGCATACTCAACGTTAAGATCGTTAAAGGCAAACTCCAGGTAGCGCGGAGCAAAAGGAGTCAGCGCCTCGGACTCGTAGGCAAGGACGCCCTCCAGCTGCGGCAAGATCTCGGCCACCTGACGCTCCTCCACCGGGGAGAGCGGCACCAGCGGGCCCTCGTTGCCACGCTTGCCCGCATGCTCGGCCAAGGTATCGGTAAAGACCTCGCGCAGCAGCTCCTGCACACGCGGCAGGTTCTCGGGCGTCACGCGCTCCATGCCCTTCTGCGGAAGACACGCATGCAAGTGCTCCAGCACGTCGTGGACAAAGTTGCCCTTCTCCATGTTGCCAAAGCCCGCGTCGATCGACTGGGGCTTGACGCGATACGAGACGAACCAGCACAGCGGGCAGGTGGAATAGGCCTCGATCTGCGAGGCGGACGTCAGACGCGGCACAAGCGGCGCGTCCTCACCCTCGCCATCGCGACGGCACAGGACCAAATACGGAATGGCTTCATCGCTCAGATGCTGAGGAGCTTCGCAGGTCACGCGCTCGCGCCTAAGACCTTCACCTGCCGCGGGATCAAAGTCGGCGATGATATCGCCCTCGCCCACGCGCATGGGCTTGGCAGCGCCAGCGGCCTCGGCATGTGCCCACAGCTCGGTCCATACGGCTGCCGGGTAGCACTCGCGTGCCTGGCGATCGTGCGTCACACGGGCGAGCGCGACCGGACCGCTCGCCGCCTGCATCGCACGGCCAAAGCGCACGCGCAGCAGGGCAGCGGGCTCCAAAGACACGCCGTCGCGGCGCAGCTCGGCTGTCAACGTGGCAAGCGGGCCCTCTTCGTGCGAAAGCGGATAGCTGTCCAGGTCGACATCGGCAAACAGCACGGCATCGTAGCTGCCAGGGCGAAGAACCGACGCATCGGCAAGCGACGCGAAGCGCACTTGTGCTCGTGGTGTGCGATCGACCTCGTAGGTCTCGTAATCGTAGGCGGTACTGCGCTTGTCCACCTTGGTTCGAACGCCGTCGAGAACCGGCACGGTCGCGGCCTGCGACACGTCGAGCGCGCGAGCATCGTTCATAAGGATGTCGATGGCATGGCGCAGCAAAGCCGTCTCTGCCTGGCGACGGGCCTGGCCGTCAAGGCCGCCTAGAGCGCGATCGGGCAACGCCTCGGCAACGGCAAGCATGGCCTTAAGCGCCGTCACGGGCTTGTCACGCCACAGCGCCTGGAACACGTCCGAGACCACACACGGTACGTTCTTAAACCAGTTATCGTCGCTCGTCGCCTTGCGCGCGCCCCTCACCTGGCCCTGAACGCTCTGCAGCAGGCTCTTGACGCCCGCGGTAGTCTTGCTGCGCGAGAGACGCATATTCTTATCGAAGGTACGGGCATTGACGGCATCAGCGCCCGAAAGCGGACTGTAGATCCAGTCGGTAAGCTCCGGCGCGGGCCACCACTCAGTCTTGGAAGCGGTGCCCTCGTCGGCGGCTTTCATACGCTCGATCAGGTTGGCGAGCGCCGTAAACTGCCTGCCCGCGATGGACTGGGAAAACGCCGTGAACTCAGTCGTCTCGGCCGCAATGTGACGCGCCGCCAAACGGGCGGCGAGCTCGCCGAACAGCTGGGGTGCCCGGGCAGAAACGACGAGCACGCGCACGGGGTCGGCGGGCGTTGCAGTAGCTTTATCGGCCTTGGACTCCTTGTGCGCTTTCACCAACTTATCGATGGCGTCCGCATAGACATGAGCACGGGCATGGGGGCCGGCGACCTCAATAAAGGCAGGCTGAGCGGCGGCCCCGCAAGCGACATCAGACGCGACGGCGTCCTCCCCCAGCGGCGCGATCTCAAACAGCATACCGCGGGCATCAAATGCCGTGGCAAGCTCCTCGCGCATCGCCGCCTGCTCGCGGGCAAGCAGCACGACGACCTCTCCCCCATTGTTCGCCACGGCAGACAGCAGCTCGAGTAGACCGTGCGTAAACGACGTGGTACCGCGCACGCATACGGCGCGGGCGCACGCCGGCAGGCTATCGGCCAGGGCACCGGCCATAATGTCGGCTGCCTCGCAGGGCTCGACCATATCTCGACGGTCCAAACCGCCCGCGTAGGCACGCAAAAGCTCAAACACACGAGCCTCGGCATCGCTTTTTGGCTCAGGCTGGCAATTGTTGCCACCGCATCGCTCGGCCGTCGTCCCCGCCACACCCGGCAGCACATCGCGGGCCATGCGCGCGAGCATGCGCACCGTGCCCTGGCCACGCGAAAGCGGCTGCAGGTCGGCATCGTCGCGGCGGGCAATCATATCCGAAAACAGCATCTGACGTTGCAGGTTGTCGACGAAACCGCGCCCGTCGCCCAAAAGCTCCCAAAGCGAGCGAAGCCACGATGCGGGTGTCTTGTAGTCGATACCCAGCGAAATGCCGGCTTCCGCCGCATCATGACGGCACAGATCGAGCTCGGCAAACGTTGGTGCCAGCAACACGGCACGCCCGTGACGGGCAATAAGGTCGGCAAGCAGCGCCGACTCGGCATCGCTCAAATCCGTGCCGGCATTGGTGGTATAGATTCGAACAGGCATGGTCCTCCGCTCAAACCGTTCGCAATAATCAATGCATCCATCCTACCCGCCCAAGCGGACACATTGCCACCGCAGTTCCATCTTTTGGTACAAAGCAACCTGAAACCAACGCACCAGCCGATTGCAGGCATATAAAAACCGCCCCCGGAGGGACGGTTCTTCGTAATTCAATGTTGTCGCTGGCTTACTCGCCATCCTCCAACTTAATGAGGATCTTGCGGTAGCCACCGTACTCGCCGTTGAGCGCCTTGGACACACGGCTCACCGTGGTGGACGAAGCGCCGGTACGGGCCTGAACCTCAACATAAGGCTCGCCCTCGTCCAGGTAACGCGCGACCTGCAGACGCTGCGATAGATCGCAAATCTCGCGCGGCGTGCAGATATCGGTCAAAAACGCTTGGATATCCTTCTCGTCGTCCAAAAGGCTAAATGCGTGGACCAGCTGCTTGACATCAGGCTTGTCAAACATGTTCTCGATATTCATCGATCACCGCCAAACCCGCCAAAAGGCATCGAAGTTGATACTGACATCGGGCATCGTTCGCCCGTTCTATGCAATAGGGCAACGCCTGTGGCTTTTGCCCGTAGCAGTGTAGCACACCACCAAACTAAAGCGACAAGACTCTCTGCCAGCGGCGCGTTTTACAGGACGAACGCCGTTTAGAAACCGTATGCGCACGTAAGCTCCACGAATATTTGAGACAATGGGCGCCCAAACACCGCGGCGCGCCCGCGCAACCATCCAGGTCGCCGCCTCAAGCCGCTTCACACGACGCCAGCAACCCCGGCGCAAGAAAGGATTCACGCCATGCGCTTTATGCTTAACTGGCTCTTTACCTCGATCGCCATCGCGATTGCCACGTTCCTCGTTCCCGGCATCCAGCCCTTCGGTTTTGCCGAGGCCTGGGTCTGTTTCGCCTTCGTGGGACTGTTCCTGAACATCGTCGATTCGTTCGTCAAACCGTTCCTGACGGTCATCTCGCTGCCGCTCACGATTATTACGCTGGGCATTTTCCAGCTTGTCGTCAACAGCTTTATGCTTGAGCTCGCGAGCTACCTGTCGGTCAACCTGCTGGGCGTCGGCATCTCCATCGCCAGCTTTGGATCGGCCTTTATGGGCAGCATCCTGGTGTCCATCACGCGCAGCATCCTCGACAGCATCGCCGAGGACTAAAACGGCCATTCCGGCCGTGTCCGTCTCAACAGTCCAAAACGAAGGCCGCCCATCGCAAAAATGGGCGGCCTTCTTATTTTTCACGTCTCAAAGGGCGAGAGAATCTACCATTTCCACCCCGTCCCCAAATGGCAGGTGTGGGTTAGATGACGTAGTCGTAGCCATGGTTGGGAGCAACAAGTTGATCGAGCGTCACACCGTCGAGATAGTCGTTGATGAGCTTGTCCAGGTTCTTCCACACGTCGAGCGTGGGACACTCATCCGAACGCGAGCAGCCCTTGCAGTCGCCATCCAGGCAGGCGACCGGCGCCAGACTGCCCTCGGTCAGGCGCAGGATCTCGCCCACCGTGTACTGCTCGGGCGGGCGCGTGAGCACGTAGCCGCCGCCCTTGCCACGCATGCCCGAGAGCATGTTGGCGCGCACGAGCGTAGCCAAGATGTTCTCCAGATATTTCTCGGAAATCCCCTGGCGTGCCGCGATCTCTTTGAGCGGGATGCGACCGGCCGCCTGGTGCTCGGCCAGGTCGACCATAACGCGCAGGGCATATCTGCCCTTAGTAGAAACCAACATGTATAGTGCTGCCTTTCGGTCATTTAGTCCGTAGAAATTCTAGCCGAAAAATTGGTTTTGAAAATACCCGTTCCGGTCAAGATGGTTAATCAGCTCGTAATAATCTTCTATTTCCTATTGCATTACTAGGCTTTAGTGTCTAGTATGCTTCCCAACAGCTAAACGAACAACCTATAAGGTTTATGGGTTTAGCTGCTACACGCACCGTGAAACCACACGGCAACCAGCAACTTGAACACTTTGGAGGTTCCCCATGAGCAAGGTTTACACATCCATCGATCAGCTTATCGGCCACACCCCGCTTCTGGAGCTCACTCACTTTGAGGCCGATGAGGGCCTCAAGGCCCGCGTGCTCGTCAAGCTGGAATACTTCAACCCCGCCGGGTCCGTTAAAGACCGCGTCGCCAAGAACATGATCGACGAGGCCGAGAAGGCCGGCAAGCTCGTGCGCGGCGGCGACTACACCATCATCGAGCCCACGAGTGGCAACACCGGCGTCGGCATCGCCTCGGTGGCGGCGGCTCGCGGCTACAAGGTGATCATCACCATGCCCGAGACTATGTCCGTCGAACGCCGCAAGCTTATGCAGGCATATGGCGCACAGCTCGTGCTCACCGACGGCTCCAAGGGCATGAAGGGCGCTATCGCCAAGGCCGAGGAGCTGCAGAAGGAGACTCCCAACAGCATCATCGCCGGCCAGTTTGTGAATCCCGCCAACCCGGCCATTCACAAGACCACGACCGGCCCCGAGATCTGGGACGACACCGACGGTCAGGTCGACATCTTCGTCGCCGGCGTTGGCACCGGTGGTACCGTGACCGGCGTGGGCGAGTTCCTCAAGGAGCAGAACCCCGAGATTAAGGTCGTCGCCGTCGAGCCCGCCACCTCCCCGGTGCTCTCTAAGGGCCAGGCTGGTCCGCACAAGATCCAGGGCATCGGCGCCGGCTTTGTGCCCGACGTCCTCGACACCCAGGTCTACGACGAGATCATCCCCGTCGAGAACGACGACGCCTTTGCCACCGGCCGCGCCGTGGGCCACAAGGAGGGCGTGCTCGTGGGCATTTCGTCCGGTGCCGCCGTGTGGGCCGCACTGCAACTGGCCAAGCGTCCCGAGAACGAGGGTAAGACCATCGTGGCCCTGCTTGCCGACACCGGCGAGCGCTACCTGTCCACGGCACTGTTCCAGGACTAAGGGCCCGTCACTTGTCGATAGGCCCAAGGCACGCCGGTCTACCCTCTCTTCTGGCGGCCTGAGCTCATCTCGTTAGGGTGTCCCACGAGACGTCCGAACTTGCTACAATGTCTGCGGCGCGGAACCAGCCTCCCGCGCCGCTTTTCTTTTTTGGCCACATGCCACCAAGGAGAACCTCCCCATGCACAACAAGCGCGTGCTCGTCGCCATGAGCGGCGGCGTCGATTCCAGCGTGACCGCGTACCTGCTCAAAAGCCAGGGCTACGAATGCGTCGGCGCCACCATGCGCCTCACCTGCCCCGCACCCGATCCCATCACGGGCATGAGTAAGGTCGACCGCGACATCGCCGACGCAAAGGCCGTCGCCGAGCGTCTGGGGATCCCCCATCATGTGCTCGACCTGCAGCAGACGTTCGACCGCAACGTTATCGAGCGCTTTGTGAACGCCTACCAGGAGGGACTGACGCCCAACCCGTGCATTATCTGCAACCGCCACATTAAGTTTGGCGCGCTGCTCGATGCGGCGCTGGACATGGGCTGCGACTACATCGCAACGGGACATTATGCCAAAACAAGCCAGGCGGCAGACGGCACCTGGCAGCTACATCGCGGCGAAGATTCCAAAAAGGACCAGAGCTACTTTTTGTATTCGCTTACGCAGGAGCGCCTGGCGCACACGATCTTTCCGCTGGCGGGCCTAGACAAAGAGCGCAACGTGCGCCGCATAGCCGCCGAGCAGGGCTTTACCAACGCCCAGAAGGCCGAAAGCGAGGATATCTGCTTTATTCCAGACGGCGACTACGCGGGCTATATCGAGCGCCGCTGCGGACATGCCGCCGAGCCGGGCGATATTGTATGGCGCGACGGCAGCGTGGTCGGACGCCATAACGGCGCGCTGCGCTATACCATAGGCCAGCGCAAGGGTCTGGGCGTCGCGATGGCGCACCCCGTGTACGTAACGGGCGTCGACGCCGTCAACAACACCGTGCATCTGGGCGAGGCAGAGGACCTGATCGCCGCGGCGCTCACGGCCAATGACTGGATCTGGAGCGCCCCTGCCGATCGCATGGAGGCAGAGCTCGATGACGGCGGCATTCGCGTGGGCGCCAAGTACCGCTACCGTCAAAAGGACCAGGCAGCGACCCTTACACGTGGCGCCGACGGACAAATGCTGCTGACTTTTGACGAGCCGCAGCGAGCCATCGCCCCCGGCCAAGCCGTTGTAGTCTACCGCGGCGACATCGTCCTGGGCGGCGGTACCGTGACCGGCGCCATCAAGTAGTCCCATCCCCTTCATAAGTTGCGGTGAAATAGGGACTGTTTAAGCGTTTAAAACCGCCAAACAGTCCCTATTTCACCGCAACTTAGAGAGGACGGCCTCGGTCGGTACTGCCGTATCAGCCGAGGCCGCTGCATCGCTAGCGCTGTACGTAGGCTCGGACCAGCTCGTAGGTGTTGCGCACGCCGTCCATGTGGCTGCGCTCGTAGTTGTGGCTCGCGTACACGCCGGGGCCGATCAGGCCGTGACGGATGTCGTAGCCGGCAGAGAGCGTGGCCTCAACGTCCGAGCCGTAGTGCGGGTACACGTCGATGGCGTAGTCAAGTTCAAGCTCGCGCGCGATATTGGACAGCGTGGTCACCAGGTCGTAGTTGTACGGACCACCCGAATCCTTGGCGCAAATCGACACCATGCGCTCGGTGCAGCCCAGGTCGTCGCCCACGCAGCCCATGTCAACGCTGATCATCTCGCGCGTGTCGGCCGGCACAAAGGCACCGCCGTGGCCGACCTCCTCGTACACCGTAAAGAGCAGCGAAACCTTGCGCGAAAGGGTCACCTCGCCGTCGGCGACAGCGCAGGCCAAACCCAGCAGAATCGACGCGGACAGCTTGTCGTCAAGGAAGCGACTCTTGATGAAGCCGCTCTCCGTCACCGTGGTGCGCGGATCCATAGCGATGATGTCGCCGGTTTGAATACCCAGCTCGAGCACATCGTCCTTGCTGTCAACGTTCTCGTCGAGCAGGATTTCCATGTTCTTCTCGATGGTCTTGACCGGCTCATCGGCCACATGCGCCGAAGGCTCGGTATTGAGGACCACGCCCGTGTAGACATTACCGTCACGCGTGTAGACGGTGCAGTTCTCGCCATCGGCCGTGGACCACTGGTGCCCGCCGAGGGTCGTGGGGCGCAGGCGACCATTGTCCTTAATGGAACGCACCATGGCGCCTAGGGTATCGACATGGCTCGCCAGTACGAGCGGCTCACCCTCGCCACCAAGCTCAACGAGCACGTTACCCTTATTGGAACGCTCAGGCCCAAACCCCATATCGCGCAGGGTCTCCATCAGATAATCAGTCGCCGCACGGGTATAGCCCGTCGGCGAAGCAATCGAGGTAAGCGCCTTCAGCTGGTCAGTAATATAGGAGAGCGTAGAATCCATCTTGGACACCAAAGTCACCCTTTCATATCGAATTAAACCCACAGCAACAATACCACCGCGAACCATCTTTTTACTTAGCGAGATAACCCATTGAGCTCCTCAGAACTGCGCCCGCCACGATAACGAGCCGGCGGGCCCCTGCCCGTTAGCCCACAATCTTCCCGCAGGACGGAGGAAGCCCCCGCCACACGAAGTGCGCAGCGGGGGCTTCCGACATGTCCGAGGACGATTGTGGGGCTAACGGGCAGAGGCCCGCCGAACCAAGTTAGGCAGCCGGGCAGATCTTCTTGAAGAGCTCGATGACGTCGTCGAGCGTCGCCTCGCGCGGGTTGCCCGGGAAGCAGGCGTCAGCCATGGCGTCCTTGGCCAGGATCTCGATCTCGTCAGCCTTCATGGCCTCGCAGACGTGTGGGATGTTCACGTCGGCAGAGAGCTGCTTAACGGCGGCGATGGCGGCATCGGCGGCCTCGGCGGTGCTCATGCCCGTGGTGTCAACGCCCATGGCGACGGCAACCTTGGCCAGGCGCTCAGCGCAAACCGGCTTGTTGAACTCCATGGCGATCGGCAGCAGCATGGCGCAAGCGACGCCGTGCGGGGTGTCGTAGTGAGCGGACAGGGTGTGAGCCATGGCGTGGTCGATGCCCAGGCCAACATTGGAGAAGCCCATGCCGGCGACATACTGACCAAGAGCCATGCCCTCACGGCCGGAGCCGGGCTGGCCGGACTTGGCCTCGGCGACGGAGTCGCGCAGGTTCTCGCTGATCAGCTTAATGGCCTCAAAGTGGAACATGTCGGAAAGCTCCCAGGCGCCCTTGGTGGTGTAGCCCTCGATGGCGTGGGTCAGTGCGTCCATGCCGGTGGAAGCGGTCAGGCCGGCGGGCATGGAAGCCATCATGTCAGGGTCGACGACGGCGACCTCGGGGGCGTCGTTGGTGTCGACGCACACGAACTTGCGGACCTTCTCGGGGTCGGTGATGACGTAGTTGATGGTCACCTCGGCAGCGGTACCGGCGGTCGTCGGCACGGCGATGGTGAACACGGCATGGTTCTTGGTGGGAGCAACGCCCTCGAGGCTGCGGACATCGGCGAACTCGGGGTTGTTGATGATGATGCCGATGGCCTTGGCGGTGTCCATGGAGGAGCCGCCACCGATGGTCACGATAGCGTCAGCCTCGGCGGCCTTAAAGGCCTCGACGCCGTCCTTGACGTTCTGGATGGTGGGGTTGGGCTTAATCTCGGAGTAGAGGCTCCAAGCGATGCCGGCAGCGTCGAGCTCGTCGGTCACCTTAGCGGTAACGCCAAACTTGACCAGATCGGGATCGGAGCAGACGAAAATCTTCTTGTAACCGCGACGCTGGAGCTCGCCGGGGATCTCCTTGATGGCGCCGGAACCATGATAAGAAATGGTGTTGAGAACGAAACGATTAGCCATTGATAGCCTCCCATCGTGTGCGGGGCACCCATTACGCCCCACGCTATGAGTCCCATCCTAACGCTTTTGAAACGAAAAATGCGTGAGAACGTCAAAAGTGTTAAAGCGTTTCAACAGAAGATGAAAAAACTGCGGCAAAGGGACAGTCCCTTTGCCGCATTCGGTTACTTTCGGCAGCCCTCTTTCCAAGCCTCGGCCGCAACCTTCCAGCGTAAGCGCAAGTCGCGCTCGCGGTCGATGAACATGATGGCAAACGCGACAAACAGCAGCAAGCTCGCCACGACGATGGCGTGCAGGCCCATGCGTTCAATACACCAGTTGCCCAACACGGCGCCAAACACAAAGATAAAGATCACGCCAAAGTACAGCAGGCCGTTTTCCAAAAAGCCGCGCCTGTGGGTGATGATGTAATCGTCCACGTTTTGCAGCGCGTTGCGCAAGTTGCCGATGCACATGGTCGTAGCGATACCGTGACCGTGAATCTTGCGGAAGCTCTCGACCTGCATACCGCAGGCAAACGAAGTGAGACAGTTGGCGAGCAGGTTGTAACCGCCACCGGGGATAAAGCTCACGCCCAGCAAGATGACGGCTTCAAAAAACACCGTCACCTGGCGCCAGTGAATCACGCTGCCGAACCGCTCGTGAACCAGGTCGGCAAGCATAATGCCCACGGCAAACGACACCACGGGGAAGAAATAGCGTCCCGCCAGCTGCCAGTTGCCCTCCGAGATGCTTACACCCACGAGCAGGATGTTGCCCGTCTGCGCGTTGGCGAAAACATGGTCGCGCCCAATGTACGAATACACGTCCATAAAGCCACCGGCGAGCGCCAAGATGATGCCCAGCTCAATAGACTCCGATATCTGTTTGGCACGCTGCATCGTCGTGCATCCTCCTTGTTGACGACTCTCTCGTGCGTTGGCGGAAACATAACCGCCGTTCATACTGTAACCCATTGACAACATGGCGTGCGCGCGAGACGGGTTCTCCAACGCGCAGATACACAGTCTGGAAACAAACGATCCCCGTATCGACGCGCCGATCCCCCAGCTCATGTACTCCCCCAGTCTTTTTAGCCCCGTCCCAAAAAGACTGGTTACAATTACGTGCAGCATACAGACACCGGGAGGGATCGTGGCAAAAAAGCCTCAGCACGCTCAGAACAACCAGCGCAGTCAGCAGGGCAAACAGGGCCAGCAGCAAAAGCGCGGCGGCAAGGCGCAGGCCACGGTCGCCCGCACCAAGCATTCCCAAGCGACGCCCGCCCGCCCCTGGCGCCCGGGCCGCGATAAATTCCTCCCCGTCAGTCGAGCCGACATGGATGCACGCGGCTGGGACCAGTGCGACTTTGTCTACATCTGCGGCGACGCCTATGTGGACCATCCCAGCTTTGGCATGGCCATCATCAGCCGCGTCCTCGACGCGCACGGCTACAAAGTGGGCATCATCTGCCAACCCGACTGGACCGACCCCACCAGCATCACCGTGCTCGGCGAGCCGCGCCTGGGCTTTCTCGTCAGTGCCGGCAACATGGACTCCATGGTCAACCACTATTCGGTGACCAAGCACCGCCGCCGCACCGACGCCTATACCCCCGGTGGCGAGGAGGGGCGCCGTCCCAACCGAGCCGTCACGGTCTACGGCAACCTCATCCGCCAGACGTTTAAGGACGCCCCCATCATTATCGGTGGCATCGAGGCAAGCCTGCGTCGCCTGGCCCACTACGACTACTGGCAGGACAAGCTCAAGCGCTCGGTGCTGCTCGACTCGGGCGCCGACATCCTCATCTACGGCATGGGCGAGCACGCGATTGTCGAGATCGCCGACGCGCTCGACGCGGGGCTGCCCGTCGATCAGATCACCTATATCAACGGCACCGTTTACCGCACGGGTTCGCTCGACGAGGTCTACGACTACGACCTGCTGCCCAGCTGGGACGACCTTGCCGCTGACAAGCTCAACTACGCCCGCAGCTTTAACGTGCAGCAGCAAAATATGGACCCTATCACCGGCCATCGCTTGGTAGAGCCATATCCCAACAGCGTGTACGTGGTGCAGAACCCGCCGTCGGCAACACTCACCACCGACGAGATGGACGAGGTTGCCGAACTCCCCTACGCACGCGATTGGCATCCCGACTACGACGCGGCGGGCGGCGTGCCAGCCTTTGCCGAGATCAAGTTTTCCATTAGCTCCAACCGCGGCTGTTTTGGCGAGTGCTCGTTTTGCGCCCTTACCTTCCACCAGGGCCGCGTGTTGCAGATGCGCAGCCACGACTCGATCATGCGCGAGGCCGAGCTGCTCACGCGCGATCCCGAGTTTAAGGGCTACATCAACGACGTGGGCGGACCGACGGCAAACTTTAGCCGCCCTGCCTGCGACAAGCAGCTCAAGCACGGCGTGTGCAAGAACAAGCGCTGCCTGTGGCCGAGCGTGTGCAAGAACATGGTGGTCGACGAAAGCGGCTACACGCAGCTGCTGCGCGACCTGCGCCAGCTGCCGGGCGTCAAGAAGGTCTTCGTCCGCAGCGGCATCCGCTTTGACTACACCATGGCAGATGCCTCGGACGAGTTTTTACGCGAGCTGCTGGAACACCATGTCTCGGGCCAGCTGCGCGTAGCGCCCGAGCACGTGAGCGACGCGGTACTGTCCGTGATGGGCAAGCCGAGCCGAGCTGTCTACGACGCATTCTGCCGTAAATTTGAACGCTTGAACCGCGAGTACGGACTCAAGCAGTACGTGGTGCCGTATCTGATCTCGAGCCACCCCGGCTCGACGATGAAGGAAGCCGTGGACCTTGCCGAAGCCGTGCGCGACATGGGCTACATGCCCGAGCAGGTGCAGGACTTCTACCCCACGCCGTCCACCATGTCGACCTGCATGTACTACACTGGCGTGGATCCGCGCACCATGCAGCCGATCTACGTGGCGCGCGACCCACACGAAAAGGCCATGCAGCGTGCGCTCATCCAATACCGCAAGCCCGAGAACTACAAGCTTGTGCGCGAGGCGCTGGAAAAGGCCGGCCGCCGAGATCTGATCGGCTACACCAAGCATTGCCTGATCCGTCCCGTACCGCCGCGCCCGGGCGAGACGTCTGCTGGCGGCGGACATGGGACCGGCAAGAAGGGCGGCAAGGCCCACGGTGGCGCTGGTGGTGCCGGCAAGGGGTCTAAGGGCAGCAAGGGATACGGCGGTATGTCCCGCGCGCAGAACACTGCCGGTCGCAATCGCGCGGCACAGGGGCGCCAGGGCGCCAACGGCGGCGGACGTCGCAACTAGGGCAGTGGTGCACTCGCTGCGTCCATCCCACACGCATGGCGCAGCGAGCGCATTGCCTCAACGAGGATGACGCCGGCGATGCCAACCGTGACCACAACGTCGAACGGCGTGTTCACAAACCAGAGCAACGTCATGAGATACGACCCGGCATTAAAGGCAAAGTGCAGCAAGATCGTGTAGCGGAGCTTTCCGGTCGTCACGAGCACCCAACCAAAAATGAGGGCGGCAGCGCCCGCATAGCAGCCCTGCACCCAGTTCATATGCATAAAGCCAAAGATGGCCGCCTGCAGCACGATTGCCGCGGCGATACCCCACGTGCTTGGGGCCGCCCAGGGCACTATGGCGCCGTCCTGCGCGTTCGCGCGGCGCCGGCGCTTCCAGAGCGAACGGCACTGTGGATTAAACGCGCGCAGCGAAAACTCAAAGATGATGCCGCGCACCAGCAGTTCCTCGCAAAACGGCGCGCCGAGCACCGTGGTCAGGACGGCAAGAAGGCCGGTATCGCCCATGCCCGTTTCCTCGACGAGCTCGCTATAGTCTGCCGCGACCTCGGGCAGCAGCGACAGCACGCCGTCGCATAGGTAGCTAATGACCACCTGCATGGATAGGCCGATCACGACAACGCAGGCAATGCGCTTCCATGCCGCGCTTGCTCCCCCACCGAGCGGGCGCTCGCCTTGCCGGCGTGCCATGAAGGAGCGGGGCCACAGATAACGCCACCACAGCAGCGCCATCAAAAATGACGCCGTCTGAGCGGCAGCCTGGAACCATTGAATATCGAGGTTGTCGATCGGGAAACCCGTCAGCACCGACACGGCATCGAGAACTGAAAACAGAACCACGCTCAGGGCTATATCGGCAGCGACAACGCCAAAACAGGCAAGCGCCCACGCCATCGCATTGAGCATGCCAACCTCCTCAAAACCCGGCACTTAGGGACGTTCCTTAACTGCCGGCTGAAAAGGAACGTCCCCAAGTGCCGGCAGTTTGGGACAGTCATTGTTGATGAGAATCGGGCGCAGCGCCAAAAGCCCCGCTCGGCGAGATGTCGAACGGGAAGGTGCCGCAGCGATTGAAGGCGGCGATGAACATGCGGATGGCGTTGGACGGCGTGGTGCCCACGAGCTGGGTTGCCGCCGCGAAGGCCGCCTTTTCCTCGGGCAAGACCTTCGCGACAACCGGGGTCATGTGTTCTGCCATGGCGCTTCCTTTTTGAAACGACGGTGGTGCGGATGGATGCGGGCCACGCGGCTGGGCGACGGGCTGTGAAGGCAACCCGATTGGCCCGCATCTGGAGTTTGTTCTACGGCGTTGGTATTACTTGGTATTCCTAAGTATTACCCCGCAGATAGAATACCATACCCGATCCCATGGGGACGGAGAAAAAACGGATCAATTTGTTGCTGAGTAAGTATTTAGAGCGTGATGATGTCCGAGATATTGAGGGCCTGAGCGTCGACGGCATCGTGCGTAGCAAGCAACAGCATGCGGCCGTCGAGCAAGTCGCGCACGACCTCGGCGCATGCGTCGCGCGCAGCGATGTCTAGACCGGTAAAGGGCTCGTCCAGAATCACCGCGTCGCCTGGGCACAGCAGAGCTCGGGCAATCTCGACGCGACGGCGCTGCCCGCCCGAAAGCTCGGCCACACGAGCATGCACATCGACCCCCGGCACCAGCAGGCGCAACAGGGCTGCGGCACTCGAGGCGTCCATGTGCGCGTCGGCGCACACCAGCACGTTATCCAGGGCAGAAACGTCCTCGACCAGGTGCACATCCTGAAACACCATCGAGCACGGTGCGCACTCCCCCGCCGCCAGCGCGAGCAACGTCGACTTGCCCACACCCGAGGCGCCCATCACGCAGGCGCGCCCACCCGCGGGCACGCGAAGCACCAGTCCGTCGAGTGCCGGCGCCCAGGGCGCCCGGTCGCCCACCGCGAGCGCAAGCTCCGCAGCAGCGCCGGCGCCAGCAGAGTCGCCCGAACGCCCGCGAGTACCACGCCCATGTGCCCACACGGCAGCACGCCACGCCGCGGGCCCCGAAGCCCGCAGCAACCACACCAGCACACGCTCGCATGCCCACGATGCCGCCACGACTAGCACGGTCCAAGCCAGCAGGTCAGCCGTCTCGATGAGCAGCTTCGCCTGATAGATGCGCTCACCCACGGTGCCCGCCGCCATGCCGATCAGCTCCGCCGCCACGCCGGCCTTCCAGCTCATGCCGATCACAGCGCGGGCGCACGAAAGCACAAACGGCAGGACCTCGCGCCAGGTGTGGGCGCAAAACAGACGCCAACCCCGCACGCCATGCAGACGAAACATCTGCTCCAGCGGCTTATCCACTTGCGCCAAGCCCTCGACCAGCGAAAAATATACGCCCGGCAGCGCCATCAAAAAGACCGCCGCAATGCTCACGCGCGCCGACCCCAACCAAATGAGCAGCAGGACCACCACGCAGGCAACCGGTGTCGCCTTAACAAACGAAAGCGCCGGCGCCACCAGGCGGGCAAACGTCCGCGACCGCACCGAGGCTCCCGCCATCACGCCGCCGCACACCGCGGCAAGCGCCAAACCGCCTAGAATCCGCGCACCCGAGCCCGCCAGAATCGCCCACGTGCCGACATCGCACACCAGCCGCAGCAACGCCACCACGACAGCGCCCGGCCCCGGCAAAATCAACGGCTGCGCCACGAAACCCGCCATCAGCACCCACACGGCAAGCCAAAAGGCGGCAACGGCACCTGCTGCCGCCACCGCCTTCATACGCTCTGTCATGTGTCGAGCAAACGCACGCACGGGCTACTCCATGTAGTAGAAATCGTCAGCCGGGAGCTTGCCGCCCACGGCGCTCGCGTCCGCATCGGCCAGCACCTGCAGGTATCCACCGAGCGCCGCCTTCATATCCTTCCCCGTCTGGCACACGAGCATGCACCCGGGAATCGCCTTTTCGGCAATCGCGGCGTTATCCACGATACCCGCATCGACCACGGCCTGAGCCCAGTCCGCCGGCGCCGCGTTCACGGCCTCAACGCTCGCAGCATGGCAGCTCAGGAATTCCGCCACGGCCTCGGGATGCTCCTCGGCAAAGGCACGGCGCACCACGGTCACGCCCGTCAGCAGGCGCGAACCCGTGTCACCTGCCAGCTCATCCCACACATCGGTCAGACTTACCGGAGCCGACAGCTTGCCTTCGCTCTTTGCGATGGCAGCGGTCTTGAACGGCTCGGGCAGCACGCCCACGGCAGACGGATCGGCAAGCAACGCCAACAGCACCTCGGTGGGCTCGCTCTTAAACTCAAGCGCCACCTGGCCGGTCAGGCCCGCGCGCTCCAACAGGTAGTTCATGACGTACTCCGGCGTGGCACCCTTGCCCGTCATATAGACAGTATGACCCGCTAGATCGCCAAACGAGGCCACACTCGCGTCGCCCGTCACAACGTTCAGCACGCCCAGCGTGTTGATGTCGATGACCTGCACCGCACCCTCAGTCTTGTTGTAGAGTACGCTCGCCACGTTGGCGGGCACCAGGGCGATATCGATATCGCCCTGAATGACCTTGGGCACAATCTCGTCGGCGGCAGCGTTGATCGCAAAGTCGAACTCATTGTCCGTCTCGCCACTCGCTGCCTGGTCCATAAACTGCACCAGACCAATCGAGGTCGGCCCCTTGAGCGAGGCGACGTGCACCTCGACCGGCTCTGCGACAGCACCGGCGCCGTCCGTGGCAGCCGAGCCCACAGCAGACCCCGCCCCCGCAGCTCCGCCGCCACAACCAGCAAGCACGAGTGACAACGCGCCCGCAGCAAGCGCCGAGGCAAATCCCCGGCGCGTCATCTCAACATCAAACGCACGCATGGCTAGCACGCCCCCTCGTTGGGCATCGTCCACGCATGATGGTCGGTATGCAGCAACTCCTCGGCCAGCGGCGAGAGCGGCGCACCCAAGAACTCGCGATAGCATGCCTGAACATCGGGGTTCTCGTGCGAGAAGCGAATCTCGGCGTTCGCATCCAGGCCCCAGAGTACCTGACCACGCTCGGCCGCCAGCTCGCAGCCGTCATGGATGGGCTGACCGCCGCCACCGACGCAGCCGCCGGGGCACGCCATAACCTCAACGAAGTCATAGCTCACACGGCCGTCGCGAATCGCGTCGAGCAGACGTTCAGCGTTGCCCAGCCCGTGTGCCACGGCGACGCGCACCTTGGTACCGTCGATATCGGCGACGGCTTCCTTCCAGCCGTCGAGTCCGCGCACGTCGGTAAAGAAATCGGCATCCGGGTTCTTACCCGTCACCAGGTAATATGCCGAGCGCACAGCAGCTTCCATCACACCGCCCGTGGCGCCAAAGATCACGCCTGCGCCCGTGCCAAAGCCCAGCGGCGTGTCGAGCGGCTCCTCGACCAGCGTGTCCACGCTCACGTGGCTCGCGCGGATCATGCGCACCATCTCGCGCACCGTCAGCGCAACGTCCACGTCGGGCGTGCCGTCCTCGCCCACCATGCTCGGCAGCGCACACTCGGCCTTCTTGGCCGTGCACGGCATCACGGACACCACGAACAAGCGCTCGGGCTCAACGCCCAGCACCTTGGCGTAGTATGTCTTGGCGATGGCGCCGAACATCTGCTGCGGCGACTTGGACGTGGACAGGCTGTCGACAAACTCCGGATAGCGCGCCTTCACAAAGCGCACCCAACCCGGGCAGCAGCTCGTAAACATGGGCCAGCCGCGGCTGTCGCCCTCGCCCTTGGCGGCCTTACCCAGGCGCTCGAGCAGCTCGGAACCCTCCTCCATAATGGTGAGGTCGGCCGAGAAATCGGTGTCGAACACGTACTCAAAGCCAACGCGGCGCAGTGCGCAGGCCAGACGCTCGACGGTTGCCTCCTCGCGAGATATGCCGAGCTCCTCGCCCCAGGCGCTGCGCACGGCAGGCGCGATCTGCACCAGCACGATCTTGTCGGGATTAGCGAGCGCGTCAAACACGGTCTCGGTATCGTCGCGCTCGCGCAGCGCGCCCGTCGGGCAATGCGTGATGCACTGGCCGCACGCGACGCAATCGGTCTTGCCGATCGGTGCGCGCCCGCGGGTACCCACAGCGGTATGCGTGGCGCGGTTGGTCAGGTCCCAAATCCCTAGGCCCTGCACGCTCTCGCACACCTTGATGCAGCGCATGCATTTAATGCACTTGGCGTTTTCGCGGATGATGGGGAAATCGAAATCCCAACCCTCGCCCGCCAAATGCCTTTGATACGGCAGATAGAAAATGCCCAGGTCGTTGGCGATGGTCTGCAGGTTGCAGTTGCCGCTGCGCACGCAGCTCGTGCACTGCGAATCGTGCTGGGACAGCAGCAGCTGCACGTTGGTGCGACGGGCCTCGCGGGCCTTGGGGCTGTTGGTGTGGACCACCATGCCGTCGAGCACGTAGTTGTTGCAGGCGGCAACCAGCTGGTCGCAGCCCTCAACCTCGACCACGCACACGCGGCAGCCACCGATCTCGTTCAGATCGCGCAGATAGCACAGGGTGGGAATCTGGATGCCGACGGACTTGGCCGCATCCAGGATCGTGGTATGCTCGGGCACCACGACCTCGCAGTTATCGATAATGAGCCTGACCATGTTGTGCGCTCCGTTTTCGCTGTTGTCGCCGACGGTGGTTTTGTTGAGCTCTACCATTCCAGGTTCCTCCCTCCGCGGAACGCGCCAAAGCCAAAGTGGTCGCAACGCAGGCAGCGGCTTGCCTCCTGGCGCGCCTCCTCCTCGGTAAGGCCCTGCTCGACCAGATTCCAATCGTGAATACGCTCGCCGGCCTCGCGCTCACCCAGCTCGCAGCGGCCGCACTCGTGCTTGCCCTTAAACTGGACGGTCGGCAGCTCCACGTCGAGCTTGATCTTGTGGTCGAAGCCCAGATAGCGGTCGATGTTTGCCGAAGCCACGCGGCCGGCGTTGATGGCACGGATGACGGTGGCGGGACCGGTCTGGCAGTCGCCGCCGCTAAAGAGGCCATCGAAGTTGGGCACGGCGCCGTCCGAATCGGTAACGACGCGACCCCACTTACAGGCGATGCCCATGTCCTCAAACGGCTTGGAATCGATGTCCTGGCCAATGGCCACAAACACGCGCTCGCAGGGAATGACGCGCTCGGGCGTGGCTGCGGCACGCGGGGCCGGACGCCCACGACGGGGCTCGCCGATAATCTGCGGCTGCACGCGCAGGCCGCTCACGTGACCCTCCTCGCCCGTCTCGATAGCGAGCGGGGCCGTGAGCTCCAGAACCTCGCAGCCCTCGGCCTGGGCGCCGGCAATCTCGGCATCCTGGGCCGTCATATCGCAGATGCGACGGCGGTAGACGATGCTCACCTTTTCGGCACCGCAGCGCACGGCGGAGCGCGCCACGTCCATGGCCACATTGCCGCCGCCGATGACGCACACGCGCTGGCCGCTCAGATCGGGCAGCTCGTCGTCGCCGATGGCACGCAGCATCTTGACGGCCGACTCCACGCCGGGTGCCTCTTCACCCGGAAGGCCGAGCTTCTTGTCGCTATGGGCACCGATGGCCAGGTAGGCGGCATCGAACTCGTCGCGCAGGCGAGCGAGCTCCTCGCCGTTCACGGAGTGGTCGAGCTCCACATCGATGCCGGCGCTCAAGATCCAGTCGGTCTCGGCCTGCAAGCGCTCGCGCGGCAGACGATAGCTGGGGATGCCGTAGCGCAGCATGCCGCCCAGGTGGTGGCGCTGCTCAAAGATGGTCACCTTATGGCCCATCACGGCCAGGTAGTAGGCGCAGGAAAGGCCGGCCGGGCCGCCGCCGATCACGGCGACGCGCTTACCGGTGTTGTCCACTACATGCGGTTTGTGGTCGTTGAGGTCGCTGTGCTCAACGGCAAACCGCTTGAGGGCGAGGATGTTCATGGGATCGTCGACCATACCGCGGCGGCAGTGCATCTCGCAGGGATGTTCGCACACCAGGCCGCAAACGAGCGGCAGCGGGTTATTCTTGCGGATGACCTTGACGGCATCGGCATAGCGGCCGGCCTCGACGAGCGAGATGTAACCGGGAATGTCGACGTGCGCCGGGCAGCCCGAGACGCACGGGACGCGGGCCTCGCGGTCAAAGCCGCAGGAGTGCTCGCGAATGTGGTGCTCAAAATCGTCGCGGAAGCCACGAATGGCCGTGAGTGCCATGGCGCCGGCCTCGTAGCCGATGGCGCAGTCGCTCGAAAGGTAGATGGTGCGGGCCGTGCGCTCAATCAGGTTGAGCGTGGATTCATCGGCGCGGCCCTCGAGCACATCGGCGAGCAGGTCGCTCAGCGCGCTCAGGCCCACGCGGCAGGGCGTACACTTGCCGCAGCTCTGGGTGGAGCACAGGTTGACGAGCGCTGCCGTAAACTCAACGGGACACGGGGCGAGCGAACTCACCGCCAGACGACGTCCGAGCGCATCGTGCAGGTCGTCCATGACGGCCTGAGCGTGGCTGCGTTCCATTACATGCAGTCGAGCCATAAGATCCCCTCTCACATGGCAGCCCGGAGGCGAGGCCGGGCGAAGTTGCTACACGCACAACACTGACCTAAAAAGTTGTTAGGTCTCCACGCAGTTCGGCAGGCGGTATGAAATGTCACTCTCAGCGGTGAAAACGAACATTACCGCAGATAAATGCTATATTTGATAAACGCGTTACCAAACGACAATGCCCCGCCCACGCAATCACGTGGACGGGGCATTGCTCTAGGTATGCGGTCAGCGACCCTGTTGCTTTTACTTAAGCTCGGGCCAGTAACCCTTGTTGGCCTCGATCATGTCGTCGAGAACTTCCTTGGCGACGTTCATCGACGGCACGGTCTTGTTGAGCGTAAAGGCCTTGAGCGCCTTCTCGTACGAACCCTCGATCGTAGCCTCGACCACGAGCTTCTCGGAGTTCAGCTGCTGCATCATGAGGCCCTGCTGGAACAGCGGAATGTTGTCGCGGCTGATGACCTCGGGGCCGTTCTTGCCAATGTAGGCAGGCAGCTCGACCATAGCGTCGTAGGGCATGTTGGGAATAGCGCCCTTGTTCTCGCAAATGACCAGGAAGCGCTGCTTGGTGTCGTTCTTCAGAGCGATAGCCAGATCGGCAATCCAGTCGCCGTGGCTGCCCGCATAGAACGTGCTCTCGTCGATCTCGCCCGTCTTCTCGTAGTGGTCGATGCCGTCGAAGAGGTTCTTCTCGCGCGTCTCCTCGACCTCGTTAGCACGGGTGCGCTCGGGGTTGGAATGCTCGACAAACTCCTTCTGCTGCAGGTAGTAGTTCAGATACGTATTGGGCAGGTACTCCGGGAAGCACTCCATGATCTCGTACTCGCCCTTCCAGACGTAGTACCAGCTGCCCTTGGTGTGGCGGTTCTGCTCGGGGTGCTCGTCGACGGCCTCCTCGGGCTTCTTTGCCATGAGCGAGCCCATGCCCTTGAGGTAGGAGTCGGGCAGCAGAATCTGGTGCTCCTTGATGTACTCGCGCAGCTGCGGCAGGACCTCCTCGCCCTTGTGGCGGATCGAGGTGAACCAACCAAAGTGGTTGAGGCCAAAGTAATCGTACTCGACATCCTTCTTGTCGATATCGAGCGCGGCGCAAACCACGTCGATGATCGCGATCGGCATGTCGCAGATGTTGATGATGCGAGCGTTGGGGCGCAGCACACGGCAGCCCTCGGAGACGATGGCGGCAGGGTTGGAGTAGTTGAGAATCCAGTAGTCCTTCTTGGCGTATTTCTCAACGTCATCGATCAGCTCGACCATGGGGAAGATGGTGCGCATGCCGTAGGCAAGGCCGCCGCAACCGCAAGTCTCCTGACCCACGCAGCCGTGACGCAGCGGAATCTTCTCGTCCTGCTCGCGCATGGCGTAGCCGCCCACGCGCATCTGGGCAAACACGAAGCTCGCGTCGGTAAAAGCCGTCTTTTTGTCGGTGGTCACCGTGAGCTTGATGTCCAGGCCGAGGTCCTCGTGCAAAATCCAGTCCACGAGCACGCCGATCTTGCGCTGGCGCTCCTCGTTGATGTCGTACAGACGAATCTCGTCAACGTCGAGCTCGTCCTTGCGCAGGGCGATGGACTTGACGATGCCGGGGGTAAAGGTGGATCCGCCACCACACAGAGTAATGATCATTGTTTACTGCTCCTTCTCAATTGCGTTTTCGACCTTGTCGCGCATCTCGGCGACCTTCATGCCAAAGATGATCTGGATATTATTGCCGTTGCGGTTGATGCCGCTGTTGGGCACGTGGTTAATGAGGTCCTCATCGATGAGGTCCGGGTTCTTAACGTTCACGCGGAGACGCGTAAAGCAGTTCTCGAGCTCCTCGATGTTGTCCTTGCCACCAAGACCTGCAACCAGGTCGGCAATGCCTGCGTCGACGCCCTCTGCGGGAGCCGCGGCAACAGCGCCCTGCTTCACCGCGACAGACGCGGCGGCCTCGCCCTCGGCAACGGACTCGGCGAGCTCGGACTCCTCCTCGCGACCAGGCGTGTGGAGGTTGAGCTTCTTAATAAGGAAGGTGAAGAGGAAGAAGTACAGAGCGGCGTTGACGACTCCGAGCACCAGCATAACCGGCCAGTTGGTCTTGTCGACACCCAGGACCAGGTTGGAAACCACGATGTTGATGATGCCGCCTGCAGTCGAAGCGGGCACGGAGAGGACCTTGAGCAGGACCAGGAAGATGCCGGAAAGAACCGAGTGAACGACAAAGAGCACGGGAGCGGCAAAGACAAAGAGGAAGTCCATGGGCTCGGTCACGCAGGAGAGCACGGCGGTGATGATCAGCGGGATGATAACGGCCTTGGTCTTATCCTTGTTCCCCTTGTAAGCGGTGACGATAAAGGCGAGACCGATACCGATGTAGGGCCACAGGTTGTTAAAGGTATAGCTGTTGAAGTAGGTGCTATCGGAGAAGGGCTGGCCCGTCATTGCCATCTCGGCAACACGGATGGGGTAGGCACCGGCGATAACCTGATCGCCCAGCGTCAGGGTGCCACCCACATCGGAGAACTGGAACGGAGTGTAGATGAGGTGGTGAAGACCGGTGGGAACGAGCAGCTTGTTGAGCATGCCGTAGATAAACAGGCCGATGTTGCCCGACTCCTTAATGATGCCGGCAACGGAGGAGATGGCACCCTGAACCGGAGGCCAAACGATGCAGAAGCCAGCGCCCATGATCCAGGAAATGATGATCATGATCAGGAACGGGAAGCGAACGCCCGAGAACATCGAAAGGGCAATGGGGAACTGCTTGTTCGAGTACTTGTTGAACACAGCACCGGTGATGCAACCGAGGATGATGCCGCCAAATACGCCGGTATCGAGTACCTGGATGCCCATAACGGTGGCCTGGCCGGTTCCGGTAAGGCCGAGCATGCCGCTCGCATCGGCAAGAGAGCCGGTGGCGTTGAGCACGATGTTGTTAGCCTGCAGGAACAGGAAGAACGACATCAGGGCGATCAGCGAAGCATGGCCCTTGTTCTTCTTTGCCATGGCGCCGGCGATGCCCACGCAGAACAGAATCGAGAGGTTGTTGATGATAAACATCAGCGACTGATAGACAACGGCGCCCACAAGCTGGAACGGACCGAAGCCCAGCACGGGGATCATGGCGCAGATGGTCTTGTTGGTCAGAATGATGCCCACGATGAGCAGGATGCCGGCAACCGAGAGATACATCATCGGCTGAACGATCGACTTCGCGAACACCTCCAACGGCGCTTTGAAATTGAACTTCTTTTTTGCGGTCATAGCGGTACTCCCCTTCCTTTTCCGCAAATTAAGACAGATGTGCCCTGGGCAAGACCGTAAGCCTTGCCTTATACCAATCGATGTGTGGGCACGTTATGCCTAGAGACCAGGTTCTCCAAGCAGGTTAACAATGTGATATGCGAGATAACTCTTCTCGGCATCGGTAACGACAACGTTATAGGTAGACGACAAGTGGGCGGCTATGGCGTCCGCGCACGAGAATGCGCACGGATACGCCGTTTCATCGATTCGGAACAGCGCGTCTCCGTTGATTTGCCCTGCCGTAGGATCGAGCGCTCGCTGTGCGAAAAACTGCAGGTGACGAACGAAACGTTCGTAAGGCAGCGAGGTGTCGTCGAGGGTCGTGGCATAGCGCTTGGAAACAATCGCGAGCACGTCGCGAACAAGCTGGACCGAAACAATCAAACGATCGGAGCGTTGCGGCATGGTGGCGTTGACGATATGCAGCGTAATGAAACCCTGCTCTTCTTCGCTCATCTGAATGCCCATATACTCCTTGATAATCTGCAGCGCACGGCCCGCAAGTGCATACTCCTTGCGATAGAACTGCTGGATCTCGAGCAGCAACGGATTCTCACAGGAGACGCCCTTGCGCTCGCGCTCCAAAGCAAGGCTGATATGGTCTGCGAGAGCAATGAGAATCTTATCGTTGATGTCGACATTGAGCTCTCGACGAAGCATCTGAACGATGTCCTCGGAAATCACGAGGTTGACGGTGGGGATGGACTCTAAAAGATGTGCCAAGCGGTCGATCGTACGCGAATCCTGAGAAGTTCCCTCCTGCAACGCGTAGGTCTTTTCGACTGATGCCTCGTCGATGGCATCGCCGGCATGACGGCCAAAGCAGAGGCCTCGACCGATGACGATGAGCTCGGAGCCATCGTCCGAAGTGACCATTGCGACGTTGTTGTTAAAAACTCGCTTGATAACCACGGTACCCACCACAAGAATTTACTCGGAAAGCCAGACGACAGGCTCTTTAACAGCAACAGGGCCGGAAGCATGCTCGCGAAGAGTCGAGTTCTCCGAACGCTCGCACACGATAACGAAGACCGTGGGATCAAAGCCGGCAGCGCGAACCACGTCGAAATCGACCTCGACGAGGGGCTGGCCCGCGTCGACATGGTCACCCTGGGCAACAAGCGCATGGAAGCCCTTGCCCTCAAGTTTAACAGTGTCGATTCCGATATGCAGCATCACCTGAGCAGAGCTGTCGTCGGACATGATGCCCAGCGCGTGCTCAGTCGGAAACAGCGCCGCGACGGTGCCGGAAACAGGAGCGCACACCGTTCCCTCTTGGGGAACCACGGCAACGCCATCGCCCACTGCACGGCTGCTAAAAGCGGGGTCATTGGTATTTTCTAGATGAACAAGCTCGCCGGAAACGGGAGCGAGGATTTCGAACTCGGAAGCCGCAGTCGTCTGCTTATCCGAGCCACCCATTAGGCGAGAAAAGAAACCCATGGTGACATGTCCCTTCATAAATATAGCCCAACCAAAATCAATCGAATGCGCCCATTGAGACGCTCGCGATCAAAGACTTTGGTTAGGCCCACGTCCGAGGGGACTCGGTAACCTTCCGCATTTCTTTTACGGGGGTTATTGTAGACAAGCCCAAAGCCGGAACAATCATTATGACCGGCGAACGGTATTTTTTCTTCGATAAACGGTATTTAAGCGGCACTTAGGGACGTTCCTTTTCTGCCGGCACTCGGGAACACTCCTCACTCTGGTGCATTGGGGACAGGTTTGTTTGCACCAGGTTGGTGCAGATTAACCTGGCCCCATTGCACCAATTTCGTATGCGCTAGATAAAGAGCTCGCATTCCTTCCGCACGACGCAAACCTTGCTCAGCATCTGGGAAACAGCGGATAGCTTGTTGGGATCAAGCTTGCGAGCGCCTCGCGGACATACGGCAATGCAGCGCATGCAGGAGATGCACGCCTCGCCAGCTGCTCGTTTGGGGTCACCCTTGTCGATAGCACAAACGGGGCACGCCGCGGCGCATGCACCGCAGGAGACGCAATCCTCTGTTGCCTCGGGTGCCATGCGGTGACCTCCGGCTTGTTTATAAGGACGATTGCCGGGAATAGAGGGCTCGGACGCATCCTCAGCCAACAGCTTTTGCTGAATTTGCTGCGCAAACTCTGCGAGCTGCGCCTCATCCTGCGCATCCGGACGACCGGCAGCAAACTGTCGCGCAATGGAATGTTCTGCAATGGCCGCAACTGCCGCGATCACCCTAAATCCGACGCGCTTCGCAACGTCCTCCAGCTCTACGAGCGTGTCCTCAAACGCGCGGTTTCCGTATACACAAACCAAAACAGCCCGAGCCCCGTTGCCGCGCACCATGCCCAACCGGTCAGCCACCACAGCCGGGATTCTACCGGCATACGCCGGCACAGAGATTACGGCCACGTCGTCCTCAGTCATCGAGACAGCGCTGAAATCTAGCCCGCTATCGGTCAGATCGACGGTAACGGTATTCTTGCCCAGTGCCCCGGCCACAAGGCCAGACGCCTTCCGCGTTCCACCCGTCGGACTAAACACAATTTCGAATACGCTCATCGAAACACCCTCCCCCTACGCCTGGCAACGCGTCAAGCCGCTTTCACATCCAGCCAGAGTATACGGCACGTGGGGTCCCCGTTTTGATGCACCAAGCACCCCAATGCACCCACCCTACGCTGTCTGCCTCTTCGTTTTGTATAAATTACGGTACAGATTGTATATATTTACGGGATACCGCCGTGTTCTCCCGAGGTACCCCATCCTAGCCCGTGCAAAAAACGGAGTATTCTGCAACGTGACCGCGCCAGCACCGCCGCGGGCGGGCAAAACTGTAGGGCGCCGTATCATTTTAAGTCCCGACATGGCGAGAATGACGCGCCCCTGCTCCGGAAAACGGCGAAATCTAACTCAAAACGCTCATAAGGGATATCTGAAGGCCACCGTTGGCAATACCGAATCATATGCAGACAACTCGAACTGCAGAATACTCCAAAAAATGCACGACGCACCCCATGGGACCCATTGCCGCATGGCAGGAAACAGGTCCACGGCATCCTCTAGATGCATTCCCAAGGAAATCACATTTGAACTAGCGATCGGATACGGCAAACAAAAAGGACCCCGAACGTAGTTGCTCGGGGCCCTTGGTTCACCTCGCCCTAACGGGCGATGTGTATGTTACTTGCGCTTGCCGCCGCCGTCACCGGGGCGACGGGAGCTGCCGCCGCGCTTGCCGCCACGGCTGTTGCCATAGCTGCCACGGTTATCGCGACCGCCGGCACGGCCGCCACGGGAGCCGGCCTGGTTGCCGCCACGCCCGCCACGATAGCCGCCACGACGCTCCTCGCGGGTATCGTCGTAGTTGCGCCAGTCATCGCGACGATCGCGGCTGGCACGCGGATCACGACGGTCGCGCAACTCGTTAGAACGACCACCGCCGCCGCGGCCGCCATTGCCGCGAGCACCCTCGCGACGCTCGCCGCCGCGGCTACCGCGCTCTTCAAAGCGCTTGCCGCCACGGGACTCACCGCCACGGGCAGCACGCTCACCACGGCCCTCGCCGCCACGACGCTCATCACGGCCACCGCGCTCGCCATCGCGACCGGAACGACGATCGCCCGAACCACGCTTGCCGCCACGCGAGCCACGGCCCTCGTCCTCGCGCTCAACACGGCGACGACCGCCGCGGTCCTCGTCCTCGCGGCGACGGCGATGCGCCTCGCCCTGGAACTGCTTGGCACGACGCTCGGCACGGTTGCCACGCGCAGGCTGCTCAGCGGCACCAGCACCGCCGCGCTCCTCGGCAGCCACCTCGCGGGCCACGCTCTCCACAGCCTCGTCCACGCGAGCCTGAACGCCCTCGCGCACGCGGGTCTTGCCACCGCGCTTGGGACGGCTCGGACGCTCGCCGTCGCCACGGCGCTCGTCGCGACCGCGGTTGGAACGACCAGCCACGTCGCCGTAATCGTCGCCGTTGCGCTTGCCGTCGCGACGCGCCTGCTCAAGCTTCTTCTTGCTCTTGGACTTGCCGCGCTTGGTCTTCTTCTTCACCTTAAAGGCGGCAGGATCGCGCTCGGGGTCAACGGCGGGCGGGTTGGGACCCACGTGTAGGTCGCCGGCTTCGTAAATATCGGCCGTCTTGTCCATGAGCTTCTCGATCTCGTAGAACTCGTCGACGTCCTGCTCGGTCACAAACGTGATGGCCCAGCCTAGCTCGCCGGCGCGGCCCGTACGGCCAATACGGTGGATGTAGTCGGTCGGCTCGGCCGGCACGTCAAAGTTCACGACGTAGCGCACGTCGCTAATATCGATGCCGCGGGCGAGCACGTCGGTTGCCACCAGCACGTCGACGGTGCCGTCGCGGAAGGCAGAAAGCGCGCGCTCGCGCTGGGCCTGGCTGCGGTTGCCGTGAATCGCGGCGGCCCTGATGCCCTTGCGCTCCAGACGACGGCAGCAGCTGTCGGCGCGGTGCTTGGTGCGCATAAAGACGATAGTGCGCTCCGGACCCTCCTTCTTGAGGAACTCGGGCAGCAGGTTGTTCTTGGCCTCGATAGACACCGGGAACACAAACTGGTCGACGGTGTCGGCGGTCGACGTGGCGGGCGCGATCTCCACGCGAGCCGGGTCGCTCACCAGGTCGGTGATCTCGCCCACGGCCTCCTCGTCGAGCGTCGCCGAGAACAGCAGCGTCTGGCGCTCGGCCGGCGTCTCGCGCACAATACGACGGACGGCGGGCAAAAAGCCCATGTCGAGCATGCGGTCGGCCTCGTCGAGTACCAGCACTTTTACCTCGCCCAGGTGGCAGGCACCCTGCTCGATCAGATCGACCAGACGGCCCGGCGTTGCAACCAGGATATCGCAGCCGTACTTGAGTGCCGCGGTCTGCGGCTTGTAGCTCACGCCGCCCACGACGGTCACGGCAACATGGCCGGTGACGTCGGCGATCTTGCTCGCGACCTCGTCGATTTGCTGGGCAAGCTCGCGCGTAGGGGTGATGACGAGCATCACGGGGCCGCGGCCGTTGCCCTCGGGCTTTTTAGCACCGCGACGACGGTTGCGGCCGCCGCGCTCGCGCACGGGTTTGGGAGGAGCGATGTGCTCCAGATTGTTCATGGTCGGCAGCAAAAAGGCGGCCGTCTTGCCGGTGCCGGTCTGAGCGGCGGCAAGCAAGTCGCGGCCCTCGAGCACCACGGGAATCGAGCCGGCCTGCACGGGCGTCGGCGCCGTGTAGCCCAGGTTCTCAATAGCACGAAGCATCTCGTCGGAAAGTCCCAGCTCGTCAAAGGCGGGCAGGCTCTCGGTAGCGGACTCGACGGCCTGGGCAGCATTGGCCTCGTCGGCGGCATCGAAGGCAGCCTGGGTCATGGCCTCGCGGGTCTCGTCCAGAATCTCGGCGTCGGTGACGTCAGATACAGAATTACGCATATGTTGTTGTTCCTTATCTGCACGCGCAATGGGCACGGCATGCGGCCGCGCGGGCGTGCTTGGTAGTGCGCTAATACATACAAAAACAGGTGCGCACAGAGAGGACGTTGCTCAGCACGCTGGCGATCGCTTTGGCAGCCCTATCACGCGCCGTCCAGACGCAGCAGCTCTAAGCGATGGAGCAGATTCGCCGCCGGTTAGTATACCCGCACTCCGTATGCCCCCACGTAAACCACAGATGACGAGGCGGACGGGGCGGGCCTGGCCGCTTGTCTCAATCTGTAACAGATGCAGGGCAAAACCGGGTCCAAATGTTACAGATCAAGACAGAGGGGGATTTCCGTCCAGTCCAAACCAAATCTCTCGGTCTTCCTGCAATTTCGAACATGTGGCCTATAATGTTGCTTTGGTTACGCTATATATTGCGCAGCCATTTAATACGTCGCCCACCGGGGGCCATTAATTCCTATCGCCATATTGGCTAGGAAGCAATCAAAGGAGGTATCCGTGGCAGCAGAGACGCCTTGCTCGGTCCTCTATAACGATATTCGCTCGTTCGGCGGTCTTAAACATCTCGAGATCGCCCGAATGCTCATCAATGGAAACTCTTATCTCGGCAGTACCCTGCTCGAGAAATGCTCTTCCAACCGCTCGTATCTCACCCGTTACATCGTCCATCGCAAGCCTGACCAGTGCGCGTCCTCCATCTACAGCGACTTTGCCGTCACCACGCTCAACCTTTCCTCGGCAATCTGCAGCAAACTCGGCGGCGGCGAGTCCGCCTACCGGGCAATCGCCGAGCACTATCGCGGTCCGGCCGCCAACGAAATGATGTCGGCTCTCGCCAGCTACAAACTGGACAGCCGCCTATATGCAAATGCCCTCAATCGTATCGACAACTTTGACGGCAATGCCGTGCGCGAGAAAAGCACGCTTTACCTTATGCTCTTTGTGGCAACGGGGGCGCTCGCCGACCCCGTTCAGGGCGTGGCCACCGTCGAGCGCTTTTGCGACAGCAAGACGGGCGGGCACTTTGGCACCACCGAAACTACCGTCGGACGTGGCTTTATGAGCAGCCTGGAGCAGCCGCGCACCGTCGCCCCCAACCTCGGTCTGCTCAGAACCCATGCCGACAACTGCGCCGACATGCAAATCCATCCCCTCACACGCGATCCGCACGGCACCGTGATTGGTTCTCTGCCCAAAACCTCGCCCAGCATCACCGATGTGGGCGCCGACGCATCGCGCGAGCATCTTCGCATTTGGCTTGAGGGTGAGCACTGGTACGCCCAGGGCCTTGGATCGACCAACGGCACGGTGCTCGAATCGGGCGCGCGCGACGGCGATATTGTGATTGAGCCGCCGCGCGACCAACGCGAGCCCGGCAAGATCTATCCCCCCGTGGAAATCGCCAACAGCGACAGACTTCATTTGGGTCTCTATACGACATTCCTTGTCATTGTGGACTAGCGCGGACGACGATCGAAAGACGGTCGCCGTCCGTCTTTCGTCTCCTACCTTCTGCGTCGTAAACGACAATGCACAGCGGTATACGTGGGCAGTGCGGCTATCATGGTACTTTACCGATATCCGCACTGCTCACGTATACGTGCGGCAACCCATGCCAGACAAAGGAACGCCATGGATACTACCGATAGCGCCTATGGCGACAAACTCATCCGTCTCGATACGTTCGATACCGCCGTGGCGGTCGACCCCAGCGCCGAGGACGACGCCAAGCGTCGGTTTATGACGCTTATTCTTCAGACGGCATACCGCGACGGCGGCAATATCGGACACGTGCTTCGCGCGACCAACACAAGCGGCGAGGTCTTTGCCGTCAAGCTGCTCAAGGACAACGCCATCCTTTCCGGCCAAGCCCCCGATCGCTCCGCCGAGCAAGCGGCTGCGCACCTGGCCAACACCGCCGCGCTGTTCGAGGAGTACCGTCATCTGTGCACCGTCTCGCACCTGCGCGGATTTCCACGCGTCTATGGCTATGGATCGTGCGAGGACGACCCGCTCATCCTCATGGAGTGGGTCGAGGGCACCTCGCTCAAGCAGGCGCTGCCCTTGCTTCCGCACGATGTCTCGGGCGGGCTAACCACCCAGATGGTGGCCGCCGTTGGAAACGCCGTGCTTCGCGCACTCCTGATGACCCAGGGACTCGTAAATCCGGTCGTCCATCGCGACCTGTCGCCCGCCAACATTATGTTCCGTACCACCAGTCGAACGCTCGAGCAGCAGATCGTCGATTGCTCCTTTGACCCCTGCCTCATCGACATGGGCTCCGCGACCATGGCCCTCGGCGATGACACGATCACCCGGCGCGCCGACATCTGGCGCTTTGCCACGCCCGCATACGCCGCACCCGAGATGCTCACGCAGGATATCGAAGGCATCGCGGCCCTTCGCCGCTCGCCCGCAATCGACGTCTACGCGCTTTCGAGCATTCTGTATCAGCTCTACAGCGGTCGCAAGCCGTTTGATGTCGAGTCGACGGGTGCCGCGGCAACCGGCTCGTTCTACCTCATAAAGACCAAGACCAAGCCGGCGCCGCTCGAGCCGCGATGCAATGACGACGAAGCGCTCGTCCAGATCATCATGAAAGGCATTTCAGTCGAGCAGTGCGATCGTCCCACCGAGCAGCAGATGCTCGAGGTGCTCTCGGCATACCTCACCGATGCCGAATCCGAGGACCGCGAAGGCGCAGGAGACGAGGCCGCGATTGATATCGATTCTGGCACGCACCTTAAGGTCGACGTCGCCGGCGAGCGCGCGCGAGAGATCCTGGAGCAGGCCCGGCACGATGCCATGACCCGCCGCCGCTTTATTATCGGTGGCGTTGTCGCGGCCGTTGCGGGGCTCGGCGTTATCGGGGCGGCAACCCATGGCTTTGGCATCCCCGACTACCTGGACGGCATCCGCAGTTCGCTTGACGACTACACCTGGGATCAGCTGCAGGAGATTTCGCTCAAGATTAAGGCCGCCGAGACCCGTAGCGAGGCACGCGAGATTGCAAAGCGCTACCATCTGCTCGATGCCGATGGGCACATCCCCTATCCGTGCACCAAGCGCGTGAGGCTCACCAACGGGCTGCACGTCGGCGCGCAGCTTGTGGGCATCCGTCACGACGAGCTTCTAGACGGTACGGGCAAGGCCGGGCTGACGTTTATGTTCGACGCGGGTATTGCCGAGCGCGATGCTGCGGCTGAACCGCCGAGCGCCGGCTGGGCAGATTGCGAGCTGCGGGAATGGCTCGATAGCGACGGCCTTAAGCTGCTGCCCAACGAGCTGCGCGCACTCATCAAATCTGTCAAAAAGATCTCGAATAACGTTGGCGCCACCAGAAGCGCATCGTGCCTGAGCGAGTTGCCCGCAACCCTTTGGCTGCCCGCCATGGTCGAGCTGTGCGGTACGCAACCGCCCGAGTCATTTGTCGAGGACTTTCACTACCTGGCCGACATCTATAACGGCGAGGGCAAGGAGTACCAGCTGTTCCGCGAGCTTAAGGTGAGTCCGTATACCACGAACGAGATGTTGGTTCGCCAGTGGAAGGGCAAGGACACCTGTTGGTGGGAACGAACGGCGAGTCCCGACACATCGGAGAGCGAAGGCACACTCTATATGAATCGCGTGGGACACGACGGCGACGTCTTTACGTACGCAACGCCTGCGGAAAAGCCAAACAAGCGAACCTGTGTGATCCCCGGGTTCTGCATCTAGGCAGCGGGCGTCTTGCCGTGACGGGACCCCACCCCGGCAATTGTCTCGATCTGTAACACTAGCTCGGCAGATACGGGTCTAAATGTTACAGATCGAGACAAACCCCAACCCCGCGAGACAACATCTCAATCTGTAACAGTAAGGGGTTAAAAACCTCTCTAGATGTTACAGATTGAGACATTTGAGTTGACCGCGGACGGTCTGTCTCGATCTGTAACAGTTAGAGGTCATATTTCCCGCCAGATGTTACAGAACGAGACATTAGCTTGCCGAGAACTTCGCCTCATAATATATGACTCAAGTGTGTCGATATTTCCTTGCCAATGTTGCGCAACAGAAGCCCTTTCGGCAGTCGTAACGTACGAATTGTCATAGGTACCCCTTCAACGATTGGGAGAAGAAATGGCAAAGTACGCACCTAAACACTTGGAAGTCTCAGGCGGCGCCGAGCCTCGCCCCACATTCTCGGGCCACAAGGCAACACGACTCGCCGTCACCGCGGCAACCACCATCGCTATGACCGGCTCGTCGCTGCTCGCGCCGTTCTCGGCATTTGCCAACGATGTGAGTGATACCACGGCACAGGACGCGATCATGTCCCCGCTTGCTGTCCACGCCGGCGAGGCGGCAGGCTCCGCAGTAAAGGCAGACGCCCAGAAGATTGCCGACTTGCAGGCTGCGATCGACGCCGCAAAGGCTGCCGAGGCAGACGCCAAATCCGACTACGACACGGTGGCTGCCCCCTATACCGAAAAGCAGGCGGCACGCGACAACGCACAAAGCACCTATGACGTCTCTGTCTCCGATAATTCGCAGGCAGAGGCCGCCGCGCGCGCCGAATATGCTCGCCAGCTCGATGAAAGCGTCAAGGCGGCCGACAGCGCCAGTGCCACGCTGAAGGATGCCCAGGGAAAGCTCGATGCAGCCAAGACCGACGCCGAGGACAAGTCGAAGGTCCTTGATGCCGCAAAGCAGGCGGCAGCTGACGCGCAGGCCAAGCTCGAGGCAGCCCAGAAGGCAGCCGCCAACGCAACGCCGGAGGAAATCAAGGTCGCCGAGCAGGCTGCCGCAGATGCGCAGGCCGCTCTGGACCAAGCAAAGGCTGCGAAGGCCACTGCCGATTCCGCGCTCGCCGATGCCCAGCAGGCTCAGAACGCCGCGCAGAGCGCTTACGACGAGGCGGCAGGCACGCTGGCTTCCGCCCAGCAGGAAAAGAACGCCGCGGATGGTAAGGTAGTCGCGGCACAGACAGCGTATGACAGCGCACAAGCCGATTTGGCGGCCGCAAAGGCAGGCGCTGAGGGCCCGGAGTATGACGCCGCCCAGGCAAAGGTCGATGCTGCCCAAAGCGCACTCAACCAGGCGAAACAGCAGCAGGCGACTGCCGAAGCAGGCCTTTCTCAGGCAAATAGCGACGTTGAATCCAAGCAGGACGCCCTCACCGGCGCCGAAAGCGAGCTCGAAGCCAAGAAGCAGACAGTCGCAGCAGCCGAAAAAGATGTAACGGCAGCCCAGACGAAAGCCGATGCGGCGCAATCGGAGTTGACCTCGGCAAAGCAGGCACATGCTGCCGAACTGGAGAAGGCAAAGGCCGCTCAGAAACAAGTCGACCAGGCAAAAGCCGAGAAGGAGCAGGCAGACAAGGCGCTCGAAACTGCCAAGGCAAACCAGGCGGCCGCCGATCAAGCCGTTGTCGATGCACAGAAAGCATACGATACGTGCAAGGCAGCAACCGATAAGGCAACGACAGCGGAGGCGCAGAGCGTCATCGGCTTCTACCAGTTCATCGGTGCCAACGACGCTGCAAACATCATCTATAGGCAGAGCGATAAAAACCCGACGACCATTGGCGATAAAAAAGACGGCACGTCACTCGACAACGCCAAGCTATCGTTTAACAAGCTGCGCGAGATTAACGAATACCGTGCAAGCGTTGGATTGAGTGAGCTTAGGGTGACGGCCGAGCAAATGGCAATCGCTCAATCCGACTCCAATTACTCTGACAAAACGCTAGGTCACTCAGATTACGCCATTTGTGAAAATGCCGCTTGGAACTTCAGTACTAAAGAAAACATCGCGCACCAATGGGTCGATGATGAAAAGGGGATATTTGACGAGGCTGCAGCGAAAGCCGGCCTTGGCAACGTTGCCCCCAAAGATGCTTGGGATACTTTCTGGAGCCACAAAACCGAATTCGAAAAGCACGGGGCAGACTTTGGCACCATCGGCCATTATTTGAATATCGTACAACCTAACGCCAAAACCATGGGATACGGCATCAACTCGCGCGGAACCCTTTGGCCGTATGTGTTCGTCTTGGAGATCGACAACAATTACGATTCGTACGAGAAAGAATACTCGATCGATGAACTCGAGAATCTCTTTGATCAGTATCAGCTGAGCCTCTCCAAAGCCAGCGAAAAGCTCGCCGCCGCAAAGACGGACCTTGAGCAAAAGCGCAGCACAGCGGCATCGAAAGCCGATGCCGTAAAGGCAGCTGAAACCCTCGTCGCTCAAAAGCAGGAAGGCATTGTTGCCGCGAATAGCGACCTTGCCGCCAAGAACGACAGCGTAGCAAGTGCCGCCGCCGCTGTTGCCCTAGCAAAGCAGAATCTCGCCAAGGCAAACGGAAAAGTTGCCGAAGCCGAAGACCAGGTCAAAGCCGCCCAAAGCAACGTGGCGACCGCAGAGCAGGTCGTCAACCAGAAGCACGCCGAGCTTAAGGCATCGCAAGAGCAAGCCACTCAGAGTCAGAAGAAGGTTGATGACGCCAAGGCAGAGACTCTCGTAAAGCAGCAGGCTCTGCAAGATGCAAAGAAGGAACTTGCCAAGTATTCAGCCGATGTTGCTGCGGCTCAGGAGAAAGCCGACGAGGCCCATCAGGCGCTTGATGAAGCCACGGCAGCCCAGACGTCTGCCCGGAGCGCTCTCAAAAAGGCGAAGCTCGACGAGACCGCCAAGAAGCAGGCCCTCGACACCGCGAAGGACAACGCCGAGGCCAAGGCGGCGAACGCGGTGCACGCCGCGAGCAATCTGACCACGGCGAAAAACGACCTTGCTTCAAAGAAGGCCCGTGCCGACGCCCTGAGCAATGCAGCCGATAATCTTGCCACCGCCGAGGCGGCCAAGCAGGACGCCGACGCAGCAGTTACCGAGGCCGGAGTCGCCCTTGGTGCGGCAAATGATGCCATCGCGAACGCCGAGCAGGCGGTCGAGAATTCTCAGGCCGCATCGGATGCCGCTGTCGCTACCCTCGGAAAGCTCAAGTCCATCAACGTCGAAAACGGCATTGCTACTGGCTCTGACGCAAACGCGAACGATACGCTCAATGCCCTCTTTGCCAAGTGCGTCGCCGCCAAGCAGGCAGAACATAACGCAAAGGCCGCACTTGATGCCGCTCAGGCAGACCTTGATGCTGCGACGCCCGCCTACACCGCAGCGCTCAATGCCTACAACGAGGCGAAGGCAAAACGCGTAGCCGCCGAGCAAGCCCTGAAGGACGAGATCGCCCGCCAGGAGCAAGAGGCCGCGAAGGCCGAGCAGGCCAAGGTCACGCAGGCTGCCGCTAAGCCGGTTACTGGAAAGCCGTCTGCCGGCAACGCCAAGACGGCCGCCAACTCGGCGCTTCCCACCACAGGCGACAATGCTGCGCTCGCCGGTGAGACGTTTATCATCGGAGGTGTCGTGCTCGTAGCCGCCGGCGTCTTTCTGACTGACAAGAAGCGTCGTCAGGAGTAAGGATTTCGGGAGGACGGCTTCTCCTCCCTTCCACCGCTTCGCAAACCCTGCCCTGCATGCGCCGGGGCGCCCATCACGCGGGCGCCCCGGCGCTTTACGTTGTATGCCCGGGGCATCTGCTCCGAGATTGTCTTGATCTGTAACAACTAGGACCCAAACATCAGTCTAGTTGTTACAGATCGAGACGTTAGTTTTCGGCTGATTTCTATGTCTCGATTTGAAACAGTTAGAGGTCATTTCCCCTGCTAGATGTTACAGATTGAGACATTGAGTTTTCTGCCAACTGTTTGTCTTGATCTGTAACAAATACTCGGCAAAATCGGGTCAACATGTTACAGATCGAGACGTTTGGACTGCCGCTCAACAGTTCGTTTCAATCTGTAACAGTTATGGTTCAAAAACCGGTCTAGATGTTACAGATTGAGATAACTGGCAGAAACGGCCACCTATTGAACAGCCACCCTCATCTGTAATGAAAAGTCATACATTCCAACTATTACTAGACACCCCCAGGGGGTATGGGTGTATAGTATCGGCAGGTTAACAATTCCGACACCGAACAACAGAAAGGAGAAGCCATGGCCCAAGATAAGTTTGACGTGGGCGGCATGACATGCGCCGCTTGCCAGACGCACGTGGACCGTGCCGTGAGCAAGCTCGACGGCGTCCAAAGCGTCGCGGTCAATCTGCTCGCCGGCTCCATGCTGGTGGACTACGACCCCGCGCAGGTCTCCCCCGACGATATCTGCACCGCCGTCGACCGTGCCGGCTACTCGGCCTCGCCCGTCGATGAGGGCACCGGTGCCGCCGGCTCAAACGGCAGCACGCAAGCCAGGTCCGGCGCCGCCCACATGGAGTCGCCAACCAAAAAGCTGGAGGCCGCCGCCTCTGCCATGCGCACCCGCCTCATCGTCTCGATCGTATTCCTCATCCCGCTGTTCTACATAGGCATGGGGCACATGCTCGGCTGGCCGCTGCCCGGCATTTTCACCGACCACATCCACAGCATGACGCTCGCCCTCACCGAGCTCGTCCTGCTCATCCCCATCGTCTATGTCAACGACGCGTACTTTATCAATGGGTTTAAATCGCTCGCGCACGGCGCGCCCACCATGGACGCCCTTATTGCCGTGGGCGCCACCGCTTCCATCGCCTGGTCGCTCTACGCCATGTTCGTCATGGCCGACCAGCTAGCCGCCGGGCAAGTGCACGAGGCCATGATGACGGGCATGGACAATCTGTATTTTGAGAGCGCGGGCACGATCCTGTCGCTCGTCACCGTGGGCAAATACCTCGAGACGCGCAGCAAGTCAAAAACCGGCGGCGCCATCGAGTCGCTGATCGACCTGGCGCCCAAGACCGCGACCGTCGTGGCAGAGGACGGCACCGAAACCACCGTCGATGTCGACAGCATCCTTCCCGGCCAGGTCCTGCGCGTGCGCCCCGGCGAGTCCATCCCCGTCGATGGCGTGGTGCTCGAGGGCAGCTCGGCCGTGGACGAGAGCGCGCTCACCGGCGAGTCCATCCCCGTGGAGAAGACCGCCGGCGACACTGTCAATGCGGCCACGGTCAACCGCACGGGCTCGTTTACCTTCCGCGCCACGCGTGTGGGCGCCGACACGTCGCTCGCCAAGATTATCCAGCTCGTCGAGGACGCCAACGCAACCAAGGCGCCCATCGCCCGCATGGCCGACAAGGTCGCCGGCGTGTTCGTGCCCGTGGTATTCGTGATCTCGGCCGTGACCTTTGTGGTGTGGATGGCACTGACCGGCGACGTGAATGAGGCGCTCACCTCCGCCGTCGCTGTGCTGGTGATCAGCTGCCCGTGCGCGCTGGGCCTGGCCACGCCCGTCGCCATTATGGTCGGCACCGGCAAGGGCGCCGAGATGGGCATTCTGTTTAAGAGCGCCGAGGCGCTGGAGAACCTGCGCAGCGTGGGCACCGTGGTGCTCGATAAGACGGGCACGGTCACCCGCGGCAAGCCTGCCGTGACCGATATCGTGGTAGCCACGCGCGCTGACGGCTCGCCCGCCATGAGCGAAAAGGCACTGCTCAAGTTGGCCGCCGCGTTGGAGCGCTCGAGCGAGCACCCGCTGGCCGAGGCGATTATGGCCGAGTGCGAGACACGCGGGATCGTCGCGCGCATGGTCGAGGACTTTACTGCCGTGCCCGGGCGAGGCGTTACGGCGCGCGAAGGGCAAAACGCCATTGCAGCCGGCAACGTACGCCTGATGGACGAGCTGGGCGTTACCGTGCCCGCGGGTCTTGCCGAACAATTTGCCGCCGAGGGCAAGACGCCGCTGTTCTTTGCCAAGAACGGCGAGCTTGCTGGCACCATTGCCGTGGCTGACGAGGTCAAGGAGACGAGCGCCGGGGCCATCGCCGCGCTCCGCAAGCTCGGCGTCGACGTGCGCATGCTCACCGGCGATAACCGTGTGACGGCCGAAGCAATCGCCCGCCGCGTGGGGCTGAGCAGCGAACAGGTCATCGCCGACGTCCTCCCCGCCGACAAGGAGCACCACGTACGCGAGCTGCAGGATGCGGGCAGCAAGGTCGCCATGGTGGGCGACGGCATCAACGACTCCCCCGCCCTGGCGCGCGCCGACGTGGGCCTTGCTATCGGCACCGGCGCAGACATCGCCAAGGAGGGCGCCGACGTGGTACTCATGCGCAGCGACCTCATGGACGTCGCCCGCGCCATCGAGCTTTCGCGCGCCACGATCCGCAACATCAAGCAGGACCTGTTCTGGGCGCTGTTCTACAACGGCATCGGCATTCCGCTGGCGGCGGGCGTGTTCTTCCCGCTCACCGGATGGCAGCTCTCGCCGATGTTTGGCGCCGCGGCCATGAGCCTGTCGAGCGTGTGTGTCGTAAGCAATGCCCTGCGCTTAAAATCCTTTATGCCTAAAGTGGCAAAATAGGATCACTATTACGTTCATTTAGAACGGGTTTTCCAGGTACCCGAGATTGACCTGAAAGAGGAGCGACGCGTACTTTGGTACGCGAGCGACGGTTTGAAGGTCAAGGTCGGGTGCCTGGGAAAGCCGACACAACAGAGAGGAATACCCATGCGTTACACGATCAAGACTTCCGGCCTTATGTGCGGCCACTGCGATGCCACCGTCGAGACGGCGCTGCTCAACGTGGCCGGCGTGACCGACGCCGACGCCGATCACGAGACCCAGACCGTCCAGGTTGAGTGCGCCGACACCGTAACCGCCGAGCAACTCGCCGCCGCTGTCGAGGCCGCGGGCGAGAAATTCCACGCCCTGTCTGTGACCGCCGCGTAGCGACCTGAACGCACCCCTCCCCCGACCAGAAACGAGGACCCGCCATGATGGCAGACCATAAATCGGTGACCCGTATGCTCAAGACGGCACGCGGACAGATCGACGGCATCCTGCGAATGGTCGAGGAGGACCGTTACTGCGTCGACATCTCCACGCAGCTCATGGCAACACAGGCGCTCCTCGCGCGCATTAACGCCGACGTGCTCAAGGCGCATATCGAGGGCTGCGTGACTTCGGCAATCGAATCGGGCGACGAAGACCTCAAGGCCGCCAAGCTCGCCGAGATCGAACGCGTCGTCGACAAGCTCTCCAAGTAATTGGGGCATCGGGGACAGACTGTTTTGCACCATCTTGGTGTATCGGGGACAGGTACGTTTGCACCACATTGGCGCAGATTGACCTGTCCCCCTTGCTCTAAATCGGGTATAAAGGCGTGCGGCATATCGAATGAAAGGCAATTTGCATGAATGACTTTATGAAGGGCCGCAATGGCGCTGACGAACTCACCATCGTGATGGGCTTCGCAGGCATTATCATCGCCGTGATCGGTTCGATGGCTCGTATCCAGTGGCTCAGCTGGATCGCCATCGCCGTAATCGTGATTGGCGTGCTGCGCGGCCTGTCCAAAAATATCGACGCACGTCACAAGGAGAACGAGGCCTTTGTCGCCGCGACTGCAAACGTACCCGGCTTGGGCAAGTTTGTAGCTAGCTTGGGCGGCGGAGCTGCAGCGGCCAACGCCTCGCGCGCAGCCGGTACTAGCAAGGAAGACTTTGAACGTGCCAAGCGCACAGCCAAGAAGATGTGGAAGGGCCGCAAGACCACGGCCTATCTCAAGTGCCCCAACTGCGGCCAGATGCTCTCCGTTCCCAAGGGCAAAGGCAAGATCCGCGTCACCTGCCCCAAGTGCCATGCCAAGATGGAGACGCGCTCCTAGCGCCCGCACGCGGGACAAATAAATCAGGTTTGTTTGTCCCAAATCTTAAGTATTTGTTCGATAAAAAAGCCGAGGCCTCGTGTTGAGACCTCGGCTTTTTGTATGCGGCAACGGAGCTGTCCCTTTGTCTCGTCTACGCCACACCGTCGCGGGCCAGCTCCTCGGCAAGCGCTTCGGCAGGCATGGCCATAATCGCGTCGAGCTCGGCGTCCACCTCGGGAATGCGCTTCACCTTGAGCTTGCGCACCAGATCGCCACGGCACATCACGTGCGTCGGCTCACGCAGTGCGCACAGGTCATCGAGCGGGTTCTTGCGCGTCACCAAGATATCGGCGGCCTTGCCGCACTCGATCGTGCCAGTCTCGCCGTCCAGCCCCAGCAGCTCGGCGTTGACTTGCGTAGCCGTATGCAGTGCGAAGGCGTTGCTCACGCCCACGTACTTGGCAAAATAGGCCACCTCACGCCACATGTCGTACTGCGTCACGAACGGGCAGCTCGAGTCCGTGCCCAGGCCCACCTTAACGCCAGCTTCCAGTGCGGCACGGGCGCTCTCGATAATGCCCGAGCACACGATGTCGCCGTTCTTCTTTTGCGTATCGGTCGAATGGGTCTTTTCCGGGTCGAGCAACACAAACGGCAGCGCCGGGCTGATAGTGCAGGTAACGCTGGGCGCGCGATCCTCAAGCTGCGTGCCCGAGGCGCCGCGGTACAGTTCCAAGATCTCAGGAGTCATCGGGGCACCGTGCTCGATTGTGTCAACGCCGGCCTCAAGCGCGGCCTTCACGCCTTCGGTGCTCTCGACATGGGCCATAACCGGCAGGCCCACCTCGTGCGCAGCCTTGCACGCCGCCGCGGCAACCTCCACCGGCATACGCAGCACGCCCGGCTCGCCCACCTCGGTCGCGTCGAACACGCCGCCCGTTACGAACAGCTTAATGACGTCGGCACCGCGCGCATACAGGTCGCGCACCTGTTCGGCTGCCTCGGCGGGACTGTTGGCCACCTGGGCGAACAAGCCCGCACCATGGCCGCCCGGAACCGTGACGCCCGTTCCCGGCGCCACCAGGCGAGGACCTTGATACTTGCCGGCATCGATAGCATCGCGCACGGCAAGATCCGCAAACAGCGGGTCGCCTGCACCGCGCACCGTGGTCACGCCGCTTGCAAGCTGCTGCTGGGCGCTACCTTTGAGGATATGGCGCACAATGGCGCGCCCCACGGGGTTATCGAGCTTCTTCATCAACGCACCCGCATCGCCCGCCGAAACCGGCTTGCCCGAACCGCACAGATGCACATGCATATTGATGAGACCGGGCATGAGATACGCACCCGCCAGGTCGATAACCTCGGCACCCGCAGGCGCCTGCGCCACAGCACTCGGCCCCATCCACGTGATGACACCGCGCTCAACAGTCACGGCCATATCGGGTTGCGGCTCCATATGCTCCGAACCATCCAGAATGGTCGCATTGATAAACAACGTGGAACGATCGGCAGACGCCATATCGAGCTCCTCCCCCTCAGAAAACTTGAACATCTGTCCATTATTATCCAGCGCGGCAGGATTGCTGCGGACATATCGGTTAACGGAGGGAAGAGGGGATGTGGGGGGACGGAATACGTTGCAGCCCCACCCCAGCAACATCAGGGGAATGTCTCGATCTGTAACAGGTACAGGGTTATTGGGCCCCTTGATGTTACAGATCGAGACATTCGGTCGACGTTTCACCGGTTTGTCTCGATCTGTAACAATTACGAACTCAAACAACTTCTAAACGTTACAGATCGAGACAAAACCTCTCAGCGCCCATACCACTGGCGTCTCCATTCCTCAGCCAGATCGGCCCGCTGTGGAATTCCCGCCAGTCTCATCTTTTCAGCCAGCTTCCCCGGGTTCTTGAGTTCATCAAACGTAAACCGAAGCACCTTGTGCCCGAGCATCGTCAGATGAGACTCTCGCTGACGTTCTGCCACGAATGGGTCGACCGACTCCCGATCCCCACCATCCCGCAGGGTATACTTTCCCTTCCCGTCGAGCTCGCCGATGACACATGCCCCGTCCTCGAGCCTCCAGAAATAATCAACCCGAAACACCTGGCTCGAATCGAGCGGATCGCGAAACTCCACCTGCAACTCCGGAACCGGAAAGCCGTATGCAATAAAGAACGCTCGGAACCGAGACTCGCCACCGTTTTCGGACAGCCCGTCCGCATACGACGCGATCACCTGCGCTCTGCGATACCCGCGCCTGCCCTCGCAATCGGCGCGGAGGCGCTCGCACAAATCCCAACGTGATACGCCTTTCGCCCGCAGTGCAGAATCGGCAATCGCCAACCCGTAGGAGAACGGCGCACGCAGCAAGCAATCCTCCACTGTGCGCCAAAACGACGTCACCCGCACGCCATCAACACGCTCGAGCGCGCCCGCCATCTGTGGACGCGACAACCTGCACCCGCTGCTCAACGTCACCGAACAACCTGTCTTAACAAGAAAACGCGGCCCGAGCAGATCATTCGGCACCTCCAGACCCCACAAAAGCGCCGCGTCATAGCCCCAAAACGCCCAATCGGGATGAAACTCCGCAAGCCCTTTGATAGTCCTCAGCGCTCGCTCCGCCGGCGTCAATGCATCCCAATCATGCTGAAAACAGAACAGGTACGGCTCGGGCTCCGCGATATCGTCGGTTCCAACATGGCGTCGCAGCCACATGAGCTCGGTATTGTCATGCGTTGCGAGCAGCGCACCTTGCTTGGCCGTCTCCGTGAGCCGCGCGAGCATCCTGTTCCGCGCCAAGGTGTTACGTGCTGCATGCTTGTGTTTAAAAACGGTATTAGACACTTTCATCACCACCACGTCAGACAAATGGACCATCGTCACCGTTGCCTCCGCTGACAAATGTCTTGATCTGTAACAGGAAGACGGTCTTTGAGCCTCTAGTTGTTACAGAACAAGATCTTTCGACAGCCGCCAACCTTCCGTCTCAATCTGTAACAGTTAGGTCGAATTTGGGCCTGTAGATGTTACAGATTGAGACATTCCCCCAACCAGGTGCCAAACGTCTCGGTCTGTAACAGTTAGACGTTCTCCAGGCCCCCAAACGTTACAGTTTTAGACAAACCAGCGGCGCCCAAGCGTTCGTCTCGATCTGTAACAGGTAGACCGGTTTTTTGTCCCTAGACGTTACAGACCGAGACATAACGGCAGAAGGCAAGGCAGGCGACACCAGCCACATCCCCTACTCCCACTCTTGCTCGTAGATGTTGAGCGACTTCACGTACCGCCCCTGGGCGCCCATAATGTCGCGGACCAGGCGCAAAAAGAAGCTGATGCACGAGGTGTCAAAGCCGTCCTGCAGATCCTCGGGATGCACCGCACCCGGCCCATCGACCGCCGTGTCACTCAGGCGCGCGATGTCATACAGATAGAGCTGCCCCGCCGTCAGCCAGACATCGTCGACGCAGGCGAGGCGCACCGCAATCGCACCGTCGCTCCAATGCTCCTTTTGCACGATATGCGGGTCGTAGACATCAAAGCGACGGTCGGCACGCGTATCCTTCAGCGCAACCATGCCGTTCGCAGGATCCTTGTCCAAAATGCCAAAGCGCGAGAAATACTGCGTGTCGCGTACCTGCTCGAGCCGCTTGAGCGAGGCAGGCGAAAGCGATGCCGGCGGTTCGTCAACATACAGCTCGAGCAGCGTCTTGCCATGGCGATAGGGGCGCTCGAAGAGCAGCCAATCGGTAAATGCCATGTTGTAGGCCATGATTTCGTTTTGCGAAGGCTCGGTGCAATAGCTGAGCCACGGGTCGACAATGATCTCGAACTGTTCGCGTGCCGGCTCCAAAAACTGGAACTTCCGCAGCATCCAAAAATGGGCCATGTCGGCAATATCGTTGCCGACGGCTTCGGCCAGCTGCGCTCGGTCTAAAACGTGGTCAGTCACGGCATCCTCCTCAAACTGATGAACCTCAATTTGAGCTTACGAGGAGGGCGGGCAGCCACGACCAGCGCGGGCAAAATAGGCCTCCGGCTGCAAACCAGATGCTGACCAAACACTTGACGGGATGCTTGACCGAAAATGCGCACCGCAACAAAACAGCATGTAAACATAGACGGCCAACCCGCCCTTTTGAGCCAGATACCCGCAGCCACCACAGAAACAACAGGTGACCACAGCCTAAGAAGTCGACAAATGAACACCCGTACGTCGACAAACGAGCAAATCGCTCGCAAAGAGTGTCCCCAACGACTAGACAAAAAATGACTAGTCATTGGGGACGTTCTTAAATGACTACTTTACAGCTCCAGCGCGTCGGCGACTTCGGCGGCGCAGGCCAGGGAGTCCGCCATGGCGCTCACCACGAGCGAGCTGCCGTTGCGAGCGTCACCGGCAACATACACCGGCGCGGCATCCGCGGCGACGCCCTCGCCACGCGCCGCAAGATGCGAGCCCTCGGCGGCCATCACAGGCAGCGGACGACCAGCGGTGGCAACGGGCACGCCAACGGCGTCGAACACACTGTGCTCCGGGCCCGTGAAGCCGCAGGCGATGAGCACCAGCTGCGCCGGTACCTCGTGCTCGGAGCCCGCGATGCGCTCGGGCTTTCCCGCCGACCAGTCCAGATCGACCACGCGCAGACCCGCAGCCGCACCCTTCTTGTCCAGCAGCACCTCGAGCGTATCCACGCCCCAGGCACGCATCTCGCCACCCATCGCAGCGATAGCCTCCTGCTGGCCGTAGTCGGTCTTCTTAACGTTGGGCCACTGCGGCCAGGGGTTGCTCGCCGCGCGCACATCAGGCGCCGCCGGCAAGAACTCAAACTGGCGCACGCTGCGCGCACCCTGACGTACCGCGGTGCCCACGCAGTCGTTACCGGTATCGCCGCCGCCAATGACCACGACGTCCAGGCCGCGTGCATCGATGACAGGCTCGCCGCCATCGAGCACCGAGACGGTCGAGGCCGTCAGGTAGTCCACGGCATACACCACGCCGGGCGCGTCAATATTCTCAGCAGCCAGTCCACGCGGGGCGCGAGCACCGGCAGCCACCACGACAGCGTCAAAGCCATTGAGCTTGGCCGCCACCGCAGGGTTCGTAACGTCAGCACCCAGCTCAAACACAATGCCCAGCTCGCGCATGAGTGCCACGCGACGCTCGACCACAGACTTCTCGAGCTTCATGTTGGGAATGCCGTACATGAGCAAACCACCCGGACGGTCATCACGCTCAAACACCGTCACGCGCGCGCCGCGACGCGCAAGTTCCCATGCAGTCACCAGGCCAGCCGGGCCAGAGCCAATCACAGCGACCGTGGGCGCATCCTCCCCTGCCGGCTCAAAGCGGCGCGGACCGCCATTTGCCCACTCATGGTCGCTGATCGCACGCTCGTTGTCATGGATCGTCGTGGGTTGGCCATCGACCGAACCCAGGTTGCACGCGGCCTCGCACAACGCCGGGCACACGCGACTCGTAAACTCGGGCATGGGCGAGGTGAGCGACAGGCGCTCGGCAGCCTCATCCCAGTGGCCGCGGTACACCAGCTCATTCCACTCGGGAATCAGGTTGTGCAGCGGGCAGCCGCTCGGGTGTGCCTTGCCAAAGCTCGCGCCCATCTGACAAAACGCCACACCGCACATCATGCAGCGGCTCGCCTGGGCACGGCGCGCATCGTCGTCGAGCTCCACGTACAGCGGATCGAAATCGCGGCTGCGCTCCTCCACGGGGCGCAGCTCGTGGGTCACGCGATCGATATCAAGAAAAGCACCGGGCTTACCCATGGCACTTACGCCTCCTTCTTGGTCGAAGCAACAGAGCTGGCGGCGGCGGGTACAGCGCCAGCGACACCACCCGCCACATCAAAGCGAGCGACATCGGCGGCGTCGGCGCGACCGGTCACAATGTCAAACGCCAGCTCCTCGGCCTGCGCATGCGTCTTGCCGACGGCCTCGGCGGCGGCGACAATCGCCAGCACGCGCTCGTACTCGGTCGGAATGACCTTCACAAAGTGCTTGCTCATCGAGTCGAAGCTGTAGAGCAGCTTGATGCCGCGCGGGCTCTGCGTCGCGTCCACGTGCTCTTGGATGAGTGCACGAATCTGCGCCAACTCGTCGACCGTCGGGGCCTTGAGCTCCACGCTCTCGTGGTTCACGCGGGCATCGAGCGTGCCGTACTGGTCAAAGACATAGGCCACGCCACCCGTCATACCGGCGGCGAAGTTCTGCCCGACCTCGCCCAGGATGAGCGCCAGACCGCCCGTCATGTACTCGCAGCCATGGTTGCCGCAGCCCTCGACCACCACGGTGGCGCCGGAGTTGCGCACGGCAAAACGCTGGCCGGCAAGACCGTTAATGAAGCCGCGGCCGCTCGTGGCACCAAAGAACGCAACGTTGCCCACGATGATGTTCTCGTCGAACTTGTAGGTCGCATGCGGGTTGGGGCGCACCGACACCTCGCCGCCCGAAAGGCCCTTGCCAAAGTAGTCGTTGGCGTCGCCGCACACGTTGAGCGTAATGCCGCGTGGCAGGAAGGCGCCAAAGCTCTGACCGGCCGAACCATCGCAATCGATGGTGATGGAGCCGGCGGGCAGGCCCTCGGGATGCGCCTTGGTCACCGCGTTGCCCAAGATGGTGCCCACGCAGCGGTTGACGTTGGCGATATCGGCGCGGAAGCGAATCGGACGCAGGTGCGCACGGGCATCGGCCGTATAGGGCACAAACAACGTGGAGTCGAGCGTCTTGTCGAGCTCGCTGTCCGCGGCCATCTGTGGCAGGAAGTGGCGACCGTCGGCGCCCGGAATATGGGCACCGAACTCGCAGGTCGCGCTCGCCAGCACGGGCGACAGATCGAGCAGGTTTGCTTTGCGGTTGCCCGGGACCTCGATCTGGCGCAAGCACTCAGGATGACCGACCATCTCGTCGATGGTGCGGAAGCCCAGGCTCGCCATGACCTCACGCAGCTGCTCGGCAACAAAGAGCATAAAGTGCTCAACGTGCTCGGGCTTGCCGCGGAAGCCGCGACGCAAGCGACAGTTTTGCGTGGCAATGCCGGCCGGGCAGGTATCCTGCTGGCAGTCGCGCTGCATGAGGCAGCCCATGGAGATGAGCGGCATGGTCGCAAAGCCAAACTCCTCGGCACCCAGCAGGCAGGCGACGGCGACGTCGGTGCCGTCCATGAGCTTGCCATCGGCCTCGAGCACCACGCGTGAGCGCAAACCGTTTTGCAGCAGCGTCTGCTGGGCCTCGGCAAGGCCAAGCTCCAGCGGCAGACCCGCGTGCCAGATAGAGTCGCGCGCAGCGGCACCCGAGCCGCCATTGTGGCCGCTGATCAAGATCTTGTCGGCAGCGCCCTTGGCCACGCCGGTGGCGATGGTGCCGACGCCGGCCTCGCTGACCAGCTTGACCGACACGCGCGCGCCGGGGTTGGCGTTCTTAAGATCGAAGATAAGCTCTGCCAAGTCCTCGATGGAGTAGATGTCGTGGTGCGGCGGAGGCGAAATCAGGCCGATGCCGGGCGTGGACTGACGGACCTCGGCAATCCAGGGGTAGACCTTCTTGCCGGGCAGGTGACCGCCCTCACCGGGCTTGGCGCCCTGGGCCATCTTGATCTGAATCTCGAAGGCGCTGCACAGGTAGCGGCTCGTCACGCCAAAGCGCGCGCTTGCCACCTGCTTGATGGCGGAGTTCTTGGAGTCACCGTTAGCCAGCGGGGTCTCGCGACGCGGGTCCTCGCCGCCCTCGCCCGAGTTGGAACGGCCGTGCAGGCGGTTCATGGCGATGGCCATGCACTCGTGTGCTTCCTTGCTGATGGAGCCGTACGACATGGCGCCGGTGTTAAAGCGGCGGACGATGTTGAGCGCGGGCTCCACCTCGTCGAGCGAAACCGGCGTGCGACCGTTGACATTAAAGTCCAGCAGGTCACGCAGGCGCACGGCACGGCCGGTGCGGTGCAGGCGGGCGCTGTACTCCTTAAAGGTGTCGTAGCTGTCCTCGCGGCAGGCGGTCTGCAGCAGGTAGACGGTCTGCGGGTCGATAAGGTGATCCTCGCCGCCGAGCGGGCGCCACTTGGTCAGACCTAGCGTGGGCAGCTGATCGGGAGCCGGGCTCTTAAGGATAGCGAGCGCGGCGTCGTAGCGCTCATTCTGCTCGCGCTCGACGTCCTCGACACCCATACCGCCCACACGGCTCACCGTGCCGGCGAAGTACGCGTTGACGAACTCCGGAGTGAAGCCCACGGCCTCGAAGATCTGTGCCGAATGGTAGCTCTGCACCGTGGAGATGCCCATCTTGGACATGATGGAGACGATGCCGGCGGTCGCAGCCTTGTTGTAGTTGGCGATGCCCTGCTCAGCTGTCACGTCCAGATCGCCGTGCGCCGCCAAGTCGCGAATGCACGCATGCGCGTTGTACGGATAGATGCCGCTCGCGGAGTAGCCCACCAGCGCCGCAAAGTCGTGCGGGGACACGGCGTCGCCACACTCCACCACGATGTCGGCAAAGGTACGCACGCCGGCGCGGATCAGGTGGTTGTGCACGCAGCCCACGGCGAGCAGCGACGGCACGGGCACCTCACCCGCAGCGGCGCGATCGCTCAACACCACGATGTTCACGCCGTCGCGGACCGCAGCCTCAACATCCTTTGCAAGCTGCTTGAGCGCAGCCTGCAGCGCGCCCTCGCCGGCGTCGCGGCGGTACACGGCACGGAAACGGCGGGTCTTAAAGCCCACGCGGTCGATGGCGCAGATACGCTCGAACTCCTCCTCGCTCAGCAGCGGACTCTCCAAGCGCACCAGCTGGCAGGCCGTGCGGGAATCCTCGAGCAGGTTGCCGTGGTTGCCCAGGTAGAGCGTGGTCGAGGTGACCATATGCTCGCGCAGGGCATCGATCGGCGGGTTCGTGACCTGGGCGAACAGCTGATAGAAGTAGTCGAAGAACGAGCGCGTCTTCTTGGACAGGCAGGCCAGCGGCGCATCGATACCCATCGAGGCGAGCGGCGCCTTGCCCTGCTGGGCCATGGGACGCACGACTTCGTCAACATCATCCCAGTGATACCCGAGCTTGGCCATGCGCACGGCGGCGGGCACCTCGGTATCCTCGGCGGGCGTGGGCGCGACGGGCTTGTCGAGCGCGTCGACGGTCAGCGTCTCCTCGGCGATCCAGTCGCGATAGGGCTTTTCCTTGGCGTAACGGGCGCGCAGCTCGTCGTTGTAGATGACGCGGCCGCGGGCAAAATCGACCTCGAGCATCTGGCCCGGTCCCAGACAGCCGCTCGTCAGGATGTTCTCGGGGCTCACCTCGATGGTGCCCACCTCGCTTGCCAGCATAAAGCGACCGTCGCGCGTCACATAGTAGCGGGCGGGACGCAGGCCGTTACGGTCGAGGGCGGCACCCAGCGTGCGACCGTCGGTAAAGGCGATGGCCGCCGGGCCATCCCACGGCTCCATGAGCATGGACTGGTAAGCGTCGTAGGCGCGGCGCTCCTCACTCAGGCTGTCGTTGTGGTCCCACGGCTCGGGCAACAGCATGGACGCGGCACGCGTAAGCGGGCGACCGTTCATGACCAAAAACTCAAGCACGTTGTCCAGAATCGCGGAATCGGAGCCCTCGCGGTTGATGATGGGCATCACGCGCTCAAGATCGTGCTGCAGCACGGGGCTGTACAGGTTGGGTTCGCGGGCGCGGATCCAGTTGACGTTGCCCTTGAGGGTGTTGATCTCGCCGTTGTGGATGATAAAGCGGTTGGGGTGCGCGCGCTCCCAGCTGGGTGTAGTGTTGGTGGAGTAGCGCGAGTGGACGAGCGCCACGGCCGTTTTGACGGCGGCGTCGTTGAGATCGATGAAGAAGCGGCGCATCTGCGTGGCGACCAGCATGCCCTTGTACACGATGGTGCGCGAGCTCATGGAGCACACATAGAAGATCTTGTCGCGCAGGGCAAACTCGGCGTCGGCCTTCTTTTCGATGGTGCGGCGGCACACGTACAGGCGGCGCTCGAAGGCGTCGCCGGCGGGCGTGTCGTCCGGACGGCCCAGGAAGGCCTGCAGGATAGTGGGCATGCAGGCGCGGGCCGTCTCGCCCAGGTCGTGCGGGTCGACCGGCACCTCGCGCCAAAAGAGCAGCGGCACGCCGGCCTCGGCGCAACCCTCCTCAAACACGCGGCGGGCATCCTCTACGCCCTTGTTGTCCTGCGGGAAGAACAGCATGGCCACGCCATAGTCGCCCTCTGCCGGCAGAATCTGGCCGCACTTTTGAGCCTCTTTACGGAAAAAGTGATGCGGAACCTGGAACAGGATGCCGGCGCCGTCGCCGGTGTTCTTCTCGAGTCCCGTACCGCCGCGGTGCTCCAAGTTGACCAGAATGGACAGCGCGTCGTCCAGAATCTGGTGATGGCGCTCGCCGTTGATATCGGCAAGCGCGCCGATGCCACATGCATCGTGGTCGAATTCGGGGCGATAAAGGCCCTGCTGCTGAGCGGAATCTGCCTGCATCGCGATCCTCCCCTAGATATTTAGACAGTCAGTTGAATAGGCATACTAGGAGCATCGCCGACCCGTTGTGTTTCCCACCCGTTTCGAAACAATCGCGTAACGCACGCCCTACGAGTGGACACCGCCGACCTCAAGGACGGCAACAAGGGCCCAAGTTCGACCTGTAAACTCACCGCTTCAAACATCTCAATCTGTAACAGTAAGACCCAATTTCCATCCCTAGTTGTTACAGATCAAGACATTTCGGTAATCCCCTTTCACCATCCTATTCAAATACAACAATTTTGTTAGTCTTGGTTAACTTTTTAGCATAAAACGGGTATCCTTTGCGGCGTCAAACAAACGGCACGCAGGAGCTCACCATGCTCAACCATCTCAAACAACACTTTGGCTCGCACCGCACCGGAGGCCACGGAGGTCTGGATATCGCCCGGCATATCGGCCCCGGGTTGCTCGTCACCGTCGGCTTTATCGACCCGGGCAACTGGGCCTCCAATATGGCCGCGGGCTCGCAGTTTGGCTACGCGCTGCTGTGGATCGTCACACTGTCCACGATCATGCTCATCGCGTTGCAGCACAACGCGGCGCACCTGGGCATCGCCACAGGCACCTGTCTTGCCGAGGCCACGACACGCTACCTCCCCCGCATCGTGGGACGCGCGGTGCTCGGCAGCGCCTATCTCGCGACCATCGCCACCGCCATGGCCGAAGTCCTGGGTGGCGCGATTGCCCTTCAAATGCTCTTTGGGCTGCCCGTGCGCGCGGGCTGCGTCATCGTGGCGGCAGTATCGATGGCGATGCTCATGACGAGCTCCTACAAGCGCGCCGAGCGATGGATCATCGCCTTCGTAGGCGTGGTAGGACTCTCGTTTTTGGCCGAGCTTACGCTGGTCAAGGTCGACTGGCCGCAGGCCGCCGCAAGCTGGATCACACCCAGTATGCCCACCGGCTCGGCCGCGATTATCGTAAGTGTCCTAGGCGCGGTCGTTATGCCTCACAACCTCTTCCTGCACTCCGAGGTCATCCAATCCATGCACTTCGAAGGCCAAGGCGAGCAGATTATCGAGGAACGTCTGCGCTACGAACTCTTCGACACGCTCTTTTCGATGGGCGTGGGCTGGGCGATCAACTCGGCCATGGTCATCCTGGCCGCAACGACCTTCTTTGCGCATGGCATTGTCGTAGACGACCTCGCCGTCGCGGCGGCCACGCTCTCCCCCATCTTGGGCCCGGCGAGCTCGACCATCTTTGCGGTAGCGCTGCTGTTCGCGGGACTATCGAGCAGCGTGACAGCGGGCATGGCGGCAGGCACCATCACCGCGGGCATGTTCGACGAGGAATACGACATCCACGACCGACATTCCTCGATCGGGGTGGCGGCCTGTTTCGTCGGCGCAGTGACGGCGTGCCTGGTCGTCCCAAATCCTTTTGAAGGTCTCATCTGGAGTCAGGCATTGTTGTCGCTTCAGTTGCCGATTACGGTCTTTGTGCTCATACGACTCACCAGTTCGCGCCGCGTCATGGGCAAATACGCCAACTCGCGCCCACTCAACGCGCTGCTCGTAGGGATCGGCGTCATCGTGACGATTCTCGACATCGTGTTGTTGACAGAGATGTAATGGGGCGGGGCACCTACCTAGGCAAACGTCTCGATCTGTAACATCTAGACCCGCTTTTGATGTCTAGATGTTACAGATCGAGATCATTCCGAGGGACAGCTCCGTTTGTCTCAATCTGTAACACGTAGACCCCGTTTTCACTGCTAGATGTTACAGATTGAGACCAAAGGTCGGCCGGACTCACGACAGACTGGATCGGCTAACAGCAGCCGTGATCCCTTGGGGACGGAGTAAAAGGGTCCCGGCCGGAATATCCGACCGGGACCCTTGGACAGAGCTATGTGTTGCTGCAAATCGCGTATCTGCGAGTTACTCTTCGACGAGCTCAAACTGATCGGGACCGACGCCGCAGACCGGGCACACGTAATCCTCGGGCAGCTCGGGCGTATCGACCTCAACCTCATAACCGCAAACGGTGCACACGAACTTGTACGTCTTCTTTTCCTCAGCCATGATGTTCTCCTCTCGAACGTGACTGCTGGTGTACTTGCTTATTAGTATATATTCTCAATAATATAATGCAAGTAATTTTCCACCATTTCTACCCTTGGTACGAAGACGCCTTAGGCGGCGTCTTGCCCTTTAGCACCTTGTGATAGTAGTCGTACGTCAGCGGCGTCTCGTCGCTCAGGCGCTCGGCATCCTCGACCTCACCAATAAACAGCAGATGCGTGCCCACATCCACAGTGTCGATCAAACGGCAGCTAAACAGGGCCGCCGCGTGCTCGGGCACATAGGGCATGCCCAGAGCCGTCTCGCGGGTCTCGTATTTGGCAAACTTGTCATAATCGCTGCTGGTGCGGAACCCAAAGTTACCGATGTAGAGCATGTCGGCCGTCTGATCGATCACGGTCAGCGCGAACGCTTTGGCCGATGCGATGACGCCCGAGGTGACATTGTCCTTGTTCACGGCAACCGAAATACGCGGCGGCATGGACGTCACCTGCACCGCAGTGTTGATGACGCAGCCGGCGCGCAGCCCGTCTGCCGCAGCGCTCACCACGTACAGACCGCTCGGCATGGTAAAGAACGCAGTTTTGTCCATAACGATCACTCCCCTAGCTCGGGTTGGAACCTCATGAATGTATGTACCCACAAAAAAGGCGGCACCCATAACGGACGCCGCCTTTGAGACATATGTGTCAGAACAGTAAGAAAGATGAGACGCCCGCAGTTGCGGTGAAATAGGGACTGAATAGCCCCTCAAACAGGCAAAACAGTCCGTATCTCACCGCAACTTATATAGAGCGCCTACCGGTTGCGTTCCTTGAGGGCGCGGTCGATCTCGCGTTGGACATCACGCTTGGCCATGTCCTCGCGCTTGTCGTAGAGCTTCTTGCCGCGACCCAGACCCAGCAGCAGCTTTACGCGGCCGTCGGTATTAAAGTAGAGCTCCAACGGAACCAGCGCATAACCACGGTTGCGAAGTTTGCCGTCAAGAAAGTCGATCTCCTTGCGGTGCAGCAGCAGACGACGCCGACGGTCGGGATCGCGATTCCACACGCCACCATGGCTATAAGGGTGGATATGCAGTCCGACGAGCCAGCACTCGCCGCCACGAATCAGCGCAAAAGTGTCAGTGATCTGACAGGCGCGCTCGCGAATCGACTTGACCTCGGTGCCGCTCAGCTCAATACCGCACTCAAACGTCTCATCGATAAAGTACTCGTGATGTGCCGAGCGATTCTTGGAAATGAGTTTGCGCTCGCGCTTACTGGGCATCGCCGGCCTCCTTGGCTCCATCGGCGTTTGAGCCCGCAGTCTCGCGCTTTGCCTTGCGCTCGGCATTGAGCTCGGCATCGCTCTCGCGCACCAGTTTGATAATCGCCGCGCAGGCCTCCTCGCCCACCAAGTCGCGAGCACGTACCGTCAGGCGCGTCGCCTCCTGCTTGTCGCCGTCGCTTGCAGCATCGGTCGCGCACATAATCAGGCAGATGGCAATCTCGGCCGAAGGCGAGGTCGGCACGCCTTGCAGGGCCAATTCACCCATCACGTGGTCGTCGCTCTCATCAGCGGCATCCGGATAGGTGGTATGGATCTTGTTGAGCAGGCGCGTCGTATGCGCATAGTTGGGCGCCAGGCGCAGCGCCAGACGCGCGCAGCCCACGGCAGCCGAAACGTTCTCGGTCTCGGGCTCCAAGAAGTACTGACCTAGATTGGCGTAAGCGCGGGCGGCGCACTTGCCATCGCTTGCACGCTCCAGCACCGAGAACGAGAGCGATGCCCATTCCTGCTTGTCCTCGAGTGCGCGGAACAGCTCGGCCAGATCCAGGCGATAGTTGCAGTTCATGGGGTCCCAACGCACAGCCTGCATCAGGGCATTACGAGCGCTCACATAATCCTGCTGGCGAATGTAGGCAAACGCCATGTCAGAGTACAGGCGGTCAAACGGCACCTCGACCTGCACGAGCTCGCGCGGATCCTTCTCCACGCGGCGATAGGCCAAGCGCTCAAACTTGCTATCGAAGCTAAAGTATTGGCGCTTCTCCTCCGTCTTGCACTCAGCGTCGATATACTCCTCGGCGAGCTCCACCAGACGCTCCAGCAGCGGCGTCGCCGTAGCCAGGTCGCCCTGCGCCAGATAGTTCTCGGCATACGTGATGTCTTGCAAGCTGATGGGCAGATCCATGGCTACTCCTCGATCTGAGCGAAACACGGCAGGCGCCGTATATACGGTCAATACACAAAACCCGGGTCTCTTACGAGGCCCGGGCGTTCAATTTTGGTAGCCCGTACCAGATTCGAACTGGTGATCTCCGCCTTGAGAGGGCGGCGTCCTAAACCGCTAGACGAACGGGCCATATGTAGCAAATGCAATGGCTGGGATGGAGGGAGTCGAACCCCCATTGACGGAACCAGAATCCGCTGTCCTGCCATTAGACGACATCCCAATGACTGCATCGCTGCGCTCGGCTGTGCCTTTGCGCAAGAAAGAAATATACGGGAAGTCTCGCCGTGACGCAAGCCCCAATTTTGACTTTTTTGAAATTCAGTCAAATTGGCCTAATTTAGTCCAACCCGTGAAGGACCTGTGAAGCCGACCGCTGTACACGAAGGGCAAAACGCCGCGAGCGGTAGCCGTCAACCGTTGGCAGATTCTACCGTGAAAACGATAGCACCAGGCAACACAATCGAAGTATCAATGATCGCGTAGATATCGAGGCGCCATGGACGAAGAGCTTGATTACCTATGGGAGACCCTGGGCCTCGAGATCACTGCCGACCTTTGGCCCGAACGGGACAAAATCCATCCCACACTGCGCCCCGCCATTACTGTGGTGCAGGCAAAATACCGCCGTGCATCCTTTTTGATCATGCGGATGTCATGGCACGCGGGACTCCCCGACCTTAAGCGAATCCAGGCAAGCCTCGTCGAGCTGTCCGGCATGCCGACCGTCATATCCGAGGCGCACCTGGAGCAGCGCCAGCGCGAGCGACTGCAACAGCAGCGGATTCCCTTTATCTGCCCCGGCGTTCAGGCATATCTGCCCTTTATGGACGAGGAGTACTGGAGCGGCAAGCCCAACAAACACGTAAAGGTTTACGATCCGCACGAATGGGCACAGCTGGCGGACTGACTGAGGCAGGCCCGCCGGCGGAAAGTGCGTCCCAGTTTTCAAGCTCAAACTGGTCCCCACTTTCCCGTCGAGCCCTCAACCGGAAACCGTATCCCACAATCGAAGCTCAGAATGGGACGTGCTTTCCGCAACCGACCACTTTGGGAAAGTGCATCCCATTCTGGAAGCGAATTCCGGGTCGCACTTTCCGCAGCCGCTACAGCAACGCCTCGGCCCAAGTCGATTCCCTAAAGCCGGGAATCGCAAAGTCGTCCCCCACCAGCAGCGGACGCTTGACCAGCATGCCGTCGGTCGCCAGCAGCTCGTAGCACTCCCGATCCGTCATGCCCGCATCCAGACGCGCCTTCAGGCCCAGCTCTCGATATTTCATGCCCGACGAATTAAAGAAGCGCCGCACCGGCAGCCCCGAACGAGCAATCCAGGTCGCAAGCTCATCAGCCGTGGGATTGTCCAAAACGATATCGCGGTCGATATACTCTACCCCATGTTCGTCCAGCCATGCCTTGGCCTTCTTACAGGTCGAGCACTTGGGATATTCAACAAACAGTACGGTCATGGGAATCCTCCGAATATAGATCGGCCAACGCAGGCACACGCCACACGAGGCGCCTTCGTATGATGGGCCAATTGTAGCCCACGGGTCACACGCTAAACGAACCGTACCCCGAATCCGCGTTTGATGAACGGCAGCAGTTCCATTGCCTCGGGCGTGATATGGCCCGCAACGTTCATGCGCTCGTCACCGGGAAGATCGACCCGCGCAATCTCAAGCTCGCCTTCGTAGCGCCCATATCCGCTATTGCTCACAGCGATCGACCCGGCCTTTCGCGGCAGGCCGGCTCCGACATCCGTCGGCACGGAATCCGGCTTAAGCGTCGTACGTGACTCCTGAGACCTAAAGATGAGGACGCTCGAGTCGGGCCGGTCGTGATGAATCTGCCCGCGCACATAGGCATAACCGGGCTCAAGCTCGCTTTGCAGGTCCACGTATCCGGCGGAAACTTGAGCAAACTGCGCCCAGCCCGCATCAGAAAGATCGGGGTCGCCGACCAACACAATGTTGCAATCGGCGCCATGTGCAAGCTCAAGCATATTGAGAGCAACCTTTGACGCGCGACCGCGCTGCGCCTCGACCGTCGGCAGTCCCTCGAATACCGGCCCGCGAACGTTAGCATCACCCGGCACAAAAGCCATGATTTCGAATCCAAGCGCCGCAAGACGAAGATTCACCCGAGCAATGTCCTCCAGAGCTAAACCGGTATAAGGCTTGGGGTAAAAATTGTGGCAGGCGGCAAAACGAGTCACATCGGCACCGGCCTCACGCCACGATGCGATTTCATCAGAACTCACTGTCGATGCATTGACCACAATGCGAAATACACCGGACAGCTCCGCGACCCGCTGGGCGCTAAAGCCATAGTCCAAACGAAGGTATTCCAACCCCAGATCGCGCAAGTCCTCGATGCGCTCAAGCCCGAGCAAATCGCACGTGCGAGGCCCCACATCGGCAATGAGCGCAATGCCGCGGGCGGAAAGCAGCGACAACACATGACGGACCTTATCGGCATACGCCGCTCCCCCATCCTCGGGAATATGCAGCGAGGTGAACGCATAGCGCGCACCCGCCGCGGCACCATGTTCAATCGTCCGCTCAATATCCTGCAGAGGGCTGGAAAGATAAATCGAAATACCCGTTTTCACGCTTCAACGCTCCTTTAAAAAGGCCGGCGGAGCAGCTAGCCCCGCCGGCACAACCATAACATCAAGAAATCTGCCGCGCGCCGCGAACCCCGAGCAACACGGCTCGCGATATCAAACTACTCGCCAAAGAACTCGTTGATCTTCTGCTCGTCGACGCCAAAGAACCACGTCAGGACAAAGCCGGCGGCATAGGCAAGCAGCATAGCGGCAACGTAGCCGAGCTGCTGGCCAGGAACGACGATCAGCAGGCCAAACAGACCGGAAACGCCCTGAGAAACCGTGCCGATGTGAAGCAGCGCCGCGAGCGCGCCGCCAAATCCGGCACCCAGGCAGGCCGTCACAAACGGACGAACGAGCGGCAGCGTAACAGCATACATCAGAGGCTCGCCCACACCCAGGATTCCAACGGGAATGGACTCTGCGACGTACTTCTTGAGCTTGGCATTCTTGGTCTTAAAGTACAGCGCCAAACCGGCACCGACCTGGCCGCCGCCAGCCATCATAAGGATGGGAAGCAGGTAATTGATACCCTTGGTAGCGCCGTCGGGATCGTTGAGCATAGCGTGGATCGGCGTGAGCGCCTGATGCAGGCCGACGGACACCAGCGGCAAGAAGCCTGCCGACAGGATATAGCCGCCCAGGACGCCCAGCTTCTCGAAGATAAAGGTCAAAACGCTAAAGATGGCAGCCGTCAGCCATGCGCCAACCGGCTGGATGACGAGCATCAGAGCAAAGGCGCCGATGATGAGCACCAGCAGCGGGGACAAGAACGTGTCGAGTGCGTTGGGCATAACCTTGCGAATCTGACGCTCCATCCAGGCAAAAAATGCGCCAGCGATGAGAGCCGCGATCATGCCGCCCGCTGCGGGGTTGTACTGCGCACTGGTGAGCGGCAGCAGAATGGCAGTGGCAGGATCAGCCGCGCCAGGCGCAAGCAGGGGCATGGCACTGTTGGCGATACACATCATGCCGGCGATGCCGCCCAGCGCAGCGGAGCCACCAAACTCACGTGCCGCGTTATAGCCCACCAAAATGGGCAGATAGGCAAACAGGGCCCAGCCCATGGAACGAATGCCCTGGTACCACCACTCGCCTGCAAGCGCGCCTGCCGTCGAGACGTTAATGACGTTGCAGATACCGTTGATGAGGCCAGCCGCAATGATGCCGGGAAGCAGGGCGACGAAGACATTGGAAATCTTCTTGAGGAAGGCCTGAACCGGCTTAGACTCGTACTTGGCCTTCTGCGCGGCCTTGTTTGTGGCCGCAGCGTCAACCACGCTCTCATCGGCAACGCCTTTCGCAAGGCCAGTGAGCTTGGAGAACTCCTCGAGCACCTTATTCACCTTGCCCGGACCCAGCACGATCTGCATCGTGTCGTCCTCGACCAGGCCCATCACGCCGTCGAGTGCCTTAATGCCCTCCGTGTCGACGTTGCCCGCGTCTTTGACGGTCACGCGCAGGCGCGTCATGCACGCCGCGTTTGCGAGCACGTTGTCTTTACCGCCCAAAAGGTCCAGCAGCTTTTGAGCCAGCTCTTTGTTCGTCATAACTCCTCCTTGTATTGGGTATCTCGTCTGAATGTCATATCAGCTCACGCCGCGCACCTATTGGGCATCGGCATTGCTCTTCTCATGGCCACTCACCGCAGCGCGGACATGGCCTCGCGCCCGCTCAAGAGCTACCGCAGCCTGCTCGGCATCGCAGTCCAGCAGTACCGAGACAATAGCGGTTTTTACGTGGCCGCCGGCATCTGCAAGCGCCTGAACAGCGCACTCGCGCGTGCAGCCGGTCGCCTCCATCACGATGTTCTGGCCGCGCACCACCAACTTCTCGTTCGTCTGCTGCACATCGACCATCAGGTTTTGGTATACCTTGCCGATCTTGACCATGGCACCGGTCGAAATCATGTTGAGAATGAGCTTCTGGACCGTTCCCGCCTTGAGCCTCGTTGAGCCGGTCAGCACCTCGGGACCGGGCACGGGCTCAATGGCAAGATCTGCGCTCTCCCCGATCTTCGACCCTTGGTTGCAGGCAATTGCAATGGTCTTGCACCCAGTTGCCTTGGCGTACGCAAGGCCGCCCACCACATAAGGAGTACGGCCGCTTGCCGCCAGGCCAACGACAAGATCCTTGTCCGAGAGCCCACGCTCCCGCAGGTCGCTCGCGCCAAGCTCCTCGCTGTCTTCGGCACCTTCGACAGCCTTGATAAACGCCGTCTCGCCTCCGGCAATGAGCCCGACAATCAGATCGGGTGACACGCCAAACGTGGGCGGACACTCCGAAGCGTCGAGTACGCCCAGACGACCGCTGGTGCCTGCGCCCATGTAAAAGACGCGCCCGCCGCGCTCGAGTGCCTCAGCAGCCCAGTCGATTGCTGTGGCAACCTGGGGCAGCACTTTTGTGACCGACTGGACGGCACGAAGATCCTCATCGTTCATCGTCGTGACGATTTGCAGCGATGTCATCGTATCGAGGTCCATTGACCTTTGATTACGCTGTTCGGTCGTGAATTTTGTTAAATCGAGCATTTCTTTCACCTCATCTTTCCTGTTTCTCGATGTAGTTTTGCTTAATGACATGCGTCGCCCGTTCGTAGTCGCTGGCAACGTAAGCAGCGTACAGGGCATCGACAACCATAAGCTGGGCCATACGCGAAGCCATGGCACCGCTGCGGACCAAGGGTTCACTCGCAGCAACGCCGAGCACGGCATCGGCCATGGTGGCAAGCTTGGATGATCCATCTACTTTGGTCACGGCCACCACGGGACAGTTGTGACGTTGAGCCTCGGCGGTGCAGTCCAGCACCTCTTGCGTCAAGCCCGAGTAGCTAAAGGCGATTGCCATATCGCCCTCATGCATGTTCTTGGCACACAAGAGCTGATCATGCCAGTCGTCGTACAGATGGCACTCTTTGTCGACACGCATGAGCTTTTGCGCCAGATCGTGCGCGACCAAACGAGAGGCACCGATACCGAACAGATTGACCGCGCGTGCCCGCTTAAGATGGGCCGCGCATCGCTCCAAGACGGTGTAATCGAGCGTTCGCGCCGTCGCTTCGATCGTGCGCACGTTGCTTTTCATCACCTTCCCCACAATGCGTTCGACGCTGTCATCCATGGAGATGTCCTCGAGGGCTACGTCTTTCTTGTCACCTAAGAGCGCCAGCTCGGCAATCAGTTCGCGCTGGAACTCCTTGTAGCCCGCAAAACCCAAACGCTTGCAAAAGCGCAAAATGCTCGAGGGCGAGGAGAACGTGACATCGGCAAGACCGCGGACGGACAGCCCGACCACCTCGTGCGGATGAGCGCTTACATATGCGATGACATTGCGTTCCGCCGGACTCGCGCTGAGCTCACGCTCGCGAAGTCGCAAAAGCAATCCGTTTGCCATCTCAAACACCTCCGTTGAGAAGAATTAAAGACCAACGAACGATTCGTACCGGATACAAACAGCTTTTGCGGTACATTGTGCCGCATCGTGGCGCACATAGGGCGAGCGTTCTACCGCTCGCCCCTCAAATCCGACCGCTCGGAAATACGCGCGACACAAAATAATTCAACAAGGCCGCATTATCAGAAACGGGTTTGTTACCGGCTAGCGCCTCGCATGGGCGCCGATCGGCCGAGTCGCATGGCGCACCAACGCCGCTGCCAGCAATACCAACAGCATGGCGGTGACATAGCCCGCAGCATCGAATCCTAAATCGATAACGTCGAAATGCCTGCCGGGAACAAAGATCTTATGTGCCTGATCGCCAATGGAGCAGGCGGCGCAAAAGAGCAATACGGGCACGCAACGGGAGCATACGCTCCACGGACGCCTGGAAAGGCAAACCACGACCACCGAGGCGAACAATCCGACGAAGAAAAACTCTACGGTATGGGCAACGCGACGGACGTTCGTGCCCACCCACATGCGAATGGAAGCAAGTCGGCCAGACCGGACATTCGAGGCAGCCGAATCGGTACCCCCGGTCATTCCGTTCTCGGCCTGAGCTTCACCCGTGGCATCGGCAGCCTGAACGCCCGTAGCCTGACCCTCCACCACACGCGCGGTGGACTCGCTCAACACCGACGTCTCCGCCGCGTTTTGCTCCGTCAGCACCCAGATACCCGCCAGCGTTGCAGCGAACAGAACGATCGCGGTCCATCCGATTATTTGTTTTATGCGCGCCAAGGGCCAACCTCCTTTTTTGAATATCAGCGAGTGTAGCCCCAAATGACATCGTCACCATATCAAAATATGAATCGCAACAGGAAGCGACAAAGCGACGCAAACCCCTACCCCGCCTCGCGCATCCAGCGATCGAACGTCCCCACGCACACGCCCAAGCACTTTGCTGCCTGGCTGCGGGTAATATCACCCGCCTCATAGCTATCGCGCACCAGCTCAAACTGAGGAGGGCACGGCTTACGAGGTCGACCGAAACGGACCCCTCGCGCCCGCGCCGCTGCAATTCCCTCCGCCTGGCGCCGATGGATATTCTCGCGCTCCACCTGCGCCACGTAGCTCAGCAGTTGCAGCACAATATCGGCAATCAGGGTGTTGGTCACATCCGGCGCGCCGCTGGCCCTGACGCGCGTGTCAAGCAATGGCATGTCCAACACCACAATGGCAACCCCGAGCTCCTTGGTAATGCGTCGCCATTCCTCAAGAATCTCGGAGTAATTACGACCAAGTCGGTCGATAGAAAGCACCACCAGCACGTCCCCGTCTCCCAGGACGTGCAGCAGCTCGCGATAGCGCGGTCGATCGAAGTCCTTGCCGCTCGCATGGTCGGCATAAATATTCGCCGAGCCCACGCCATAGGCGCCCAGCGCATCCAGCTGCCGATTCAGATTCTGATCGCGCGAACTCACCCGCGCATAACCGTACACCGTCGCCATCTCATCCCCGCTTTCTTGTAAACCTGCCAAAAAGGGACAGGTTTATTTTGGTAGGTTTTACCTCTCAAATAGCAGGTAAGCGGGCGGCCGAGCAGACGGCAAGGTAGTCACGATTCAAATGCGAAGGGCGGTCCCGAAAGGCCGCCCTCCGCTCCCCCACCATGAGTCGGGATTTGGCTAATGGATAAGCTTAAAGTCCAAGTGCCCACGCGTGGTATTGACGCGCGAGACCTCGATAATCACGCGCTGGCCCAGCTCGTAACGAGTCCCCGTGTCGGCGCCCGTCAGCGTAAGCGCGTCCTCGTCGAACTCGAACCACTCGTTGCCCAGGCTCTTGATCGAAACCAAACCTTCGACCTGCGTTAGGTCCAAGCGCACAAAAAGGCCCATGCTGCTAACCCACGAGACGATTCCGGCATAGCGCTCGCCCAGACGGTCCTCATAGTACTGGGCAATCTTGATCTTTTGCGTCGCATGGCTGGCGGCATCTGCCGCGCGCTCGGCATCGCTGCATGCGCGGCAGATCTGCGGCAGAATGCGCGGCAGCGACTCGCGCCCCTTGCCGATCAGCCGCGAGGTACGGACCAAGGCGTCCTTGCCGCCGAGCTGCTCATAGGCCAACTGCAGCTTGAGTACGCGGTGCACCACCAGATCGGGGTAGCGACGGATGGGACTCGTAAAGTGGCAGTAGCACGGCGCGGCGAGCGCAAAGTGGCCCTCGTTGCGCGGCTTGTACAGCGCGCGCTGCATGCTGCGCAGAAGCAGCGTGTTGACGAGCGGTGCGTTGGCCGTACCGGCGGCAGCATCGACTGCAGCCTGCAGCTCATCGGGACTCCCCAGGGCAATACCGGCAGCACGGCGATCGTCGATGATGCCTAGCTGCGCCAGCGCAACGGCGGCACCGTGCAGGCTATCGGGGCTCGGATCCTCATGCACGCGATAGCAGGCCTCGATATCACGGTCTGCCAGCCACTCTGCAACGCACTCGTTGGCGAGCAGCATGGCTTCCTCGATAAGCGACGTGGCACACGAACGCTCACGCGCCACAATCTGCACGGGTACTCCGTCCTCATCCAACAGAGCACGAATCTCGGCCGTGTCAAAATCGACTGAGCCGCGGGCGCGACGAATACGACGGCGAAGTTCGGCGAGTTCGTTGGCGGCGACAAGGAAATCGCCGAGGTCGACGTTGTAGCCGCGGGCAGCCTCCTCGCACGCAAGACCGCGCTCAAGCGCATCCTCGCGCGAGGCCTCAGCAGCCTCAACATCCTCGGCGGCGCCTTCCAGCACCGAATACTCAACCGCGCCGGCACGCACCAGCAGCGCCTCGGCACCGTCATAGTCCATACGCACACGCGAGCGAATCACGCTGGGGTACGGATCGTAATGCCGCACGCGGCCCTGCGCATCGAGTTCGATATCGACGGTAAACGCAAGACGGTCCTCGTCAGGGCGAAGCGAGCACAGGTCACAGGACAGGCGTTCGGGCAGCATGGGAAGCACGCGATCGGCCAGATACACCGATGTCGTGCGATGGCGAGCCTCAAGATCGATATGCCCGTCCCAAGCCACATAGTGTGAAACGTCGGCGATATGCACACCCAGCTTATAGCCGCCCTCGGGCGTGCGCTCCAGCGAAATGGCATCGTCAAAATCGCGCGCGTCGACCGGGTCGATCGTGATGACAAAGCGGTCGCGCAGATCGCGGCGGAGCGGGTCCTTAAGCGCCGCGGACACATCGAGCGAAAGCCCCTCGGCCTCGTCCAGCGCGGCCTCGGGATAGCTATCGGTATAGCCGTAATGCGCCATCACATATTGAACGCCCAAATCGGGCGCGTCATCTCCGCCAATGCGGCGTTCGATCGTCACAGTGCCCGATTCCAGGCGCGTCGGGTAGGTCAAAATGCGCGCGACAACAGCATCACCCGGGTGGACGCCCAGACGATCCGCCGAGGTATCCTCGGGCAGAATGAAGAAGTCGGCCTTCAGGCGCGAATCGAGCGGCTCAATCACACCGAGCGGACCGGCGGTCTGGTACGTGCCCACCACGCTTATAGCTGCGCGCTCAACCACGCCCTCGATCACGGCGCGACGCTCGCCATGCGGGCTGTTCTTAATGCTCACGGCAACGGTATCGCCGTCCATGATCTCACGCTTACCACGGCCCATGACCTTGTAGTCGCCGTTTTCGGTTACAACGTAGGCGCTATGCTCATGGAGCTGCACGCGCCCGGTCAGGCTCGGACGGCGTTCGCTGCGCACCGGCCCGCGCTTATTGCGAGCTCCACGCTTATGCTTGTTATTGCGCCCCATGGCGCCCCCTAACTATCGATTGCGAACTCCAAAGAGTCTACCCAAATGATTCGCTTTCCTGCCGTCCCCTAGGGATCAAAAAACGGGCCGCCCCATAAGAGACGACCCGTTGGAAGGGATGAATTCCAGGCATGCCTACACGCGCAGGTAGCGACGCATGGCGATGGCGGAACCAAAGAGACCGATAATCACGCCGACCAGAATCAGCGCAGCATAGGTCACCAGGTAGTACTGCATCGGCAGGGCAAACGACATCCAGCCGATGCTCTCCTGCAGACGCGGAATCATCAGATTGCGCAGCAGCTCCAGAACGCCGATGGAAAGCAGCGAGCCCAAAATGGCCTGCAGTACGCCCTCGGTGATAAACGGGCCGCGAATGAAGCCGTTGCTGGCGCCAACCAGACGCATAATCGCAATCTCACGACGACGCGCCGTGATGGATAGGCGAATCGTGTTGTTGATGAAGATGAAAGCGATAAAGGTCAGAAGGCCAACGAGCACCACGGCGGCGATGCGGATGTAGTTGGTCACCTGGAACAGGCGGCTCACTTCCTCCTGACCGTACAGCACGCTCGCGTTGACGTCCCCGTCATCCGCGATCTTCTGGAAATCGGCATCCTTCTTGAGCTTCTCTGCCGTGCTCTCGACCTTGGACGGATCGTCCATCTCAATTGCAAACGAAGCCGGCAGCGGGTTCTGTCCATCAAGCGCGCTCATGGTGGCGTCGGCGTTGCCCGACATCTTGCTCGTATACTCGGCCAGCGCGTCGTCCTTGTCCTTATAGGTCACGGACTTGACGTTATTCCACGTCTTAAGTTCGGCCTCAAAAGCCTGAACATCGGCCTGATCAGCGTCATCACTAATGAACGCGTTGATGACAACCTGATCCTCGACGGTGCCGATCACGGAGTTCAGCATCGCGGAGCCCATGATGAACAGGCCGATGATAAACAGCGAAAGGAAGATCGTGATGACGGCGCCGAGCGAGGTAGTCCAGTTACGGAAGAAGTGGCTGATTGCCTCTTTGAAGGAGTAGCCCACGTTAGTTGGTGCCATAGTTGCCGTAACCTCCCCTCTCCTGGTCGCGGATAACGTGGCCGCCCTCAAGGGCGATCACGCGACGGTGCATGCTATCGACCATCTCGCGGTCGTGCGTGGCGACGATCACGGTGGTGCCGGTGCGGTTAATACGCTCGAGCAGCTTCATGATGCCCAGCGAGATCGCCGGGTCGAGGTTACCCGTGGGCTCGTCGCAGATCAGCAGCGGCGGACGGTTGACCATAGCGCGGGCGACGGCAACGCGCTGCTGCTCGCCACCGGAAAGCTGGTCGGGCAGCGAGTCCATCTGATCGGCCAGACCGACCAGACGCAGCACCTCGGGCACTTGGCTGCGAATGACGCCCTTGGGCTTGCCGATGCACTGAAGGGCAAACGCCACGTTTTCGTAGGCGGTCTTTTGCGGCAGAAGCTTAAAGTCCTGGAACACGGCGCCAATCTGGCGGCGCAGGAACGGAACCTTGCGGTTCTTGATCTTCATGAGATCCTGACCGGCAACCAGGATGCGGCCGCTCGTCGGCTTGACGTCGCGGTTGAGCGTCGACAGCAGCGTGGTCTTACCCGAACCGGAGTGACCGACCAGGAAGACGAACTCGCCCGGATAGATCTCGATGTTGATGTCGTCGAGTGCAGGCTTGTTGGGCTGTGCCGGATAGATCTTGGTGACATGCTCCATAAGGATAACGGGCTCGACACCGGCCTGCTTGGCCATCTTCTTGCGGCTGGCCTGCGGATCGATGGGCGCAAACACCGACGTGAAATCGGGGTTGTTGAGCGCGTTATCGAGGCTTGCGACCTCGGCGGCCTGATCGCTCTCGACCACCGGGGCAGCAGGCTGAGTGGGGTCGGGAATAGCGGCAAAGAGACCGGACTGCGCAGGCTGAGGAGCCGGCGTCGCAGGGGTCAAGGGGTCGGGAATGCCGGCCATGGTAGGCTGCGGCGTGGCGGCGCCAGCCTGAGGCTGCTCCACGCGAGCGGTCACGGCCTGAACGGGCTCAAAACCCGCCGTGCCAGAAAGTGCGACATCGCTGGTGGGATTGTAGGCAAAGGGATCGGATGCCGGCTGTGCCTGATCTGCCGGCTGAGCGGGGGCCTGAGCAACAGGCTGGCCCTCTGAATCCGGAGTGGCGAAACGACTGCCCTGGACGCCTGTCTGCGTCTTGGGGGCATCATCGCCCGCACCGGAGGTACGGAAGTGGTTACCCACTGGTGCTCCTTATCGTCGTGCGTTTAAACTACATGAGCGCTTTATATTTTAGCAGCATTAGCTTTACTGCACATAAGAAGCATGGCGGGGTTTGGTCTCACCGGCCGCGCGCAGGGTTGCCTCCCAAATCGTCCTCGGACATGTCGGAGCCCCCGCTGCGCGCTTCGCGCTGCGGGGGCTCCTCCGTCCTGCGGAAAGATTTGGAGAGTAGCCCTGTGCCCGGCCTGCGATAACTAAGGGGTCGCCGCGTTTATCTTGGAGTGCTGCATATACAAAGTTGGAAGGGTCTGAATTGCGCTTTGCCGATATATGCCCTTTTCCCTGATGGGACCGTGCTTGAGGGGCGTCTTCATAAGTTGCGGTGAAATAGGGACTGTTTTACCAGTTAAAAGGTCTAATCAGTCCTTATTTCACCGCAACTGAAACAGGGGCGCTCTCCAAGAGAGCGCCCCTGCCGGGTTTCCATAGTACTGGCGAAACAGTTTTATAGTTCTGGCGAAGCAGTCCTTGAGATCCGCCTTGCCTTATGCCAAGAACTCCTTGGTGGTCGCCACGATGTTGGCGGCGTCCAGGCCATACTTGTGCAAGAGCTCGGCACCCGGGCCAGACTCACCGAAGGTGTCGTTGACGCCGATCTTCTTGAGCGGCGTCGGGCACTGCTCGCACAGGACGTCGGCAACGGCGCTGCCCAGGCCACCGATCACAGAGTGCTCCTCGACGGTCACGACGTGGCCGGTCTTGGTGGCGCTCTTGACGATCAGGTCGGCATCGATGGGCTTGATGGTGTGCATGTTGATGACCTCGGCGTCGATACCCTCGGCAGCGAGCTGCTCGGCGGCCTCGAGAGCCTCGCCGACCATCAGGCCGCAGGCGATGATGGTCACATCGGCGCCCTCGCGCATGACAATGCCCTTACCCAACTCGAACTTGTAGGTCTCGGGGTCGTTGATAACCGGCGAGGCCAGACGGGCAAAGCGCATGTACACCGGACCGTCGCACTCGTAGGCGGCGCGCGTCACGGCGCGGGCCTCCACATCGTCGGCAGGAACGATAACGGTCATGCCGGGGATGACGCGCATAAGGGCGATATCCTCGCAGCACTGGTGCGTGGCGCCATCCTCGCCCACCGAGATACCGGCGTGCGTGGCACCGATCTTAACGTTAAGGTGCGGGTAGCCGATGGAGTTACGGACCTGCTCAAAGGCGCGACCGGCAGCGAACATGGCAAAGGTGCTCGCGAAGGCAACACGACCGGTGGTCGCGATACCGGCGGCAACACCCATCAGGTTGCTCTCGGCGATACCCACGTCGAAGAAGCGGTCGGGGCAAGCGGCCTTAAATTTGCCGGTCTGCGTGGCGGCGGCCAGGTCGGCGTCGAGGACCACAAAGTCATCGTGCTCGTTGGCGAGCTCGACGAGGGCCTCGCCGTAGCTTACACGCGTGGCGATTTTCTTGACGTCTGCCATCCTAGAGCTCCTCTCCGGCGGCCGTGAGCTCTGCCATGGCCTGCTCAAACTGTTCATCGTTGGGGGCCTTACCGTGCCAACCCACCTGGTTCTCCATAAAGGAAACGCCCTTGCCCTTCATGGTCTCGGCGATAATGGCGGTCGGCTGGCCCTTGGTAGCGCGAGCCTCGGCAAAGGCGGCGCGGATCTGGTCGAAATCGTTGCCGTCGACAAGCTCCACCACGTGGAACTTAAAGGCACGGAACTTGTCGGCGAGCGGCATGGGGTCGTTGACCTCCTCGACGGGACCGTCAATCTGAAGGCCGTTGTGGTCGACGATCACGCAGAGGTTGTCGAGCTGCTGGTTGCCGGCAAACATGGCGGCCTCCCAGACCTGGCCCTCCTCGCTCTCGCCATCACCCAGCAGGGCGTACGTGCGGTAAGTATCGCCCCAGTGCTTGGCGGCAACCGCCATGCCCACGGCGGCGGAGATGCCCTGGCCGAGCGAACCGGTGGACATGTCGACGCCCGGGGTGTCGTTCATGTTGGGGTGACCCTGCAGGTGGCTGCCGATATGGCGCAGCGTCTTGAGGTCCTCCTTGGGGAAGAACCCGCGCTCGGCGAGCACGGCGTACAGGCCCGGAGCGCAGTGGCCCTTGGAGAGCACAAAGCGATCGCGGTCGGCCTTGCGGGGATCGGCCGGGTCGACGTTCATTTCCTCAAAGTACAGATAGGTCATGATGTCGGCAGCGCCGAGCGAACCGCCCGGATGGCCGGACTTGGCAGCGTGCACGCCGGTGACGATGCCCTTCCTTACCTCGTTGGCAACCTTTTTGAGCTCTTCGTCGCTCATTGTGCCTTCCTTTCATCCTCATTAGACAAAATGCGCACGGCACCGAAGGTAATCCCAACACAGCCGCAATGCACGTACGTCATTCATTATGCTGGAAACTGATGGCTTTACCAGAGTTTTTATCATTATTTGAACAATTTAGCAGGCAGAACCGCTGATGAAACGGTTTATCAATGTGAACGTCTTTTGGATAGAACGCGGTCAACCCTACGCGCTAATGTCCTTGAATCCCTCGCCGAAGGCTTCCGTAACGTCAGCGACCGTCACAATGGCGTGAGGATCGCGCTCGCGCACGATCGTCTTGAGGGTATTGAGCTCTCGACGGCTCACGATGACCATAATCACCGGCTTCTCGGCACCCGAATACATGCCAGTCGCCTTAAACTTGGTACAACCACGACCCAGGCCATACATGATATCGGCAGCGATATCAGGGAACTTATCCGAGATGATGAGTACCATACGGCGCTTGTTGCCACCATCGACCACGGCATCGATCACGTAACCGCTAATGACCATAGAAAGGCCTGCATACAGTGCGTTTTCGATTGAAAAGACCGGAGCCGACAGCGCGCATACGGCAACATCGATCGCCATGACGGTCGAGCCAACCGGTAGCGATGTGTTGCGCGAGATGATCTGGCCGATCGTGTCGGAGCCGCCGGTGTTGGCACCGGCGCGCAGCACCATGCCGTATCCGATGCCCGTGATAATGCCGCCCCACATGGCGGGAAGCATAAGATCGGCATGTGCCAGCGGCGCCACAAACGGAGCGAACAGGTCGGTGAAAAAGCCCAGCAGCACAAAACCCGTCGCCGTCTGCACCACGTAGAACATGCCACCCTCGCGCATAACGACCAGCAGCAGCAAGGCATTCATCACGATGGTCTGGATACCGACGGGAAGCGATATGCCATACGAGGCGCCGACCGCCTGAATAATGGTGGCGAGGCCCGTAACGCCGCCGGCGGCAAGACCGTTGGGAATCAAAAACAAGTCGGTCGCGATGGCGGCCAGAGCGCACCCCAACATGATCTGGGGCAGGTCGTGAAAGAAGTTCATCGAAAGAATGCGCTTGATGTCCAGACGATATGCCATGCTGCCTCCCTCAAAAAAGCGCACCCAAACGGATGCGCTTTGAACTTCTTCTTGTATTCGATTCTACCGATTCGCCGGACAAAAACCACCCCTGCGCAGGGTTTATTCTGGATACAAACCCGTCCAACCGTTGGGCTTAGCATCGGCTTGAAACTGCCCGATGTTTTAGACCTCCGAGCCTTCTGCATCGGCGTTGCCGGTGGCCCAGCGATGGTAGCCGATCACAAACGGGTCCAGGTCGCCATCGTCAAGAACGGCCTCGACATTGCTGGTCTCCACGCCCGTGCGTAGGTCCTTGACCATCTGGTACGGGTAGAGCACGTAGCTGCGAATCTGGTTGCCAAAACCAATCGTGGTCTTGGGTCCGCGGATCTCATCCAGGGCCTCGGCGCGCTTCTCGAGCTCAATCTCGTACAAGCGAGCCTTGAGGATCTGCATGCACGCGGCCTTGTTCTGGATCTGGCTGCGCTCGTTTTGGCAGGTGACCACAATGCCGCTGGGAAAATGCGTCACGCGCACGGCGGAGTCGGTGGTGTTGACGCCCTGACCGCCCGGGCCGCTCGCGTGGTACACGTCCACGCGGATGTCATCGGGACTGATTTCGATGTCGATATCATCGGGTAGCACGGGGATGACCTCGACGCCGGCAAACGTGGTCTGGCGGCGCTTCTTGTCGTCGGTGGGGCTAATGCGAACCAAGCGGTGGACGCCGGCCTCGGCGCGCAGCATGCCAAATGCGTCCTTGCCCTCGACGGTAAAGGTCGCGCGGTCGATGCCGATGACCTCGGCCGCGGGACAGTCGTTGATGGTGACCTTCCAGCCGCGACGCTGGCAGTACTTCATGTACATCTTAAAGAGCATGAAGGTCCAGTCCTGCGCCTCCAGACCACCCTGTCCGGGCTTGATGGTCACAATGGCATCGCCGTGATCGAACTCACCGGTAAACCAGCTCGAAAGCTCAAGCTCATCGATGGCACGGGCCAGGCGCTCAGCCGTGGCTGCAGCCTCCTCGCGAAGGGCGGCGGCGTCGGGGTCATCCCCCATCTCCTCGGCAAGCTCCAGCGCGGCGCGGGCATCGGAAAGCTCGCCGCGCGCGGTGTCCACGGCAGCGATATCTTCCTTGGTGCGCGCAATCTCCTCCATGGTGGCACGGGCGGCATCGGCGTCATCCCAAAAGCCAGGGGCAACACTTTTGGCCTCGAGCTCGGACACGCGGGTACGCTTCTCGTCCAGGTGGAGATATGACTCGACCTCACCGAGCCGGTCCGCAAACGCGTCCAGCTCGGCGGGCGTTACCTCTAAAGTCTCAGCCATTAACGATTCCTGCCGTGGCAGTACTTAAACTTCTTGCCGCTACCGCAGGGGCACGGGTCGTTGCGGCCCACGTTGACGTACGGATCGTCGCTCTCGGACTTGCGATAGGTGGTCACCTTGCCACCGTTGTTGACGGCAGCCGGACCACCCTGGACAGCCGTGCGGGCCTGCACCTGCGCCTGCTTGCGCAGCACCGAGTCGCCGTTGTCACCATCGACCTCGGCAGGGCCGGAGAAGCGCGCGCCCTCGAGCGCGGGCTCCTCCTTGTGCTCCACGGCACGCGGGGCAGCCTTGATCTCGATGCGCAGAACCGTGCGCAGGTAATCCTCATACATGGTATCGACGAGTATCTGGAACGCGCCGTAGGCCTCGGTCTTGTACTCAACCAGCGGGTCGCGCTGGCCAAAGCCGCGCAGGCCGATGCCGGTCTTGAGGTAGTCCATCTCCTGCAGGTAGTTCATCCAGCGGGTATCGATGACGCGCAGCATGACCTGGGTGTTGAGCTCGCGCATCAGGTCCTCGCCCAAGCGCTCGGCCTTCATGTTGTAGCACTTCTCTACGTAAGCCAGGACATCGGCAGCCAGGGCCTCATAATCCTCGTCGGGGAACTGAGGGGTATCGATATGCCCGGTCAGCTCGACGACCCACTTACGCAGACCCTCAAGATCGCGCTCGCCCTCGTGGCTGTCCTTGGTGCAGAACTCCTGAACACAGCGGTACACGGTATCGTGCATGACCTCGGTGATGTGGTCGGTCAGGTCCTTGCCGTCCAGAATCTTGTTGCGCTCGGCGTAGATGACCTGCCGCTGCTTGTTCATGACGTCGTCGTACTCAAGAACGCTCTTGCGCATGGAGAAGTTAATGCTCTCGACCTTGTGCTGGGCGCTCTCGACGGCCTTGGAAATGATCTTGTGCTGGATGGGCATGTCGTCGCCCATATCGGCCGTGACCATCATCTTGGAGACGCGGTCCATCTTGTCGCCGCCAAACAGGCGCATCAGATCGTCCTCGAGCGACAGGTAGAACTGGGTCTCGCCCGGATCGCCCTGACGGCCGGAACGGCCACGCAGCTGGTTGTCGATACGACGGGACTCATGGCGCTCGGTGCCGATAACGGTCAGGCCGCCGGCGGCAAGCACGCGCTCGCGCTCGGCTTTGCAGGTCTCCTTGGCCTCGGCGTTGAACTGCTCGAGCTGCTCGGGCGTGACGTCCTCCATGGTCAAGCCCTCGTACTCCAGGCGCTCGCGCACCAGCTCGTCGGGGTTGCCGCCCAGCAAGATGTCGGTACCACGGCCGGCCATGTTGGTAGCGATGGTCACGGCGCCATAGCGACCAGCCTGGGCCACGATATGGGCCTCGCGCTCGTGGTGCTTGGCGTTAAGGACCTCATGCGCGATACCGCGCTTAGTGAGGGCGGCGGACAGCTTCTCGGAGCTCTCGATAGAGACGGTGCCCACCAGGACCGGCTGGCCCTTGGCGTGACGGCGCTCCACATCGTCGGCGACGGCGTTGTACTTGGCCTGGATGGTGCGGTAGACCAGGTCCTCGTGGTCAACACGTTGCACGGGCTTGTTGGAGGGGATGACCTCGACGGGCAGCTTGTAGATCTCGCGGAACTCGGCGTCCTCGGTAAGCGCCGTACCGGTCATGCCGGAGAGCTTGTCATACAGACGGAAGTAGTTCTGCAGGGTGATGGTTGCCAGCGTCTGGTTCTCCTCGCGCACGAGCACGCCCTCTTTGGCCTCGATGGCCTGATGCAGGCCCTCGGAGTAGCGGCGGCCTTCCATGATGCGGCCGGTGAACTCATCGACGATCTTGACCTCGCCGTTGGTGACCACGTACTGCTTGTCGCGGTGGAACATGTACTGGGCCTTCAGCGCCTGTTGCAGGTGGTTGACCAGCTGGCCGGAGAGATCGGCGTAGATGTCATCGATACCCAAGCGGCGCTCAATCTTCTTAAGGCCGCGCTCGGTGGCGGCAATGGTGTGCTTGGCCTCGTCCATGACATAATCGCCCGTGGGCTCCACGTCCTCGGTGGCGGTGAGCATGTCGTGCGAGACGTCCTCGCCGCGCTCAAGGCCGCGCACGGCGCGCGCGAAGTCCTTGTAGGTGCTGGCGGACTTGGTGCCGGCGCCCGAGATGATGAGCGGCGTTCTGGCCTCGTCGATCAGGATGGAGTCAACCTCGTCGACGATGGCGTAGTTGTGGCCGCGCTGTACACGCTGCTCGGGGCGGGTGACCATGTTATCGCGCAGGTAATCGAAACCGAACTCGGAGTTGGTGCCGTACGTGACGTCGGCCTGGTAGGCCGGGCGCTTGAGCTCGAGCGGCATGTTGTTCTGCAGCAGACCGACGGTCATGCCCAGGTACTTGTAGATGCGGCCCATCCACTCGGAGTCGCGCTTGGCCAGGTAGTCGTTGACGGTAACGACGTGCACGCCCTTACCGGCGATAGCGTTGAGATAGCCGGCCAGCGTGGAGACGAGGGTCTTGCCTTCGCCGGTCTTCATCTCGGCGATATGGCCCTCGTGCAGCGCCATGGCGCCGATGAGCTGTACATCAAAGTGACGCATGCCCATGGTGCGCTTGGAAGCTTCACGCACGGTGGCAAAGGCCTCGGGGAGCATGTCGTCGAGCGACTCGCCGTTAGCGTAACGCTCGCGGAACTTATCGGTCTGGCCGCGGAGTTCCTCCTCGGTCATCTTCTCAAACTGGGGCTCAAGACCGTTGATCTGGTCGACGATCTTGTAGTAGCGCTTAAGGTCCTTATCGGATCCAAAGGACAGCAGCTTTGACATGAATCCCATGTGGTTTTCCTTTTTGGCCATCGCCCACGCCGTGCAGCTGCGGGCGAGTTAAACACAGATGATTGTACTTTAGCCAAACAAGGCGCGGCCTATACGGTCGACCTCGACCGCCACGTAATAACTACGACCAACCTGCCACAATGGGACAGGTTAATTTTGGCAGGTTTTATCTGGGCAAACGCTGCCTCTCTGCCATTTGGTGCAATGGGGGCAGGTTGGTTTGCACCAATAAAAAGAAAAGGGCCGCGCACCCAAACGGATGCACGGCCCTTATGCCATGAATGCGAGTGATTCCGCGGCGAGCTATTTACTCAGCAGCCTCGGTGGTCTCGGCCTCGGCAGCGGCCTCCTCGACGGGAGCCTCTGCGGGAGCCTCGGCAGCCTGCTTGGCAGCCTCCTCGGCGAACTTAGCGGCACGCTTGGCCTTCTCGGCAGCCTTAGCCTCAGCGGCGGCCTTGCGAGCGGCCTCGGCCTCAGCAGCCTTGGCGGCCTTGGCAGCCTTGGCCTCCTCAGCCTTCTTGAGCTGGGCGGCAGCGGCGCCACCGAACTTGTCGGCGAAGCGCTGGACGCGTCCACCGGTGTCGACGAACTTCTGCTGGCCGGTGTAGAACGGGTGGCACTCGTTGCAAAGCTCGACCTTCATCTCGGACACGGTAGCGTGCGTCTTGAAGGTGTTGCCGCAGGAGCACGTCACCGTGCACTCGACATACTGGGGATGGATACCCTGCTTCATGGTAGGACTCCTTATTGGTCAGGCGCTGGTTACCGATCAGCGCATAAGGCGTCTTGGTTTCCGACCAAGACAACAAACTCGGCTATGGTACCACGGCGCCGCGTGTCCCACAAAAGGTTCACGGTCTTTTCGGAACGACACGAATCTGACCCATCGAAACACATCTCCACCGTTCCTTCAACTGGGAAAATGCCGTCCCCGGGGCCTGAGAAGGGCCCCGGGGACGTTCGACTGACTGCGGGAACGGCCTTTCCGCTCAATGTGTTCGGCTGAGATCGGAAATCAACCAAACTGAACTAGGTTCAGTTGACATGGTTAAAAACGAGGGGCGACGCTTTTGCGTCACCCCTCGTCCCGGCCGGGTTGCTTTAGTTGTACACACGGTAGTTACACTTGAACTGGGTTATGTGTCCATAGTTGGGGCCGTACCAACCCGATGTATAGCTGATTACTTTTGCGCCTAGATATTCGTATCTCTTGTTGTAGCGAAGCTGACGGTAGGTCGTGTCGTACTCTGCTACGTAAAACGTGTCTCCAGAGAAGGCTTTGTACCGGTCCTTAACCGTCGAAGCCATGTACGCGGGTTCGACGTCGCCTTTCTCCCCGTTGAGCGCATAGACGGGTGCCGCGATTCCGCATAAAGCCGTTGCCACGAGGATGGCGTAGACAGCCATGCGCGACGCATTGGACTTCAGCTGTTCAAATAGTTTCATGTCATTCACCTCCCTCGTATGTATCGAGGTATTCCTGCTTGAGCGTCTGCGAGGACGACTCGGTCTTTTCCACGAGCGTGCCGGCTTCGATGAAGTAGAACGAGTTGGTGAGGTCTGCCAGGTCGTCGAGCAGGTGGCTTGAGATGAGCACGCTTCGTCCCCGCGCCACCTCGCTGCGCATCGCGTCGCAGGAGGTTTTCCGCTTTCCCGGATCGAGGCCGTTCAGCGGTTCATCGAGGATGAGGTACGGGCAACCGGTCGATATCGCCATGGCAAGCTTTACCTGCTGCTTCATTCCTGTCGAGAGTTTACGGGTCGGCTTGTCGAGATATGGGGAGATTCCGAGGGAGTCGCAGAGCGAGTCGATGTCGGCGGCCGATTTCCACGCCTCCCTAACGAAAGCAAGGTGCCCGATGGCCGATAGCGTGGGATAGAGATCCGCGCCGCCCGAAGAGCTCAGATAGACAAGTTCCGCGAATTCGGCTGATCGGCGTTGGCAGATTCCGTCTGCCGCCAGGCTTCCCGAGCGGATGCGGGTGGGAAATTGGCCCGACAGCGCTTCAAGAAGGGTGGTTTTCCCCGAGCCGTTGGGAGCAACGAGGCCCGCCGCCGTTCCCGGGCTCAGGAAAAGCGACCCGATTGAAAGTATCGTCGTGCTTCCGTATCCCACGCTCGCGTCTAGAAGCTCGAGCCCATGGTGCTTTTTCGCGGGTCCAGACTGTTTGGGCGAACGTGTCGCAACGGCGCCGACCGCGAAAAGGACCGCGACGTATGCCAGGGCCACGGCAAGCATCGATGCACCGCTTGAACCGGAGCCAATGAATTCTGTCGGGAAGCATCCTACGTAACCCGTTGCCTCGATAGGCGAGAACACGGCCAGCGGCAGGAGCTCGAGCGCGGCATTATGCCCCAGTGCCGAATCGGACAGTAACGGGAATGCCGGGGCCGCGACAAGCAACGCGGAGGCAAGGGGGCCCGCGAGGACGCGCCTCGTTGCGGTCGATAGGACGACGGAACAAACGGATATCAAGGTTCCGCCCGCGAGCAGCGCGAGAAGTATGGTCGTGAAGACGTTTCCCGCGGTCGTGGTGGTGAGCGCGCCGTCATGGAAGAAGGCGATCGGGTACCCGATCTGCCCGAAGCCGTTTAGGGCCAAGGCGTAAATACCCCCGGGTGCGAGGCCGGCGAGGAGCATCGCGGTCCCCGCGGCGATTATCGAAAACACGATCTGGATAAGGCGCCGGAATTTGGGCACGGGCGCCTTTGCCGCCAGGGTCCCGGGCCTTGTGGCGCCGAGCACGAGTATCGACGAGAGAAGGAAGGGGATGAAGGGAAGGAAAGACGGCGCCGCGGCAATGGCGTAAGGCAGGAAGGAAAGGAATGGCAGGTCGTTTGCGGAGGCCGGGATATCCGTGATGCCGGAGCTGCTCAGGGCGCGGCAATATGCGAGCTCTGCGTCATTGGTCTCTCGGTCTCCCACGATGGACCCGGATTGGAAGCCCTCGTCCATGAGCGCGTAGTAGCTCTCGGCAGAGTCGAGAAAGGCGGCGTCGGTTTGAGCGGCGAGGGCGGCGTTCGCGTATCTTGCAAGCTCAGCGTCATCTTGCTGCTCTGGCGATAGGTCTGTGCCGCTGGCCTGGGGCGCGCGCGTATTGAATGCGTCGACGAAGCCCTGCATGCCCTGCTTCATGAAGAAGGGGCCGTAGATGGGTGAATTGAACGCAATGGGGACGGAGAAGGCTGCAGCGAGAACGAGCGTAGAGATCCATACGGCCTTGTCTCTTAGGATTAGTTTGAGAAGAAGTCGACAGTACATTTGGAAGCACCTGCATTCCTCAAAGAATCGTTAGATTAAAAGTAACAGACCGGATGAAGATGCGCGCGGCGGGGGCGAGGCGAATGGCTGAACGGTATCGATATGCGGGTTTAACGGCATATCGACCACATAGATTTTTAACTTGCATTTCTACCCGCCCTTTTCGTAGAGTCGCCGATACGTGCTTAGCGCACCCTCGGCGCGTCCGGCAGGCTTTGCGAAATGGGATCCAGGAGACTTCGGCGCAGCATCATCTTGCGGAATGCTTCTAATGAGCCTCCCATCCTTCAAAAACAGAATCTCATCGCACAGCCTATCGACCGAATCCAAGATGTGGGATGACATGATGATGCACGTACCAGAATCGGCCAGCTTCCTGAGAATCTCGGAATGCAAGTCCACCCTGCTGGGGTCGAGCGCGTTCATGGGCTCATCTAATAGAAGGTACCGCGCGCCCGTCGCATACGCAATCGCCAGGGTAAGCTGCTGCTTCATGCCCTGGCTCAGAGTGCGGATCCTCATCTTCGCGAACTCGCCTATCTGCGTTTGTTCCACTATCTCTTCGATATCGCGAGCATGCGGCCACATATCGCAAACCATCTTGAGGTGATCTTCCGCACGCAATCCGGGATACAGCAGCGTCCCCTCACCAGGTGCATAGAAGATCATAGAACGGACCTCTCTCGCACCCGTACCCTGCACCTCATCCAGAACGATGCTCCCGTCCACGCGAGGACCCGGCAAACCTGCCATCGCACGCAGCAACGTCGTCTTTCCATGCCCGTTCGGAGCGACGAGACCGTAGACCGTACCCGGGGCAAACTCAGCGTTCACCGAATCTACGAGCACCTTCTTTCCATAAGAGATCGTCAGCGTTTGAAGGTCAATCATCGAGATCATCCCCTTTCGATCTTTGGAACACTCAGGCGCACCATCAACGGAGATACGGCGCCCAAGACCACCAGCAGAGCGCCCGATGCGCCGACGACCTCTCCAAAAGGCATCGCGTTCGTCCCTCGCCCAAGGAACCCAATCGTCCCCACCTGGGAAGCGGAATCAAACGAGGCGAATGGAGCCAGCAGCGCGACGCCCATGCCCACGCTTTCAACATGAGCGCTCAACGAACCCAACACCAAGAGAACCGCGCAAACCATTCCGGTGACAACGGGGTTGCGGCTAATCGCCGCTGTCAACGCAGCGACGACGGAAATCACGCCGTATGCCATGACCAGCAACGGAATACTGCACAACACCGCCTCCCCCACCGTGGACGTTGTCGAAGCTCCCGCCCGAATGAGAGCGACGGGATACTCCGATCCACCCGCACCGTTCTTAATCACGGACACAACGACAGCGGGAACCATCGACACCAAAAGCAGCACCAAGCCAAGCAGGAGAGCCAGCGCAACAGCCGTCAGAAAACGCACATGCGCTGTTGCGGGGATCTGGAGAACCAGAAGGGAACGACACTGCAGGTGGGTGCACGCGAGCGATGTGACAACCACGGGCAACAGCAAAAATAAGGAGGGAAGCGCTGCCTGGAGATACGAAAGGAGGATTAATGGGGGCATCTTCGTACTTAACTCGTAAACCTTGGGGTCCGGCAAGCTCGCGATCGACTCAAGCAGAAGGGCGCGCGCCTCCGCACGAGAAGGAGTCTCCGGCTCGATTCCGATCGATTGCAGGAGAGTCGCATCTGCCGCGCCCAGCTCACCTCGAGCGCGCTCGTACGTCGCAAGGCTTCGAAACCCCTCCGCAGGCATAGGCGCGTACACGAAACCCGAAAGAGCATCCCGCATGTCTTCCAGGGCCGCTTTGCCCTCGACGTCCATATTCGCAGCGTTCTGCTCTAGATACCGATCTATTGAACGGAGCTCCCCATCCCTATACCGAACAGCGGAAACGTTATCAGCGTCAGGAAACATCTCGACCAGAGCCGGGGCCAGCATCGTCGTCGACATTGCAATCGCGCATACGGCGAGGGTAGGAGAACGCAGGAGCAGTTTCCCCATCGTTCTTACGTATGCAACGGCGGAGGCACAAGCGCTCGAACGAGTTGCCGTTCTCGATGCAGTGAAGGAACCTCTCTCAAGACAAATCGGGGATATCGGGCACGCGCAGCCGCTCTTTCCAGCAACGCAAAGCAGGCTAATTGCCAGCACCTCGATCCCGATTGCGCATACGAGGGCAATCGCGCCACGCTCGAAGCAAAGTCCAGGCAGATTCACTATCTGCGTTGTCGGGTACGGGCTATAGACGCCGACGGTCAACTCAGTGTTCGCATACGTAAGGGGATTCAACAGGGCGAACTCACGTAAAGCGATGGATCTTCCGTAATACCCGGGAACCATCGTCACCCCCATCAGGGCACATACGAACACGATTCCAAGCGTAGGGTTATTGGCAATCTTCACGGCAAGGTGAACGACAAGCGAGATGAACGCTGCCACCAAGAATTGCAAGATGGCCGTCTGCGCGAACACCAGCCAAGCCGGTTTGATAACCGGAGTCGCATATTGAATGTAGCCTATCGGATAGAACGGCGAGCCCGGGCCATTCTTCACAAGCGCGGCGATTATCCCTGGAAGATTGATGGCGAGGACGGCAAGCATTGCAAAAACACTCGCCCATACGCTCGATGCAACAAGTCTACCCAGCTCGCCCATCGGTGCCTGGATGATGAGCTTTTCACGTTTGTTAAGACGCGCGGCAAGGAACGAGACGGCAACGGCCGTTGCGGCCCATAGCAAGTACTCCTTCGATCCGTCATAAAAGGAGTACGCTCCATCCGATACCTGCAGAAACGGAAGCAGAGGAGAGAGCGGCGCCAAGACAAGACGCCCCGCGGCAAGAGGGTACAGAAGCGCGGGCATGCTTGATGAAGAGGTATAGACGCCCTCCTCCCCCGCATTCACAAGCGCATCCGCATAGGATGCTGACAATTCCTGCTCAACACGGGTTATTCCCGACTCGAGGTATTCAACCCGTCCGTCGATGCCAGCCGCGCTCCTGAAGACGGGCAAAGCACAAAGAACCATCAACGCAACAACGGCAACACAGAGCGACCTGGAGGAGAGGAGCGACCTAAAGATTGCCTTCGAGATTTTGAGCATATTCATCGCCAACCTTGACCTCATCCAGTCGGAACAGAGGGGCCGAATAAAATGCTCGGCCCTTATTACTTGCCGACAAAGTCAATTTAACATAAACTGTTAAAAAGTAACCTGAGTTTTTTAAATTCTTCGGAGGTTATTATGAGTTCCGACAATCGCACTCCCCGGCTTCATTCCTTCCGCATCGCATGTGCGATAGCCTCTGCGACCCTTTGCGCCACCGCCATCGCACAAGTGGCGTTCTCCTTAAAGCCAGCAATCGAAGTGCTCGACAACCCTGTAATTGCAGACTCCCCCGCGTATCCAGCCCTTGCGATCTCGACATTGGTCCCTGCCGTCATCGGTATCGCTACGACCATCCTCAGCGCCGTTCTCGTGTGGACGATCAAGAGCGGAGACCCCTTCAAGAAAGGGTCTGCGACATGCTTGAAGGTGCTCGGCATTCTCTTCGTTGTTCAAGCTGCCACCAGCCTCTACGCCGGCTCACTCAAAACCTCCGTTTCGATGTTTGGCGGCGAGGGGGCCGTCGGCGCCCAAGAGATCGCTTCATCATTCGATTGGACCTCTCTGGTTCTCGGCATCGTCCTGTTCATGCTTTCCCAGCTCTTCTTGTACGCCCGAGAGCTGTACCTCGACTCCGACGAGATTGCGTAAGGAAACGCCATGCCCGTAATTGTTCGCCTCGACAAGATCATGGCCGAGCGAAAGATTTCCTCGAACGAACTTGCCGAAAGGATTGGAACCACGCCCGTGAACCTGTCCCGTATTAAAAAAGGGCATATTCGCGGCATTCGCTTCAACACACTCGAGCAGCTATGCCTCGCCCTTCGTTGCCAACCCGGAGACCTTCTCGAAGTCATGAGCGAAGAGGATGCCCGAAAGGAGTTCGGACTCGATTGGTCCGCCGAGGATTAGAGGGCGGTCGTACTCGCCCTGCACACGGGGATGCGAATCGGCGAGGTCTGCGGCCTTCGGTGGTGCGATGTGGATTTCGAGACGGGCCTGATCTCGATCAGACACTCGGTGGCGTACGCGAAGGGAATGGGTTCGTTCATCAAGGACACCAAGACCCATGACGCCAGGGGTATCCCCATCGACCCGGTCGGCCTACTCCCCTTCCTGAAGGAGACCCACGAGATCGACTGCGGAAAGCTGCGCTTGCGCGGCCTTACCGGGGCGGTCGAGATCGGGGACTGCTACATCCTGTCGGAGCCGGGCGCGACCTTCGCGACGACAAGCTATATCCGCAGGGCGTTCAAGACGTTCTCGGAGACCAACGGCCTCATGGGCACCAACGACGAGCTGATCACGTTCCACGGCCTTCGCCACACGTTCGCAACGCAGTGGATCCGCCAAGGCGGCGATATCAAGGCGCTCCAATCGATCCTCGGCCACAAGGACGCCATGGCGACGCTCAACGTCTACGCCGACATCGAGCCCATCTCCAAAATCCATAACATGCTGCGCGCCACGCCGTGCCTTTGGCGCGGGCACCTCGGGCCGAGGGTCGATCCGGGTCCCATGTTCCAACAGAGGATCCAGGAGTCCATCGAGACGCTCCAGGCGTTCGGCTACGGCATCACCGAGCCGGACGACCGAAATATCGCCATACGCGACGTGAAGACGAACAGTTGGCTCTAGCTCACCGAGTACGCGGCAGTGCTGGGCCCATCCCAACTGAGGTCACGGTGGTCCGATAGGGGCGCCGCCCGCGGCATGCGCCGCGGAGCGGTATCCCCTACCGAAGGGCGGGGATGCCCTCCGCTTCCAGTTCGGAATCAGCCGTCGGAGGCGTTCGGCTGACTGCGGGAACGGCCTGTCCGCTCAATGTGTTCGGCTGAGATCGGAAATCAACCCAACACGAGCCGGACACGCGCCAGACGGCTCTTCCCCGTACGGCCTTCCCCCTTACGCTCATGTTGCAGGCATGTAACGCCGCAGCGAGCGCGCCTTTTTTGCGCCAGACAGGTACAATGATGAACACTGTACCGTAGCGGAGCGCCCCGCGCGCGCCGCAATCACGCGAAAGGGTTTCCCATGGCCGAGATCTCGTCCTCCCGTATCGTCATCACCGTCCTTGGCAAGAACCGCCCCGGCATCGTCGCCGGCGTCACCCGCGTCCTGGGCGAGGCCAACGTCGACATCCGCGACATCACGCAGTCCATTATCGAGGACATCTTCACCATGACCATGCTGGCCGATACCGCCGAGTCCAAGCTCGACTTCGCTGAGCTGCAGAAGGCCCTGGCCGAGGCCGGCGAGCTTTCGGGCGTCAACGTGTCCATCCAGCGCGAGGACGTCTTTAACTTTATGTACCGCCTGTAGCGAGCAAGCCGCTGGGGATAGCCTGACGCGCGCATGCCCATGCAAGCCACCCCGATGCGGCCCGGAGAGGAGCGCGCATGGCCTACGACGCCAAGAAAATCTATTACCGCTTCGATGACCACTTGAGCCGACTGGTTCTGGATTACGAAGCAAGCCGCCAGATTTCGTCTGAGAGCGAAAGCCTCTACCACGGCCTGCCGACCGACCCTTATGACGAGGACCTGTTTGTCGAGCACAATGTCAAGCGCGGCCTGCGCAATGCCGACGGCTCGGGCGTGGTCGCGGGCCTCACTCGTATCTCGGATGTGCACGGCTACAACAAGGTCGACGGAAAGGTCGTGCCCGATCAGGGCAAGCTCACGCTTCGCGGCTACAGCATCGAGGATCTGGTCAACAATGCCCAGGCCGAGAATCGCTACGGCTACGAAGAAGTCGCCTATCTGCTTATCACGGGTTCGCTGCCCAACAAGGAAGAGCTCGACGGCTTCTGCGAGCGCCTAGGTGCCTTTAGACATCTGAGCGACGAATACGTCCGCGAGTTCCCTATGACCACGGTGTCGTCGAGCATCATGAACGTGCTCCAGCGCGCCGTACTGCTGCTCTACGCCTTCGATGCCGAACCAGACGTGATCACGCCTGAGCACGAAATCGACGTCGCCATTTCCATGCTCGCACGTCTCCCGCGCATCGCCGCCTTCGCACACATGGCCTCGGTCGCCAAGCTTCGCGGCTCCGAGGTTCACGTGCCGCACCCTACGCCCGGTCTCTCCACCGCCGAGACCATCCTACAGGTCCTGCGCGGCGGCATGGCGTTCACCCGCGATGAGGCGATGCTGCTCGACGTTATGCTCATGCTGCATGCCGAGCACGGCGGCGGCAACAACTCCACCTTCGCTTGCCGCGTGCTGTCGTCTTCGGCCACCGACCCGTATTCCGCCTACGCCGCGGCTATCGGCTCGCTCAAGGGCCCGCGCCACGGCGGCGCCAATGCCAAGGTCGTGTCTATGCACGAGGACATCCGCGCGCATGTCTCCAACTGGGAGGACGAGGACGAGGTCGCGGCCTACCTGGGCAAGATCCTCGACAAGCAGGCCTTCGACGGCACGGGCCTCATCTACGGCATGGGCCACGCCGTCTATACGCTCAGCGACCCGCGCGCCGAGGTCTGCCGCCGTTACGCGCGCTCACTGGCAGCCAAGAAGGACTTGGGCGAAGAGTTCGCACTCATCGAGCGCATCGAGCGCCTGGCACCGCAGGTGATGCGCGACCACGGCATGACCAAGCCCATCTGCGCCAACATCGACCTGTACACGGGCTTTATCTACAAGATGCTCGGCGTGCCCGAGACGCTCTTTACGCCGCTATTCGCCGTCGCCCGCATGGCCGGCTGGTCGGCACACCGCATGGAAGAGCTCTTCTGCGCGCACCGTATTATTCGCCCGGCCTATCGTCCGGTGATCGAGCCGCTGGAGTACAAGCCACTCGCCGACCGCTAGGACGCGGACCGTTATAGAACTCGAGCGTGGCCAGGGACCCAAGCCCTCGGCCACGCTTTTTATGCCAGCAGAAAGGGCTGCATCAAATGATTGTGTTTTCCGATATGGATGGAACGCTGTTGACGAGCGATAAGCAGATGAGCGATGCCACCTGGGCGATGCTCGACGAGCTCGCTCGACGCGGGATTGAATTTGTGCCCTGCACGGGACGTCCGCTGTCGGGCATCTTTGAGCCCATTCTCGCCCATCCCGCCGTGCACTACGCGGTCTGTGCCAACGGCGCCAGCGTCTGGCAGCTCGACGAGGATACGCCCACCGACGCCTCGCGCGCCACGTGCATCTTGAGCCGTCCGCTCGATTGCGGCATTGCCCACCGCATCCATCGCATTGCCGCCGGCCACGATGTGACCTTCGATATCTTCGCGGATGGACAGTGCTTCCTCCCCCGCTCGCTTTACGGGCGCCTGGATGAGTTCTGCGGCGGTGACCCCCACATCGCGGCTTCGCTCAAGCGCACACGAACACCGATCGACATGGATATCGACAGCAAGATCGACGAGGTCGAGACGCTCGAACGTATCGCCATGTACTGGCACGACCCGGCCGATCGCGACGCCATCGCGGCGGCGCTCGACACGCTCGGAGGCATTGAGGTCACGCGTTCGTACGCCATGAATATCGAGGTCATGGGTGAGGGCGCCACCAAGGGAACGGCCCTCACGTGGCTATGCGAGCACCTGGGCGAGCGTCTCGCCGACGCCTGGGCGTTCGGCGACAACATCAACGACATCCCCATGCTGCAGGCAGCGGGCCATGGCATGGCCATGATCAACGCCGAGCCCGAAGATCGCAAGGCCGCCGACGCCATTACCGAATACGACAACGACCACGACGGCGTCGCCCGCACCATCATGGCCGCCCTTGCCTAGTCATTGGGGACGTTCTTAAACGACTAGTCACTGGGGACACTCTTCGCAAAAAGCCGCAAGGACTGTCCCCCACTGTCGGCAGAAAAGGAACGTCCCCATCTGCCGGATTAGGAGAGACTCTCCAGCACGCGACGGAGCTCCTGCTGGACGGCGTGGTCGCGGTTACAACCCACCACACGATCGGCCACCGCCTTGAGCGCGGGGCGCGCGTTTTCCATCGCGCAGCCCGTGCCGACAAAGCGAATGATCTCGTAGTCGTTCATCGAGTCGCCAAACGCCATGACCTCGTCGCGTCCAATGCCGTAATGCTCCGCGAGCTGCGCGATACCAGAGGCCTTCGACACACCAGGCTGCATGGCATCGATCCACGCGTTGCCCGAAGGCGCAAAAGTAAAGAGCTGACCAAGTTCGCGCTGTAGCACGTACGCGCTGTCCATAACCGCACTGTCGTCGCAAAAGATACTCGCTTTGATGATATTTACGCTGGGATCGGGCAGCTCCCAAATGCGCTCGGCATTGGGAAGGTCCTTATCGACCTCACGCACGAACTTGCACTCGTCATCGAGCAGGAAGGACTTGGTTCGGTCAAAGAGCGCAAGATGCAGATTGGGAAACGTCCTGACGGCTTGGGCGAGCCTTCGAATCGCCAGGTGGGAATACACCTCACGGTCTACCATCTTACCGTCGGCGTAGACCTGAGCGCCGTTAGCGGCGACAAAGTCCATCTTGTCGCGAACGGGCGCAAAGAACTCGCACAGGCGATCGTAGCGACGACCTGACGATGCAGCGAAATGCACACCATGCTCGTGTAGCGCCAGAATCAGTTCGTAGGTCTCGGGAGGCACCTGGCCGTTTTCGTCAAGCAGTGTGCCGTCCATATCGGATGCAATCAGTTTAAACATAGAAAAGCTCCCTTCGGGCTTGTTGGAATCGAACGTGTATCCGATTCCAACGTACCCAAAGGGAGCTCAAATAAGACTCCGCGGGCGTAAACGTTACAAGGACCTGGCAAATAGCTCACACATGCCAGAGGCCCCACGGTCGCGACGTCAGGCGGCCCGCCAAAGAATGTCCCCAACGACTAGTCGTTTAAGAACGTCCCCGATGACTAGTCGGCGAAGGTGAAGGTTGTAACGTCGAACATGCCCTCGGGGCGAATGCGGAGCGTCGGGATGACCGGCAGGGGCAGGAAGATGATGCCCATGATGGGGTCGAGCGGCGGCTCAATACCCATGGCGCGCGCCTTGACCATAAAGTCGTCGTGCTGTGCGGCAACGTCCTCTGCCGTGCCTTCGCTCATAAGACCACCGAGCGCCAGCGGAATGCGCGCCACGACCTCGCCGTTGCGCACCAGTACGTGACCGCCCTGGCCCACGGCCTCAACGGCAGCCATCATATCCGCCGCATTGTCGCCCACCACGCACACGTTGTGTGAGTCGTGGCCGATCGTGGAGGCAATGGCGCCACCCGTGATGGTGAAACCGCGCACCCAGCCGCGACCGATATGCTTGCCGACCAGGCCCAGGCCAGCGGGGCCGTCGCCATCGGCGCCCTCGGCCTGCAGCGACACGCCGCGGCCATGGCGCTCAATCAGCATAATGCGGCGCAAGTCCTCGGCGCTCTCGGGGCGGGCCATACCCGTGATAGCCATACCCGGGATAACATCGATAACGGCCTCGCCCGGCTTAAAGGCATAATCGAACACGTCAAGCGAAAGCTTCGGCAGCTTAACGGAAGCACGCAGCTCATCGGCAAGCGCTGCGACCTCGGCCGTCTCGGGTGCGACCTCGCCCACAAAGGTGCCATCCTGCGCCACCAGGGCACCGGCGGCATAAACACGATGCGGAGCCTTGGCAAACGTCAGGTCATCGAGCAGCAGCAGGTCGGCGCGCTTGCCCGGGGCGATTGCACCGCGTAGCTCGTGCGGGTCGCGGCAGCCGTGATCTAGCCCAAACGCCTCAGCCGTGGAAAGGGACGCCATAGAGATGGCGACCACCGGGTCGACGCCGGCCTCGATGGCCACGCGGCAGGCGTTGTCGATCATGCCGGTCGAAAGCGCGTCGGAGGGAGCGCGGTCGTCGGTCGCAAAGCAGCAGCGGCGGGCGCGGGCGGGGTTTTCCAGCAGCATCGGGGACAAATTGGCCAGATCGTGGCTGCACGTGCCCTCACGCAGCATCACATACATGCCGCGGGACAGTTTATCGAGCGCCTCCTCGGGAATCGTCGACTCGTGGTCGGCGATAATACCCGCCGCGGCATAGGCGTTGAGGTCCTTGCCGGCAACGAGCGGCGCGTGGCCGTCAACCTGCTTGGACGGCGTCTGGTTGGCAGCATCGATGCGAGCGCAAGTCTCGGGGTCGGCCATAAAGACGCCCGGCAGGTTCATCATTTCGCCCAGACCAAAGACATCGCCTGGATGCTCGGCAAAAAACGCCTGCATATCGGCAGCAGAAATAACGGCACCGGCCTGCTCGTCGGGCAGCGCGGGCACGCACGAAGGCATCATGTATTTGATGGAGATGGGTGCGCGGCGGCCGTCCTCAATCATAAAGCGCAGGCCGTCCAGGCCCGCCACATTAGCAATCTCGTGGCTGTCGGCAATGGCGGTGGTAGTACCGCGCGTCGCGGCCATGCGAGCATACTCGGCGGGACGGATGTTCGAAGACTCGATATGCAGATGCCCGTCAATAAAACCGGGAGCGAGATAGCGACCCTGGCAGTCGATGACCTCAGTTGCCTCATAGGTGCCAGCGGCATCGTCGCGACCATCGTAGAGCACGCCGACGATCACACCGTCCTTGACGGCAACGCTACCGGGCGCCACGCGCTGGCCATACACGTCGACGATCTGTGCATTGGTAAACAGCGTGTCGACGGGCACGCGGCCCTCGGCGGCCTCGATCACAGTCCTCATGACCTCAACGGACATACATACTCCTTTAACCGTAGAAAAAAGCTGCGGAGCGGACAAGCCTTCACCGCAGCATGCTCATAGCCATTGTATGCCCAAACGATGGGTCAACAATACGCCTCTCCGCTTAACGGCACACGCCACTTGGTGCAATGGGGACTGCCGCTGAGCACCAATGACTACTCGACGACTACTAACTGCCGTCCCGACAACAAAAACGCCGATGTTTTGGCATCGCCAGCGAGCGAGTCGCATTTGAGACAAGGTGACGTGAAACGAAAAGGCGCTGACCTTCTGGTCGCGCCCTTGAAGTTGAACGTCAGATTGTCCAAATGCGGCCCGCGCAGCGTCGGCCGGTCCGCCGTTCGGTAGAACGGCGGAACTAAATCAACTTGAAGCCCTTGCGCTTGCCCACGGAGAGGGTGTCACCCAGCTTGAGGGCGCTGGGATCGATGTTATAGCTCTTGGGAGCCACGGCCTTGCCGTTGATTTTGACGCCGCCGCCGTCGATATCGCGCCGAGCCTGGCCGGCGCTCGCCGAAAGACCCAAGTCCTTGAGCAGGCCGGCGAGGTAGATCTGGCCCTCGTCGTTAACAGTCAGCTCAACGTGCTTCTCGGGGAAGTCGGCGAGCTGGCCCTCCTTGAACACGCGGTCGAACTCGGCCTGAGCCTCGTCGCCGGCACCGGCGCCGTGGTAGGTGTCGCACAGGTCGCGACCCAGAGCGCGCTTGAGCTCATAGGGATCGGCAGAGCCGTCGGCCAGGGCGGCGTCGATCTTGTCGACCTCGGCCGGGGTGAGCGAGCTGGCCAGACGATAGTACTTGCCGATCATCTCGTCGGGGATGGACATGGTCTTGCCGAACATGTCTTTGGGCGCGTCGGTCAGGCCGATGTAGTTGCCGTATGACTTGGACATCTTGCGCACGCCGTCGGTGCCCTCGAGCAGCGGCATGGTGAGCGCGATCTGGGGCTCCATGCCCATCTTCTCCATGAGCTCACGACCAGCGAGCAGGTTAAAGAGCTGGTCGGTGCCGCCCATCTCCACGTCAGCCTTAATCATGACCGAATCGTATGCCTGCATCACGGGATACAGGAACTCGTGCAGGGCGATCGGCGTCTGGGACTGGTAGCGCTTGGTAAAGTCATCGCGCTCAAGAATGCGGGCGACGGTGAACTTGGAGCACACCTGCAGCAGACCGGCCAGATCCATCGACAAGATCCAGTCGCCGTTGTGCACGATGGTGGTCTTCTCGGGGTCCAGGATCTTCATGGCCTGGCTCACGTAGGTCTCGGCGTTAGCCTCGATCTGCTCCTGCGAAAGCTGCGGGCGGGTGGAATTCTTGCCCGAGGGGTCGCCGATCAGTGCGGTACCGTTGCCGATGATGAGGGTGACGTTGTGGCCCAGGTCCTGGAACTGACGCATCTTGCGCAGCGGCACGGCGTGGCCCAGGTGCAGGTCGGGGCTGGTGGGATCGACGCCGAGCTTGATGTTGAGGGGCTCGCCCTTCTCAAGCTTCTTGCGAAGGTCGGCCTCGGGGACGATCTTCGCAGCGCCCGAGGTGATGATACGCATTTGCTCGTCAACAGACAGCATTGGGTATCCTCCTTTTGCTATAGCACCCTCGCCGAAAACGGCGGTGCTGGAAGTCCATAAACTCTCATATGATAACAAACTGACGCGACGCAGCACCTACGACAGGAAAATCCTCGTCCTGCCGCATGCGTCGATGGCAACTGGCAGACGTGTACCGTCACGCTCGACCAGATAGCGTGCCTGCCGACGACGCAAGCAGTCGCGGCAACGAACCTGTCCCGTCGCATCGGTGGCGCAGACGCCCTCGGCGGTCAGCAGGCAGTGCTCGCACACCATAAGCTCGGGACGGTCGGCGTCGACCGGACCCAAGACGCCGGGTTCAGCAGCCAGTTCGGCAATACGCTCCGCATCATTGCCGAGCAACTCCGCCGGCAAGTACACCCGCCCCGCACCGAGTCCGCGCAGCCAGGTAAGCGTGGCCCGATTCGCGCAGAACACCGGCGCCGCCACGTCAAAAGTCACGCCCAGCTCGCGAGCGATCACCACCTGTCCCAGGTTGCGGCAGACGACGCGCCCGGCACGCTGCATCAGTGAGCGGGTCCAGTCAGCGTCACTCGCGCGGCACACCTCGTCAAGCACCACAACGGCGTCGGACAAATCGAGTTCTCCGCGCGGGTCGGCATCCATCAGCTGCCAAGCAAAAACCATGCGAGTGGGAACCGCGCACTCCACCAACTCCGTCGACGCACCGCCATCCACCGCAACGCCCTCAAAGGGCAGCACCTCAACGGCATGCGAAACGGGCGCAATCGAATCCGCCTCGGCCCGCATACGCTCCAACACCGCCGCCGTCTGATCCAATACGCCGGCGCTGCGAATCAGGTACACCTCGCAGCCCGCGTCCATCTTACGCTTGCAATGCACGACGACGCGCTTCCCCGCTGCGGCATCCACCGGGCAGGGCACCTGCGGCCAGCGCTTGGGCACATCGGGACGCGCGTCGACACCCGGATAGAACCGAATCTCGAGCGTGTCACCCGCCGCCACGGCGGCGTCGAGCTCAACGGTCACCTCTTCGTGGCCCACAGCGACCAAACGCCCCACGCGCACGCCCTGGTTAATTGCGCGCTCAAAGCTCATCAGCTCGGCACCCGAACGCCCTCGCAGGTACGCATCGGTAAACCCACGGTTAAACGACCTTCCCAGCTCGCGTTCAAGCTCTTCCACGACACCGGGGTCCCACGCGCCGTCGCGCAGCATATCGAGCGCCCGGCGCCACACCCGCACCACATTGAATACGTAATCGGGGTTCTTCATGCGCCCCTCGATCTTGAGCGACGCCACGCCGGCATCTACAAGCTCGGGCAGATGCGCAATACCCAGATAGTCGCGCGGGCACAACAGGCGATCCCCTTCGACGGCGGCAACGCTCTGCCCCGCCTCGTCCACCAGGTCGTACGCCAGACGGCACGGCTGCGTGCAGTCGCCGCGCATCGCCGAGCGCCCACGCCGCAGGGCCGAGAACTCGCACGCCCCCGAATAGCCGATGCAAATCGCACCGTGGCAGAATACCTCGATGGGCACGCCCGTGGCACATAGCGCCGCAATCTCGTCGACCGCCAGCTCGCGTGCCGTCGTCACGCGCTCAACTCCCAACTCCTTGGCAGCCAACTGCACGGCACCCTCGCTATGAGCGCCCGCCTGCGTGGACAGGTGAATCTCGACCCCGGGAATCGCCGCGCGCAGCGCGCAGGCCAGCCCGGCATCGGCGACAATCAGAGCATCGGCGCCCAGCTCCAGTGCATGAGCTCCCAACGCCACCGCGTCGGATAACTCATCGTCAAACACGAACACGTTGAGCGTCACGTACACACGCACGCCATGGGCATGCGCCACGGCGCAGCCGCGCGCAAACTCGTCATCCGTAAAGCCATGCGCGCTCACACGGGCGTTAAAGCCGCCCAACCCCGCATAGATGGCATCGGCACCCGCGGCGATGGCCGCAAGCATCTGGTCGAGCCCGCCCGCCGGCGCCAGCAGCTCGGGCAGCGCCGCACCGGCAGCATCCAATCCAGTCTCGTATTGTCCGCTCGGCCCCATCGCCCGAATCGCCATCGGCAAACTCCTTACCAAGGTATGCATTCACTCTGAAAAATGCCGTCTTCCAGCATACACGAGGCCTCGCGCGCCCCGTTTGGTTTATCGTGTAATAACTTATGTCCATCCTGCCCCGACGGCACATCCGCCGCCCGGCACGACATACCTGGAGGTCAATATATGGGTCCTCGCCAACGACAGGGACGCAGCCGTTCAAAGACGCATGCTCTGCCCATAATCCTGCTCTCATTTTTGGGCTTTTTGCTTATCGCGGGCGTCGCGTTTGGCATCGGCATGGTCGGCAACGTCAACCGCTGGCTGTCCGATCTGCCCGACTACACCGACGCCAACGCGTATCTGGTGAGCGAGCCCACCGAGATCGTCGACTGCAACGGCAACAAGATCGCGAGCTTCTACACGCAAAACCGCAAGTCCATCACCAAGGACGAGGTCTCCCCCTACGTGCTGCAGGGCACCGTTGACGTCGAGGACGAGCGCTTCTACGAGCACGGCGGTATCGACCTGTGGGGTATCGCGCGTGCTGCGGTGGCAACCCTCGGCGGCGGACACGAAGGCGCCTCGACTATCACCCAGCAGCTGGTGCGCAACACCATCCTGCAGGAGGAGCAGTTCGATTCGACCATCGAGCGTAAGGTGCGCGAAGCCTACATCGCCGTCAAGATGGAGGACATGTACTCCAAAGACGAGATCCTCATGATGTACCTCAACACCATCTATTACGGCCACGGCGCCTACGGCATCGAGGCCGCAGCCGAGACCTATCTGTCCAAGAGCGCCGCCGACCTCACCCTGAGCGAGGCCGCGCTGCTCATCGGCCTTCCCAACTCGCCCTCGCAGTACGACCCCACGGTCAACCCCGACCTGGCGCTGTCCCGTCGCAACAAGGTCCTCGACAACATGCTGCGCCTGGGCCACATCACCCAGGAGGAGCACGACGCCGCGCAGGCAGAGCCCATCACCCTCAACGTGACCGAAATCTCGGGCAGCGGCGTCGACGTATACTCGCAGCCCTACTTTGTCGCCTATGTTAAGCAGCTGCTGGAGCAGGAGTTCTCGACCGACGTGCTCTTTAAGGGCGGCCTGACCGTCAAGACCACCATCGACCCCACGATGCAGCAGGTAGCGGAGAATGCCGTCCGCGAGCAGCTCGACACGCTCTCACTCGACGGCCTGGACATGGGCATGGTCGTCGTCGACCCCAAGACCGGCTACATCAAGTGCATGGTGGGCGGCTACGACTACAACGCCGACGAGAACCACGTAAACCATGCCACGGCCAAGCGTCCCGTCGGCTCCACCTTTAAGGCCTTTACGCTGGCAACTGCCATCCAAAACGGCATGAACCCCAACGTCACCCTCAACTGCAACTCGCCGCTCAAGGCCAAGGGCACCACGACCGAGGTTCAAAACTACGCCAACCATAGCTATGGCAACATCACGCTTAAGCAGGCGACGGCATACTCCTCCAACACCGGCTACATCCAGGTGGCGGAAGCCGTCGGCAACAGCAAGATCATCTCGCTCGTCAAAAAGCTCGGCATCGATCCCGCCAAGGACAACATCGAGGACGTTCCCGTCATGACCCTCGGCACTGGCTCGATCTCGCCGCTCGAGATGGCCGCCGCCTACGCGACGTTTGCCAACGGCGGCTACTATCGCCAGCCGATCGCCATCACCGAGATTGACTCTCGTACCGGTTCGGTGCTGTACCAGCACACGGACAATCCCTCACAGGTGCTTACCGAGGGCGAGGCCGCCGCGGTCACCGATGTTCTGTCCGGCGTCATGCAGGGCAGCGGTACAGGTGCTGCCGGTGCCCTGAGCGTCAACCAGCCCTATGCCGGCAAAACGGGCACCACCGACAACACCACCAACCTGTGGTTCTGCGGCTATACCCCGCAGCTGGCGTGCGCCCTGTGGACCGGCTATTCCGCAGGTGAGATCCCCATCCAAAAATACGGCACGGACCTGCTGGGCGACAGCACCAACCTGCCTGTCTTTAAGCGGTTTATGAACACCGTTCTGACCGGTACCGAGCGCGAGGAGTTTGCGACCGGAACGGCGCCCACCTACAAGAACAACAGCGTCTGGAAGTTCTACGGCACCAACAACACCAAGAAGACGGAGAACGACGACAAGGACGAGAACGAGGACGAAGAGGAAACCACCACAACGACTACCACCACGACGACCACCGAGACCACGGGCGGCGATACCACCGGCGGCACCGGTACGACCGGTGGCTCGACGGGCGGCTCCACTGGTGGTTCGACCGGCGGCGATGGCGGCACGCCTACGCCTACGCCTACGCCTACGCCCACTCCCGACCCCTCGCCCACGCCTGACGATACGGTCGGCTAGAAATCATCCGGCCATAAGCAACAAGGCCCCCGAGCAGCTTATTAAACTGCTCGGGGGCCTTTTTAGTTTAAAGCGACCTGATGGGCGGTCTTTATACCGGCAGACAAAAAAGGGGGCATCGACCAACGTCGATACCCCTTACAAGCCACTATGTCAGCGCGCACGGTGCCGAGCGCACGACCCGCACGCCTACTTGCGAGAATTGCTCAGCTTATTGATCAGCGCCTCAAGACGCTCGCCGTCCTCGGCCGTCTGGGCAATAACCAAAATCGTATCGTTGCCGGCAAGCGAGCCAAGCACATCGGGCAGCTCTGCCGCATCAACGGCGGCGGCGATGCCGGAAGCCGTGCCAGGCTGAGCCTTAATCATAACCAGATTATCGGTGCGCAGAACGCCCGTTACGAGCTCGGAAACCATACGCTGCAGGTGCAGGTCCTCTGCCAGAACATAGATGCCCTCAGGGAGCTTACGCAGCCCCATATCGGCAATATCGCGAGAGACAGTCGCCTGCGTGCAATCAAAGCCCATAGCGCGGAGCTCATCGACCAGCACGCGCTGCGTGCGGACGTCCTTATTGCGCACAATATCTCTAATGGCATCCTGGCGCCCATTGCGTTTTTTAGCCATACAAACCCTCTCTCCAAAAGATGGCGGAGACAATCAATCAGTGATTGAATAGTTTAACGCTATTTGAAGGCTTTTGTGTATAAGAACGCATTTCGAAACAATTCTATGCAAGTTTGTTTCGTAATGAGCCGTTTAGGCGGTTTTTGCGCCCGTCCGGTTAAGAAAAGCTGCCAGATGCGTACACATCACGCAGCGCGCGGGCTTGGCGCTGGCAATCGGCCCAAACAACAGACCGAGTCCCCGATGGTTGTCCTTGAGCGCGGCGACCATCTGACGGGTTCGAGGCGCATCGAGCATATCACGCATGCGGGCGGAAAGCTCGATTGACGACAACCCATGCGGGCTCAGGCACAAATTCTCGATGCAGGCGACCAGTCCGGCAAAGTAGAACTTTTGGCTTGCCAGCTTGAGCCGACCACCGCTATCTGCTTCCGAGAGTGAGTCCGCAAGCTCATCGAGTGCTCGGATGTCATCGGATACCTTGGCATACATGGTGGGATCAAAGGCATCTGTAAGCTTAGGTGCCGCGGCGTGGAAACAAGCGTCGCCGCAGCCGGAGACGCACTGCGCCCGCGAGAGCGCGCACGCCATAAACCCAACTGTGCGAAACACCTTGTCGCACAAAAGGCATGCCTCAAACAGCGGACGGCTATACATCACGCCAGAGACTTGAGCAACCAAGCCGCCTAAAATCAACTGGGGCAGCCCGGTCACCATCGAAGATTTGCTATCAATGGAAATATGAGCAGCATCCAAGACGCGCGAATGGCGCTCTCGATGTGCATCATAGCGGTCGAGCGACACCGTGGGAAACACTATGTCTGCCGCAGTATCGCACGCGATATCGACCATCTTGGGAAGGGACTGCGGAGCAAACCACTCATCGGCGTTCATAGCGATGATTTGAGAGCCGCGCGAGGCAGCAAAACCGGCACGAAGACAAGCACCGCGCTTCGCGTCCTCGACGTCAATCAAATCAATATGAATGTCCCTGTCGGCAGCAACTTGAAGCGAATGGCGCACACCGGGCGCAGCATCGCGGCAGACAACGACAATCTGCAAATCGTAGAGGTCTTGGTTCTGGATACTCTCGAGCGCACGCATCGCATAGCTGGGCGAACCTTCTACCACAAGGATCACCGAAAGTCGCGGATGCGAGCCACGTCGAACCAAGTTATCCGTCCTCTCGACAGCAATGAATCAAACCGTGGTTCATGGTACACCCCGGCAATAAAAGCAATGAGACACCGGTTGTATTGCACGCCAAGAACAGATGTTGCACACGCGCAGCCCACAGATGACGGGTGTCGACGCACGACGCGTCGAGCCCTCCCCTAGTCGAGCACGACAAGCTCGGCGGGATCGTAATCCACGCCCATAAACGTAAGGCCGCAGGCAGGAGCCGTGGGGCCCGCAGCGGTACGGTCGCAAGCATCGATGACCTCGCGCATCCACTCGGGTTCACGGCGATGCATGCCAATCTCGACAAGCGTGCCCACGATCGTGCGGACCATCGAATGCAGAAACGCATTGCCCTCGATGGTAAACGTCAGGATGTCCTCGCCAAACGCAACCTCATGGCCAAACTCGGCACGCATCACGCAGCGGTGCGTGGGCTTGCCCACAGCAGACGCCACCTTGCAAAAGCTCTTGAAGTCCTGCTCGCCCAGCAGCGCGGGACAGGCCGCAGACATCGCCTCAACATCCAATGGGTAGCGATGCCACCACACCGCACCGCGCGAAAGCACAGGGCGCGCGTCGCGATCGGCAATACGGTACGTATACGTACGGGAACGCGCATCAAAGCGTGCAGAAAAGCCTTTACGGGCCTTGTAGACCTCGTTTATGGCGATATCTTTGGACAGGAGGGCATCCATAGCCCTCAGCCACCTACGGCGCGTCAAAGCCAACTCAGCGTCCGTTACGGGCACGCTGATGAACTGTGCCACCGCATGCACGCCGGCATCGGTACGCCCCGCACACGTCAGGTCGATCGGGCGGCGCAGGAGCGTCTCGATAGCGCGGCGCAACTCGCCCGCAACCGTCGTCTGACCGGGCTGCTCGGCAAAGCCGCTGTAGGACGAGCCATCGTAGGCCACGCGGAAAACGAGCGTGGCATCGAGCTCAGGAATCGAATTGAAATCAGACGGCGCGGTCATGGACGCTCCCAACAAACAGGCAATGGCATTTCGACAAAAAAAGAGGGGTACGCGAACGTACCCCTCGAATATAGCCTATGCAGACGGATTGTCTACTCAGCGGTCTCCTCAGCAGGAGCCTCCTCGGCAGCCTCGACCTTCTTGGGAGCAGCGGCCTTCTTGGGGGCCGGAGCAGCCTTCTTAGCCTTAGGCGTGCAAGGCTCGGTGACGAGCTCCATGATAACAATGGGAGCGTTGTCGCCCTTGCGGTTACCGAGCTTCATGATGCGGGTGTAACCGCCGTTGCGGTCCTGCCACATGCCCTGAGCAGCCTTGTCGAAGATCTCGGCAACGAGCTGCTTATCGCCGAGCTTGGCGATAGCCAGACGACGAGAGTGCAGGTCGCCCTTCTTGGCCCAGGTGATGATCGGATCGACGACCGAACGCAGCGCCTTAGCGCGGGTCTCGGTGGTCTTGATGCGGTCGTTCTCGAAGAGGGCCTTAGCAAGGCTCTTCTTCATGGCCTTGGTGTGGCTCGCATCGGTGCCGAGCTTCAGGCCCTTCTTAACGTTATGACGCATGGTCTAGTTTCTCCTCAAATATGCGAAGCATTAAGCCTTCAGGCTCAGGCCCATGGACTCAAGCTTGTCCTTCACTTCCTCGATCGACTTAACACCGAAGTTACGGATGTTGAGCAGATCGTTCTCCGAGAACTCAACGAGCTGACGGACCGAGTGAATGCTGGCGCGCTTAAGGCAGTTGTAAGAACGGACGGAAAGGTCCAGATCCTCGATCTGCTTGTCCAGCTCAGCGTTGTCGTTGGTGACCTCGGGAGCGAAGATCGAAGCCTCCTCCTCGACCTCGGGGGTCTCGGCAAGGTTCATAAAGGCAGCCATATGCTGGTTAATGATATTGGCAGCCTGGACCACGGCGTCGCGCGGGGCGATGGAGCCGTTGGTCTCGATCTCGAGGACAAGGCGGTCGTAGTCGGTGTGCTGACCGACACGGCAAGCCTCAACGAGCTTGGCGCAACGGGAAACCGGCGAGTACAGCGAGTCGACGTGGATCACACCGATGGGATCGTTGTCGCGCTTGTTGGCCTCGCCAGAAACATAGCCGCGGCCATAGCCGATGCGCATGCTCATGGTGAGATGGCCACCCTCGGTGAGCGTAGCGATGTGCTGCTCGGGGTTGACCAGCTCAAACTCGGACGGAATAAAGAAGTCCGCACCGGTGACCTCGCAGGGGCCGTCAACCGAGATGGTGGCGGTCGCCTCGTCGGTCGTGCCGAGAGCCCTGAAGACAAGACCCTTGACATTCAGGACGATGTCGGTGACATCCTCGACCATGTTAGGGATGGTCATGAACTCGTGCTGCGCACCATCGATCTGAATAGCCTCGACGGCGGCACCCTCGAGCGAGGACAGAAGAACGCGACGAAGGGAGTTACCCAGCGTATCGCCGTAGCCACGCTCGAGCGGCTCGACGGAGACACGAGCAGACGTCTCGTTGATCTCTTCGACCTGAACCTGAGGCCTAATGAATTCTGACATGTATTACCTCCAGCCTCAGCAGCCCGGATGGACTACTTAGAGTAGAGCTCGACGATGAGCTGCTCGTTGATATCACCGCTGATCTGCTCACGCGTCGGCAGAGCGAGCACGTTACCAGACAGCTTCTCGATATCGACCTCGAGCCAGCCAGGGACCTCAAAGCGCTCGGAGGAAATCAGGGCCTCCTTGATGGGGAGGAGGTCACGGAACTTCTCGCCGACAGCGACGACGTCGCCGGCCTTGACGCGGTAGGACGGGATGTCCACGCGCTTGCCGTTCACGGTGAAGTGACCGTGACGGACGGACTGACGAGCCTCTTTGCGGGTGCGGGCGAAACCAAGACGGAAGACGACGTTGTCGAGGCGAGACTCAAGAATGATCATGAGGTTCTCACCGGTGACGCCGTTCATCTTACGGGCCTTGTTGAAGTAGCCGTGGAACTGCTTCTCCAGAACGCCATAGATGAACTTGACCTTCTGCTTCTCGCGCAGCTGCATGCCGTACTCAGATTCCTTGCGACGGCGCTTGGGCTGACGGATAGATTCCTTCTTGCTGCTGTAACCGAGCTCAGCGGGATCGATCCCGAGCTGACGGCAGCGCTTAAGAACAGGAGTCCTGTCGATTGCCATATTGATACGATCCTTTCAGTTACACGCGGCGACGCTTCTTGGGGCGGCAGCCGTTGTGCGGAATGGGGGTCTTGTCCTGGATGCTCGAGACCTCGAGGCCAGCAGCCTGGAGGGAGCGGATGGCGGTCTCACGACCGGAGCCGGGGCCCTTGACGAAGACGGAAACCTTCTTCATACCGTGCTCCATGGCCTGCTTGGCAGCAGCCTCGGCAGCCATCTGGGCAGCGAACGGCGTGGACTTACGGGAGCCCTTGAAGCCCACCTGGCCAGCCGACTTCCAGGAAATGACGTTGCCCTGGGGATCGGTGATCGAAACGATCGTGTTGTTGAACGTAGAACGAATGTGAGCCTGGCCCACGGAAATGTTCTTACGGTCCGCGCGCTTCAGACGGGCAGCGCGAACGTTCTTCTTAGCAGTAGCCATCTATCTAGCGCTCCTTATTTCTTCTTCTTAGCACCGATCTGACGCTTCGGGCCCTTGCGGGTACGAGCGTTAGTGTGGGTGCGCTGGCCGCGGACCGGGAGGCCCTTGCGGTGACGAAGGCCGCGGTTGCAGCCGATGTCCATAAGGCGCTTGACGTTCTGGTTGCGCTCACGGCGGAGGTCGCCCTCAACCATGATCTGGTTCTTATCGATATAATCGCGGATGGCGTTAACCTCATCCTCGGTGAGGTCCTTAACGCGCGTATCCACGTTAACGTTGCACTCGACGCAAATCTTCGTCGCAGTGGTGCGGCCGATGCCGTAAATGTAGGTCAGACCGATCTCAACGCGCTTCTCACGCGGGAGGTCGACACCATTAATACGGGCCAACGTAGTCTCCTCTCTTAACCCTGACGCTGCTTATGACGGGGGTTCTCGCAAATGACGAGGACCTTGCCATGGCGCCTAATGATTTTGCACTTATCGCACATCTTCTTGACCGAAGGACGTACCTTCATCGTTCTTCCTTTCGGTAGCGCTCAAACTACTTCCCTACTATCTACTCGCCCAGCCGCAGGCGTTTAAAACTATGGCTGGTCTTCACACACAATCCGACCGTAGGTTGAGCTAAGCCTGCAGTCGGAAATGGAGTGCGTGTATGCGTGCCGCTATTTGTAGCGATAGGTGATGCGGCCGCGGGTCAGGTCGTACGGGGAAAGCTCCACGACAACCCTGTCACCGGGGAGAATACGGATGTAATTCATTCGGATCTTGCCAGAAATGTTGCACAGAACCGAATGACCGTTCTCGAGCTCGACCTTAAACATGGCGTTGGGCAACGGTTCCTTTACCGTACCCTCGAGCTCAATTGCGTCTTCCTTCTTCACAAGCAATCATCTTTCTCTAGAAAACGACAGCGATTGAGTATTCTACAACACGTATGCACGCATCGTAATAACTTCGTAATGGCTCCACAACTAAGTGGAACTTGTTACATTTGAAATGTAAAACAAAGCCGTTCCCTGATGCCCAAGATCGCCTTGAAATGAGAAGGCATAGACCTTGGGGTCATGCCTTCGAAATTGAAAGGCGAGGTTGGGCATCAGGGGGCGGCGACTTTTACATTTCACCGCCTTGCAAGGAACACCAAGCACCTTGGGCATCCGTGGTCAAAATCACCGGACCGTCATTGGTAATGGCGACGGTGTTCTCGTAGTGCGCGGCGGGCAGGTGGTCGTTGGTCGTAACAATCCAACCGTCGGAGCCCGTGCTCACATGGTTGGAACCCATCGTAACCATCGGCTCGATGGCAATGACCATGCCGGCCTGGAGGCGAACGCCCCTCCCCTTCTTTCCATAGTTAGGAACGTTGGGGTCCTCGTGCATCACGCGGCCAATGCCATGGCCCACATAATCACGAAGCACGCCGTAACCGTGAGACTCGGCGAGGGACTGAACGGCATAACCGACGTCCCCGATATGGTTACCGGGAACAGCCTGCTCGATGGCAGCCTTAAGGCAATCACGCGTGACCTCGCACAAAGCCTTGGCTTCGGGCGTGGGGGTGCCGACGAAAAACGTCCAAGCGTTATCGCCGACCCAACCGTCGACAACGGCTCCCGTATCGATGGAGATGATATCGCCATCGCGCAGGATCATGTCGGGGTTGGGAATACCGTGGACCACGGCATCGTTGATCGATGCGCAAATGGACCCCGGGAACCCGCCGTAACCCTTAAAGGCCGGGGTGCCGCCATGCATGCGGATAATCTGCTCCGCGAGCTGATCGAGCTCAAAAGTCGAAACGCCGGGGCGCACCATGGCTCCAACGTGGCGGAGCGCCATCTTAGATAGCGCTCCTGCCTTCTTCATCTGCTCGATTTGCGTTGCAGACTTAATCTTGATCATAGACCGAGAGCCTCTTTGACATCCCCGTACACGGTCTCGCGAGCCTGGTCACCGTTGACCGACTTGAGCAAACCCTGGCCACGATAGTAGTCGACGAGCGGGCTCGTGGACTTCTCGTAGACGTCGAGACGGTTCTTGATGGTCTCGGGCTTGTCGTCGTCGCGCTGATACATCTCGCCACCGCACTTGGGGCAGGTGGCATCGGCAGCGGTGCCGGTGTAACCGCAGGCGCGGCAGGTGCGACGCGAAGACAGGCGATCGATAATGACCTCGGGGGCCACATCGACCAGAAGGGCACAGTCGATCTCGCGACCCATGGCGGAGAGCTCGGAATCGAGTGTCACAGCCTGGGCGGTGTTGCGCGGGAAGCCGTCGAGGATGAAGCCCTGCTGGGCGTCATCGGCGGCAAGGCGCTCCTTGACAAGGTCGATCACGAGCTGGTCGGGAACGAGCTCGCCAGCGTCCATGTACTTCTTAGCCTGAATACCAAGCTCGGTGCCACCCTTGACGGCAGCACGCAGCAGGTCGCCCGTGGAAATGTGGGCGACGCCAAACTCGGCGACGAGCTCCTGTGCGACGGTGCCCTTACCGGCACCCGGAGCTCCGAGCAATACGAGGTTCATGAGCAATCCTCCTCTAGCCTATTTAAAGAATCCATCGTAATCATACATCTTGATCTGACCTTCGAGCTTATCGACCGTGTCGAGCACGACGCCGACCATGATGAGGATGGACGTGCCGCCAAATGCCTGGATCAGATGGTTACCCGTGAAGGAGAAGATGATCGAAGGCACGATGGCGATGAGCGCCAAAAAGACAGCGCTGGGAAGCGTGATCTTGTTGAGCGCGTTCTTGATGTAGGCCGCGGTAGCCCTACCCGGACGCACGCCCGGAATAAAGCCGCCCTGCTTCTTAAGGTTATCGGCCGTGTCATCGGGGTTGAACACCATGGAGGTGTAGAAGTACGCGAAGAACACAATGAGGACAACGTTAAGCACCCAGTTGAGCCAACCGGTCGAAAGCGCGGAGGCAACTGCCTGAATCCAGCCGATGCCGGGGAAGAACACGGCAATCTGAGCCGGGAAGTACAGCAGCGCCGAAGCGAAGATGATCGGCACGACACCCGCGGTGTTGACCTTGATGGGCAGGTAGGTGGTCTGGCCACCCATCATGCGACGGCCCACGACGCGTTTGGCGTAGGAGACCGGGATGCGGCGCTGGCCGCGCTCAAGGAAAACAATCAGCGGGATAACCAGCAAAATGATGGCGCAGATAATCACCATGGTGATGATGCCACCGGCATTGCCCTCGGTGCTGGAGAAGATAGCCTGCGGCAGACCGGCCATGATGTTCGCAAAGATAATCAGCGACATGCCATTGCCGATACCGCGCTGGGTGATGAGCTCACCGATCCACATGATCAGCATGGCGCCCGCGGTGAGCGTGCCGATGATCATGAGGTCGAAGATGATCTCGGGAGCGCCGGCGCCATTAAAGCTGATGCCGAAGCTCTTAAAGAGGAAGAGGTAACCCACGGAGTTGAGGATTGCCAGAGCCAGGGTGAGGTAACGCGAATACTGCGTAATCTTTGTCTGACCGACCTCGCCCTCGCGGGCAAGCTCATGCAGGGAAGGCACGACGGCCTGGAGCATCTGGAGGATGATCGAGCTAGTGATGTAAGGCATGATGCCCAGCGAAAACACCGACACATAGCTCAACGCGCCGCCAGAGAAAAGATTCAGGAGGGCCATAGCACCTGCGGCGACCGAATTGTTATCGGTCGAGAAAAGGCCCAGCATCCCCTGGAAGGGAATGCCGGGCACAGGAACGTGCGCACCAATGCGGTACACGACGAGCATAGCTATGGTAAAAAGAATCTTTTCGCGCAATTCTTTGATGCGGAAAGCATTCTTAAGACCATTTAGCACGGCAGCTCGACCTTTCCGCCGGCGGCCTCGATCTTGGCCTGCGCAGAAGCGCTGACCTTGTCGACCTTGACCGTGAACTTCTTGGTGAGCTCACCATTGCCGAGCACCTTGACGGGCTCGAACTCGCTCTTGGTGATGCGAGCGGCCTTAAGAGCGGCACCGTCGATCACAGCGCCATCCTCGAACTTACGCTCGAGACGCTCAACGTTAACAGCGGTGTACTCGATACGACGGGGGTTGCGGAAGCCCGGAAGCTTGGGCAGGCGCATAGCCAGCGGAGTCTGGCCACCCTCGAAGCCGGCACCCTTGGTGCCGCCAGAGCGGGAACCCTGGCCCTTCTGGCCGCGGCCAGAAGTGGTGCCGTGACCCGAAGAATTGCCACGGCCGACGCGCTTACGGTTCTTGGTGGAACCGGGCGCGGGAGTAAGATCGTGAAGCTGCATTTGCTACTCCTCTACAATCTCGACAAGGTGCTTGACCTTGAAGATCATGCCGCGGACGGACTCGTTGTCAGCAATCTCGCGAACCTCGCGGATCCTGTGGAGACCGAGGGCACGGACAGTACGGACCTGGTCCTGCTTGCAACCATTGGTGCTGCGGACCTGCTTGATCTTGATGGTGTCAGCCATGCTTAGTTCTCCTTACCGACGAACATCTCGGAGACCGTCAGGCCACGGCGAGCCGCGACGTCCTCAGGGCTGGAGAGCTCCTTGAGGCCCTCGACGGCAGCCTTGATGATGTTGAGGCCGTTGTCGGTACCGAGGGACTTGGACAGGACGTTCTTGATGCCAGCAAGCTCGAAGAGGGGACGCACAGCGCCGCCGGCGATAACGCCGGTACCCTCGACAGCGGGCTTGATGATGATGCGGCCGGCACCAAAGTGGCCGAGAACCTCGTGCGGGATGGTGCCCTGCTCGGTCACCGGCACGTGGAACATGTTCTTCTTGGCATCGAGAGATGCCTTGGAGATGGCCATGGGCACCTCAGCGGACTTGCCCATGCCAACGCCGACGTTGCCCTTGCCGTCGCCAACGACGACGAGAGCGACGAGGCTCATGCGACGACCACCCTTGACGGTCTTCGACACGCGGTTGATGTAAACGACGCGCTCCTCGAACTCGGAGGCCTCGCGCTGCTGCTTCTGATTACGAGCCATGTGCTACATACCTCCTAGAACTCGAGACCGGCGGCACGAGCACCGTCGGCGAGGGCCTTGACGCGGCCATGGTAGATACGGCCACCGCGATCGAAGGCGACCTTGGTGATGCCGGCCTCGATGGCACGCTTGCCAACGAGCTGACCGACCTTCTCCGCAGCCTCCTTGTTCGAGGTGTGGGTGCCCTTGAACTCGGCCTCGAGGGTCGAGGCAGAGACGAGCGTCAGGCTGGAGCCCTTGCTGTCGTCGATGATCTGGGCATAGATGTTGGCGTTAGTACGGGTCACGCGAAGACGCGGACGCTCGGAGGTACCCGAGACCTTGCCGCGAACACGACGCTGACGACGCTTGAGGCCTTCCAGCTTCGCCTTATGCTTGTTCATACGTAAACTCCTAAAAAGGTTGATCTTGCCAGCACCTGACGGGGTGCTGGTCTTATGCGAGTGAGTCGGTTACGACTACTTGGCGGCCTTACCCAGCTTGCGGCGGATGTGCTCGCCAACGTAGTGGATACCCTTGCCCTTGTAAGGCTCGGGAGGACGATGGCCGCGGATCTCAGCGGCGATCTGACCGACCTGCTGCTTGTTGATACCCTTGACGTTCACGTGGGTGTTGTCGGGAACCTCGAAGGTGATGCCCTCGGGAGCCTCGACGATCACGGGGTGCGAGAAGCCCAGGGAGAACTCGAGGTTCTTGCCCTTCTGCTGCACGCGGTAACCGACGCCGGCGAGCTCGAGCTTCTTCTCGAAGCCCTCGGAAACGCCAACAACCATGTTGTGGATGAGGGCGCGGGTGAGGCCGTGGCGGGCACGGGTCTCACGCTCGTCGTCGGGACGGGAAACGGTGAGGACATTGTCCTCGACGTTGATAGCGAGCTTCTCAAAGACATCGAGCTCGAGCTGGCCCTTGGGGCCCTTGACGACAACGTTGTTGCCGTTGACTGCCACTTCGACTCCGGCGGGAATCTGGACAGGCTTATTACCGATACGAGACACGGTGATCTCCTTTCCTTCTACCTACCGAGCGAATTACCAGACGTAAGCGATGATCTCGCCGCCGACGTTGTGCTTGCGAGCATCGCGGTCGGTCATGACGCCATGGCTGGTGGAAATAATGGCGGTACCAAGGCCACCGCGGACGCGGGGCATGTCGGCAACGCCGGTGTACTTACGCAGGCCCGGCTTGGAAATGCGGCGGATGCCGTTGATGACCTTAGCCTTCTTGGGACCATACTTAAGCGTGATGTGCAGAGTCTTCTGGGGAACGGTGTCCTCGACATCGTAGCCCTCGATGTAGCCCTCCTCGTGCAGAACACGAGCGATCTCGACGAGCTTCTTGCTGCTCGGCATGGAGACCGTGGCCTTGTTCACAGAGTTAGCGTTACGGATGCGCGTAAGCATATCTGCGATCGGGTCTGTAAGGTTCATACAGATTCTCCTTCGTTCTTGATGAACACGTGCTCTTGGTTCTTCACCGCCCTTAACGGCAAAGCCTTTTTAGCGCGTTTTCCCTGTTCCAAACGGATGCTTGAAACGCTGGTAGTGACTTACCAGCTGGCCTTCTTAACGCCGGGAAGCTCGCCCTTGAGTGCAAGCTCACGGAAGCAGACACGGCACAGGCCGAACTTGCGGTATACAGAGTGCGGACGGCCGCAGCGCTGGCAGCGCGTGTACTCACGAGTAGAGAACTTCTGCTTGCGATTGCACTTGACGATCATCGATGTCTTAGCCACTTATATCCTCCTCACATAGAGTATTGTTCGCCCCAAGCGCCGCCCCCTTGTGGGAACGGCGCTTATAGGGCAGGTGAACCTATTTCTTGAACGGGAAACCGAAGGCGTCCAGAAGGGCCTTGGCCTCCTCATCGGTGTTGGCGGTGGTCACGAAAGTGATGTCCATACCACGCTGGTGATCGACGGAGTCAAAGTCGATCTCGGGGAAGATGAGCTGCTCGGTGACGCCCATGGAGAAGTTACCACGGCCGTCGAAGCTCTTGGCGGAGATACCGCGGAAGTCGCGGATACGAGGAATCGCGACGGAGGTCAGACGATCGAAGAACTCCCACATACGGTCGCCACGCAGGGTAACCTTGCAGCCGATCGGCATACCGGCGCGCAGGCGGAAGGTAGCGATGGACTTGCGGGCGCGGGTGATCATCGGCTGCTGGCCGGTGATGGCGCGCAGGTCGCGCACGGCACCGTCGATGGCCTTGGAATCGGTAGCGGCCTCGCCGACACCCATGTTCACGACGATCTTCTCAAACTTGGGGATCATCATGACGTTCTCGTACTGGAACTTGTCCTGAAGCTGCTGCTTGACCTCGTTGTTGTACTTGGTCTTCAGACGCGGCACATACTTCTCTTCTGCCATTGTTCACTCCTTCTTGGGGTTTTAAGCACGGGGCGTGGCCACAGCGGGTTGTCCTCGTGCCTCCTGACTGCATCCGCACCGCTCATGGCATTTTGCGGTTTGGACTCGACGCAGCAGGAGCCGACAAAACAATCGGTACTATACGCGCATCGGGAGCGTATTTCCAGAAAAACCTCGTCTGCCTGCACAACTCCACAACTCCCCCGCACAAATGGATCCCAAAAAGCAGTTGCGGTGAAATAGGGACTGTTTGGCGGCCTAACAGGCTTAAACAGTCCGTATTTCACCGCAACTTAATTGGTGGGGATGCGATTAGCGCTTGCGGGGGACGAGTTTGGTGCGGCGCAGGTGGATCATCTCGGCGGCGATGGAGATGGCGATCTCCTCGGGGTCCTCGGCCTCGATGGCAACGCCGATCGGAAGGTGCAGCTCGTCGATCTGGTCCTGCGTAAAGCCTTCCTGCTCCAGGCGGGCGCGCACAAAGGCCGTCTTGCGGCGCGAACCCAGACAGCCCAGGTAGGCAGGCTTGGCACGCATGGCCTGAATCACCACGTCGAGATCAGATTTGTGACCCGCCGTGGCGACGACCACCAAGTCGCGCGGACCGATGGGGCACTGCTCGCTCAGGTTCTTGTAATCGACCAGGCGACGATCGTAGACACCGGGCACCCATTCGGGCGTCAACGTGCCGGGGCGGTCATCGCAGGCCACGACGGCAAAGCCCGCCGCCGTGAGCACGCGCGCCGTCGCGGCGCCCACGTGTCCGCAGCCAAAGATGTAGGTCAGGCCCTCGGGGCAGAGCGTCTCGACGTGCGCCGCGGGAATCTCGGAGGCCGCGTTGGTGTAGGTGACCCTACTCCCCTCCTCCACCAGCGAAAGCCCGGGGCAGCCCGCAATGGTGCGGCGCGATTCCTCGCCATGGTACTCGGCCACATCGCCCTCGAGCGCGCTCGCGATAAACGGCTCAAAGTCGATGACGAAGTCGCCGATGCGTCGATAGACCAAGACGTCGGCAACCGACTGGAGCAACGGTACCTTGGTCGCGTCCAGGTGCAGATAGCACAGGCAGATGGCTCCGCCGCAGATCATGCCGGTATCGGAGTTCTCGCCGCCCATGGTGTAGCGGACTAGACGCGATTGCCCCGCGGCCAGCAGCTCTCGCGCCTCGTCCAGCGCAAAGAGCTCAATCTTGCCGCCGCCGATAGTGCCCGCCTGGCTGCCATCGGCAAAGACGGCCATCCATGCGCCCACACCGCGCGGTGACGACCCCGCCGTGCCGGCCACGACCTCGAGCTCGCACGTCTCGCCAGCACGCAGGGCGACAAGCGCCGCATTCACAACATCGAGCTTTTCCATTGCCGCCTTCTATCCTCTAAAGATATCGGTGAGCATAGCGAGTGCCTCGAGCACGCCGCCGCCGACCGACGTCGCCTTGTCCGAAATGTAGTTGATATAGCTGGCATCGCCGCGCGGATCGACATCGGCGCATTTAAAGCCCTCAGTCACCCGCACGCCGTTCGCCAAAAGCCCGCGCAGACAGCCATCGATCTGCGTGCACATGGGCGTATCGTCCGCGTAGCCAATCACGTCTCCGGCGCTCACGATGTCGCCGATTGTGCGGTCGGACCGAAACACGCCGGCGGCGGGGCTGTGGATAACGCGCTCCTTGCCATAGCCGGCGATCACGCCCGGCACGCCCGTGTTGGGCTGGGGCGAGCCCTGGGTAATGACACGGCCCAAAAAATGCCCGCGCATGGTCTCGACCACGGCGTCGCAATCGACCGGCGCGGTAAAGCCCGGCCCCACGGCGATGACGGTAGGCGCCATGTCGCGCGTGGTGCCCAGGTTGCGCTTGGCCAGAATCGCGTCGACCACAGCCGCGGGTTTAAGCTCATCGAGCATCTTGGCCTGAGGGTCCACCACGACGGCAACATCCCCCGCTTGGGTAATCTCGAGCGCCTCTGCCGGCGTCTGCGCCAAGCGAGCGCGAATGCCCTCGACCTGGACCTCGCCCAGACGAATAGCCTCGCAAAAACTGATTGTGCGGCGGATGCACGTGGGAACCGCGATATCGGCCATAACGACCGACACGCCGGCGTGCACCAAGCGAGCGGCGACACCCGTGGCGATATCGCCGGCGCCGCGAACATAAACGAGCATTCCCGGGGCACCTCCCTGTGCTACGGTTTGAGCAGAGCAAAAGCGGTTCGACCGCTACTCTGATGATTATTTATTATCACAGTATTATACGGCGGTGAACAGATGGAAACGGTTAGCGGCAATCTTGCCTCGGCGCTCAGGATCGAGCCGGGCATTACCGCGATTATCGGCAGCGGCGGCAAGTCGACGTTGCTCAAAACGCTGGGTCTTGAGCTCATGCGCGCTGGCGGCCGCGTGCTCCTCTGCACCACCACGCATATGCTTCCCGTTGCCGGCGTGCCATGGGACGGGTCGAATCGTCGCCTGGACGCCGCGCCTTGGAAGCCGGGCGCCTCGCATGTCCCCGGTTGCACCTGCGAGGCATGCGCGGGCATGAGCCGCGGAAGTATCTGCCAGGCGGGTGTTTTGGACCCGGAGACGGGCAAACTCTCCTCCCCTGCCGAGCCGCTCGACCAGCTGGCGCAGCGCTTTGACTACGTCCTGGCCGAGGCGGACGGCAGCAAGCGGCTCCCGCTCAAGGCGCATGCCCCGTGGGAGCCGGTCGTTCCCGCCGGCACGGCCAACGTCATCTGGCTCGTCGGCGCCTCGGGGCTCAGCAAGCCCATCAACGAAGCCGTCCACCGCCCCGAGCTCTTTTGCGAGCGTTGCGGCTGCGAGCTCACCGACATCGCCACGCCCGAGCGCGTCGCCCAGGTGCTCAATGCCGAGCTGCGGATGCTGAACCTCAACAATGCCCGTATCATGCTCAACCAAGTCGACACGCTCAGCGACCCCACGATGGCAGATCGCTTCGAGGCAGCCCTCAACCGCCCCCTCATCGCCACCAGCCTCAAGTAGCCGGCCCCATCTCTTCAGTTGCGGTGAAATACGGACTGTTTGGCTGCATGACGGCCGCAAACAGTCCGTATTTCACCGCAACTGCGGAGGGGGTCCGGCACTCCCCCTGCTAGCGAGGCACGTAGCGGCCGGGCTGGGCTCCGGTGGGCTCGCCGTCGCGTGCCGCCAGCACGCCGTTCACAAACACGACCTTGGCGCGGCCATGCGCCTCAAAGCCCTCGAGCGGCGTGTAGTCCACAGCCTGATGCTGCGTCGCCGCGCTAATGGTCCAGCGTGCCTGGGGATCCCACACGCACACGTCGGCATCGGAGCCCTCGGCAAGACAGCCCTTGCGCGGATACATGCCAAAGACGCGCGCCGGGTTCTCGCTCATCAAGCGGCACAGATCCTCGGGTCCCAACTGCCCCTCAAAGCTCGTGGCAATCGCAACGGGACGATGCTCCACGCCGGGCCCGCCGTTGGGAATCGCGCGGAAGTCGTCGCGCCCGCGGTCCTTTTGCCCGTGCAGGTTAAAGCTGCAGTGGTCGGTCGCAATCGTATCGATCTCGCCGGCCACAAGCGCCTCGCGCAGGGCCGCACGGTCGCCGGCATGGCGCAGCGGCGGGCTCATCACGTACTTGGCGCCCGCAAAGCCGTCCTCGCCCTGCTCCAGATAGCAGGTGTCGTCGAGCATCAGATACTGGGGGCATGTCTCGACATAGATGTTCTTCTGCCCGCGCGCTTTGGCAGCGCGAATGGCCTCGAGCCCCAGCTTGGTCGAAAGGTGCACCACGTTGACCGGAGCGTCCCCGGCCAAGTGCGCCAGATACAGCAGGCGGCTCACGGCCTCGGCCTCACACACGTCCGGACGGCTGAGCGCATGCCCCTCGGGTCCATGAATCCCCTGCTCGTACACGCGCTTCTGAAGTTCATTCACCAGCGTGCCGTTCTCGCAATGCACGCACAGGATACCGCCCAGGTGCTTGAGCTCCTCCAGCACCTCGAGTGTCTCGGCATCGTCCAAGCGCAGGTGGTCGTAGGCAAAGTAGGTCTTAAACGACGAAACGCCCGCCTCGCGCATAGCCGCGAGATCGGCGCGGTTGCGCTCATTCCACTCGGCGAGTGCCATATGAAAAGCGTAGTTTGCCGTGCAGGTGCCGTCGGCGCGGTGGTGCCACTCGGCAAGGGCATCGGGCATGGTCACGCCGCGGTCGGCCGTGGCGTAGTCCACGATGGTCGTCGTACCGCCGCAGGCAGCCGCACGCGTGCCGGTTTCAAAGCTATCGGCTGTCCAATCCATGCCAGTCCAGCACTGCATGTGCGTGTGGCCGTCGATAAAGCCGGGAAACACCCAGCAGCCCGCGGCGTCCTCGACGGTATCGCCCTCGGCCGGTTCAATCGCCGCGGCAATCCGCACAATCTTGTCGCCCTCCATGGCAAGATCGGCGCGGCGAAGCCCCTGGGGCGTCACGAGCGCGCCGTTTTTGATGATGATCATGTTGCTCCTTATTGATTAATACAGTTGGCCACGCGATCAAAATACGAGCAGGCCGCGATATGCTCCGTTATGCGTCGCTGTCCCTCTGCGGTATCGACATCCCACAGCTCGTAGGCACGCGCCTCGACCAGCACCACGTCGGTACGGTCCTTGAGAATCGAGCCCCCGCCGTCCTTGCCCTCAAGACACATAAGTGCATCGAACAGTTCCGCCGGAAAGAGCACCGGGCTCGAAGGCTCACCGTTGCACGCAAGACGCACCGGATGCTTGCGGCCACGCTCGTCAAATGCGCGAACCATGGCATCAAAAGAATCCGAACTCACGAGCGGCTGGTCGCCCGGCAAAAAGAGGCAACCTTTCCAGTTGCGTTCGACCCCCCACGAAAGACCCGCGCGGACGCTTTCGCTGCGCAGCTCGCCATCGTGCAGCACGCACGGGCAATGCTTGTCCTCGCAAATCTGGGCGACCTCGGGCCAACGCGTCGAAACCACGGCGTCAAAGCCCTGGGGAACCGAATCGATGGTCCGGGCAATCAGCGGCTCGCCATAGATATCGGCAAGCATCTTGTTAGAGCCAAACCGCTTGCCCTCGCCCGAAGCCATAATGACGCAACCGAGTTTCATCTCCGCAAACCTCCCCTGGCTGCTTTGGACACCATAGTTGCTATACCCACCATACCAAGCTCACACTCCGTCGGAACAGGCACGCACTCGTTTTCCAGCGAACGACCCTTGGCTCTCCATAGCACAAAGGAGGGCACCCCGCGACGCAGGGCACCCTCCTCAATGGTGCAGATATGCCTACTCAGCGTCGCCGGTAAACGTGGTACCGGTCTTGCCGGCAAGACCGTCACGCGCCTTCTCGAGCAGCGTGATGAGCGCCGTGCGGCCCGGCTTGCTCTCGGCAAACGTCGAGGCGGCCTGAACCTTGGGCAGCATGGAGCCACGACCGAACTCGTTGGCCTCGGACAGACGCTTTACGTCAGCCGCGGTCAGCGTGTCGAGCCACTGCTCGTGGTCGGTGCCAAAGCCAATGGCAACCTTCTCCACGGCCGTCAGGATAATCAGGGCATCGGCGTCGAGCTGCTCGGCGAGCTTCTCGGCCGCAAAGTCCTTATCGATGACGGCGGCAGCGCCCTTAAGGTGGTTGCCCTGGGCCTTGGTGACGGGAATACCGCCACCGCCGCAGGAGATCACCACGTGGTTGGACTCGACGAGCGACTTGATGGTGTCGAGCTCGACGATGTTCACGGGCTTGGGCGAGGCAACCACGCGACGGAAGCCCTGCTTCTCGTCGTGGATGAACTGGTAGCCGCGGTCGGCCTCCAGCTCCTTGGCCTCGGCCTCGCTCATCCACGGACCAATCGGCTTGACCGGGTCGGCAAAGGCCGGGTCGTCTGCCGCAACCTCGACCTGGGTGAGCACGGTGGCGACACCCTTGTCGATATTGCGGTCGAGCATTTCCTCGCGCAGCGCATTTTGCAGGTCATAGCCAATGTAGCCCTGGCTCATGGCGCCGCAAACGGACAAGGGGCAGGGAACGTACTTCTGAGGATTAGAGCGCGTGAGCTCAGCCATCGCGTTGGCGATCATGCCCACCTGGGGACCGTTGCCATGCACGACGACGACCTCGTTGCCCTCCTCGATCAGGTCGACGATAGCCTTGGAAGTCGTCTTGACGGCCTCCATCTGCTCGGGAAGGTTGGCGCCGAGGGCGTTTCCGCCCAGGGCGACAACGATACGCTTAGCCATTTCTCAGCCCGGCTTTAGGCCTGGAGCCAACGGGCGGTGTTGCGCTCGTCGAGGGCCTTGAGGGTAGCGGCGGGATCGGCAACCTTCTGCAGGAACATCATGGCTGCGATGGCGTACGGCTTGTAGCTGGCCTCCTTGTACATGCCCACGCGGTGCATGTCGAAGACGTCGGCGTTGACCTCGCCGTGCTCGCAGGAGACACCGGAGATGTCGGCGGGCAGCGGGTGCATAAAGATGGTGTCCTGGCCGTTGGCAGTCTTCTCCATGAGCTCGGTCGTGGAGCACCAGTCCTGATGGGTGGCGTTCTGAGCGAGCAGCTCCTTCTCGAGCGCAGCGATGCCGGCGTCGTCGCCCTCGGCGTACAGGTTGGTGCGCTTCTCCATGGCGGCAAACGGAGCCCAGCTCTTGGGGATCACGATGTCGGCACCCTCGAAGGCCTCGGCCATGGTGTTGACCTGCTTAAAGGTGGTGCCGGACTCGGCGGCATAGCCCTTGGCGCGCTCGACGACCTCGGGCATGAGGTCGTAGCCCTCGGGGTGAGCAAGGGTGACGTCCATGCCAAAACGGGGCAGCAGGCTGATCAGCGACTGCGGGCAGGACAGCGGCTTGCCGTAAGAGGGCGAATAGGCCCAGGTAACGGCAACCTTCTTGCCCTTGAGGTTCTCGAGGCCGCCAAACTCGTTGATGAGGTAGAGCATGTCGGCAGAGGACTGCGTGGGGTGATCGGAGTCGGACTGCAGGGAGATGAGCGTGGGACGGTGATCCAGAACGCCGTCCTCGTAAGCCTGCTGGACAGACTCGGAGACCTCGGCCATGTAGGCGTCGCCCTTGCCGATGTACATGTCGTCGCGGATGCCGATGACGTCGGCCATGAAGGAGATCATGGTAGCGGTCTCGCGGACGGTCTCGCCGTGAGCGATCTGGGACTTCTTCTCGTCCAGGTCCTGCAGCTCAAGGCCGAGCAGGTTGGCGGCCTTAGAGAAGGAGAAGCGCGTACGGGTGGAGTTGTCGCGGAACAGGGAGACGGCCAGGCCCGAGTCGAAGATCTTGGACGAAACGTTGTTCTCACGCAGCTCGCGCAGGGCGTCGGCGACGATGTAGAGAGCCTTGAGCTCATCGGTGGTCTTGTCCCAGGTGTGCAGGAAGTCGCTGCCGTACATACCCTTAAAATCGAGGCCGTTCAGCTGCTCGACGAGCTCGGTAAACTTAGCGTCCATGGAAATGTCCTTTCTAAAGATGAAACGATCGCAATGAGTTAATGCGCTCCGGCATGCGCGTGTGGCTAGAACATACAGAGCGCTATGACGAGGACCCGCTACCGTTGAGGAAGCATGGGAGATAACGACCGCGGGCCCCAAGTCAACAGGGGGGGGTGCCGGGGACACGAGCGGCCCCCAGCTCAACAAAATCGAGGAATGGGACTAATCGATCTTGTTGTTGGTCAGACCGGCGCGGAACACAGTGGCGTCGCCATCGGCCTGGCTCGGATCGTAGAGGTTCAGGGCAGCCACGTACATGGCGGCAGCGGTGACCAGGTCGTCCTTGTAGGTGACCTCGTTGGGAGCGTGAGCCTGAGACTCGGCACCCGGGCCAAAGCCCACGCAGGGGATGCCGTAGCGGCCCTGGATGGAGACGCAGTTCGTGGAGAAGGTCCACTTGTCGCACAGCGGACGACCGGTGCGCTTGTCCATGCTGGGCTCGCAGCCGATGCGCTCGTCACCAAACATGGCCTTGTGGGCGTCGACGAGGGCCTTGACGTGCGGAGCGGTCTCCTTGTTGATCCACGTGGGGAAGTAAGCCTCGGTCTCGTAGACCTCGCCGGTCCAGGACGGACGGTCGTACATGTACATGGAGACCTTCACGTCGTCGCCGTACTTCTTGGCGGCCGGCAGGTTACGGATCTCGTCCAGGCAGGACTCCCAGGTTTCACCGGCGGTCATGCGACGGTCGATGGAGATGGCGCAGGAGTCGGCCACGGCGCAACGGCTGGGGCTGGTGTAGAAGATCTGGCTGACGGTGCAGGTGCCGCGGCCCAGGAAGCGGGCATCCTCGTAGTGCTCGGGGTTGTACTTGGGGTCGAGCATCTTGACGAGGCCCTTGATGTCGGTCGACTCGTCGCAGCCGTTGTTGTTGAGGGCGCGGACGTCGGCGATGATGTCGGCCATCTTGTAGATGGCGTTGTCGCCGCGGTCGGGAGCAGAGCCGTGGCAGGAGGTGCCGTGAACGTCGACGCGGATCTCCATGCGGCCGCGGTGACCGCGATAGATGCCGCCGTCGGTGGGCTCGGTGGAAATGACGAACTCGGGCTTAATGCCGTCCTTGTTGTAGATGTACTGCCAGCACATGCCGTCGCAGTCCTCTTCCTGGACGGTGCCGACGACCATGATCTTGTAGCCCTCGGGGATGAGGCCCATGTCCTTCATCATCTTGGCAGCGTAGGTAGCGGAAGCCATGCCACCCTCCTGGTCGGAGCCGCCGCGGCCGTAGATGATCTCATCGGTCTCGTAGCCCTCATAGGGATCGGCATCCCAGTTCTCGATGTTGCCGATGCCGACGGTGTCGATGTGGGAGTCGATGGCGATGATCTTGTCGCCCTCGCCCATAAAGCCCATGACGTTGCCCAGGCCGTCGACCTTGACCTCGTCATAGCCAAGGTTCTCCATCTCGGCCTTGATGCAAGCAACAACCTCACCCTCCTCGCAGGACTCAGAGGGATGGGAGATCATAGCGCGCAGGAAGCGAGTCATGTCGGCGCGGTGAGACTCAGCAGCAGCCTTGATAGCGTCGAAATCGAGTTCTTTAGCCATTGTTCATAACCTTTCAAACGAAGGAATCTACCTGTGAGGTGGCGGAGCGATACCTATTTACTCCGCCCCAACGATTAGCAAGTGGGATATTCGCCTTCCCAAACAATGCGGCGATACTGGTCGGGATCCGTGTCACCTTCCGTGGAGAAGCAGAGCACGGAGCTCGTCTTGTCCAGGCCGATGAGTTCCTTGAGCTCGGCGTACTCGGGATCGAGCATGAGGGTCTCGACCAGGCCGGTGGTCACCGCGCCGGACTCGCCGGAGATGACGCGCGGGTCGCCCTTCTCGGGAGCGCCCAGGGTGCGCATGCCGCGAGCGGTGACCCAGTCGGGGCAGGACACGAAGGCGGTGGCATGGTTGCGCAGGATATCCCAGCCCAGGATGTTGGGCTCGCCGCAGCACAGACCGGCCATGATGGAGGGCATGTCACCGTCCACGATACGCGGATCGCCGTCGCCGGCGGCAGCGCCCTTGTACAGGCAGGCGGCCGGAGCGCACTCGACCACGACGAAGGTGGGCGGGTTATCGGGATACAGGTTGGTGAAGTAGCCCACCACGGCGCCGGCGAGCGAACCCACGCCAGCCTGGACAAAGACGTGCGTCGGGCGGTTGATGGCCATCTCGCGCAGCTGCTCGGCAGCCTCGGAAGCCATGGTGCCGTAGCCCTCCATGATCCAAGACGGGATCTTCTCGTAGCCCTCCCAGGCGGTGTCCTGAACGATGACGCCGCGCTCGCAGGCGTCGGCCTCGGCGGCGGCCATGCGCACGCACTCGTCGTAGTTGACCTCTTCGATAGTCACCGTTGCGCCCTCGGCGGCGATGTTATCGAAGCGGGGCTTGGTGGAACCCTTGGGCATGTGAACGACGGCCTTCTGGCCCAGCTTGTTGGCAGCCCATGCCACGCCGCGGCCATGATTGCCGTCGGTAGCGGTAAAGAAGGTGGCCTGGCCAAAGTCCTTGGCAAGCTGATCGGAGGTCAGGTAATCGAAGGTGCACTCGGCAACGTCCTTGCCGGTCTCGTCGGCAATGTAGTTGGCCATGGCAAACGATCCGCCCAGAACCTTAAAGGCGTTGAGGCCAAAGCGATAGCTCTCGTCCTTAACGCACAGGTTGGACAGACCCAAGCGCGCAGCCTGACCGTCCAGGCGGGCAAGCGGGGTGACGGTATATTGAGGGAACGACTGGTGGAAGGCGCGGGCCTTCTTCACGTGGTCGAGGCTCATGATTCCCAAGTGCTTGTCATCGCTCTTGGGCATCGTGTTGCCCGCCCACTGGATCTTATCGGCCATACGGTGAACTCCTTAAGTCCTCTCTTGCCGGCCCCCGCATACGCGTTTCAGCCCATTCCCATTCATGCGACTGAACTTTTATGTGGATGCCAAACAAAAAGTTTGTTAGCACTGTTCTATCACACTTTTTGATTGGAAAACCTAACAAATTGTTTGTTGCCGTAATCGGTACTTTTTCGCCGCCGAACGGTCATGAATTGCCTTGTTGATGGATTTGTTTGCGAACAGATGTGGTTTATGGCAAAGTGTGCCCAAACTAATTTTTAGGAAGGCACCCATGACCCCCGCACAGATTGAGTTTTACAAGCGCCTCGCACACGGCCTGGCGCTCCAATTTGGCCCCAACTGCGAAGTCGTCGTCCACGATCTGGAGACCGAGGACGTGGACCACTCCATCGTAGTGATCGAAAACGGCCACGTCAGCGGGCGCAAACTGGGTGACGGCCCCAGCCATATTGTGTTTGAGTCCATGCACGAGGGCAGCACCGACGTACACGACCGCGAGCCGTACCTCACTAAAACCACCGATGGCAAGCTGCTCAAGTCCTCGACCATCTTTATCCGCAACGACGAAGGCAAGCCCGTCGGCATTTTGGGCATCAACTTTGACATTACGCTTATGAAGGCTTTTGAGCGCTCGCTCGACGCCTTTACCGGCACCGGCGGCACGGGCTATACCGAGCCCGAGCCCATTACCAAGAACATCGGCGACCTGCTCGAGGACCTGCTGCACGAGTGCGAGCAGTTTGTGGGCAAGCCCGCGGCACTCATGACCAAAGACGAGCGCATTCGTGCCGTTGGCTACCTCGACCGTCGCGGCGCCTTTCTCATTTCCAAGTCGAGCGAGCGCGCCTGCGAGTTCTTTGGCATCTCCAAGTACAGCTTCTATAGCTACCTCAATGAGGCCAAGGCGGCGGCCGGCGACAAGTAGGCACTCGCCTGGATTGCCCCTCCCCTTTTGGGCGCGAGTTCTGGAAAGCACGAATCCAAGACCGAGCCGCTTGGGAAGTTCCATATAATCGATGTCATTAGCATTTCGAAAGGATGGAACAGAATGGCGTTGAGCAAGGCATCATGCACCGGTCGCGGATTGATTCCGGCAATTGGTGGACATGTGCACCGCATGTTCGATGAGGGTGAAGACGACCTGTTTTCGCTGAGCCTTGACGACGTGATGGATGATCGCCCGTGGACCGCCGACGAACTCATGGGCGGCGGGGCTCGCCCGTCAAGTCCCAATCCCGCACTTGCGCCTAAGCCCGCATCTGCGCCGACTCCTGCGCAGTCGCCTGTTTCGACGCCCGCGCCTACGCCCGCACCCACTTCGGCGCCCACGCCCGCTCCCCGCCCCGCAAGCGACCCGTCCGAGACGGCGGCATTTCTCGCTGCAGCGACGCAGGGCAAATCGGCCGACAGCACCGTTATGTACAGCGCCCAGCAGTTGCCTGTTCCTGCGGCACGCAAGCCTCCGGTCGCAAGGCTCGATGAGCCCGTTTTCCATCAGGTTGCCTACGATTCCTGGGCTGCAGCCGATCTGGATGAGACCTCTGCCGGCATGCCGGCGCTCGATGTTCCAGTTAACCCGCTTTTTGCCGCCAACACGAGCGCCGCAGACTATGAGGGCGGTGCGGCATATTCCGATTATTCCGATGGCTATGCTGGCACCGGTCGCATCGAGACCGAGGATTATGGCACCGCATCGAGCGATTATCTCAACGATCCGTACGCTGCCACGCCTGCACCGGAATATGACCCGGAGGCCGCGTCCGCGCCGGCATATACCAAAAGCACGGGCGAAGAGCGCTTCGCCGATTATTACGCCGAGGAAAAGGCACTGCGTTTCTCGGAATTTCCGCAGGCAGTCAAGGTTGCCTTTATCGCCATTATCATTGCCCTGCTCGGCGTCATTGCGTTTGAGGGATTCCAGCTGTTCCGCGGCCCCACCCAAGCGGAGTCGGAAACCCAGCAAAAAGAGGACGACAACCAGTACCTGGACATCAACACCCTCAAGGGCGACCCCAACGACGAGGACGACGAGTAGCGAGGGCTGAAGGCAGCCGCAGGATCCCGCATCCAGCACCGGCTTCTAAGTGCTGTTTTGTCATCCGGTTACACTTTTCCGGATAATTTGCCTATCGAATTAGGCACTTTTCCCGAAGTTTTAAGGTGTCCATTTCGACACTTTTCCGTACTTTTGCACGGCTGATTTCGACACTTTTCCGGATGAAAGCCGAATAATCACTTGGGAAACCAACGCCATCCGCGCGTCATTTCGCGGATGGCGCTTGATTTCTGTCCGTACACGTTGATAGACTTCCTCTTGCCCGCAAGGAGCGGGCGCGTTTTATCCAGAGTCGGGGTAGAGAGTTGGCTCCACGATCCCGACGCCAACCGGCCAAGAGGCACGGTGGCCCTGCCAACATCGATGAAAGGAGTCCGTATGGACAATTTCTCCGTGCGCAGTGAGCGCAACTTCCACAACCTAGTCGCACAGCCAAAACGCATGCATCTTCTGGACAAGCCGAACGGCTACGCCTCGGCCATGGTCAAGAGCAGCCTCTCCCACCAGATGCGCTTCACGGTACAGAAGCTCGAGGAAGAGCTCTGCGCTGCTGGCAATCCGCATGTGCTACAGATTAAGTTGTTCGGAGACGATTTGCGTGAGCCGTCTAGCTGGAAGCTCTTTGCCGACGGCGCGTGCGTCGCAAGCGGCTCGGGCGACTTTGCCCGCGAGTGCTTCTGCGAGGGAGCTGAGGTGTTTCTGGACCTGTGTCGCGACGCCGTACGCACAGCCGAGCTGCGGCAGTGGAGCGAAAGGGAGTATGAGCTGTTGAGTGCGGCCCGCGGGATTGCGATGGTGTAGGCAGACAGACCAGACAGCTCGTCATACTGGTTGACGCTTCGATTCAAACAGCAGTGCGAAGTCGCGCTTACAGCCCTGCCATGCCAAACCGAATGGCGTTCTCAAAAGGCCTACCTCCCCTCCGCCTTCAGCCTCAGCAGCAGGTCGCCCAGCTCGGGGCACTTGCTGGAAAGGCGCGTCTGGGGTCGCTCGCCCATCCCCCACCGCTGGCGGACTTCCTGGGCGCACGGGCTCACGTGGTAGTCCCCATCCATCACCTGCTTGAGCAGCTTGGCGGTCACGCGCGCATCGGCCAGAGCGCTGTGGGCGTGACCTGTCGACTCGTCGAACTCAATGCCAAACCACGTTGCCGCGTCACTCAAAGAGACGCACCCGTGGCTGCCCACGTCCATGATCGAGGTGTAAAACGCCTGCAGGTCGGCCCAATCCGTAGGAAATGCGGAAAGATCGATGTGCTTTGCCTGGCACTCGGTCAAAAGCTGTCGACGGTCCGCCCCGCTCCAGCAAACTACCTGTGCGGAGTAGCGACCGATCCAATCGCTGAGCCTTTTGATCACCATGTGGAGCGGATCGGCCATCGCGGTGTCCACGGCCGATATCCCTGAGAGCTCGCGGACGGGGAACGCAACGCCTTCGGTAAATTCTGTCTGCACAAACTGCGAGAACTCGCCCATAACGTTGCCGTGGTAATCGAGCTTGACGGCGCCGACCTCAATAATCTCATTGCGCAGCCCAAGGCGCTGGCGCTGCTTTGGCACCGGCGCAAACTCAAAGTCCAGCACGATCTGGCGCGCTAAGTTCGTCGTATCGATAGCCGAGATACACGGCGTCTTTTCAGCTGACACGGTTATGGCCTTTCTCCGTCAACTGCCGCTTGTTACATAAGCGGCTACATTGCCGTAAGGATAGGAACCCGTGCGGACATGAAAGTGGGGCGCAATACCATGCGCCAGGCACACGCCATGCAGACGGCCCCAAGAGAGTTGCCCGCTCTATTCAAATGCATGAAAAAGATTTAGGCCCGGTGACTTGAATCAGCGGTCATCCTGGGTCCATCAATATGCAGTGTACCTACAGAGGGCTGGTTAATCAAACGGGCTTTCGGTGACGAAGACCTGCGCGTCTAGCCCCAATCGCCCAGCGCCGTCTTCTGCCGCCCTTACGAAAGGCTGCTATTCGAGGGAATCACGTTGCTGTTATTATCGAACATATATTCGTATTTATGACCGCGCTTTGATAGAATGGCAGTTGTTGACGGCAGTTCCATGTGCCGGGCAGCGCCCTCCATGCGACGGGAGGTGATGCCCATGACCGATCTGATTGATTTCGTGAAGCTCCTGACCGCTTTGGTCTCGCTCCTCACGGCGCTTATCGGACTTTCCAAGGCACTTAAGCAGCGTACGAAGCAAAAGAAGACGATATGAGAAAGCCATTTGGGTCGCCTCCCCCGCGGCGCAGCTTCTTTCC
>CAUCUN010000001.1:0-215229 GCA_958445985.1 uncultured Collinsella sp. | reverse complement strand
CGCCAACGGTGTCGCTCGGGCGTTATTGCGAGGTCGGTGGTCTTGCGGGGCTCGACGAGGAGTCGGGCCGCGGGCAGATCGTGCGCTTGGGCGGCGAGGACACTGCCGGTGTGCCCGATCGCATCGACATCGACTGCGCTGCCGCCACCGGCTCCGAGTTCGGCCGCGTGGGCATCCTGCGCCTGGACGACGGGGCCGAGTTCTACGCGAATATTCGCCCCGGGGAATAACGGCGCAAAGGGTAGCTAATATGGGACGGGGCTTTTTTGACTACTTTCGGAGAGTAGCGCCTTCTTGCTCGGTAAACGCTAGAAATGAGGAGCGTCTGCGTCCTCGGCAGCGCGAAAATGCTCGAAAAACCGTCGCAACGGAGTCAAACGACGTCGCGACGGTTCTTTTTTGGCTGCCCGCTAGCTAAGTGAGTAGGCTTTTTTGGAAATGCCGAGCACCCAACATATTTGCCTCAATAAAACCGCAGGTCACAGACCTGTGCCTTGTCGGTGCGGTCGGGGATTCGGTAAAAGTCTACTCACTTAGTTTTGCGTGATGCATATTGTCCGCAACGAGACCCCAACCAGGGTGATTCCATCGCAAATAAGCTGCCCCCATTGCACCATTTAGGCGCCGTATGGGTTGCGGTCGCGCTCGATGCGTTGGCGGATGTGGGCGTACTCGATAATCAACAGTACCAGCAGTAGGGCCATGATGGCCAGGTAGCTCACGACGGCGCCCATCAGGCCGAGCAGATTGATCAGAATCACCGGGAGCACCACGCTCACGGCAAAGCAGATCAGGTAGATCTTGGTGACGTCGCCGGCATGGCGCAGCACCGTGATGATGGCGTAGATAAAGTCGATGGCCGCGGTGACGCCGCCGGCGACGACCATCAGCAGCGCCAATGTGCGGTAGCGCTCAAAGTTGAGGCCGTACATATAGCTCATGAGGGGAATACCGGGACCTGCCATAAATGCGGCGCACACGCCGGTGATGACCACGATCAGCGCCATAACGGCAATAATGATCAAGTCAAAACGGCGGCGTTTGCGCGGGTTCGCCCAAATGCTCGACAGACGCAAAAGCTGCGGTTTATAGACAAATCCAATGCTCAGTAGAATAGCCTGAGCCGGAAAAAACAGGGCATTAAAGTACAGCTGGTATTTGTAGGCCAGTGTGCCTTCCATCACAAACTTGGGCATGCTCTCGATAAGATTGAACAGGAATAGCGCGCCAAAGAGTGGGGCGCACTGGACAAACAGGCGGCCGACCTCGCGCAGGCTCACGCGGCGCGATTTTTCGGTCTCGAGCAGGGCGAGCGGGGCGGTGACCAGCACGAGCGAGGCAATCGCGGCAATGCCCATGGCCATGGCCGCGATGGGCATGCTGCGCGTGAGGAACAGTGCCACGCTAAAGACCGCGATGACGCCGATGGAGCGTAGCGTTTGGCTCATGCCAGCCAGGTAGAGCTTGTCGGCCTGCTGCAGGCGGCCTTCGTACACGTCGGCGACGCCGTCGATGACCTTATACAGGTAGACGCCCAGGCCGATCGTCGCCATTTGCGCGTCATAGCCGCGGGCGCTGCTGTACATGAGGCCGCAGCCTAGGGCGAGCGCTCCGCAAAGCCAGCGGTTGAGCTGGTAGGAGGCAAAGGACGTCTTCTCGTCGATGTCCGAGACCTGAAAATTGCGCACGCCGTAGTTGCACGCGATCATGATGAGCGTGCCGGTGACAAAGGCGATGGAGAATTTGCCTGCTTCTTCGGCGCCCACGAGCTGCGTAGACACGATGGTGAGCAGCGGAAACGCCAAGCCCCACACGGCGGTGCCGAGGGTGTTCCAAAGATAGTCGCGACTGGTGGCGTGCTCCTCGTATTCCGCTTCCTGCATGGAGAAGCCGCCGCCGTAGACGGCGCCGAGCAGACGGTTCCACCAGGCGTTGACCATGCGGCGGACGGGGCCGGGCTCCCGATCGTGTTCGCGCCGGCGACGGCGCGTGGCCTGGCTGCTGTCGGGTCCGCCGGCGTTGCGCTGACTCAGCTCTTGGATGCGTGCGAGTTCCTCGGCAGTGTGCGAGGCGGGGAAGAGGCCGTTCTCGATGCGTCCGCCCTGTCCGTGCGCCCCGCCCGATACGGCGGGGTCGGCGACGCCATTGCGGCGGGCGATGGCGCGGCGGATGCTATCGAGGGGCGTGATGCTCAAGGCGGTTCCTTTCTATTGCTGCGCTCTAGTATAGTCGCGGTGGTATCCATTCATGTTTTTGAACAGGTTGTTCAATAATTTCGGCGGGCGGCTGTAATTTGTCGGTAAACGTGCGGTATCCTGTTGAAGTTTTGTGACACCCCCGATGCCGCCCACGCGGTACCAAGGAGCTTCTACCTATGGACGTCGCCGCATTCATACTGGCTCTTGTGCCGATTATTTGGCTGGTCGTGATGCTGCTGTGCTTTAAATGGCCAGCTTGGAAGGCCGCTATCGGATCGTTTGTCCTTTCGTGCTTGCTTGCCTTCGCATGGTGGCACCTGCCGGCAGCGCAGATCGCGACCGCCTCGCTCGAAGGTTTTTTGATGGCTCTGTGGCCCATCGTCCTGGTGATCATCGCCGCGGTGTTCACGTATAACCTGTGCGTTCGCACGGGCGCCATGGACGTGATCGGCAGCATGATCACTTCCATCAGCAGCGACCGCCGTCTGCTGGCGCTGCTCGTGGCCTGGTGCTTCGGTGGCTTTATGGAGGGCATGGCCGGCTTTGGTACCGCCGTTGCCATTCCCGCCGGCATGCTCGCGGGCCTTGGTTTTGAGGCCGTGCCTGCCGTGCTGATCTGCCTGCTAGCCAACGGTGTGCCCACGCCCTACGGCTCTATCGGCATTCCCACGGTGTCCGTTGCCGACCTGGTGGGCCTGGATTCCCTGCATTTGGCTACCGTTCAGCTGGTGCAGCTCGCGCCCTTCTTTGTGGCGATGCCGCTGCTTATCGTGCTGGTTGCGGGTCGTGTTGCCGATGATCAGGGCAATGTTGCAAGCGTTGCAGAGCGCCTGAACGGCGTTGCCGGCGTGGCACTGCTTTCCGGTGTGTCCTTTGTTGGTGCGGCCCTGGTCGTCGCCATGTTTGTGGGTCCCGAGCTGGCCGTGGTCGTAGGCTCCATCGTGTCGCTTGCGCTGACCGCCGCGCTTGCCATGCGCGCCGAGAAGTCCGGCCACCTGGATGCGCGCTTCCACATGAATATCGAGGCGGGGGAGAAGCTCACCGTTAAGTCGGCGCTTTCGGCCTGGTCGTGCTTCATTCTGATCTTTGTGTTGCTGCTGGGCACGTCTAACCTGGTGTCCGCTGTACATGCCGCGCTCGCGCCGTTTGCGAGCCACGTGCAGGTGTATTGCGGTGAGAATCCCGGTACGCTTACGTTTTCGTGGATCAATACGCCGGGCGTCTGGATTTTCCTGGCGGCGTTTGTCGGCGGTGCCATTCAGGGTGCTTCGCCGCGAATGATGGGCGAGGTGCTGGCCGCGACTGTGAAGCAGATGAAGCCGACGGTGATCACGATGCTTTCGGTACTGGGCTGCGCCAAGGTGATGGGCTATGCCGGCATGATTTCGTCGATCAGTGCGTTTTGCATTGCGGTCGCCGGCGGCCTGTACCCGATTCTGGCTCCGTGGATCGGTGCGGTCGGTGCGTTCGTGACCGGTTCGGGCACATCTTCGGGCATGCTGTTTGGCCCCATTCAGAGCCAGGCTGCCACTGCGCTGGGTGTGAGCGACTACTGGATGGTCGCGTTGAACGCCCTGGGCGTCGCCGCCGGTAAGATGATCTCGCCGCAGACACTCGCCATTGGTCTTGCCGCCGTGCACGTGCGCGGTAAGGATGCCGAGCTCCTAGGCGCGGTGCTGCCCTACGCTGCCGGCATGCTGGTCCTGATGAGCGCCATAGCCATGCTCGGCCAAGGCCTGCCGCTGTAGTCGGCACTTAGGGACGTTCCTTATGTGCCGGCACTTTGGGAACGTCCCTAAGTGCCGGCATCCGGGGACGCTCCTTGAATGTTGCCTGTTCAAGAACGTCTCCAAAGACTAGTCGTTTAAGAACGTCCCCAATGACCAGGCCGCTTGCCTGCGATTTTTGACCGTTGGGCGGGCTTGCCGCCCTTGCCGCAAAAACGTTTTTGCATATCGGGTACAACGGGCTTTACGTGAGTAAAGTGCGCGCCGCGTCCATGTGTCGCGTTTTTAAAGGAGGCCCCATGCCTGGTGTTACCCCTGCAGAAGTTTTGTCCAACTTTGGTATTACGCTCGTTGAAGATCCCGCCGAGAATCAGCCCCGTCTGCTGGTCGATCTACCCGCCGCGGAGCTCGTCGAACACGCTATCCGCCGCGAAGAAGGCCGCATGGCATCCAACGGCGCGCTGGTGATCGAGACGGGGGAGCGTACCGGCCGTTCCCCCAATGACCGCTTTATCGTTGACACCCCCGATGTTCACGACAAGATTGCCTGGGGCGCCGTCAACCGCCCGCTGTCCGTCGAGAGCTATGAGGCCATCAAGGCCGGCATCGTCGACTATCTCAACGAGCGCGACGTGTTCGTCACCCGCGGCATGGCAGGCGCCGACCGCAACCACACGCGTCGACTGCTCGTTGCCTGCGAGCGTGCCAGCCAGGCACTCTTTATTAAGCAGATGCTCGCCCGCCCGCTCGCCCGCGAAATCGCGCGCACCGGCGAGCCCGACTTCTGCGTGCTCGCAGCGCCCGGTTACCAGTGCGACCCCGCCATCAAGGGCCTCAACTCCAGCGCTGCCGTGGTCATCAACTTCCAGGAACGCGTGATTCTGGTCGCCGGCACCGGCTACTCCGGCGAGATTAAAAAGTCGATCTTTAGCGTCATGAACTATCTGCTGCCCGTCGAGGACGACGTGCTGCCCATGCACTGCTCGGCCAGCATGGATCCCGTCACGCACGAGACCGCCGTGTTCTTTGGCCTGTCCGGCACCGGCAAGACCACGCTTTCGGCCAATCCCACGCGCCTGCTGATCGGCGACGACGAGCACGGTTGGTCCGACATGGGCATCTTCAACATCGAGGGTGGCTGCTACGCAAAATGCGAGGGCCTGGACGCCTTCCACGAGCCCGAGATCTTCAACGCCGTCCGTTTTGGCGCCATTTGCGAAAACGTGGTGCTCGACGAGAACCGCAAGCCCAACTACGACGACATCTCGATCACGCACAACACGCGCGTGGCCTATCCCGTGGAGCACATTCCTAACGCGTGGACTAAGGGCATGGGCACCACTCCGAGTGTCGTGCTGTTCCTGACTTGCGACGCTTTTGGCGTGCTGCCGCCCATCTCACGCCTGACGGCCGATGCCGCCATGTACCACTTTGTGACGGGCTTTACGGCTAAGATTCCCGGCACCGAGGTCGGCGTCACCGAGCCCACGCCCACGTTCTCTTCGCTGTTCGGCGAGCCGTTTATGCCGCTCGACCCCATGGTTTACGCCAAGATGCTCGGCGAGCGTATTGCCGACGGCCGCACGCGCGTGTACCTGGTCAACACCGGCTGGATCGGCGGCGGCTACGGCGTAGGCCATCGCATCGAGCTGGCCTACACGCGCTCGCTGGTTGCGCGCGCCCTCGACGGTACCATCGAGGACAGCGAGTTCGTGCACGACGACATCTTTAACGTCGACATTCCCACAACGTGCCACGGTGTGCCCGACGGCATCCTGGTGCCGCGCCAGTACTGGCAGAGCACCGCTCGTTACGACGAGGCTGCACACAACCTGGCCGTGATGTTCGAGGAGAACTTCGAGAAGAAGTACTCGCACCTGCCCGAGTCCGTCAAAGCCGCCGGCCCGCACGCCCAGGTGTCCGCCGAGGCCCGTCATCGCGGCCGCGGCCTGCTGGGGCTCCGCCACTAGCGTCGCCTCGAGTCCATATCCACCACAAAGGGGACAGGCGCCTTTGTGGTGGTTTTGCTCGTGTGGATGACTCGGGTTACAATACGCCTGACATATCGTCCTCTTCTCCGGATGGGGGCAGCGCAAGCGTTCTTGTGACGGCACCGTAGGACTTTGAAGGTGGCCGCTGTGAGGGCGCTTTTTGTTTAGGCGCCCTCACTCGGGCGCGCACAATGAAGGGAGAGCGTATGAAGAGCTTTATTGCCGAGGATTCATTCTGGGAGTTGTTTCCGCAGGCAGCGGTCGGTGTTGTGGTCGTGGAGGGCATGAAGTCCACGGCTCAGATTCCTCAAGAGGACGTGGATGCGATTGCGGCGTTGCTCGACCGTGCCAATATCGATGCGGAGCGTCATCTGACCAGCGACACTATCAGCGAGAACGCACCGGTCAAGGCATGGCGCGAGGCCTATCGTCTGTTCAAGACCAAGAAAGGCGCGCGCTGCTCGATCGAGAACTTGCTCAAACGCGTGCTCAAAGGCAAGCCGGTGGGCCACATTACGCCCGCGGTGGATATTTACAACACGGTGTCGCTGACCTACGCGCTGCCCGTGGGAGGCGAGGATCTGCATGCGATCGAGGGAGACCTTTGCCTGAAGGTGACCGACGGTGGCGACGCGTTCTTGCCGCTTGGCGAGGAGGCGGACGATCCGACGCTGCCCGGCGAGCTCGCCTATATCGATGATGCGGGCGCCGTGTGCCGCTGCTGGAACTGGCGCGACGGCGTTCGAACGGCTCTGTCCGATGATTCGGCCGATGCGTTCCTGGCGATTGAGTGTGTGGAGCCCGAGCGAATGGAGGACTGCCAGGCCGCCATCGACCGTCTTGCCGATCTGCTCGAGCGGTATCTGGGAGCGACGGTTGTCGTTAAGACGCTTGTGACCCGTGACAATCCCCGTGTGGACCTGTAGCGGCGCCTAGAACCTATTGATGCTCAAAACCACCACAAAGGCGCCTGTCCTTTGTGGTGGTTTTTATGTTGATGGGTTAACAAATAGGGTGCGCAGGGCTGGCGGCCGATAAGTACGGTTAAGATGTTTACCCGTTAGCATTATGCAAGCGAAAGGCGGTCGTCTCCCATGCAGCAGAACGACGAGACACGTTTCGAGGACTTTGTCGGACTGATCAGCGGGCTCTACAAGGAGATCCAACGCATTAAGACATCCGAGGGCGCAAGGCTGGGCCTCAAGGGCTCCGACGTTATGTGCCTGTACTATCTTGAGCGCAGCAAGGACGGCCTGACTGGCGCTGACCTGGCTCGCATGGCAGGCGTGACCCGCGCCGCCGTCTCGCGTACGCTCGCGCATCTGGAGGAGGGCGGCTACGTCGAGGTCGACGATTCGGGCGATGCCGCCGTTAAGTATCGTGCTCCGGTGCGCCTGACCGCTCTGGGTGGCGAGAGCATGAGCGAGGCCGACCGCATCATCCACGAAGTGCTCGATACCACCAGTAAGGCTATGGGTGTGGAGCAGCGCGAGCAGATGTATGCGTCGCTGCGCACGATTCTCAACACCCTGCGCGAGCTGTAGGGCCGCCAAGGCTTTTGCTTCCAATTAACAACTGCATAGTCCTGTTTGAGCGCGTATACCGTGCCGGGGCCTTGCTGTCAAAATTCCCTGCGCGGGACCTGCGCAAGAAAGGATTCGCTATGTCCGTCCGCATTATTACCGATTCCGCAAGCGATATGTCGCCGGTCGAGCACCCAGCACTGGCCGTTTTGCCGCTGTCCGTCACCTTTGGCACCGATGTGTACATGGATGGCATCGACATCGATCACCAGCGCTTTTACGAGATGCTCGTGGAGCGCGATGAGCTGCCCAAGACCGGCCAGGTCAACCCGTACGCGTTTTCGCAGGCGATCGCCAAGGTTCGTGAAGCCGGCGATGAGGCTGTGATTATTACCGTGGGCGCTAAGCTATCAGGCACCAATCAGAGTGCCCGTACCGCACTTGCCGAGGCGCCGGGCGGCGACGTGTACGTGGTGGATAGCAATAACGTCACTCTGGGCGAGCGTGTCCTGGTCGAGTATGCCCTGCGCCTGGTGAACGAGGGCCGTAGTGCGGCCCAGATCGCGGCGGCCGTCGAGGCCGTCCGTGACCGCGTGGTCGTCATCGGCCTGCTCGAGACGCTGGAGTACCTGGTGCGCGGCGGTCGTCTGTCTGCTGCGGCCGGCGCCGTGGGCACGCTGCTCAACGTAAAGCCTGTGGTGGCTGTCGAGGACGGTCTGATCGTGCAGCTGGGCAAGGCGCGCGGTTCCAAGAACGGCCGTAACCTGCTCAACCAGAAGGTCGAAAAGGCGGGCGGCGTCGACTTTTCCATGCCGCTGGCGCTTGGTTATACGGGTCTTTCGGACGCGGTGCTCAAGAAGTATATCGAGGACAGCGCCGCGCTGTGGGCCGGCCATGCCGAGAACGAGCTGCCCATCCACACCATTGGCGCCACCATCGGCACCCACGTGGGTCCCGGCGCCGTAGCCGTAGCCTTCTTCCGCCCCGCCAACTAGCTATCCGTTCAAAACCACCACAAAGGGGACAGGCACTTTTGTGGTGGTTTATGCTTGTTTCGGTTGAAAGGAGCATGCGATGGCGTCTGAGGGCTTTTTTGAGCGGGTGTACGAGGTGGTCGAGCAGATTCCCGAGGGGATGGTTGCCACCTACGGTCAGGTGGCGCTGCTTGCCGGTCGTCCGCGGAGCGCGCGCTATGTGGGCTATGCGCTGCACAGCAACCCGCGCCCCGGCCAAATTCCCTGTCATCGCGTGGTGTTTGCCGACGGCCGTATCTGTGAGGGCTTTGCCTTTGGCGGCCCCGATGCCCAGCGTGAGCTCTTAATGGGGGAGGGCGTGGCGTTTATCGATCCCATGCACGTCGACTTGGCCGCCTGTCGCTGGCCTGCCGGACTCTAACAGCTCTGCCGTGGCCAAAACCACCACAAAGGTGCCTGTCCCCTTCGTGGTGGTTTCCCGTTGCAGGTTTACCGGGGCTAACATATGGAGAAGGTGTGGCGGCGTACGTTGCCGTTAGAAAGTAAACCACGGTGAACTATATTGTATTCAGCAACGGAGCAGGCAATAGGCGATGAAAAAGCCTGCCCTGTTGAGTTTGATTCGCATTCCTCCCCTCTGTGCGATTCAACGGTGTACTTCGGGAACAGGCCCGCTGGCAGTTAGTTGCCAGCGGGCCTGTTCCTGTTTCGGTGAGGGGTCAGCCTCACCGTCTATGTTGTGCGAAAGCGCTTTGCCTAGTACACCATGCCCATGGCGTCCTGAACCTCGGCCAGGGTCTGCTCGGCGATCTCGTTAGCGCGGCGATTGCCCTCGTGCAGCACGTCCTTGACGTAATCCAGATCGTTCTCGTAGCGCTGGCGACGCTCGCGGATCGGCGCGAAGTACTCGTTGACGGCCTCGGTCACGTACTTCTTGAGCTGGCCGGAGCCGCCCATGCCGATCTCCTCGGCAATCTCGACCTCGGAACGACCGGTACAGATGGCAGCCGTCGAAAGCAGGCCGGACACACCGGGGCGGTTCTCGGGATCAAACGTGATCATGCGCTCGGAGTCGGTCTGGCTCTTCTTGATGCGCTTGGCCGTCTCCTCGGCGGTCATCGAAATGTTGATGGCGTTGCCGTAGCTCTTGCTCATCTTGCGACCGTCAAGGCCGGGCAGCAGCGGGGTCTCGGACAGCAGCGCTTCGACCTCGGGAAATACCTTGCCATAGCGGTTGTTAAAGCGGCGGGCGATGGTGCGGGTGAGCTCGATGTGCGGCAGCTGGTCGCGACCGACCGGCACCACGTTGCCCTTGCAGAACAGGATGTCGCAGGCCTGGTGCACCGGGTAGGTGAGCAGGAGGCCGGTAAGCTCGTGGCCCGAGGCCTCCATCTCGGCCTTGACCGTGGGGTTGCGCGCCAGCTCGGCCTCGGACACCAGCGACAGGAACGGCAGCATGAGCTGGTTGGCGGCGGGCACGGCGGAGTGCGCGTAGATCATGGTCTTGTCGGGGTCGATGCCGCAGGCAAGGTAGTCCATGACCATGTTGTACACGTTGTCCTGGATGTGCTCGGTGGTGTCGCGGTCAGTGATGACCTGGTAGTCGGCGATGAGCACGTTGGTCTTGGCGCCCATGTCCTGCAGCTCAACACGGCCTTTGAGGGTACCGAAGTAGTGGCCCAGGTGCAGACGGCCGGTGGGGCGATCACCGGTGAGCATGGTGAACTTCTCGGGCGTATTGGCCAGGCCCTCGCGAATGGCGTTGCTCTTTTGCAGCGCGACTTCGTAGCTGTTCTCGTTTGGCATGATTGCTCCTAACGTATATTCATGGGTCAAGATGATAACGCGTTTATTGGAGGGGCGGGACGTAAGTAGGCGAGGGGCGGGAGAGGGGTGGCTTGTGCGGTGGGTGCGGCGCGGCCGCGCTTGGCCAACGGTGCCTTGGCACATCCTTGGCAGCTTGCCCTAGAGCTTGTGGTGGCGCTCTTCTTTGCGCTCCTCGGCTGCCTGCTCCTCCTGCTTAAAAGCGGGGTCGTCGGGGGTGACGAGCTCGTCCTCGTGCGTGCGCTTGTTGTAATGGTGGCGCAGCACGGGCTCAAACAGATGCAGATGCTTGGCAAAGGCCGCCGAGCCAATGGCGAGCACGGTAAAGATGAGCACACGCATGGGCACCTCGACCTGGTTAATCGCGGCGGCGCCGGCCGAAAGCATGATGCACCAGGCATAGATGAGCAGCACGGCCTGTTTTTGGTTGTAGCCTTCTTGGATCAGGCGGTGGTGGATGTGGCCCTTGTCGGCCTGCCCGATGCTAATGTGGGCGCGCTTGCGGCGCACAATGGCGCTAAACGTGTCGATGATGGGCACGCCGGCAACGATGAGCGGGATGATAAGCGAGGTGAGTGCGGCGGTGCGGCTCACGTTGAGCAGCGAGATGGAGCCCAGCGCAAAGCCCAGGAGCAGCGACCCCGAGTCGCCCAAGAAGATGCTTGCGGGGTTGAAGTTGTAGCGCAAAAAGGCCAGACAGGCGCCAAAGAGCGCAATGGAGAGCGCGGCGGCGTCGATGCGGCCCGAGAGAACGGCCATCGAAAACATGGTGAACGACGCGATGCCGCAGATGCCCGTGGCCAAGCCGTCGAGGCCGTCGATGAGGTTAATGATGTTGGTGAATGCCACCAGATAGATTACGGTGATGGGGTAGGCGAGCCATCCGAGCATGATCTCGCCGGGGGCAAACGGGTTGACGATGACGCCGATTTTTAGGCCGCCGATACAGGCGATAAGCGCGGCGAGGACTTGTCCGGCCAGCTTTTGCTTGGGCGTGAGCTGGAAGACGTCGTCGATAGCGCCGGTCGCAAAGATGACGGTAAAGGAGAGCGCCAGCATGGGGTAGCTGATGTGCAGACGGGGGTGGGGCACCAAAACGGGCGGCCAACCCAGGTACCAGGTGCCTAGGATTTGCACAGTGCAGGCGACGACCAGGCCCAAAAACACCGCCGTTCCGCCCAAACGCGGGATGGGCTTGGTGTTGATGCGGCGCTTAGAAGGATAGTCGACGGCATCGAGCTTAATTGCCAAGCGCTTGACCAGGGGCACCGCGAGGAAGGTCGTGATAAAGGCCGCCGCTGCCACGCATAGGTACGGTATGTAGCTCGGGGATGAAGCCATGAATCTAAAAACCGCCAAGCGTCGAAGGAAAAGGTCAGAAGAACGCCATGCGCAAAGGGCATAGCCGAACCATAATACTCGACCAAGGGGGGTACATGGAATTGCACGCAGCGATAATCACGCGCTTACCAGATATTGGGATGTTGTCGATGGCTTGTCGGGATGCCGGCGGGGATCCATATGGACTGTAATGGTGATTTTCGGCAAAAGAAAACCACCCCCCACGTTACGAAAATGAACCCACCTAAAACAGGTGGGTGCCCTCATCGACTGTTCCAGCGTCCTTAACAACGAAGGATGCCTGTACTAGGTACGACTGTGTGGGCTCCCTAAATAAACGCGACGGTTCACCCAGTTGCTCCGCGGGGGGCGGAATACCTACATCATAAAGCGGCACTTTATCGATTCCAGTCTTGACATTACAAAAATCGTGTCGGACGATTACGGCGCCTTGGGCTCGAGCCGTCTGTGCGCTTGATCCCTTTACGTTTGAGCTGCTGAATCGTTGTTTTGGAGCATGGTTTTATGCCGACGTCGTTGACCGAACTTTTTTCGCCCGCCTGCCATTTGTGTCCGCGCCGTTGCGGTGCGGCGCGCGATGAGGGCGCGCACGGCGTCTGCGGTGCTAACGACACGCTCAAGGTGGCCCGCGCCGCGCTTCATATGTGGGAGGAGCCGCCTATCTCGGGCGAGGCCGGTTCGGGCACGATCTTCTTTAGCGGCTGCTCGCTCAAATGTATCTACTGCCAGAACCACGAGATCTCGACCGGCAATTTTGGCCTTGAGATTTCGCCTGAGCGCCTGGTCGAGATTATGCTGGAACTGCAGGACCAGGGTGCCAACAACATCAATTTGGTGACGGCGACGCACTATGCGCACCTGTTGCCTGCCGCGATTGCCGCGGCACGGGCGCGCGGACTGGTTATCCCAATCGTCTACAACACGAGTGGTTACGAGCGCGCGAGTGCCGTGGCGGCGCTGGGCGACCTGGTCGATGTGTGGCTCACCGACTTTAAATATGCCGATGCCGGGCTTGCGCAGTCGCTCTCCCATATAAAGGATTACCCGCGTGTGGCCGTGTCGGGTCTGGCCCAGATGGCGCGCGAGATCGAGCGCCGCGGGGGAGAGTTGGTGGACGAGGACGGGCTTATGAAGCGTGGCATGATCGTGCGTCACCTGGTGCTTCCGGGGCATGCAGACGATTCGTGTCGCGTGCTGGACCTGGTGTGGCAGACGGTGGGCGACGTGCCGATCTCGGTTATGAACCAGTACACGCCCAATGCGCTCATGCGCGAGCAGGGCGGCGACCTGGCACGCGCCGTGACGCGTGAGGAGTACGAGCAGGTGCTCGACCATGCCGACGACCTGGGTTTTACGACGATGTTCTGGCAAGAGGGCGGCGCGGTAGACGAGAGCTTCACCCCGGCCTTCGACACCACCGGTGTTCTTACCAGCGCAAAGTAGTGCGTTCGTCGATGATTTTTCTGGGACGGGGATAAAAAATCATCGAGAGGATCGCCTGTTCGAAAAGTTGCCAAAATAGCCGCGCCCCAAAAAGACTGGTTATTGGGCGTTGACAGTTGGCGAGCCGTAGGTAAAATATCGACTTGTCCTGGGGACGTAGCTCAGTTGGGAGAGCGCTGCCGTCGCATGGCAGAGGCCGAGGGTTCGACTCCCTTCGTCTCCACCCTTGGATTTGATAAGCCGCTGACATTGTGTCGGCGGCTTTTTTTAAAAGAAAGGGCTATACCATGGCCGAGCTTGAGTCCCAACCATTGTCCGACGAGGAGCGCGCTGAGTTGGAAGAGCTCCGCGCTGAGAAGGCCCGCCGCGAGGCTCGGGAAGAGGCCCGTCGCGAGCGTGAGGAGCTGGCTGCCCTGCGCGCCGAGCGTGCGAAGGCCGAGGAGGTCGCCTCGAACGCCGCATCCGAGCGCAAGCCCGCGCCCGCACCCAAGCCCGCTGCTGCGAAGCCTGCACCTGCCGCGCCCAAACCTCAGCCTAAAAAGGCCGCTCGTCCCAAGTCCGTCGAGCCCAAGCCGAGCCGTGACGAGATGACCTTTGCCCAGCGCATGGTTACCTCCAAGGAACCTACGGGCGAGAACGAGATCCCTGGCATGGCGCCGGCTCAAAAAATCATCATTGTCCTTGCCCTCATCGCGTTTGTCATCTTTATGGGCTACACGATCCTGACCAGCATGGGCCTGCTCTAACCTATTTGCATCGGGCGTTATGTCCGCATCCTCTGCTCTCGTCTAACCCTCAAATTCTGTACCACACATCCGAAAGGTCGCCCCATGGCTTTGACCGACATCTCGCATCCCACCGACATTGCAATGCTCACCGATCTGTACGAGCTCACTATGGCCCAGGGCCTGTGGGAGAGCGGCAAGGCCAATGAGCAGGGTTGTTTTACCGCGTTTTACCGCGACCATCCCTTTGGCAGCGCCTATGCCGTCATGTGCGGCACCGCCGAGCTGCCCGAGCTGGTCGAGAACCTGCGCTTTACGCCCGAGGATATCGACTACCTCGCATCGCTTGAGGCCCCGGCCGGCGGCGCGATGTTTAAGTCCGCATTCCTCGACTATCTGCGCGATTTTCGTGCGCATGTAAACATCGACGCCGTGCCCGAGGGCGAGCTCGTCTTTCCGCGCGAGCCCATGGTGCGCGTCACCGGCCCCGCGCTGGAGTGCCAGCTGCTCGAGACGGCGCTGCTCAACATCGTCGGGTTCCAGACGCTTGTCGCCACCAAGACGGCGCGCGTGGTGCTCGCCGCTGACGGTCGCCCCGTGGCGGAGTTTGGCCTGCGCCGTGCCCAGGGCCCCGATGGCGGCCTAGCTGTTGCGCGCGCGAGCTACGTTGCCGGCTGCTCCTCTACGTCCAATGTGCTCGCCGGCCGCCGCTACGGTATTCCCGTCTTTGGCACGCATGCGCACAGCTGGGTGATGAGCTTCGATTCCGAGCTCGAGGCCTTCCGCGCCTTTGCCAAGTCGAGCCCCAAGAACTGCACGCTGCTCATCGACACCTATGACGTGCGCGAGGGCTGCGAGCATGCCATTACGGTTGCCAAGGAGATGGAGGCGGTGGGCGAGCGCCTGTCGGCTATTCGCATCGACTCCGGCGACCTTGCCAAGCTCTCCAAGTATGTTCGCGGCCGTTTTGATGCCGAGGGCCTGCCCTATGTGGGTATCTCGGTGTCCAACGACCTGGACGAGTACACGATTCAGTCGCTGCTCGACCAGGGCGCGCCCATCGATAGCTTTGGCGTGGGTACCAAGCTCGCGACCTGCTACGACCAGCCGGCGCTGGGCGGCGTGTACAAGCTTTCCGCCCGCCGTGCGAGCGAGGCCGACCCGTGGACGCCGGTGGTCAAGCTCTCCGAGCAGCCCTATAAGCGCACGATCCCGGGCGTACAGCGCGTGCGCCGTTATTACGACGGCTTTGGCGGCCCGGTCTGCGACATGATCTACGACGAGGACCATCTGGCGGGGGAGGGCGCCGCGCGCGGCAATACCCTCGTGGCCGTGAATGATGCCGCCCTGGTGACCGACGTGTCCGAACTTGAGTATCGTGAGCTGTTGGTGCCGATCGTGCGCGACGGCAGTGCGGTGGCTCCGCGTGAGAGCATCCAGGACGCGCGCGAGCGCTGTGTTTGGGCGCTCGATCATCTGGATGCGGCTTTCAAGCGCTTCCTGTATCCGCAGACCTACGTGGTGGGTATGGAACAGGGCCTGGCCCAGGTGCGCGACGAGCTCGTGCGCAAGAATATGGCCGCGGCCTCGGCTTTCCCCTGGGCAAAATGATTCCTTGGGCGGTAGGGGCGAGTCACGCTCCCTTGGCCGCCAGCTCGGCCGTTCGCTGAACAGTTGATTGGTTTGACGTATGACGACTTCTTATAAAACGATGGTGGTAAAGATCGGTTCGTCCACGGTGGTGGGCGCCGATGGCAAGGTCAACCGCGCCTTTATCGGCGGACTTGCCGATCAAGCCGCAGCGCTGCGCAAGCTCGGCTGGCGTCTGGTCGTGGTGAGCTCGGGCGCTATTGCCTGTGGCTATCCCGTGTTGGGCTTCGACCGCAAGCCGGTCGGCGACCTTCCGAGCCTGCAGGCCTGCGCCTCGGCTGGTCAGTGCATCATCTCGTCGGCCTACGACGAGGAGTTCCATGCGCGCGACCTGCTTACCTCGCTCGTGCTGCTCACGCGTCACGACACGGCGCGTCGCACGTCCTACCTGCACGCGCGCGACGCCCTGCTGCGTCTGGTGGAGCTGGGCGTGGTGCCGGTCGTCAACGAGAACGACACCGTTACCGTCGACGAGATCAAGTTTGGCGACAACGACACACTGGCGGCGCTCGTGAGCTGCCTGGTATCTGCCGATCTGTGCGTGACGCTCTCGGACATCGATGGTCTCTATACTGCCAATCCGCATGAGGACCCCACGGCCGAGTTTGTTCCTGTCGTGCATAAGATCGATGCCAAGATTATTGCCTCGGCGGGCGATTCTTCCACATCGGTGGGCACGGGCGGCATGATCACCAAGATCCGCGCGAGTCGCATCCTGATGACGGCGGGCATTCAGAGCGTGATTTGCTCGGGCGAGGAGCCCGATGCGCTCGTGCGCCTCGCCCGCGGCGAGAGCGTGGGCACACTGTTCGATCCGCCGGCGGAGCGTCTGGACATCGCGCCCCGCAAGCTGTGGATCGCGCTGGGCGACAAGGCACATGGGTCGGTGACGGTTGATGATGGTGCTGCGAAGGCGCTGGTTAGCCGTGGCTCTTCCTTGCTTGCGGTGGGTATTCGCGAGGTCGATGGCCAGTTTGCCGAGGGCGATGTGCTCGATGTGTGCGATCCGAGCGGTATGGTCGTCGCCCGCGGTATCGCCGAGGCCGATTCGGACGTGCTGGAGCTTGCAGCCGGTCGTCGCCAGGACCAGATCGCCAGCAACCGCCTGCTTGCTAACCTGGCCGAGAAGCCGGCGATACACAGGGATAACTTGATCGTATTTGCATAAAGAAAGACAGCGCTGCGGATCGTTTCCTGCAGCGCTGTCTTTCTCGTGCCGGCACTTGGGGACGTTCCTTATGTGCCGGCACTTTGGGACACTCCTTAGCTAGAAGATCCGGCGCAGGTCTCCGCGGTTGAGCGCTTCGTCGAAGAGGTGCTTGAACACCACGCTGCCGTGCAGGCCGTCGTGCTCGAACTCGTTGGTCACCCAGGCATGCGAGTTGCCCACGCGGCTGAGCGTATCGAGCTGCATGCCCGAATCGACGTACATATCGTCGAAATACACCGCGGCCTGGAGTGGCACCTCGTTGCAGGCTAGGCGCTGCGGGTCGTAGATCTTGTCCCAGCTGGTGTCTTCCATCAGCAGGTCCATGGCGGGCTTAAACGGCATAAGCTCGGGCATCTGCTCAAACATCCACGGGAACATGGCCTCGCCGGTAAACATGAGCGGGCGCGCGAGTGTGTCGAACTCGGCACGATGGGCCTTCTCCTCTGCTGCGGCCCAGCGAATGGGCATGGTGTCGCCGTCGGCGTAGATAAACTCCTGCAGCGTCCAGTACAGCGGGTTTGTACGCGTGTTGGTGCGCTCGAAGGCGCGCATCAAAAAGCTGTCGGATACCGAGGAGCCGCAGCTCAGCGTACCGTCGCCAGTAACAAACGCGTGATCGATAATCCAATGCATGCGCTCAAAGCTCGGCTTCATGCCAAAGTCGCTGCCCATGAGCTGTAGGCGCTCGACCGTCATCGGCGAGCCGTCGGGCAGCACGGGCTTCTGGGCCTCGAGCGCATCGGCCAGGGCTGCCACGCGGTCGACGTCAGCGGGGTAGCGGTCGTAATACTGCTGCGTCTTGGCGGCCATGCGCGGGAAGGTGTGCGCGTAGACCTCGCTTGCGCTCGCCGGCACGTGGGGGATGCCGCCGCAGGTAAAGCTTGCCGCTATGCCCTCGGGGAAGAGCGACAGATAGCTCAACGTCAAAAAGCCGCCGTAGCTCTGCCCGAGTGTGACCCAGGGCTTGCCGCCAAAGCCCACCAGGCGCAGGTACTCAAAATCGCGCACGATGGAGCTGGCGAGGTGGCGCTTGAGGAAATCCGCCTGCGAGTGTGTGGCATCGGAGCCGGCCGCCGTCGCGCGCTCACCCAGTGCCTTGATCGTGCGTCCGTCCACGCAGCTACTGCGTCCGGTGCCGCGCTGGTCGGGAAGGACCACGCGGAAGTGTTTGACGGCCTCCTCGATCCAGCCGTCGCTTGTGGGCGACAGCGGACGTGGGCTCTCGCCGCCGGGGCCGCCCTGCAAAAACAGGAGCAGCGGCAGATCGTCGTTGATGCGGTCGGGCGCGCAAACCACGCGGTAGAAGAGCTTGATGCTCTCGGGCGCGCCGGCGATGGGTGCCGGCATAGCGCCGCGGCGCATGGTACTGCCGACGGCCAGGAGCATCGGCTCCAGGCCGCGCCAGTCAAGGGGGACGTCGATGCTGTGGTCCTCGACGTAAAGGCCGGGGACGTGGTACGAAGTGATGAGGGCCATGTGAGTCTTCCGTTCGTTGCGGTGTTTCGGGTTGACCAATTCTACCGCCGCGGGCGAGGCCATGCGCAAATCGGCTACCATGGTTGCAAACTTCTAGGAGAAAGGGCCGCCCATGTCGGTCGATATAGCCACGTATGTCCACGATCTTGCCGTTGCCGCCAAGGCAGCGTCGGCCTCGCTTGCCACGGCGAGCGATGAGCAGCGCCAGGAGGCCGTGCGCGCCATGGCCGCAGCACTGCGCAACGGTGTCGACTCCATCGTCGCCGCCAACGAGCTCGATATGTCCGCCGCGCGCGATGCGGGCACTTCGGCCGGTCTGCTCGACCGTCTGCTGCTGACGCCTGAGCGCGTCGAGGGCATGGCCGCCGGTTTGGAGAAGCTCGCCGAGCTGCCCGATCCCGTCGGCCGCGTGCTCGACCACCGCGTGCTTGCGAGCGGTGTGGACCTGACCCGCGTGAGCGTGCCGTTGGGCCTGGTCGCCATGGTCTACGAGGCGCGCCCCAACGTGACGGCCGACGCCGCAGGCATCTGCATCCGTACCGGCAACGCCTGCATTCTACGCGGCGGCTCGCTGGCCTATCACTCGTGTGCCATGATCGCCGAGCTGCTGGCCGATGCGCTCGAGGCCAAGGGCTTCCCGCGCGAGGCCGTGTCGATGATCGAGTCCACCGACCGCGAGGCCACCGGCGAGCTCATGAAGCTCCGCGGTATTGTCGACGTACTCATTCCGCGCGGAGGTGCAGGCCTGATCCAGCGCTGCGTGCGCGAGTCGCTTGTGCCGGTGATCGAGACGGGCACGGGCAACTGCCACATCTACGTGCATGAATCCGCCGACTTTGATAAGGCGCTCAACATTATCGTTAATGCCAAGACCCAGCGCGTAGGCGTGTGCAATGCCGCCGAGTCGCTGCTGGTCGACCGTGCTGTGGCCGATGCGTTTTTGCCCGCGGTCGTGACCGTGCTGCATGACCACGGCGTGCTGATTCACGGCGACGAGGCAACCTGCGCCGCATGCGCCGATGCCGGGCTTGTGGAGGGCGATGACTACGTCGCCGCGACTGAGGAGGACTGGGGTCGCGAGTACCTGGCGCTCGAGATGAGCGTGAAGGTCGTGGCAAACGAGGACGAGGCCATCGCACACATCAACCGCTACGGCACGATGCACTCCGAGGCCATCGTTGCCGAGGATACGGATGCTTGCGAGCGCTTCCTCGATGCTGTCGATGCCTCGGCCGTGTACTCCAACGCCAGCACTCGCTTCACCGACGGCGGCGAGTTTGGCCTGGGCGCCGAGATCGGCATCTCGACCCAAAAGCTCCACGCCCGTGGCCCCTTTGCCGCCGAGGCCCTCACCACCTACAAATACAAGCTCCGCGGCACCGGCCAGGTCCGCCCCTAGCGTCCGCGCAAGAAAAACCACCACAAAGGTGCCTTTCCCCTTTGTGATGGTTTTAGGTGGCGTGGGCGGTTAGGCCTGGAAGGTATCGCGGTCGGGGGCGAAGGACTGCATGGCCGCGATGGTGCGGTCAAAGAGCTCGGGGAGCTCCCAGCCCAACATCTCGGCGCCCTGCGAAATCACGTCGCGCGAGCAGCCGGCGGCAAAGCGCTTGTCCTTGAACTTCTTCTTGAGCGACTTGGTCGTAAAGTCCATAACGCTCTTGCTCGGGCGCATGATGACGGCAGCGCCGATCAGGCCGGTGAGCTCATCGCAGGCAAACAGGATCTTTTCCATCTGCAGCTCGGGTTTGGGCAGCGAGGTGTTGAAGTCCGACGTGTGCGTCTGGATGGCGCGAATGAGCTCGGGAGACGCACCTTCGCCCTCAAGAATCTCGGCAGCATAGATGGTGTGGTTCATGGGGTCGTCCTCATGCTCCTCCCAATCCAGGTCGTGCAGCAGACCGACGATGCCCCAAAACTCCTCGTTCTCGGGGTCGAACTCGCGCGCAAAGTAGCGCATAGTGCCCTCGACCGTCTCGCCATGGGTGATATGGAACGGGTCCTTGTTGTGCTCATTGAGCAGTTCGAACGCGCGGTCGCGGGTGATTCCGGCGGTAAGCGGCTCTGCCATAAGAGACTCCTTGTGCTCGTGGGTATCGATAAGAATGAATACTACTAGAACAAGAAAACCACCACAAAGGTGCCTGTCCCCTTTGTGGTGGTTTTTGGCGCGGATGGGTTAGTTGAGGGCGGCTTGGGCTAGGCGAGCTTCGGCGTCCTCCTCGGTGACGCCCAAGGCCACGGCGAACTCCTCGATGGAGCGGCGCTTGGCCTCCTTGAGTACGCGCATGTAGTAGGAGCTGGGTTTTTTATCAGCTTCCTCGGCCTGGCGAATGCGGTGCATCATGGTCTTTGCCACGCGGACCGTCTCGGGTGCGCCCAGTTTGAGCTGCTGCTTAAAGTGCGTCTCCTCAAGCGAGCTGTTGCGCTCGGTAAAGGTGTCGCACTCCAGCTCGTCATAGTGGCTCAGCAGGTGCTCGGCATCTTGCTGCGAGATGGCGGCGTGCAAACGGTCGGCCTGCGCCACGGGGTACATGAGGATCGTCTGCGCATGTCCCTGCTTGGTCTCGAGCAGCAGCATGGGCTGCGGTGTGTCGTCCCTAAAACCGACGACGGTGCAGACTCCCTGGCCCGGATGAATGACGTGTTGACCGATTGAGAACATGCTACCTCCAACTTATACGAATTTACGTATGTCTAGAATAACACGCTGACGTGCGCAAACCCTTACTTTATGCAGGAAAAGCACACAACTCTGATAGGTAAGAGTATTCGATAACAGGCGCAGCCCATTCACACCTTTATACATTTTCAACGCCTGCATAATCTGCAGGCAGACCGGCATCTTTGAGTGACTCCATACAAGCTGTAGTCATTTTTGTGCATATGCAATATCTATTAGCTTTACCCTGCGACAGTGCCCGTCGCTTGTGATAGAGTGCTACAAACTCTGGCTTTTGCCCTACGAGTGACCAAGAGCTCGGGGGCTTTAACACAAGGAGGATCTATGCCCGAGAAGATTGAAGAGCTGGTACGCGCTGCGCTTGCTGCGGCCCAGGAGGCCGGCGACCTTTCCGCATTTGAACTTGACGATTGCGCTATCGAGCGACCGGCTGACACTTCTCATGGCGAGTGGACCTCTACCATGGCCCTGAAGTCCGCCAAGCTGGCCCACTGCGCCCCGCGCAAGATCGCCGAGGCCATCGTTGCCCATATGCCCGAGGACCCCGCGATCGAGAAGGTCGAGATCGCAGGCCCCGGCTTCATCAACTTCTACCTCTCCGTTGCCGTCAAGAATGCCATCTTTGGCGAGGCTCGCGAGAAGGGTATGGACTTCGCTAAGTCCAACGTCGGTGGTGGTCTGAAGACCCAGGTCGAGTTCGTTTCCGCTAACCCCGTCGGCCCCATGCACATCGGCCACGGCCGCTGGGCCGCGCTGGGCGACTCGCTCTGCCGTGTGATGGACCACGCCGGTTACGACATCCAGCGTGAGTTCTACATCAACGACCACGGCTCTCAGATGAACACCTTCGGCAACTCCATCAGCACGCGCTATATGCAGCTTGCCGACATCATCGCCAAGCAGGGCGTGGATATCGACGAGGCTCACAAGCTGCTGATCGCCGACCGCGACGCCTTTGTTGCCGACGAGAACGACGAGCGTCCCGAGACCCATCCGTATCAGGACAACTTTGCCGAGACCCTGGGCAAGGACTCCTACGGCGGCGACTACATCATCGACGAGGCCGCCGAGTTCTGGCGCACCGACGGCGATGAGTGGGTCAACGCCGATCCGCAGGAGCGCATGGAGAGCTTCCGCGAGCGCGGCTATGTAAAGATGGTCGACAACATGCGCGACCTTTGCCATGCCGTTAACTGCGACTTCGATCGTTGGTTCTCCGAGCGCTCGCTGTATGTGAAGGACACCGAGGGCGAGACCGCCGGCACCTCCGCCGTCGACCGCGCTTTTGAGAAGCTCGACAAGATGGGCTATCTCTACACCAAGGACGGCGCCCTGTGGTTCCGCTCCACCGACCTGGGCGATGACAAGGACCGCGTTCTGATCAAGTCCGACGGCGAGTACACCTACTTCGCCTCCGACGTTGCCTATCACTGGGATAAGTTCCAGCGCGTCGACCACGTCATCGACATCTGGGGCGCCGACCACCACGGCTACATCGAGCGCGTCCGCTGCGTCTGCGATGCCTTGGGTTACCCCGGCAAGTTTGAGGTTCTGCTGGGCCAGCTCGTCAACCTGCTGCGCAACGGCAAGCCCGTCCGTATGTCCAAGCGTAAGGGCACCATGGTGACCCTGCAGGAGCTCGTCGACGAGGTCGGCTCCGACGCTGCCCGTTACACCCTCATCTCCAAGAGCTCCAACCAGATGGTCGACTTCGATATTGAGGCCGTCAAGAAGCGCGACAACTCCAACCCGGTGTACTACGTGCAGTACGCTCACGCCCGCGTGTGCTCCATCCTGCGCCGTGCCGCTGACGTTACGCCCGAGCAGGCTGACGAGATGGGCATGAAGGCCGTCGCCGCCAAGGCCATCGGTGAGAACGTCGATTACTCGCTGCTGACCGACCCGACCGAGCTCGCCCTTTCGCGCAAGCTCAACGAGCTCACCGACCTCATCGCCAGCTGCGCTCGCGACCGCGCCCCGTTCCGTCTGACGCACTTTGCTGAGGAACTCGCCGGCGACTTCCACAGCTTCTACGCTGCCTGTCAGGTGCTGCCGAGCGAGGGCCGTCCCGTCGACCCCGAGCTTTCGCGTGCCCGTCTGGCCGCTTGCGATGCCGTCCGTGTGACGCTCGCCCTGGTGCTCACCCTCGTTGGCGTTTCCGCGCCCGAGCAGATGTAAGCTACGGGTCATTTGACCGTACAGACTTGGTTTAACTAAGCCTTGAAAGCCCGATCTCCCACGGAGGTCGGGCTTTTTGCAAACGCCGACGTATTGACGAATTTGGAACTGCTGGAAATACGAAACTATGCCGGTTTACTACGATGAAATGAGAAATTCCAACTACGCCGGCTTTTCGCAAAAAAGTGCAAGGCATCTACCTGCGGTTTTAGTTCAACAAGTTTCGGAGTGATCGCGGTTGAGCGATTCATCGTAGTAAACCGCCACAGTTTTGGCGGAGGCAGTCAGATTTGTGGGTGTTAAACCAAAGATTGTCCCTTTTGACTAGTCGTTTAAGAACGTCCTCAATGACTAAGTTGCAGGTGGTTGCGGTTGTGTTACACTAACGCTGCGTATATGACGCAAATATCTCGATACAGATCAATGATGTCCGTCGGTATTTGACGGAGCTAGACTGTTTAGCCGCCCTGAAGGTTTATGCAGGGAGCATGTGATCACAGGGCTTGAAAAGAAAGTTGAGCAAACACTGTGTCTGATCAACAGCAAGAAAACGAAATAACGACGACGCAAGCCGCTCCCGCTGCACCGGTTGCGTTGGACCAGGTCGCGGCGCCCGCGCAAGCCTCGGCTCCTGAGACGCCTAAGGCTGCTTCGACGCCTACGCCTTCAGCGGCTGAGAAGGCCGTGCCTGCATCTGGTGAGGAGGCTGCTCCGGCAAAGCCCAAGCGTACGCGCCGCACGGCCAAGTCTGCTGCTGACGGCGAGGAGGTCACCAAGCCCAAGCGCCGTACCACGCGCACGACGCGCGTCAAGCGCACCGTTGCAGCTGACTCCTCGGCGCCGATTTCCGATGAGGTCGCGCAGGCACGTGCGTTGGCGCAGATTAGCGAGGCTCAGGTGGTGCGCGCCCGCCGTCGTGCTGCCGAGCGCGAGGCCGCGGCTCTGACCGAGCTTGCAGCTCCGTCTGTGCCCGAGACGCCTGCCGCCACCGAGACCCCTGTCGCCGACCAGCCGACCGAGAAGCCGGTACCGCGCACACGCCGTCGCACGGCTGCTAAGGCCGAGCAGGTTGCCGATCAGGTAACCCCCGAGCTCACTGAGGCTTCGGTCCGTTCCGCGGCAGGGGAGGGTGCATCGCCTGCTGAGTCCGCTGCGCCTGTCGAGGCCAGCGAAGTTCCCGTTGTCGATCCGGCTTTGCGCCCGCACCGTCGCGGTCGCAAGCCCAAGGCCTTCGTCGAGGCCGAGAAGGCCGCAGCCGCAGCCGCCGCCGCTCGGGATGTTGCGACGACCGCCGAGTCTGCAACCGTTGCCGACGCGCCCGTCCAGGATGCTACGACTTCCGAGGCCGCTCCCGCCGATGTCGAGCTCGCCGATGTCCGTCCCGGTCGCAGCCATCGTACTGCTGCTAAGCGCACGTCCAAGGCCAAGGCTGCCAAGAAGGGCGCGTCCGAGGATTCCGCCGAGACGACCGTCGATGCATCGATTGATGCCGCCGAGCCCCAGGACGTCGAACGGCCTGCGTCCGAGAAGCCCAAGCGCGGTCGTAAGAAGTCCGCTAAGGCCAAGGCGTCCGAGCAGCAGGCTGATGTCGAAGCGCAAGTCGATTCCGGCGCCGAGGGCAATGACGCCGCTGCGGCCAATGCCGACGCCGCCGCAACTGATGGTGCCGCGCCCGCCGAGGCCGAAGACGGCGCTCGCTCCAACCGTCGCCAGCACAAGCGTAACGACGAGCGCAACGACCGCAAGGACGAGCGCAACAACGACCGTCGCAACCGCCAGCGCGATCGCAAACAGCGCAACAAGGAGCGCAACGCCGCCCCCACCGAGCCCACGCTTTCGCGCGAGGAACTCGCGGCCATGAAGGTCGCCGAGCTGCGCGAGAAGGCCAAGGAGTTCGAGATCGAGACGACCGGCAAGAAGAAGGCCGAGCTCGTCGAGGAGATCTACACCACTGCCGCGAAGGCCGAGGGCTTCCGCGACATCAAGGGCATTCTGCAGATTCGCCCGGACAGCTCCGGCATCATCCACGCCCATGGCTACATGAAGTCCAACGACGACGCCTTCGTGCCCGCCTACCTCATCCGCTCCGCGCGTCTGCGCACGGGCGACGTCATCGAGGGCTCGCTGCGTCCTTCGCGCGGCGGCGACAAGCGCGCCGGCCTCGCCAAAATCACGACCGTCAACGGTCTGGACCCCGAGCAGATTCGCAACCGTCCTAAGTTCGGCGACCTCACCCCGGTCTATCCCAACGAGCCGCTGCGCATGGAGCACGGCAAGGACTCCATTACCGGTCGCGCCATCGACATCGTGTCGCCGATCGGCAAGGGTCAGCGTGGCCTGATCGTGTCCCCGCCCAAGGCCGGCAAGACCACGATCCTCAAGAAGATCTGCCAGTCTATCTCGATTAACAACCCCGAGGTGCACCTCATCTGCCTGCTCGTCGACGAGCGCCCCGAAGAGGTCACCGATATGCAGCGTTCCATCAAGGGCGAGGTTGTGGCGTCGACCTTCGATATGCCCGCCGACAACCACACTCGCGTGGCAGAGCTCGTCATCGAGCGCGCAAAACGCATCGTGGAGCTGGGCGGCGATGTTGTGGTGGTGCTCGACTCCATCACGCGTCTTGCCCGCGCCTACAACTTGGCGGCGCCCGCCTCAGGCCGCATCCTTTCGGGCGGCGTCGATTCGGCGGCACTGTATCCGCCCAAGCGCTTCCTGGGCGCAGCCCGCAATATCGAGAACGGTGGCTCGCTCACCATCCTGGCCTCTGCCCTCATCGACACCGGTTCCAAGATGGACGAGGTCATCTTTGAGGAGTTCAAGGGCACCGGCAACATGGAGCTTAAGCTCGACCGCGACCTGGCCGACCGCCGCATCTTCCCGGCTATCGACCCCGTTGCTTCCGGTACGCGTAACGAGGACCTGTTGGTTGACGAGCAGATGCGTCCGTTTGTCTTTGGCCTGCGTCGCATTCTTGCCGGCATGAACAACACCGAGCGCGCAGCCGCGTCGTTTATCAAGGGTCTTAAGGGCACCAACACCAACCAGGAGTTCCTGGTGCGTTCGGCCAAAAAGCACAGCGACTACGAGCAGACGTTCTAGGTTGTCATCCACACGCAGCGATAGTCATCAATGCAATAAAGGGTCGGGGCTTTGAGCCTCGGCCCTTTTCTATATCGTCGCTCCGCGCTTTTTTGACCATAAGACTGGCAAGCAGCAGGTTTCCCGTTTCAATCCGACATCGTCGCTTGCAATCGACAGGGCGGTTTCGCATAATAGCTTTTAAGCTTCGCGACGGAAAACGCAGATGAAACGAACCATATACCGTTGCTTTGGGGCATAGCCCCGCTTCATCTTCTCTCGCGCAGCCAACTGAATGATGCGATTTGGGTGCTGGAAGATGGGGAGAGCTCATGGCTTCTTCTGATGCAACACAACGAGCAGTCCTTGCCGGACTTTCGTGCGGGATCGGCCTTGCCGCTCCCGTGGTTATGTATGCCGCGACGCTGCCGTTTTCGTCTGTGAACGAGACGGTCGTGGCGGGTGCGGTTCCCTTCGCCGTGGGCGCGGTGGCGGGCGTGGGTATCTATGCCGCCTCGCTGGGTATCTCCGAGTATCGTGCGCAGCGTGAAGAGCGTCTGTTCCAGCCCGATGCCATGGGCGGTGCCGCCAATCTCAATCAGCATCAAAGCGAGTTCAAGACCGCCTCGATTCCAGCTCAGCAGCAGGATGCGACTCCTTACGCTGCGGCTTCTGCTTCTCAGGCTCAGGCGGAGCAGTCTACCTCGGCATTCCTTTCCGGCCTGACTGGTGCGTTCCAGCGCCGTCATGCCGATGATGGTGTCCCTACCATCGCTCGAGCCGCAGATGCTATGGACGAGGCCGAGGCTTGGTCCATGATCGACAGTATGCTCGACGACGATTCGCCGGTGAGCTGCGACCCTGCACACTCGCGCGACGTCTATCAAGTCGCCATCGACGAGCTCACCAACGGCGGGCAGACCGGCTCCTTCAATCGCGACGACATCGCCGCCGCGGCGCGTGCCGTATCGGGCTCCCAGGCCGCCCCTGCGGGCAGCACTGCGGCTTTCGTGGCACTCGTTGCCAACGCGGCATCCAATAACGCCTACAGCGCTACCTCGGCGGACACGAACGCTTCTGCCGATAATTCGTACGTTGATGAAGCCATGACCGCGGACGAGGAGGCCGTTGCCGCCCGCCGTGCCGCCGAGAGCTCGCTTTGGGGCGCTCCTGCCCAGCAGCAGGCGGCTGAGGCTGCGCCGTACAATGCAAACCTTGCCAGCATGCCTATCATCTCCGGTGCCGCGGACATCGATCTCGATGACCTCGATGAGCCTGCGGCCATCACCGCATCGATTGATGCCCAAGATCGCATCGACACCGGCGACCTTCCGGACGCCTCGCTCGAGGTTGATGTCCCCATGGCCGATTACTCGGGCCACGAGGACATGTGGGCCGCCGCCACCGCGATTCTGGATGAGATTGACGAGCCCGCTCCTGTTGCAGCCCCCGCTCCCGTCGCTGCCTCTCAGCCTGCTGCCCCCGCCTATGTCGGCCGTCACAGCGCTGTGTTCCCCGAGGATACTGCCCGTATCTCGCGCGAGAGCATCGAGCGGGCCGAGGCTATTGCCGCCGGCATTATGGAAAACCGTCGTCACGAGCGCGTCAATCAGATCCTCGAGGAAGAGATCGAGCGCCTGCAGTCCTCTACCGCTAAGCGTACGGGCCGTGCCTACCTGAGCGTTATCGAGGGCGGTACCGCCAGCTTCGCGCCGCTCCGCGCGGAGGCATAACTTCTGCATGGTTAAGATCAATCGAAAATGGGCGGTTGTAACCTGCCTGATGGCGCTCTTGATCTGGGGCAATTCTCTGGTTCCCGGCTCGGGGTCGGGCTCGCTGAGCCTAACGGTCATGGAAGCTATCCGCGGTTTCCTGCACGGCGTGGGACTTCCATATGAATGGGTGACCAACTTTGTTGTTCGCAAGTGCGCGCATTTTACCGAGTATATGGTGCTCGGCATCCTGGCAACGCACGCCTTTGATTTTGAGGGACGGCGCACCTTTGACGTGCTGCTGCCCACGGCGGTGTTCCTGCTGCTGATTCCCTCGATCGACGAGACGATTCAGCTCTTTGTGCCGGGACGCGCCGGCATGATCACCGATGTGATGATCGACTGCTGTGGAGCGGCAACGGGCGTTGTGCTCCGATATCTCTTACGGTCGCTGATGTGCGCCAAAAAGGCCGCCTAGGACGTATTGTTTGGTCCTAGGCGGCCTTTTTTATTTGAGGGCTTATATGAGGCGTGGTGGCGTCGTTCCATTGGTCGGATTTGCTGGGCGCGCCACGCCCCGTGGGTGCGTCTGTTACTGAAGCGCCTGTGCGCCCAGGGCCAGGCAGCCCATAATGCCCTGCTTGCCCTCGAGGCTGTTGTTGACGATGTAGTTATCGATGTCGTTGACCTCGGGCGTGACGATATAGCCGTTGAGCATTTCGGCACACTTTTTGCGTGCGAGCGGCACGATGGGGGTGTGGTCGGCCACGCCGCCACCGATGATGATCTTTTGCGGCGCGTAGCACAGCGTGTAGGTCATGAGTGCCTGTGCCAGATAGCCGGCGAGCAGGTCCATGGCCTCCGGGTCATCGGCCATGTCTCCGGCGCTCTTGCCATCCCAGCGCTTTTTGACGCCGGGACCTGCGATGAGGCCCTCGAGGCAGTTGTCGTGGAAGGGGCAGGCGCTATGCTCGCCGATGGTGTCGCGCGGGTCGCGCGTGACCAGGATGTGGCCAGCCTCGGGGTGCATCATGCCGTGCACGAGCTGGCCGCCCGAGAGCACGCCGGCGCCCACGCCGGTACCGATGGTCAGGTAGACCACGTCCGTGAGGCCCTGGGCGCAACCAAAGGTGACCTCGCCCAGGCAGGCGACGTTGACGTCGGTATCGTAGCCGCAGGGGATATTGAGCTCGTTTTGGATAGTGCCCAGCAGATCAAAGTAGCGCCATGCCGTTTTGGGCGTCTCCAGGATCTTGCCGTATTGGGGCGAAGCGGGGTTGACTGCGGTGGGGCCAAAGGCGCCGATGCCCAGTGCGGCGATGCCCTTGTCGGCAAACCATGCATTGACGGCCTCAACGGTCTCCTGCGGGGTCGTGGTCGCGATCTGCTCACGCTCCAGGACCGTGCCGTCCGCATAACCCGTGGCGCACACCATCTTGGTGCCGCCGGCCTCGAGCGCTCCGATAAGCTGCTGTTCTGCCATAGTATTCCTCTCTCTGGGACGAGTTGCTCCGTGACTAAAGTATAGGGCTCTAAACCATTTAAGAAAGCGCTATAAAAAGAAGAAGCCTCGCAACGTGGCGGGCGGTGCGGGGCTTCTTTGGTTGCTTTAGTTGCCGGGCCGTCCTTACCCGCGCGGCTTGATTTTATCACGTAGCGACTTGAGGTTCTCCAGTGCCGCGTTAAGCGTCTCATCCCGCTTGGCAAAGTGGAAACGAATCAGATGGTTGACGGGCTCGCGGAAGAAGCTCGAGCCGGGCACGGCGCCCACGCCCACCTTGGATGCGAGGTCCTCGCAGAATTCGAGGTCGCTGTCATAGCCAAACTCAGAGATGTCCATCATGACGTAGTAGGCGCCCTGCGGCACGTTATGCTCAAGACCGATGCTATCGAGCCCCTGGCAGAACAAGTCGCGTTTGGCGGTGTAGAGGTCGAGGACCTCATCGTAATAGCTGTCGTCGAAGTTGAGGGCGGTGACAACGGCTTCCTGCAGGGGAGCGGCGGCACCCACGGTGAGAAAGTCGTGGACCTTCTTGATACGCTCGGTGATCTGGGCCGGGGCGATGGTGTAGCCCAGGCGCCAACCGGTGATGGAGTACGTCTTAGACAGCGAGCTGCAGCTGATGGTTCGCTCGAACATGCCGGGCAGCGTGGCCATATAGACGTGCTCGTGGGGCGCGTAGACGATGTGCTCGTATACCTCGTCGGTAATGCAGTAGGCGTCGTACTTTTTGCAGAGGTCGGCGATGAAGGTGAGCTCCTCGCGCGTAAAGACCTTGCCGCAAGGGTTGGAAGGGTTGCACAGGACGATGGCCTTGGGGTCGTTGTCGCGGAAGGCTGCCTCGAGCGTCTCGCGGTCAAAGTCGAATGTGGGCGGGTTGAGCGGCACATAGATGGGCTCGGCACCCGAGAGAATGGTGTCAGCGCCGTAGTTCTCGTAGAACGGCGAGAAGATGACGACCTTGTCTCCGGGGTTCGTAACCGTCATCATGGCGGCCATCATGGCCTCGGTGGAGCCGCAGGTGACCACGATATTCTGGTTGGGGTCGATCGGCATGCCCATAAAGTGCTCCTGTTTGGCGGCGAGCGCCTCGCGCATGGCCTGGGAGCCCCAGGTAATGGAGTACTGGTGGTAGAGCGGCTTGGGGTCGGCGGCGATGGTGCTCAGGCTGTTGAGCAGCTGCGCCGGAGGATTGAAGTCGGGGAAGCCCTGCGACAGGTTGACGGCATCGTACTTATTGGAGATGCGTGTCATGCGGCGGATGACCGAATCGGTAAATGTTGCCGTGCGGTTGGAGAGTTCTTTCATGCCGGTCCTTTCGAGGATTTGCAGTGGGGCAAGTTTACTCCTATGGAACCGGTGGGAATTGCTCGAAACGCGCTCGAAAAACTCTTTTCAAAATTCTTGAAAATTGGGGCTTGCATCGCGTGGCGTTCCTTGCAATAATAGTCGAGCGCGAAGCGCACAGGACACGGTGGGTGTAGCTCAGTTGGCTAGAGCGACGGGTTGTGGTCCCGTAGGTCGAGGGTTCGAGTCCCTTTACCCACCCCAGTTCTTGCTTCGTGTTGATATCGGGTCGTTAGCTCAGTTGGTAGAGCAGGGGACTCTTAATCCCAAGGTCCAGGGTTCGAACCCCTGACGGCCCACCACACGATATCTCCTCTAAAGTCCGCCATAGCGGACTTTAGCTTTGGGTCGTTAGCTCAGTTGGTAGAGCAGGGGACTCTTAATCCCAAGGTCCAGGGTTCGACCCCCTGACGGCCCACCAAAGCATGTTAAAGCGACTGGCTTAGGCTGGTCGCTTTTTTGTTAACCTCGCATCGGGTCGAACCCGTCGGGGCGCGGAACTGAGGAAATGCGTAAGCATTTGCTAGCGCAGCGCGCAAGGCGCGAAGCGCCGCAGCGACCGCCTGCACAGCAGGCTGACCCCCTGACGGCCCACCCAAAGATTGTTAAAGCGACTGGCTCAGGCTGGTCGTTTTTTGTTGACCACGCATGGGGTCGAACCCGAAAGGGCGCGGCCGCTTTCACAGATTGAGTCTACCCTGGGGATCGGTGAAACCGTCAGTACCCTCCTTGAGTTTCTTCTCGTCTGCCTTCACGCGACGCTCGAGCTTTTTTGTATCCTCGGCAGGCGGTAGGTTCTCGGGGACAATTCCGCGGTCGATGAGGCTGCCACGCACGCTTGTGTTGTTCTCGACGTGCTCTTGCTTGATCTGGTCCAGGCCGTACAGGTCGTGTTCCTCGGCGTTGAAGGCCGTCATCGAGTTCGTAAGGTCCTTTGCTTTGATGAGGACATCGGCTAACCTGTCCGCCAATGCCGCGCTCTTGGGTACGCCGAGCTGCTGCTTCATTTCCGCCGTGCTTCTGCCGCCGAATAACGCCTCATCGCCCTTCGACTTGATGATCGCGAATCCTTTGGAGTCCACGCCGCGCTTGAACGCAATACCCGAGAGCTGTTTCTCTGAATCGGATAGCGAGTGGCGCGCCTGCAAGCGCTGAATCTCTGCGAAGCGCTGCTCTATGAGCTCTTGGCGGCGCGTCTGCACGGCAAAGTATGCCTGGGCGAGCGCGATCTCTGGCTTGTTTGAATCTCCGTTCTGTGCGATTAAATAGCATGCATAGCGCGTAAGTTTGTAGTCTTTAACCGCGCGAGCGGCGACACCGGCAGTTACCATTTTCGTGGTGTCACGAAAATGGGAATAAACTGGAGTTTTGTTTGTTTCGCACGAGACTTTTGCCCTCTTAACAACTTCGGCGAAGTTCTCCCATCGAGTGTACCCCATGGGTTCCATTAAATCGCGTGCGAGCCAATACTCAACGCCGTCTTCCACATTGGCGTAGCTATCAAGTTCGACACGCCACTTCTCGATATCTCTACTGTCCATATCTCCTCCTCGCTGGTCTATTTTCTATGCGGGCTTTGCCCGCTCTATATTCAGAATAAGGATACGCTGTCGTGCGGACACGAATGGGCCCCGTGCTGCTTCAAGCTCACGGGGCCCATGGATATCGATTGATTGTGTTCTGCTTTAGATAGGTGTCCGGTTTAATCCGCTCGATAGTGCGATCCGAGACTTTCGGTCCGCTTACGCATGGCTTTGACCATCTCCGTCGACAGCTGAATCTGCGACTGTAGGCGGGCGAGGGCTGCGATCTCGCTGTCATCGGCATGCGGCTTGCTCAGCGCCATGGCCTTGTCTTGCAGGCTTTCAAGCTCTTGCAGCGCCTTGGATAGACCCGCTTCGGTCCTGTTGATCATGCAATAGGTGCTCATTGTGTGTCTGAGGCTGCGGGTCAGGCGCTCAGAGTCTGCTGTAGCAATTCCATGCTGGGGGAGGGCGGTATCCACCGGTGTGCCAGCCTCGGGAGCGCCCAGCGCTGCTCGAGCCGCTGATACGCCCGCAATGCGTCCGAATACGATGCCATTGGCGCTTGACAAGCCTCCGATGCGGTCGGCGCCGTGCATGCCGCCTGTTGCCTCGCCACAGGCGTAGAGGCCCTCAACGCCCGTGTGGGCGGTCTTATCGATCTTGATGCCGCCATTAGCGGCGTGGGCATACATCGCCACGCGCATCTCGTCGCTCGGCGCGATACCGTGCTCGTCTTTCAGCCAGGTGGCAAAGGTCTGCACAAACTCGGGAACATCCTCGCGGGGGAAGTCGTAGTGCAGCGCCAGGCCCTCGGTGCCCGCCTGGTCGATGGCAAGATCGATGGCGCGAGAAGCCAGGCATGATGTGAAGGGGCCATATCCGGAGCGTTGCTCAAGCAGATCGTCCAGCTTGTCGTCGACGATATCGACCGGCTGGTCGAATTTGACGTAGCGCCAGGTCTTCTCGTTAAAGACAAGATTGCGCTTGGGCTCGATGAAGCCCGGCATCATTTGCATGAACTCTATATTAGTGAGCGTTGCGCCGTGCGCCTGTGCGATAGCCTGCGAGGAACTGAGTACATCGGCCGAAGTGAGGCTGCGCTCGAAAAGGCCGCCCGTGCCGCCCGCAGCGATGATAGTGGCCTTTGCTGTAAAGGTCACGATGCGCTCGTCTGTTTGGTCGTAGAGCATGGCGCCGACAATCTTCCCGGATGTGTCTTCAACAAGGTCGATGAGCTCGTGGCGGGGGAGTAGGCGAATGCCGAGCAACTCTATCTGGGCCGTACACGCGTCTTCGAGGGGCTTGCGGGTGAGGCCGCGCCAATTGCGTGTCTTATGGTCAAAGCAGGGGATAAATTGCTTTTGCTGGGCGCTCTCGGCGCTTTGCGGGCGCTGGAGTACTACGCCCAGATCCTGCTCGAGCCAGTCAATCGCCTGGGGAATGCCGTGGACGAACGTCTGGACGAGTTCGGGGTCGGCAACGCCGCCGCCGACGGTCTGGATGGTGTCAATAAGGTCCTGTTCGTCGTCCTCGTCGACGGGGCCAATAAGGCCGAGGCCCCAGGTGCCCGGGAAAAAGCTCGATCCGCTCATGGTCTTGCCGGCGCTTGCGATGGCAACGGTCGCGCCCGCGTGTGCTGCTTCTATAGCGGCGCAAAGGCCCGCAATGCCAGATCCAATTACCAGTACATCAGTTGATTCCATGGGATTCCTTTCTCGTTCGCGCATTGTCGCATGGGTGATCGGCAAAGGCGTCGCAAAGATTGGATAAATCGGTAAAGGGCAAATATGGCACGTGGACGTAAAGTGTGTCCGATCGCTCTGCCCCATCCCCTCAATAAGTTGCGGTGAAATAGGGACTGTTTTGGCCTAAAAAGGCGTCATTCAGTCCCTATTTCACCGCAACTGATATACCGGGGAGGGCCGCTTGGAAGTTGCGGTGGAATAGTTCCTGTTTGAGGGTTCCGGGCGGCTATCTAGGAACTATTTCACCGCAACTGCCAGAGGGGCGACAAAAAAGAGCCGCTACCCGGGTGGGTAGCGGCTCCAAAGCTCAACTATATGAGCATCGCGCGGGCGCGATTAGGCCTTGAGGGCCTCCTCGACGGCGACAGCGCAGGCGACGGTGGCACCGACCATGGGGTTGTTGCCCATGCCGATGAGACCCATCATGTCGACGTGCGCAGGCACGGAGGAAGAACCGGCGAACTGGGCGTCGGAGTGCATACGGCCCATGGTGTCGGTCATGCCGTAAGAGGCAGGGCCGGCGCCCATGTTGTCCGGGTGCAGGGTACGGCCAGTGCCGCCACCAGAAGCGACGGAGAAGTACTTCTTGCCAGCCTCGAGGCGCTCCTTCTTGTAGGTGCCAGCGACGGGGTGCTGGAAGCGCGTGGGGTTGGTGGAGTTACCGGTGATCGAGATGTCGACGTTCTCGTGCCACATGATGGCAACGCCCTCGCGGACGTCGTCGGCGCCGTAGCAGTTGACGGCGGCGCGGGGACCATCGGAGTAGGGGATGGTCTCGACGACCTTGAGCTCGCCCGTGAAGTAGTCGAACTGGGTCTTCACGTAGGTGAAGCCGTTGATGCGGGCGATGATCTGAGCAGCGTCCTTGCCCAGACCGTTGAGGATGACGCGCAGCGGCTTCTTGCGAGCCTTGTTGGCGTTCAGAGCCAGGCCGATAGCACCCTCAGCGGCAGCGAAGGACTCGTGACCGGCCAGGAAGGCGAAGCACTCGGTGTCGTCGGAGAGCAGCATAGCGCCCAGGTTGCCGTGGCCCAGACCGACCTTGCGGTCCTCGGCGACGGAGCCGGGAACGGTGAAGGCCTGGATGCCCTCGCCGATGATGGCGGCAGCCTCAGAAGCGGACTTGGCGCCACGCTTGACAGCGAGAGCGCAACCGAGGGTGTAGGCCCACTCGGCGTTCTGGAAGGCGATGGACTGGGTGTTGTTGACGATCTCACGCGGGTTGAAGCCCTTGTCGGTGCAGATCTGCAGAGCTTCCTCGAGGGAGGCGATGCCGTTGTCGGCGAGGCACTTGTTGATCTTGTCAGCGCGGCGCTCGTAACCTTCGAACGTAACAGTCATAGTTATTTCCCTCCCTTTCTACTCGTGAACCGGGAACACGCTGGCGACGGAGTGAGTCTCCTCGTCGGTGCGCGGGTCGATGTACTTGGCAGCGTTCTCCCACTGACCATAGTGGCCCATAGCGCCAGCGATGGCCTCCTCGGGGGTCTTGCCGGCCTTGACGGCGTCGGTGAACTTGCCGAGGTTCAGGAACTCGAATGCGATGATCTCGTTCTTGTCGTTGAGAGCCATGCGGGTGACGTAGCCCTGAGCGAGCTCGAGGTAACGAGCGCCCTTGGCCTTGGTGCCGAACATGGTGCCGACCTGAGAGCGAAGGCCCTTGCCGAGGTCGTCGAGGGAGGCGCCCACGGGCAGGCCGCCCTCGGAGAACGCGGTCTGGCTGCGGCCGTAAACGATCTGCAGGAAGATCTCGCGCATAGCAACGTTGATGGCGTCGCAGACAAGGTCGGTGTTGAGGGCCTCGAGGATGGTCTTACCGGGAAGGATCTCGGAAGCCATGGCGGCAGAGTGGGTCATGCCCGAGCAGCCGATGGTCTCAACGAGGGCCTCCTCGATGATGCCGTCCTTGACGTTCAGCGTGAGCTTGCAGGCGCCCTGCTGAGGTGCGCACCAACCCACACCGTGCGTAAGACCGGAGATGTCGGAAATCTCCTTAGCCTGGACCCACTTGCCCTCCTCGGGGATGGGTGCGGGGCCGTGGTATGCACCCTTGGCAACGGGGCACATGTTCTCCACTTCCTGTGAGTACTGCATGCCTCTCCTCTCTATCGTGTTGGCGTCCCGTCTGGGGGCCGTGGCTGGCGATTGCCGGGCGACCCTTCGAAAGGGACATGACATGCAGCTCCTATAATACCGCGAAATGCACGGAATATTCGGCGAACGGCTCAGTTTTCGTAGCGAGAAGTCCGGAAGTTTTAATTGAAACGGTTTAACTCTATGTTCTGTGGTCGCGAACTTCCGTAGAGGGGGTCCGTCTTGGGCAAGCTTTTGGGCAGCTCTTGTATGCGTTGCAGGGGTTGACCTGTTGCAACGGTGCCGTTCGCCGCCTGTTTACTGCCTTTGGCCGCGCGAGCGAATTGTTTTGCGTGAATGTTTTGATGGCACGCTTCAATCGTGCTGTATTGGATGGCAAGCAGATCCCGGCGAAGGGAGCGCCATGCAGCGCGTTTGGAGAACGGTTACCGGCTTTTACCATGTCTGTGCCCGCGGTACGGGCAAGCAGCTCATCTTTGAGGGCGATGAAGACCGGTGGGAGTTCTTGGAGCTGATGCGTGAGTGCTGCCGCAAGGCGGGCGTGACGGTTATCGCCTGGTGCCTTATGGGCAATCACGTGCGTCTGGTGCTTGCAGATTACGAGGACGCGATGAGCGCGGCGATGCACCGGCTGCTTTTGACGTACGCGCGGCGGTTCAATAAACGCACGGGGCGCACAGGGCATCTGTTCCAGAACCGTTTTGACCGGCGCTCGCTCGATACCGACTGGCAGGTGATGGAGGCTATTCGCTCCGTTCACGCCGATCCGCAGGAGGTGGGCATCGGTCTCATTGAGCGTTATCCCTGGAGCAGCTTTCCGGAGCATTTGTGCGCTTACGACGGTGACGCGGCCGATGTCGCGAGGGGATTTTCTGATCCTTCTTGCGTGCTTGAGCTTTTTGGTTCTGCCGAGGGCTTTATTGCCTATTCGCTTTCGACGCCCGACGGCAGTGAGCCAGCGCTGTGTGATATGAAAGAGACGGAATGGGAACGCCACGCCTTTGCCGACAAGATGGCGAAGCGCCTGGGCGTGCCGCTCAACGAACTCAAGACCGTTGCGCCCTCGCGGCGAGACAGAATCATTTTCGCTCTGCACGATGGCGGCTACACGGTGCGCGAGGTCGAACGGTATACGGGAATCAGCAAGAGTACCGTATCTCGTATCGTGCGCGCTTATGCGCGGGTGAAGGCACAGGCTGAGCCCTCGGAATAGAAAATGGCCGAACCACTCTTGTCAAGCGATTCGGCCAACAAAAATCTTAAGATTTGGGACAAGTTCTACTGATTATTTTGTCCCGTGAGCATGCCGTCGAGGGTGCGCCAGGCGAGCTCGGCGCATTTGACGCGGGCGGGCATGTGCGAGATGTCCTGGAGCTGGGCGGCTTCGTCCAGGTCTTCCAGGTCTTCCTCGGAGAGCTGCTCGCCGCGGATCATGGCGAGGAAGAGCTCTGCCAGGCGGTGAGCTTCCTCGACGGTCTCGCCGGTGATGAGGTCGGCCATGATGTCGGCGCTGGCCTGGCTGATGGCGCAGCCGTGGCCGGTAAAGGAGGCCTCCTCGATCACGCCGTTCTCGACGCGCAGCTGCAAGGTGAGCTCGTCGCCGCAGCTGGGGTTGATGCCGTCGTGCTCGTGCGTGGGAGCATCCATCTCGTATTTATAGTCGGGGTGCGAGTTGTGCTCCATAAATGTGGTGGAGGTGTACAGATTACCCATTGAACGTGCTCCAAACGTGATGCAGGCCGGCGATGAACTTGTCGATGTCGGCCTTGTCGTTGTAGAAGGCCACGCTGGCGCGGCAGCAAGCAAGGTTTTCGACACCCAGCCAGGTAAGCAGCGGCTGCGCGCAGTGGTGGCCGGCGCGGATGCAGACGCCGTCCATGTCCATGATGCTCGCGACGTCGTGCGGGTGGATGCCCTTGACGTTAAAGCTCACGACGCCGTGGTGGTTATCCCAATAGATGGAGCCGATGATCTGGACAAAGTCGAGCTGCATGAGCTCGCCCATCAGGTAGTGGACGAGTGCCTGCTCGCGTGCCTGGATGTTCTCGTAACCCACCGTGTTGACCAGGTAGTCGAGTGCCGCACCCGTGGCGAAGATGCCGGCGGCGTCCTGCGTGCCGGCCTCGAATTTCTCGGGGACGGGCGCCCAGACGGCGTCCTGCTCGGTGACCGAATCGATCATCTCGCCGCCAGTGAGCATGGGCGGCATGGCGTTGAGCAGGTCCATCTTGCCCCACAGCACGCCGATGCCCATGGGGCCCATGGCCTTGTGCGCGCTAAAGGCAAAGAAGTCGGCTCCCAGGTCGGCCACATCGACCGGCATGTGCGGCAGCGACTGCGCGCCGTCGACGACCAGATAGCCGCCGTACTTGTGGACGAGCTTGCCGAGGTTCTTGACCGGGTTCTCGACGCCCAGCACGTTAGAAATCTGACCCACGGCCAGAATTTTGGTCTTGGGACCAACCTTGGCAAGAACCTCCTCGGTGGTGAGCTGGCCGGTCTTGGTGGGGTAGAGGTAGACGAGCTTGGCGCCGGTTTCGCGGCAGACCTGCTGCCACGGGATTAGGTTGGAGTGGTGCTCCATGATGGTGATGACGACCTCGTCACCGGGCTCGAGCACCGTGGGTGCAAAGCTCTTGGCGACCAGGTTGAGCGACTCGCTCGTGTTGCGGGTGAAGACGACCTCGTTGGCCTGGGGAGCGCCGATGACGTCAGCGATCTGCTGGCGGACCTTCGCGATGGCCTCGGTGGCCTCGACGGACAGCGAGTACAGGCCGCGCAGGGGGTTTGCGTTCATGCGCTGGTAGAAGTCGCGCTCGGCGTCGAGCACGCAGGCGGGGCGCTGCGCGGTGGCGGCGCTATCGAGGAAGGCGATCTCGGGGTGCTGCTGGAAAAGCGGGAACTGTGCCTTGTAGGGGTTGGTCTCGATGTCCACAGTGGGCCAGCCGCGCGAAGCCTCGTCGCTGGCGTCGAGCTCCATGGGCTCGGGGGCAGTGCAGGTGTCGCATTTAACGTGCTCGGTGTCGATCATGCGAGCTCCTCTTCAAAGTTGTCGATCAGGTTGTTGCCCAGGCGGACGACGGCTGCGCGGGTGCGCTCGTCGGTGGCGGAAAGCGCGGCGTCCTCCAGCTTGGCGCGGATGAACAGGTCCTCGGCGGCGTTTTGGTCAAGGCCGCGGCAGGCGAGGTAGAACAGCTGCTCGTCGCGGACGTGACCGATGGTGGCGCCGTGGTTGCCGGCGACGTCGTCCTCGTCGCAGAGAATGACGGGAACGGTCTTATTGTCGACGCCCTTGTTGGCCAAAAGCACCGTCTCGCGCTCGGTGCCGGTTGCACCCTTGCAGCCGTGCACGAGGTCGATGGTGCCGCGGTAGACCTTCTTGGACGTGCCGGTCAGCACGCCGTTGGCGTCGATCTCGCACTCGGTCTTGCGACCGCGGTGGCGCAGCTCGTAGTTAAAGTCGCGCACCTGCTCGCGGGCGCCCAGGTAGTCAGTATCGATGGCGACCTTGGCGGTATCGCCCAGCAGGTCGCCGGCAAGGCCGGTGGCGCTGGCGCCGGCACCCAGGACGGTGTGCTGTACGTTGACACGGGCGCCCTCGTCCAGGAACAGGCCGGTGTCGTCGAGCGCGATCCAGCTATCGTCGAGCGTCTGCGTGCAGGTCACGTTGACGGTGGCGTACTCGTGGGCGCACACGCGTAGCACGGAGCCCACGACGCCTTGGCCGGCAACGGGGGAGTCCAGGGCTATGCGCAGGTCGAGCGTTGCCTGCGGACGGGCGACGACATCGATGGCGGCGATGGCCGCGGCAGTGTCGACGCCACTCACGCGCACGGTAACCGTGGCGTGCTGGTATGCGGGCACATCGATGACGATGCGCTTGGTGGCGTGGTCGGCCAAGTAGGTGTAGGCAGCCTCGCCCATGCCGGTCTCGAAGGCTTCAGCAGGGGAGAGCTCCTCCTCGAGCTTGATGGCACCGGCCTGGTAGATGGAGGTGGCGGGCACGTCAAGCTCGGTCTCGGGCGTGATGCGGGCGCGGTCGGCGGCATCGCCAGGGGCGGAGGCGCGGCGCTCGGGGAAGCACTCGGCCATGGCGTCCATGGCGGCGTCGAACGCGTCTGCCACGCCAGCAAACTGCTCTTCCAAGCCCTCAGCCTCAACGGCCTCGGCGGGAGCGGCGGCAAGCTCGTCAGAGAGCTCGAGCTTGGTCTGGTTCATCTTGAGCCAACCCCAAGTGGCAGCCGGCATCGAATTGACCTGCTCAAGGGTGGTAGCAGCGGTGTTCGTGGTCTGATTCATTATCCGATCGCTCCTTCCATCTCGAGCTTGATCAGGTTGTTCATCTCGACGGCGTACTCCAGCGGTAGCTCCTTGGAGACCGGGTTGGCAAAGCCGTTGACGATCATGGTACGGGCTTCTTCCTCCGGGATACCGCGGCTCATCAGGTAGAACACCTTGTCGTTGCCGATACGTCCGATGGTGGCCTCGTGGCCGATGTCGACATTCTTGGCGCGGATGTCCATGGCGGGGATGGTGTCGGAGCGGCTCCGGTCGTCGAGCATGAGCGACTGGCAGCTCACGGTTGCCTTGGAACCCTCGGCCTTGGGCGTGGCCACGATGGAGCTGCGGAAGGTCTGGATGCCGCCGCTCTTGGAGATGCCCTTGGTCTCGACGGTTGCCGAGGTCTCGGGCGCGTTGAGCACGACCTTGCAGCCGGTGTCGAGGTTCTGCCCGGCGCCGGCAAAGGTGATGCCGGTAAAGCTCGAGCGGGCGCGACGGCCGTTGAGCACGCTCATGGGGTAGAGGTAGCCCACGTGGCTACCGAAGGAGCCGCTGATCCACTCGATGTCGCCGTCCTCGTCCACGCGCGCACGCTTGGTGTTGAGGTTGTACATGTTCTTGGACCAGTTCTCGATGGTCGAGTAGCGCAGGTGCGCACGCTTGCCCACAAAGAGCTCGACGGCGCCGGCGTGGAGGTTGGCTACGTTGTACTTGGGCGCGGAGCAACCCTCGATAAAGTGCAGGTCGGCGTCGTCCTCGACGATGATGAGCGTGTGCTCAAACTGGCCGGCGCCCTTGGCGTTAAGACGGAAGTAGCTCTGCAGCGGGAAGTCGAGCTTGGTGCCCTTGGGCACGTAGACAAACGAGCCGCCCGACCACACGGCACCGTGCAGGGCCGCAAACTTGTGGTCGGTGGGCGGGATGAGCGTCATAAACTTCTCGTGGATGAGCGGCTCCCACTGCGGGTCGTGCAGGGCCTCCTCGATGCCGGAATAGACGATGCCCATCTTAGACGCTGTGTCCTGCATGTTGTGGTAGACCAGCTCGGAGTCGTACTGCGCGCCGACGCCTGCCAGGTAGCTACGCTCGGCCTCGGGGATGCCCAGGCGCTCAAAGGTATTCTTGATGTCGTCGGGCACCGACTCCCAGTCGTGCTTTTGATCGGTGTTGGGCTTGACATAGGTGACGATGTTATCCATGTCCAGGCCCTCGATGGAGGGGCCCCACGTCGGGTCGGGAAAACGATTAAAGATCTCGAGGGACTTTAAGCGCAGGTCGAGCATCCACTGCGGCTCGTCCTTCTTGGCGCTGATCTCGCGCACGATGTCGGGCGTGATGCCGGCGTCGAGGCGCTCAAATCCCTCCTCGCCATAGGTGAAGTCGTAGAGGCTGCGGTCGATGTCCGCGACCTCGGTGCGGTTCTTGGTCATTGCGTCGCCCCTTTACGCCTGCTGCTCGGCAGCGGCGGACTCGGCCTGGGCGCGCTGCTCGGCGGCCTCGCGCTCGAAGGTCTCAAAGCCGTTCTTGTCGATCCAGGGGATGAGCGAGGCGTCGTCCTCGCGCACGATGTGACCCTTGACCATAACGTGGACGCGGTCGACATCCAAGTGCTCCAGGATGCGCGTATTGTGCGTGATAATGAGCATGGAGCCGTCGCAGCTCTTGCGGTAGGCGTCCATGCCGTGGCTGACGGTGGAAAGCGCGTCGACGTCCAGGCCCGAGTCGGTCTCGTCGAGGATGGCGAGCTTGGGCTGCAGCAACAGGAGCTGGAGCATCTCGACCTTCTTCTTCTCGCCGCCCGAGAAGCCCACGCCCAGCTCGCGGTTGAGGTAGGCGGTATCCATGTTGAGCTCGGCCGCGAGCTCCTTGACGCGACGGCGGAACTCCTTGCCCTTCATCTCCAGGCCGGGGCGGCCGGCGATGCTGGCGCGCAAAAAGCTCGACAGCGGCACGCCCGGAATCTCGACCGGGGCCTGGAAGCTCAGGAACAGGCCGGCGCGCGAGCGCTTGTCGGTGGTGAGCTCGGTGATGTCCTGGCCGTCAAAGACGATGCGGCCGTCGTTGACCGTGTAAACGGGGTCGCCCATGACCAGGTGGCCGAGGGTGGACTTGCCGGCGCCGTTAGGTCCCATCAGAACGTGGGTCTCGCCGGCGGCGACGTTGAGGTTGACGTTGTGGAGGATGGTCTTCTCGTCCACGGAGGCGGTCAGACCTTCGATGGAAAGCAGCGGATTTGCGCTCATGCTGTCCCTCTCTGTATATGGTGTACTCATAGGTGTACTAAACCCTAGGAATCTTCTCGGAATAAAGTTACTATGGGTTCGGCGTTAGTCAAGGGAAAACCCGACTAATCCACTCGACTTTTCAAATTCTGGGACAAAATAACCTGTTGTGTTTGTCTCATTTACTTAAGATTTGGGACAAACAAAGCTGGTTATATTGTCCCAGATGCGATGGGAGGGTAGGTATGCTCATTTCTTCCAAGGGCCGCTATGCCCTCCGACTGATGATCTATATCGCGGCGCTCGGTGACGCCGAGGGCAAGATTGCCCTGCGCGAGGTTGCCGACCGCGAGCATATCTCACAAAAGTATTTGGAGCAGCTGGTTCGTCCGCTTATGAAGGCGGGCCTGCTTAAGAGCGTGCGCGGCAAGGGCGGTGGCTACATGATGGCCAAGGACCCCGCCGAGGTGCGTGCCGGCGACATCCTGCGTGCCGTCGAGGGCAGTACGGCTCCGGTGGCGTGCGATGGCATCGACAACAGCTGCGCCCGCAGCGACCTGTGTTCCACCGTCAAGTTCTGGCGCGGCCTGGACGAGGTCATCGAGAACTATGTTGACGGCGTGACGTTGGCCGACCTGGCCGCCGTCCCCGAGATCAACTTTGACATTAAGCTGTAGGGGTGCAAATGGCATCTCTTGACAAGGTGTATAAGCAAATCGAAGCTTTTGCTCGGGAATGTGACGCCGAGAAGGTCGTGTTGTTTGGTTCTCGTGCTCGAGGCGACAACTTGCCCAAGAGCGATATTGACATCGCCGTAGCAGGTTGCCGGGATTTCGGCCGTTTCTCATATTTGATCGAGGAACATCTTGATACTCTTTTAGATGTAGATGTCGTCAATCTCGACGAGTCCCTATCGCAGCAATTGCTCGATGAGATTGCCAAGGATGGTGTGATTCTGTATGAAAAAATATGAGAACTTTGTTAGCGCCTTGGCGAATCTTGAGGATGCGCCCAATCAGGATCTCAACAATGATTTTGTTCAGAGTGGATTGATTAATAAGTTCAATCTTCAATTTGAACTGAGCTGGAAGCTCCTTAAGCGTCTGCTCGAGTATGAGGGCGCCACGCTTGCCGCGTCGGGGTCTCCTCGTGCCATCTTGAAGGAGTCCTACCGATTCTACGACTTTATTGATGAGGCAGCCTGGCTGGATATGCTCAGAGACCGCAATACGAACGTCCATATCTACGACAACAAGCTCGCTCAAGATTTGATTCAGCGCATCTTGAACGTCTATATTCCCGCTTTCTGTCAGTTGAGAGACGGGCTGACGAAACGTTACGGCGAGCTTCTGTTGGCGCCCGACGACCAGTTTGTCTAATTCCTTAAGATTTCGCGGAGGGTTGTTGCCGTTTACCGAGGGGTTGTTGTGTAACAACGGGCGAGCTGCAATACTGATTTCTATCTTTGCAAACTGAACTTTAATTACACCAATGCAGGGAGGATCTTATGCAGCCCAAGCATTCTGCTATTGTCGCGGGCCTGACGTTGGCGCTTTCGTTTGGCGCCGTTTCCGCGCCGGCACCCGCCGCTGCCGAGGAGCCCACGCCGGGCGTTGCCTCGGATGCCACCGATATCGATAAGGGCCTTTACACCCAACAGTCCTTCTCGGGCGTGCTGAGGTCGGTCCAGGGCGTTTCGTTTGTCAACGTGACTCCCGAGATGAAGTACTTCACCAAATATGAGAGCCATGGCAACTATAACCAGGGCTTTTCGTATGGTGACGGCTACAACGCGCTGGGCTATTACCAGTTCGACCGCCGTTGGTCGCTCATTCCGTTTATAAAGCAGGTTTACAACTACGATTCTGCCAAGTACGGCATGCTCAAGGATGCGATTGATCGCGGCAGTGAGATTTCCAACGCGAGCAATGCCATGTACGAGAACGGCCAGCTTACCGAGCTGGGCCGTATTGCACAGGAGGCCTTCCAGGGTGCTTATAACACCGATCCTGCTGAGTTTTCGGCTCTGCAGGATGCGTATGCGTACAACTCGTACTATGCGGTGACCGAGGCATGGCTCAAGAGCGGCCTGGGTATTGATATTTCGGGCCGCGCCGATTGCGTCAAAGGCATGGTGTGGAGCATTACCAACATGTGCGGCACTGGTGGCTGCAGGGACTTTTTCCGCTGGGCGAATCTTTCCAACGATATGTCCGACCGTGAGTTTGTGACGGCGCTCTCCAATAGTGTGGTCAACAATGTCGCCACTAAGTTTTCGAGCCAGCCCCAGTATCATGAGGGCTGGAAGAATCGTTATAAGAATGAGCTGAAGGACTGCTTGGCTTATATCGCCGAGGACGAGGCTGCCGCCGCGACGCCCGTGCAGCCCGAGCCCACACCGGCGCCCTCGCCGACACCTGATTCGAATGACGACTCGAGTGACGATGCCAACGATGACAGGATGGATGCGCCCTCGACCGATGCTGACGGTAATGGCTCTGCTGGTGGCACTACCAACGACGGCTCTACCTCGAACGGCTCCAATTCGAACGGCTCTGCTGCGGGCGATTCGTCTTCAAGCTCTGCCGGCAATACGGACAGCGACGCTTCTGGTTCGACCGACGCTGACACCTCTAACTCATCCACCGGCTCGAGCGATTCGTCCGTTGACACCGGCTCTAACAACGGCTCTGGCTCTGACGCAACCCCTGATTCCGATGCTTCCAAGGACGACTCGAATAAAGCGCCGGACGCTCCCGTTGCTTCGCCGGACAAGAAGCCTTCTTTCTCCGAGCAGCTTGGTTCTACGCTGGGTTCTTCGCTGATGGCTGGCGTCAATAACGGCTCGGCCCAGAACAAGGACAACTCTGATCAGGCTTCCACGGAAAAGACCGAAGCCGCAAAGGGCGACTCCAAGGACAAGGCTTCCGAGATGACCGAATTCGATAAGGGTTCTAGCTCTGAGGAGAAGAACGAGAAGTCCGCTCAGAAGAAGGACGAGGGTAAGAAGCCTGAACCTGAGGAGAAGGACAAGAGCAAGGACAAGACCGAGGACGGAAAGCAGCAGGGCGAGGACAGCGGTAAGAGCGGTGCTGACAACCAGGTCCAGGAGCAAAATGACTCCAAAACGGTGACCACCACGACCACGACGACTACAGCTACCAAGTCCTCGGGCGGCAACATGCCCAAGACGGGCGATCTGATTGTGATGGCGAGCCTTGCCAGCGCGAGCTTGGCCACACTGGGCGCTACGTCTATCGTAAGTGGTAAGCATAAGCTCGATCAGCAGAAGAAGGCTTCTGGGGAGGATGGCTCGGAGGAGTAGCCTTTCAGATTGTTTTCAAAGCGTTTGAGACGGGGTCCGGTGCAGCCGCATCGGATCCCGTTTTTGTTGCACAACGATTTGTTATGCCCCCCTCGGGGCGTCAGTTGCTACCGTTGCCCGAAACCTTTGCAAGTCGATATTGTTGCGCTCCGCCTGCTCGTTACAATGGGCATCGTGCTGCGTTAGAGGGAGAGTTTACGGTGTCTGAACAGGTGAATTGTGGTTTTATTCATGCGTTTGGTGCGCGGTTGCTCAATCATGCGGATAACGCAGCTCTACCGGTTGATGTACACGACTTTTCCGATGCAATCAATCGGTGTTTACTCATCGATAAAACCATGTTTATTGCCGATGTGTTGGACTGTGACGCGTCCGTTGTGGTGTGCTGTCGACCCGAGGGTTTTGGCAAGAGCATGAACTTGTCGATGCTCAGGGCTTTTCTGGAGCGTCCAGCGGTCGGTCGCTCTGGTCAGCGTTTGTTTGCCGATGCTCAGATTTGGGATGCGAACGGCGGGCGCTATCGGGATGAGTATGCTTGCTATCCGGTGATATCGCTGGACTTTTCTGGCGCTGGGAGGCGTGGCCCCGCTGTTGCCGGCGTCGTGCGCGATGCCCTTTCGGGCGAGTGCGCTCGCTTGTTGGCGCTCTTGGAGGCTCCGGATTTAGCTCGAGATAAGGTGCGTCACATCGAACGTGTCGCGCGTGGCGTGGCGAGCGCGGACGAGGTTGACTCGGTGCTCGGTGTGCTCATAGAGCTGCTGGAGATTGCCTGCGATGAGCAGGTTGTATTGCTCGTTGATGGGTACGATGCGGCGTGGTCTCGCCGTGCGAGCGCGAGGGACGCTTCCGACGCCGATCCGGCAGAACTACTTGACCGTGCGCTGTTTGACGCCATTGCCACTGCGCGCGATTCGTTGCGGCTGACGTGTCTGATGGGGGAGTGTCCCAGTCCTGCCGAAGCGGCGCTCTCTTCGCGCAGTTGCTCGTATTGTCTGTCGACGCCGCTTTCGACGTGGTGTGACCGTTGGTTCGGCTTTTCGGATGTCGAGGTCGAGGCTCTTTTGAATCATGCTGGACGCGAGGAATACCTGGATGATGCGCGTGAATGGCTCGAGGGATATCGGTTTGGTAGGGCCTATTGCTCGAGTCCAGAGCGTGTGATCGGTTTTCTGGGCCGAGGCTGCACGGCGCCTGTGCGTGCCGATCTGTATGGATATGCCGATTGCCTGAGTAGGGTAGTTGCCGGGTGGAATCTCGACCGCCTTTCGGTCTTGTTTGATTTGCTCGAGGCCCATGGGTGCGCTGAGGTCCCGCTTTGTTTGGGCACTGCAGAGCCAGATGTCTCGCCTGACGATGGCATGTGGACAGCACTGTATCTGTCCGGTTTTCTCACGACGGATATGACTGAGGAGCCAGAGCATGGCGATCGCCTCTGTGCTTTGCGATTGCCCAATAACGAGCTTCGCCAGGCCTTGCGTCTAGTGATTATTGAGTGGTTTGAGTGCGCTGCAGAAGACATTCGAGACGTCGATGCGTTTCGCGACGGGCTGTGCCATGGGAACGAGGATACCGTGAGACGGGCGCTAAGCCGCATCTTGGGAGATGCGGGAATCGGTGCGACCGACCCAGATACACCGCTGCCATATCACCTACTCTTGCAAGGACTCTGCTTTGGATTGCCGGGCTATGCCAATCCTGCTTCGAGGCGAAAGTGTGGCGCGGGTCGCTGGGACATCCAGGTTTTTCCTACGGGCGCCGTGTTCGACATAGCCGATACGATCGGTATGCTCGATGAACGTCCGCTGATAACGATCAACATGATGTATGACCCCGGTGTGGATGCGCTGGGCCTGGAATTGCTGGCCGTGCAGGCGCTGCTCGACATAGAGCGCGACGGCATCGACGAAATCCGTGTGCCACGCCCCGCCATTGGACGCATGCGCTGGGGCTTTGGCTTTGACGGGCAGCGCGTGTCTGTGGTGTGCCAGCGGTTATAGGGGATGGCGAAAGCCCTTTACTACTCCGCGTCCTTCAGGGGCGGCATGGGCTTCCAGTTGGGGTCCTTGATGATCTTTCGGGCGTCCTTCATGCCACGGCGCAGCGCCGGAATGCCGGTCTTAAAGCACTTATCGACCGCAGCCAGGCGAATGAATTCCTTGCAGAAGGTCGCGGCATTGCCCAGGCGGAACAGCATGGGGTGGTAGTCACCGTAGATCTGCATATAGCGAGCGAGGAAGCCTCGGTTGCGCATGATGTAGTAGCGGTTGGTGTCGCTCGTGGAGTTGAGCTGGCGCTTGCCGGCAATATCCCAGTTAGAGACGGCGCGGGCGCGCTTAAGCACCACGTCGGCAACAACGGCGGCGGGGAAGTGCTGGCTGGCCACGTAGCCATAGCAGGCATCGTCGCCGTAGATAAAGAAGCGCGCGTCGGGCAGGCCAATCTTGTCGACCACGCGGCGCGAGAACATTCCGCCCTCAAAGCACAGCTGGTTCATAGTGCGGTAGCCCTCGGGACCCAGATCCCACTTGGCGATGGGGTTAGGAATGCCGAGTGAAAGGATGAGCTGGTACTGCCAAAAGAAAGCGCCGCCGTCAAAGTCCAGGCGCGAACCCTGGATGATATCGTAGCGGTCGGTCCACTTGGCAAGACGCTCGATGCCTTCGGGGATGACGAGCACGTCGTCGTCCATGACCCAGAACCACTGGGCGCCCAGGTCGTAGGCGCATTTAGTGCCGGCGGAGAAGCCGCCCGCGCCGCCACCGTTTTCAAGCTGCGGCGCGTAGATGACGCGGTCGGTGCCGCCCTTTGCATCGGGCTGATCGGTGTCGATGCCCCACAGGGCGGCAAGGCGCTCGTTGAATGCGGCGCACATGGCCTCGGTCTCGCGCGAATTCTCGTTATCGACAATCACGATGCGCCAGGGCGTTGCCGTGAGCTCGGTCATAGAGTCGAACAAGTTGGCCAGGAGTTCCTGACGCTTGTACGTAACGACGACGATGGCGAGCTTATCGATGGGGGCGGGAAGGGTGGAAGGCATGGGGCAATATATCCTTTCACGCGCGGCGGGCGAGCGCTGCACGGAAGCTATCGAATACGTCCTTGGGACTGTCCTATTGTAAAGGCTCGGCGCACTTTAGCGGCAAGCTTTGAATAAAACGCAGGAACCTGCCATGGGCCCGCCGCATGACGTGGGGCTGCTTTGCCCGCAAGAGGCTCCATAGATTATATAAACGCCCGCTGGCGCGCTGACCCTTTGATACCATGAAACGACAGGTATTTCCTAAGGAGCACATTTGTCTACTAACGCCTCTGGCAGCCCTGTTCTGTCGCTGCTTATTCCCATTTACAATGTTCAGCGCTACCTGCGCGAGTGCCTCGATTCCGCCCTGGCGCAGACGCTCAAGGATATTGAGATCATCTGTATTAACGACGGGTCGACCGACAACTCGCCGGCGATTATCCGCGAGTATATGGAGCGCGATGGGCGCGTCAAGATGATCGACAAGGCCAACAGCGGCTACGGCGACTCGATGAACCACGGCCTGGAGATGGCGCGTGGCAAGTACGTTGGCATCTTGGAGTCCGATGACTTTATGGCGCTCGACGCACTCGAAAAGCTTGTCTCGGCCGCCGATAGCAATAATGCCGACTTTGCGAAGGCGAACTTTGATTTCTACTGGTCCAAGCCCGAGGAGCGCCGTTCGCTGCACGAGATGTTTAAGGCCAAGGACTGCGGCAAGCCGGTGCACCCGAGCGACACGACGCGGTTCTTTAAGCAAAAGCCGTCGATTTGGTCGGCCGTGTACCGTCGCGATTTTCTTGAGCGCAACGGCATCAAGTTCCTGCCGACTCCGGGGGCATCCTTTCAGGACACGTCATTCGCCTTTAAGGTGATCGCGTGCGCCGATAAGGCTATTTACCTGCACGATGCCGTGTTGTCGTATCGCCAGGACAACGAGAATTCCTCGGTCAATTCTTCGGCTAAGGTCTTTTGCGTCAATACCGAGTATGTCGAGATTGAGCGTTGGATTCGAGAGGATTATGCCCGCGACCACGCAAGCGGCGATGTCGCGCGCATGCTCAAGTTCAATCAGCTCATTAAGTACGATTCGTACATGTGGAACTACGTGCGCCTGGCGCCTAAGTTCTATAAGGAGTTCCTGGCGCAGATGGCCAAGGAATTTCAGGCGGCCTTGGACGCGGGGGAGTTTTCGCTTGACGATCTTAAGCCGTGGAAGCGCGCGAATCTCGCTGCCATCCTCAAAGATCCTGAGGGCTGGGTTGACGAGCATCCGAGTTTTGCGACGGATGGTGCCTTGGGGCGCGCCAAGTATTACGCCTCGGTTGGAGGCCCAGGCGTGGTTGCTGCCTTCCTCATCGAATCGCTGAGGGGGTAGGTCGACATGGGAGAGACTTTGACCCCCAAAGCGACCATTGTCGTTCCCGTCTACAATTCGTCGCGCTCCATTCAGCGATGCCTCGATTCGCTGTTGGCCCAGTCTGAGCGTTCGATTCAGGTTGTCTGCGTCAACGACGGTTCGACTGATGATTCGTTGAACGTTTTGCGCCAGATTGCGCAGGCCGACGATCGCGTACTGGTGATTGACCAGGAAAACGCGGGCGTCTCGTGTGCTCGAAATGCCGGCATCGATGCCGCCGTGGGCGGGACCGTCTTTTTTGTGGACGCCGACGATTACATCGATGCGCAGACGGTCGGGCGCGTGCTGCATGCCATGGAGTCTGCAGATGCCGAGGCCGCCGTTTTTGGCGGCGTCTGTGAACCTGCCGATGCTGCCCCCAAACGCGTCCAGCAACTCATGAGTCCCAAAGCTGGTATCTTTGGCGCCCGTGATCCCCAACTGCTGTTCCATTCGAATACGCAGCCCTATGCCTGCCGTGCGGCTTTTTCGCGCGAGCTGCTCAATCGCGAAGGCATTCGCTTCGCCCCCGGTCTGGCTTTGGGCGAGGACGTCGTCTTCCAATTTGCGGCTTATGCGCTTGCCCGCAAGACCGTCGTCATGCCGGACAAGTTCTACCACTACGTGATGGAGAGTGAATCGGCGACGCACGAGTTCAACAGTGCCGAGGCTCGCGCCAAAAAGCTTGACGCCCACATGAGGATGCTCGAGGAGGTCTTGGAGGACTGGGCGGCCTACGATTTTTTGGACCTGTGTCCCGGCGAGCTGATAACTTGGTTTTTGGACCTTATCGTGTTTGATTTGGCGCGCTTGGATTCCGATGACTTCCATCGCGTGGCGGCTCGCGTCAACATGGACCTCGCGACGTTTTTGGGAACGGACTGGGCAGATATGCCTGCCAAGGGCGCCGTTTGCCGTGTTGCCCACAAGCTCGTTGCAGCGATCTCGAGCGTTTCGATGGCAGATGCCACGCTGTTCTATCTTTCGACTCGCGGTCTCAAAGCCTGCCTGGAGCGCTTTATCTAATTCCAAGCGCTGCCGCCCGCCGCAACTCGGCTGCTAAAATAACCCTGTTACACGCTATTCAACAGGAGGTTCTCTTGCAGAACTCTGATACCCCTAAAGTTTCGCTGCTTGTTCCCATTTGCAATGTCGAACGCTACCTGCGCGAGTGCCTCGATTCCGCCGTGGCGCAGACGCTCGAGGACATCGAGATCATCTGCATCAACGACGGCTCCACCGATAGCTCGCCAGATATCATCCGCGAGTACATGGAGCGCGACCCCCGTGTAAAGATGATCGACAAAGCCAACAGCGGCTACGGCGACTCGATGAACCGCGGCCTGGAGATGGCGCGCGGTGAGTACGTGGGCATCCTTGAGTCCGACGACTTTATGTTTGAGGATTCGCTCCAAAAGCTGGTCGCCAAGGCCGATGCTGAGCATGCCGATGTGGTGAAGGGCGACTTTTACCTGTATTGGTCCACGCCCAGCGAGCGCCGTGAGCTGTTTGGGATCATCGACGAGCATATGACGGGCGCCGCGTATCGCCCTGTCGATCGCCCGGGCATCTTCTACCGCAAACCTTCCATTTGGTCGGCTATCTATCGGCGCGAGTTCCTCAACGACAATCAGATTCGGTTCCTTCCCACGCCGGGTGCCTCGTATCAGGACGCAGGCTTTAACTTTAAGGTTTGGGCTTGCGCCGAGCGCGCCGCGTTTATTGCGGACCCCATTTTGTGCTATCGCCAGGATAACGAGAAGAGCTCCGTTAATTCGCCCAACAAGGTGTTTTGCGTATGCGACGAATATGCCGAGATGCAGCGCTTTTTGGATGAGCGTCCCGAGCTCAAGGCTCAGCTCCAGGGGATTTTAATGCGCATGAAGGTCGATACGTACCGTTGGAATGATGAGCGTCTGGTCGATGAGCTGCGCGGGCAGTTTTGGAAGAAAGCCTCGTCCGAGCTCAAGGCCGATTGGGATGCCGGTCGCTTTGACCTGTCGCTGTTCGATCCGCGTGGCGAGACCGACTTGCGTCTGATGATCAAGTCGCCCCGCGCCTATATCGATTCGCGCTTTGACTTTAAGAAGCCGGGCAAGCTCAATACGTTTAAGCACTACTTTAAGATCGGCGGCCTGCCGCTGGTCTGGCGCGTGCTGACGTATCAGCGCGCCTATGGCGATAACCCGCATCCCGATGACGTGCCGGCGGCACAGTAGGAGCGCGTGATTATGGTTACCCCCAAGATTTCCGTTGTCGTTCCCATCTACAAAGTGGAGGAGTGCCTGGCCTGGTGCCTGGACTCCCTGCTTGCGCAGGACATGCCCGATTGGGAAGGCGTGTTAGTCAACGATGGCTCGCCGGACGGCTCGCGCGATATTGCGGCTGCCTATTGCGAAAAGGACGCGCGCTTTAGGCTGGTCGATAAGGAGAACGGCGGCCTGTCGAGTGCACGTAATGCAGGCATCGCTGCGTCCACGGCGTCTATCGTCGCGTTTTTGGATTCCGACGACCGCTTTACGCCCGATGCATGCCGCGTGATCGTCGATACCTTTGAGCGCGAGGACTGCGACGTTTTGACCTTTGGCGCGAATCCGTATCCGCTGGAGGCAGGGTATCCGTGGCTTAACTATGTGCTGAGCCCGCGCGATGTGTCGTTTGAAGGCTATAGCTCCGACCTGCTGTTTAAGGAAGCGTCTCGCCCCTTTGCATGGCGCACCGCTTGCAAGCGTGAGTTTTTGTTGGGCAGCGGGATCGTGTTCGACGAAACCGTCAAGTATGGCGAGGACCAGGTCTTCGATTTTGCCGTGTACGGTCGCTCGCGCAAGACCGCGCTTATTTCGAACAGGCTGTACGACTACCGCGTGGCGCGCAAGGGCTCGCTCATGGACACCATGCGCTATGACGACGAGACGCGCCTGCTGGAGCACGTGAAGATTTACTCCGCGGTGCTGGCTGACTGGCAGCGCGACGGTCTCGATGTACAGCACGCCGATGATCTGGCATATTTCCTGTGCGATCTGGTGCTTTACGACGCGCTCAGGTTGCTGGGCTCGGACTGTAGCAAGGTGTTTGCTGCCGTCGCCGCGGCCCTTGCCGGTTCTGCCGTAGGCAACGATGCCGCGCTCGCGCAATGTGCCCCGTCTGTTGCCGCTATGGTGCGTGCGGCGCTTACCAGCAAGGCCCCCAATGCCCGTGAGTGCAAAAAGCTCATGTTCGATTACGACGTCTTGAGGTTTGGGCGCCTGGGTGCCTGCAAACGCATGGCAGCGAACGCCCTGGGAAAGCGAGAAGTGTAGATGAGTATCAAGCGTTTGGCACTTTGCCGCAGTCAGGGCCGTCTGTTTGTGCTGCTTCGTTTTGCCGGTCAGGATGTCGCCGCGCTTATTGAGCGGGAGGGTTCTCAAGCGTTTGCCCATGCGACGACGAGCGGTTCTTGTGTGCCGTCGCTGGTGCTCCCGGTTGATCATGGCCGTGTGCTGGCGCTTTGCCCTTCCGTTTCCGATTACGAGCGCGAGCTCGCCGTCTTGGTGCTTCCGTTTTTGGATGGCTCGTCGATGAATGTCGTTTTTGCATCCGGTGGCCAGAGGCTGGGCTCCATTCGCCTCGATAGCCGCGTGGCCAAGCTGGAATCCAAGATTAACTACAAAGCAAAGCCTGCGCTGTGTGCGTTTATCCGCGATGCGCAGCGTGGCGAACACTGCGGCCGCTACGAGATCGATGCCATTCGCTATTTGCCGGCAGACGCCGGCGCGGTGTGGCGCTATGAGGTTACCTGGGCGGGAGACTCCCAGTGCGCGCCTGAGCTTCAGATCTTCGATACGCATATGAATGCCATCGATGCTACCGTGCATGTGTTTGAATCGCAGGGCGATGTGCCGCAGCGCAACGGTTGCCGCGTCAATAAAACGTATCTGAGCGTAGAGATGCCTCAGGATATACGGGATTTTGTCGCGATTGCGAGTGATCCCACAGAGCAGATTCAGAGCGGTTTTTGCGCCATGGATGGTCGCCTGTACAACGGCATGGTCGACGACAGTTGGAACCGCATGAAGGACGCGCGTGCAGACGACGCAGCTTATCGACGTTGGTTTGAGCAGCATCGCGCAAAGCCGGCCGATTTGGCGTGCCAGCGTGTCGCTTCGGCGGCCTTTGCCTATAGACCGCTCGTGAGCATTGTGGTGCCGTGCTACAAGACAGATCGGGTCTACCTGCGCGAGCTGCTGGACTCGGTGCTAGCCCAGAGCTATGACAACTGGGAATTGCTGCTTATGGACGCCTCGCCCGAATGGGATGCGGTGGCCAATCTTGCGGCTGCCGCCAATGACGAGCGGGTTTGTCGTATTGAGCTGCCTGGCAACGGCGGCATTGTGCTCAACACCAACGCTGGTATTCAGCAGGCGACTGGAGACTACATCGCGTTCTTGGACCATGACGACATTCTGGAACCGGACGCGTTATTCCAGTATGTTTCCGCGCTGAACAAGGCTGCCGAGGGCGAGCGTCCCCAGGTCCTGTTCTGCGACGAGGACATGTTCCAGAAAACGGGGGAGTGGGGCCAGCCGGTCTTTAAGACCAAACTCAACGTTGACCTGCTCTATAGCCATAACTGCGTGACGCATTTCCTGATGGTGGAGAAGGCGCTTATTGATCGCATTGGCATGTCCCCAGAAGACGTTGCGGGCGCCCAGGACTACGACCTGACGCTTCGCTGCCTTGCGGCGGGCGCGCGGTTTAAGCATGTTGCGCACGTGCTGTATCACTGGCGCGTTCATCCGGGGTCGACCGCCGATGGGTTTGCCGATAGCAAGCCGTATGCCATCGAGGCCGGGCGCCTTGCGCTGCAGCGCCACTTTAACGCGCTGGGTATTTGCGGAACGGTCGAGGAGACCGAGACGCCGTTTGTCTACCGCATGCGCTATGCGCTGCCGGAGCCTGCGCCGCTGGTGAGCATTGTGATCCCCACTAAGGACCACGTTGAGACGCTCGATGCCTGTGTGATGTCGATCGCCCAGAAAGCCACGTATGCCAACTACGAGATTGTCTTGGTAGAGAACAACAGCGAAGACCCGGAGACGTTTGCGTATTACGAAACCCTGCCAGAGCGCGTGGCTGCAGCATCCAAAGGCAAGGGTATCGCGCGCGTTGTGTTCTGGCCGGGCGAGTTCAATTACTCCCAGATCATTAACTTTGGCGTTGAGCACGCTAAGGGCGATTATCTGTTGCTGCTTAATAACGATACCGAGGTCATAAGTCCCGACTTTATAGAAGAGATGATGGGGTATCTGCAGCGTCCCGATGCGGGCGTGGTGGGCGCCAAACTCTACTTTGCCGATCATCTGGTGCAGCATGCCGGCATTTTGGTTGGCGTGCGTGGTGCACTTGCCCACGCCAACCAGGACTTCTCGGCAAAGCGCGAGGGCTATCTTGCCCGTGCCGTGCGCCCGGGCAATTTTAGCGCCGTGACGGGTGCCAGCCAGATGGTCCGACGCGGCGTATTTGAGCAGGTCGGAGGCTATAACGAGGAATTCGCCGTCGGTTTTAACGACGCAGACTTTTGCCTGCGCGTGTGGGAGGCGGGCTACCGCACGATCTTTACGCCCTATGCCGAGCTATACCACTACGAGTTCACCTCGCGCGGCAGGGAAGAGGCCAACGAGGAAAAGCTGCGCCGCTGGAAGCGCGAGCAGGCACTGTTCATGCAGCGCTGGCCTGAGTTCTTCCTCGATGGCGACCCGTGGCTCGGACCAAACCTATCCTCCGACAGTGAGTACTTCTCGTTTTAGTGCGAAGTAATGCCAAGTTCCGGCAAAGTATCTTCAAGAGCCGCAAGAGCGGTGGGGTTCAAGTACTCCTCGTTCAAACAGCTCTTGTCATATCGAAAACGTGTGTCTCGTGAGCATTCGATGAGTTCTGCAGTAAAGAACTTCTCCCAGCTAAAGAACTTTGAGCTTTCGATATGTTCAGCGGGGTTAAGCAGCATGTCCTTAATGTGTTTGCTGTTGAATAATCCCGACTTCAACACGAGCCATTCAAACGATTCCGGTAGGAATAGCTTGATGTTCTTTCGGCGCAATAGAGCAGCTGCTTCCGCAATTTCTGGTCCAAAGGCGGCGCCGTCGGCAATCACGAGGATGTCGTTTTCCGGTGCGTCCATAATGCAGTTGCAAATGTTTGATTTTCCTCCCGCGCTGATGCACTTAATGCTGCTCTTTTTGCATAGCAAACTGAAGAATTCGTAGCCCGAATTTGTGTCCTCGACGATGACAAGCTCGGGCCTCTCGCCTCTAAAATCAGTATCACCGTAAATACGATATGTAGAGGTGTAGACACGAGAGTAAACGGGATACTTCGTTGTGGTTCGGTTGGTGTTCTTAAGACCGTAGATTTCATCAACGCTATAGGGCAGTTGACGCAGTGACTCTCTGGCGACGATTACGTAGTAGTTTGAGCTACGTTTTGCTTCATGGGCAAATTCTCTTGATCGAACAAAAGTATTGCCCTCATCAATAAAAACAATACTGCTGGAAATTTCTTGGAGATCTCTGCGCCAATATTTTCCAGATATTGTTTTACAGGGCACTTTGCAACTTACTGTTACGCCGCTTTGTGCCCCAAGATCTTCGTGAGCTGCCACCATTTCAAGCAAAGTTGTCTTGCCTGTAGCACTGTTGCCTTGGATGATGGTCAGATTTCGATTGATGGTCAGTTTAAACTGAACCCGGTTATTTTGAATAGTTACCTTGTATGATCCGCGCATCAGGAGTTCTCCCTTAGGCATTTTCCAGCTATGGGGACAAGGTCAAACATCGTGTGAACGACATCGCCTGTGTTCGCAATGGCAGCCGTGAATTTGCCGTTTCCGAAATCCATTAAATGGTAGAGATTGATTGTTAGATCCTTTTGCGCGGCGATCCTCAGAATCCAGTAGGCGCAATTATCACCGCAATTTGAGGCGTTATATATATTCTGCGGCATAAAGTACATAAGCAGTAGTGTTTTGGTGCCGCTGGATAGTTTCTCGGGAGGAATGACGCCTAGAATCTTGGTATCGATTGCATTGGGGCCTACCACGGTGCCTTTATCGATGGATTTAATGACTCTTTGGGCAAAGGAGTCTTGAAACCACTGGGGCGAATAGACGTTATCGAAGTAAACCGACGTGTTGTAGATAACGTTTTCCATATCACCATAGTGAATTGTTAGCACGTTAGCTCCTTCGGCTTGCTGATTTGGCATTTAGTGAGATTGATTATATCGCAGCACATTAGGCGGGCGTTATCGGCCCGCGGTAGATGTGATTGATGACCAAGGTTTGTATTTTGTTGCTTTATTAATCAGTTCACTCGTTTAATCAGTTCGTTCATGCGCTAAGTTTGCCTTAGAAGCTATTTAGCGTAACGGTTGAGGTGTGGCGACTCATATTTAAATTGCAGTCACAAAGACACCTTTTATCGATTTCCCGTTGAAATACTGAATTGATAGTTTAAAAATAACTTAAGAGAGCCTTAAATCTCGGAAAAAGGATGTCGTATGAAAAACCTTCGAGAAAGATGGCACGGACTAACAGTGCTGGGAGTTGTTGCATTTGCCGCTGCCTGCATGACGGTTGCCCCGGCGCCCTCATTTGCTGATATTGCTGGCGGTGGCGGAGGCGGTGGACCGATTACGGAATGGTGTTCCGACGGTCGTCCGAAGACTGGACTCGTTCGGTGCGAGGACGGCAGCCTTCGCTATTTCGATCCCGAAACTGGCGCCATGGTCACGAACCAGTGGCATAACGAATACGAAGCTGTCTGGTACTATTTTGGCGCTGACGGGACCGCGGTGTCGGGCTGGCAGTCTATCGGTGGGGACAAGTATTACTTCTATCCCGAAAGCCATGATATGGCATACGGCCGAGTTCAGATTGACGGCAAGAACTACTTCCTGAACACCCCTGGTGCCAACGCCGATGGCCGCATGCAGCATAGTGGCTGGTTCTACGACTCCATCTACGGAAAGTGGTCCTATGCGACCTCTGACGGTGAGCTATTGACCGGTTGGCATAATCTCGGCGGGGCTTGGTACTATTTCAACGAATCTGGGGTCATGCTGACTGGCTGGATCAACGATTCGGGTACCTGGTACTACACTAATGCCTCCGGTGCGATGGTCACTGGCTGGCTCAACATCGGCGGTACGTGGTTCTACCTCGACGGCTCGGGCGCCATGGTCGCTAACAGCTGGCGCAGCCTCGGCGGCTCCTGGTACTGGTTCGACGACTCCGGTGCAATGGCCACTGGCTGGTTCTTGGCAGGCGGCTCTTGGTACTATGCGAGCGGTTCGGGCGCCATGGCAACCGGCTGGCTCAGCAATGGCGGCACGTGGTATTGGCTCGGAGGTTCGGGCGCTATGGCCTCTAACTCTTGGGCTAACGTTGGTGGAGTTTGGTACTGGTTCGACGATTCCGGCGCGATGGCCACCGGCTGGCGTCAGGTCGGCGGCGCCTGGTACTACTTTAGCGGTTCCGGCGCTATGGCCCACGACGCCTGGGTCGGCGACTACTACCTCCAGTCTTCCGGTGCCATGGCTACGAATGCCTGGGTTGGCTCCTACTATGTCGGCGAGGACGGCAAGTGGATTCCGGGCTACGGTTTAGTTTGGTACAAGAGCGGTAGCCATGTTTACCATACGCATAAGTGCCGTACCGTTGGCAAGGACGCAAAGGGCTATTCGCAGATCTCTATCCAGGAGGCCCAGAGGCGTGGCGCTTCACGAGAGTGCAAAAACTGCCAGCAAATTGGCTAGTACATTACTGAGCTAGTTTTGATTGAGGCCCCGTTGCCCTGAGGTGACGGGGCCACTGCGTGATTGGATACTGTGCTGCTATGAAGAAATGGTCATTCGGGGTGCTGGTCTTTTCGGGCCTTGTTTCTTTGGGGCTCCTTTTGGGTTCGCCCTCGATGTTATACGCCCTTGATTTGAATAACACTGACGAAGGTCCCGCATCTAACGTTGCTATTGCTTCTGTCGAGTCAGGCGTTGATGTTCAGCGCGAATCGACCTTCGCTGTCGAGCAGAACTCTCAGATGGATAATGAGATCCCTTCTGAGGTTTCGAATCAAATTGTTTGGCATCAGGGGTGGATATCACCCGAAGAAGGGGCTGGTTTTTGGCGTTGGGGCTTGTCCGACGGAACGATCGCTGTTTCTTCTTGGAGACATATAAACGGTAGCTGGTACTGGTTCGACGACGAAGGTCGAATGGCTCAGGATGGATTGGTCCAAGTCGGGGGTGCGACTTATGGATTCTCCTCTTCGGGTGCAATGCGTGTCGGCTGGTACCTAGATTCTACGGGCTCCACTTTTGCTTGGCGTTATTTCTCCAGTTCTGGCGCCATGGTAAAAGGCTGGCTTTCAGACGGCAACAACTGGTATTGGCTGGATGATGAAGGCAAGATGGTCCACGACTCGATGCTGCAGATCGGGGGAGCTACGTATGGATTCTCCTCTTCTGGCGCAATGCTTATCGGATGGCATCTTGATGCTTCCGTCTGGCATTATTTTTCCGGCTCTGGCGCCCTGGTAAAGGGCTGGCTCTCGGATGGGGGCCGTTGGTATTGGCTTGATCCTGCGGACGGTTCTATGGCCACCGGGTTGAATGCATGCAATGGAACCCCTTATATCTTTAACGGATCGGGGGCCATGCTCTCCTCCCAGTGGGCGCTTATTGACAACAACTGGTATTACGCTGACTCCAACGGCTTGCTGCATGGAGGCTGGTTACTTCTAGGGAATTCTTGGTATTACCTGGATCCAGGAAGCCATATTATGCTCACGGGCTTTGTGCAAGTGGGTACATCCTCCTATTTCCTTACGAGTTCAGGTGCCATGGCAACAGGCTGGGCACTTGCTGATAATACTTGGTACTACGCCGCATCAAGCGGAGCAATTCAACGAGGGCGATGGATAAAGTCCGGAAGCGCCTGGTATTACCTTGATGAGGTGTCCGGCGCAATGCGTACTGGTGAATATACGGTAGGCGACACGCGCTATTATTCTTATGATTCTGGTGCGATGGCATCTTCGTGCTGGATCAACTTGAGCGACGGTATGTCATGGGCGAATTCGTCTGGAGCACTGAGCGAGCCGTTGCCTACTTCATCTGATGGATCTCCCGTAATCGCCGATCGTGCCGACTTGTCTTCATTGCCAGGTGCAATTCATATTGGAGACGCAGTTTTCTATGCGGACGCAAACGGTGTCGTTAATGTGGCATCTGGTTGGATTATGTCGAATGACGCTTCTGATGAAAACGGTAATACTTGGTACTACGCATCTTCCAATGGTGTCCTTAAGTCTGGTTGGCAATATGTCAACGGTGCGTGGTATTGGATGGACCCTTCCACATTCAAGATGAAAACTGGATGGCTTAATGACGGCGGTACGTGGTACTGGCTCCAGCCTTCGGGTGCCATGTTTGCTAATGGGTGGCTGAAAATCGATGGCGTTGACTACTACTTCAATGCAAGCGGTGCATGGTTGAATACGTCTGGTTCTGTTTTGGGGGTCAATAGGTCCAGCCTGGTCAATTGGCTTATGAGCCACGAAAACGACGGCTATTACCGTGGAACACGCTATGATACGCATCTTAGCCAAGAATCATGCATGTATCCAAAGGGTGATCCTCGTTGGGACGGGTATACCGGTATGAACTGCGGCGGATTTGTATCACATGCATATATGAAGGCGGGCGGTAATTTAGCTCCCATTGCCGCTGAGCAGAGCCATTCGCCTTGGAGTGGGGGTCCCGGAAGGGGCGGCTGCGTTAACGCGTATCGTTGGTATGGCTACGCTATCGATACATGCGCGAACGTGACTTATTTCAACTCTATTGATGAGTTGTTGCGTAGTGGTTTGGCTCGTAAGGGGGATATTGTATTTTTCAATCCTTACAATCCATATGCGGACGATAGTCATATCGGTTTTTTCTGGGGCAATTCGCCGAGCGAAAACTTGTTTTGGCATAGTGACGGTTATGGAAACCGTATTTCTGGTTTGACTGCTTTGGGTCCATCGAAAGTAATATTGATTCGTTAGAATTCCGAGTTGTAGGGGACTCTCTGGGCCCCCTGCCTTTTTGACATCTAGTTTGAAAGCTAACTGATGTCGGCATTCTTTGGGCAAAGAGTAGGGACCAGGAGTCCTTGGTTTCACCTTGCTGGGAAGTTCTTGTTTACATTGTGGTATTGCGTGCAGTTATTTGTCGTCCTAGATGGCGCCTTGTCCAGTTGGATGTTCGGAAATCTTTCACAGCCATGCTGTAAGCTAGACGCAAACAAGAACGAATGACGAGGTTTACATGAGCAAACATCTTAAGTTATTTTCGGCATTGTTGGTGCTGATGGTCCTTGCGCCCATTTCTGTGTTTGTTTTTCCCTCGAACGCGGAAGCTGCGCGGTCCCTAGTTGAGAATTCCTGGCGTTATGAGGATGGACAATTGGTCGCAGAGGATGCTTCTTCCGAAGAAGATGGAATAGCCTTATTGTCCATGGACATTCTTCCCGATGGGGCTACGGCGCAGGGCATCGATGTCAGTGAGCATCAAGGACGTATTGACTGGAATGCTGTTAAGGCTTCTGGTATCGATTTCGCTATACTGCGTGTTGGATTTGGCGCTCCATCTTGGGGCGGTCGAGTTGACTATCAATTTAATCGAAATATTTCTGAGTGCGAGCGACTCGGAATTCCTTACGGCGTCTATATCTATTCATATGCTTTTGATAATCAACAGGCAGCCGATGAGGCGTCCATGGTGATTGACTGCCTATCGGGGCGCAATCCTAGGCTACCGGTGTATTACGATCTTGAGGACAAGACAATTATTGCAGATGGTCGTCAATCCGGAATTGCATCTAGAGCTCAGATATTCTGTAATAAGATTTCTAGTGCTGGATATAAGCCAGGCATTTATGCAAACCTAAATTGGTTTAACAATATATTGACCGACCCTGTATTTAAGAGCGGTTCTTGGGATCATTGGATTGCTCAATACAACTCCCAATGTCACTATACCGGCAGTTACAGCTTTTGGCAGTATACAAGCCGCGGAAAAGTTTCTGGTATTAGCGGAAACGTTGATATGAATTACGCGTATGTTGATGTCTCTCTTTATTACTGGCAGTTAAAAGAGGGCACTTGGTATTACGCAACCTCTGACGGCAAAGCGTATACCGGATGGTTGTGCCAGGGTGGCACCTGGTACTGGCTCGAGCCCGACGTGGGCGGTGCCATGGCTACCGGCCTTCACGAGTGCAACGGCTCCCTGTACTGGTTTAATTCGTCCGGCGCGATGTCGACCGGGTGGGTCCTCGACGGCGGGACCTGGTACTACGCGACTGGCTCCGGCGCGCTGGCGCGCGGCCCCGTATCCGTCGGCGGCGTGCCCTACTGCTTCGACGCCCGGACGGGTGCCATGCTGACGGGCTACCAGACGGACGCGCAGGGCGTCCGCCGCTACTTCGGCAGCTGCGGCCCCCTTAACGGCTGGGGCCTCGTCGACGGCTCCTGGTACTGGTTCGCTGACGGTATCGCCTCGACCGGCTGGCTTTACACCGGCGGTTCCTGGTACTGGCTCGACCCCGACGCGGGCGGCGCCATGGTGACGGGCCTCCACGCGTGCAACGGCTCAGCGTACTGGTTCAGCGCCTCCGGCGCGATGGCGACCGGATGGGTCCTCGACGGCGGGACCTGGTACTACGCGACTGGCTCCGGCGCCCTCGCCTCCGGCTGGCTCAGCCTAAACGGTGCGTGGTACTGGCTCGATCCCTCGACGCACGCCATGGCCACCGGGCTCCATGGGTGCAACGGCTCCATGTACTGGTTCAACGGCTCCGGCTCGATGGCGACCGGATGGGTCCTCGACGGCGGCACATGGTACTACGCGACGAGCTCCGGCGCCCTCACCTCCGGCTGGGCCTACGTCGGCGGCGCCTGGTACTGGCTTGACCCCTCGACGCACGCTATGACTACGGGTGTTCAAGAAATCGATGGGGTGAAATACTCTTTTGCTAGTAATGGCGCTTGGCTCGGCTAGCAACTCTTCCTTAATTGCTTTTTTCTAATTACATATTGCTCTTAGCTATCCATTTGTAGACTATGTTTACATAAAAATCGGTAACTACTGGGGGCTGCACATGGCAAGGAAAAAGCAAATAACATTAATCCTAATCATTCTTTCAACTCTACTGCTCGCTGGACCCGGTGTGGTTGATATCGCGAACGCAGAACCCATAAGCTCCTCCATCCCTACTGATTTTGAGCGGCAATCCGTCCCCTCGACTCTTTCTCCTTCCGATTCAATTGATGATGGTCCTGCTCAAGAATCCGTTAAATGGAATCTGGGTTGGAATTCGTTTGACGGCAACTGGTTCTATGTGGATTCAGTCAATCCGGTCTCGTTGCATTCTGGCTGGCTCTATACCAATGGGGCCTGGTATTGGCTCGACCCCTCGACGCATGCCATGGCCATCGGGCTCCATGAGTGCAATGGCTCCGCGTACTGGTTTGACGCCTCCGGCGCGATGGCGACCGGGTGGGTCCTCGACGGCGGTACCTGGTACTACACGACGGGCTCCGGCGCCCTCGCCTCCGGTTGGGCCTACGTCGGCAGCGCCTGGTACTGGCTTGATCCCTCCACCCATGCCATGGCTACCGGCCTTCACGAGTGCAACGGCTCCCTGTACTGGTTTAATTCGTCCGGCGCGATGTCGACCGGGTGGGTCCTCGACGGCGGGACCTGGTACTACGCGACTGGCTCCGGCGCGCTGGCGCGCGGCCCCGTATCCGTCGGCGGCGTGCCCTACTGCTTCGACGCCCGGACGGGTGCCATGCTGACGGGCTACCAGACGGACGCGCAGGGCGTCCGCCGCTACTTCGGCAGCTGCGGCCCCCTTAACGGCTGGGGCCTCGTCGACGGCTCCTGGTACTGGTTCGCTGACGGTATCGCCTCGACCGGCTGGCTTTACACCGGCGGTTCCTGGTACTGGCTCGACCCCGACGCGGGCGGCGCCATGGTGACGGGCCTCCACGCGTGCAACGGCTCAGCGTACTGGTTCAGCGCCTCCGGCGCGATGGCGACCGGATGGGTCCTCGACGGCGGGACCTGGTACTACGCGACTGGCTCCGGCGCCCTCGCCTCCGGCTGGCTCAGCCTAAACGGTGCGTGGTACTGGCTCGATCCCTCGACGCACGCCATGGCCACGGGCGTTCAAACTATCGGATCATGTGAATACATATTTAATAGTACCGGCAAGATGATGGCTAATTGCTGGTCAAACGGTGATGGGTCTTGGATGTATCATTCGTCATCCAGCGGCGCAATTGACCTTAAAGGCATCATGACCGATTCGGGAATCCAGCTGATTGACGACGACGGTAATGCCAGAACTGGTTGGATTGAGAGTCAGGGTGCTCGATATTATTGTTCTGCTAGTGGAGTAATTCTGACTGGGTGGCAGCAAATTGCTGGGTCTTGGTATTACTTTAACCCGGATGGTCGAATGGCGACCGGCTGGCTTAACGATGGCAGCAACTGGTACTGGCTGGATTCCGCTTCTGGCGCGATGAAAACGGGATGGCTTTCCCTTGGGGGCACATGGTATTACCTTGATGTCGCACGTGGGGGAGTAATGTTGAGTAACGGTTGGTATTGGATCGGCTCTACTGACTACAAGTTCAGTTCATCCGGCGCAATGGTTGGCGCTTGGGTCGATGTCCCGTGCTATTCGCAGTACCCGGAACTTCCTACTGGCTGTGAGTCGGTTGCCCTTACAAACTTGCTTAACTACTATGGTTTCGGTTTAGGTAAGACGATTATTGCGGATTACTATTTGCCCAAGGGAAGCAATGGCAATTTTGTTACCGCTTTTGATGGCAATCCAAGGCGTAGCAGCGGGGGTCTCATGGGATGCGTCGCACCTGCGATTACTATTGCTGGTAATAACTTTCTGCGTGCTGCTGGAAGTGGCAAGCAGGCAAAAGACGTTTCTTTCTCGTCAATTTCTTCCATTAAGAACAGGCTGACCTGTGGTCAACCTGTTGAGATGTGGAATACCGAATGGGGAAGTTGGCCAGGAGGCCGTTATGCTGCGCGTTGGTATAACGGGCATTCCTATGGTCTGTGGGGCGGTAATCATGCCGTAGTCCTTAAAGGCTATGATGACGAGCAGGGAATTGTCTATCTTTCGGATTCGATTAACGGCAATGTTACGCGAAATGCCCAAGTGTTCTTCGGCACGTGGCAACAGATGGATAGCCAGGCCGTGGTAATTGAATAGCCATGATGCTAAAAGGGGAGAGCTCGACGAGCTCTCCCCTTTTGCTACTTTGTTAATCTAGCTACGCCGTCTTCTTACGTCCAAATAGTTCGTCCCAGTTACTGGCTGCCAAAACTGTTCCGCATACAATTACAACGCAGCAGATTACGGATGCCATGTCGGGAATTGTTCCAAGCAAGATCAGGCCAAAGACCACTGACCATGCCGAATAGGAGATATTCAGAGCCATCGCACGCGCTGCTCCGATTGCCGCAATGCCCTTGTAATAGAACAGATAGGATGCAGTTCCTGCGAGTCCGGCGAGTGCAATAATCAATGTGGGCATGCTTGGGATAGCGCCCAACGTGAAATGCCATGCTCCGAAGAGGGGGAGTACGAGCACTCCATAAACAAGTGCACTTGTAGTTTCGCGGATTTGCAAAGCCGTTTCGTCATCAACGGCATCATCTTTCATTCCCCATGCGCACAGCACCGCTTCGGATCCCCATCCAATAACGGCAAGCACCGCCCCGAGTAAGCCGAGGGGGGCATTTGCAATCTCACTCGACCCGGCCGATAGATAGCCCATCGTCATTACACCGCAAAGAGCAACGAGAAGGGAAAGAATCTGGCCTTTGCCCATTTTCTCCTTCAGCAGTACGAAGGAAAGGAATGCTCCGACTGCGGGATAGAAGGCGGAGATGATTGCCGTGTAGGCAGCTCCGATGTTATTAATTGCCAATACGTAGCCGGTCATTCCGATAGGTCCACCGAGTAGGGCGCCGGCGATGACGACCTTGCCCGAACGAGTTTTAAGTGCAGCGAGCGTGTCTTTTAGTCTGCCTCGGACTCCCATGTAGCCAAAGAGCCAAATTGCACAGAAGGCATCATGGAGAAAGGATCCCGCAATGGAGGCGCATGCAAGCGCTTCCGCCGATCCAATATAGGGCGCAAGCGCCAAGCCGATTCCAAGAATTACTGTATCAAGGCCCCAAAGAAGACCGCTAAAAAAGCCGAATTGCATCGTTACTCACCTTTCCGATAGATCTCCAGTGCCTTTTTGAGGTATTTGGCACCGTAATTGAAGTAGATATAGAGCCATTCGCCCACGAAGTCGCCTTCGGCTTCTTTCAGAAGAGACCAGAGGTACCAGCACCATCCTGCAAGGGCAATGTGCGCATAGTTATGCGCAATTTCGTTGTTTGTTGCCTTGCGCCCAAAATATGCATCAAGCGCACGGTCGACTTCATCTTCGGAAAGCTCACAGCAGACACTGCACGTTCCAAAATCGTTCGCGTAATCGCTCATGCCAGCATATTCCCAGTCAATGAGATAGTACTTGTCGTTTTCATCGATAAGGAAATTGAGGTAAAAGAAGTCATTGTGACAAAGGCATTTTGGCGCATTGTCGGCCTGAACAAAGTGCTCCAATTCATCGATTTCGGCGGCCATTTCCCTGTAGCCTGGAATGTCGATGGGACCTTTTTCCAGAAGAAGTGATTCGTAGCGCTTCGCTTCGAGGTAGAAGTCAAATTCGGTTTCGACATTTGCACCGCTCTCGTGAAGCGAACGACACATCTGCATCATTCGATTCATTTGGGCAGCATCGTGCGGATCAGGCTGCTTTGCGTTGGGTACAAACTTCGAAATTTTCCAACCGCGCTTTGGGTCCTCATGAATGAACGTATCGTCAAGGCCGAGTTCCTTGGCCTTTTTAAGTGCGGCTACTTCTCCATTTCTGTTAATAAGCAGTTCGGTTCCGACTCCCGGATGGCGGTAAACGTACTCTCCATCATTGGTTCTAAAGTGGCACGATAGATTCGTAAGGCCTTGTTTAAGGGGATAAACGTCGTGAATCTCTGATTTGGAACAGCCGAGCACTTGCTCGATGTTATCGAAAATGTCGGAGTCAACGTTTTCGATAAAATGCGGATCAAAGACACGCAGCTCATCAAGAGAATCGAATTCGTTAATCTCGCCCTCAGGATACTTTTTGATCACCATATCGAGCTCCTTGATGTGCTCGATATATAGATCTTCCCAAAGCTTGTCCGTTGTTTCGGGCTTGTTATATTCCGTTTCAAGAATCTGCTTAAATGCAAGTGAGAAGGCTTTATCAAAGTAGACATGTCCGAGCATATACCAAGCATCGGAACCGCCAATCGTAACATTGGTGATTCTATCCATTGCTCCCGTTTGAATGCACCATTCTTTGGTGGCGCCTTCAGCATATTGAGCAGAATAAAATGCTTTCCAAACATATGCTTCAAACGGATTGTTTAGAAGGTAATCATCGCTTGAGCAAATGTAGGTGTTGCCAAGCCGCTCTTTTACGCACATAAGCGATGCGTGGTTATTTTTGGATGCGTATTCGTTGTTGACGACAATCGAAACGCCGAACTTGCTTTCAAGATAGAAGAAATACTCTTTTTTATAGCCGACAACGACGGTGATATTGCTGATACCCGCGTCTTGCAGCTGCCTAATCTGACGCTCAATGAGAATCTCCCCACGTACTTTTAAAAGGCCTTTGGGCTTTTCATACGAAATGGGAGCAAAGCGGCTCGAAAGCCCCGCAGCCAATATCACTGCGTTTTCAACCTTATAGGGGTGAAGTGCTTCGTAACCGCTGTCGGTTAGGCTGTCCGATTCGAGAAGGCCCTGATTCGTAAGCTCTTTATTTGCTGCGTTTACCGATCCAAGTGAAAGGCCGGTGCGCTCGGCGACTTCTCGCTGGCTGGCATATGGGTTCTTTAAGTATTCGTATAGAACTGTAAAGTTACGCTTGGTCAGTTCCACTGCAGGCCTCCAATTAAGATGTTCATTGCTTAGGGAAAGAATAGAATGATTGAACGTTATGTTCAATTTAATATATTAATCTACATAGACTGAACAGACAGTAACGAAAATCAATCTTGGAATGTGGATTAAAATAAATAAATAAGATATCTGGGAGGGTCGCTTATGTATCGATTCGAAAAGAAGGCCACGCTTGTTTGTGCTGCTGCGTCATTAATCACTGCTTGCTGCTTGCCCCTGAGTGCGAATGTCGCGTTTGCACAGGATTCCGTTGAGGCTCAGAGTATTGAGTCAAAAGCGGTTTTTTCTTCTGTGGTTTCCGATGATTTGCAACCTGATAATTCTTCCGTCATAAAAGATGGCTGGCAACGAGACGAGTCGTCTGGAGTTTGGTATTACGGAAAAAACGGTAAACACCAAACTGGCTGGCTGCAAAGCGGGGGCTATTGGTATTGGCTTGATCCAGCCAATGATGGTGCAATGCAGACAGGTTATTTCAATGTGACCGATGCTGGCGGATCGACTGCTTCGTTTTATGCGAATGACGGCAATGCCGCAACGCCTTTTGGCGCGCTATATCAGAACTGCTGGCTACGTAACTCAGATGGAAATTGGTTTTATGCCAATGCTGGAGGCGATTTAGCTGCTGGTTGGTTTTATCAAGACGGCACATGGTATTACCTGGATCCTGCCACCCATATAATGCAGGTTGGTTTTGTCGACCTCGGGAGCGGGAAATACTATTTAGATGCCACTGGTGCTATGAAAACCGGCTGGATTCTCGTTGACGGGAATTGGTACTGGGCTTATTCATCGGGTGCCCTTGCTTCGTCATGGCAAACGATAGGTGGGGCTCGCTATTATTTTGACCCACAGACGTTCATCATGTTTAAGGGTCGTCAAAAGATTGATGGAAGAACCTACATTTTTGGTGACTATGGCCTCGCAAATGGATGGTACAAAGACGGAGCAGATTGGTATTACTGCTCTAACGGTATTGCGGCCACTGGCTGGAAACTCGTTAACGGCGCTTGGTATTATCTCGACCCAGCCTCCGATGGTAAGATGTCCGTTGGGTATTTAGACCTTGGCAATGCAGCTTATTATTTAAAGCCTAACGGGGCTATGGCTGTTGGTTGGGCTCAGGTCGAGGACGGCTGGTATTTCGCCTCCCAATCTGGTGCACTTATTTCTGGCTGGTATAAAGAGGGCACGAGCTGGTATTACCTGGACCCTGTTAGCCATCTCATGAAAACGGGCTTATTTGAGGTGGGCGGCAACGATTTTTTTGCAAACCAGAGCGGTAGGCTTATGGTTTCCAGCTGGGTTACCGTTAATGACGGCGTTCAAAGATACGCTGATGATAATGGATATCTTTGCAAGGATGTGATTCGCGAAAACGGCACTATCCTTAAAACCGCCGGAGCTGATGGTTGGCAGGTTGCGTCCGGCTGGGTTAACGCCGCAAATCTAAGGTTTTACGCAGAGCCCGGAACGGGCGTCATTCATCGTGGATGGCTGCAGATTGACGGCGATTGGTATTGGCTTGATGCTGATTCTGGCGTGATGAAGACCGGATGGGTTTTTACTGGCGGTGCATGGTATTACCTAAACGTTGACGGAAAAATGGCAACTGGTTGGAAATGCCTGAATGGAACATGGTATTACCTTGAGTCCAATGGAAGCATGCATGTTGGCTGGCTTAAAGATTCGGGTAAGTGGTATTGGTTAGACGGCAGCGGCGCTATGGCAACGGGCGCAAGAACCATCGATGGCGTTCGTCGAGTTTTCTGGAGCGATGGACAGTGCGACAAAGTTGGCTGGCAAAATCCATCCCAGTATCCTCAGGTCAGTTCTTGGACTGTTCGGCTGCCTGGCTATTGCACCGGATACTTTACCTATGTGACCCCTTCTCGCATTTCTGTCGAAGCAACGCGGGAAGATTGCGTGAACGCCTTTATCCAGCGCGCCTATGAGTATATTGGTACGCAATATATTGAGCCTTGGTCTACCGCTCCCGGTGGAGCTGTTGATTGCTCTGGTTTTGTCTTGCAGTGCCTTTATGCTACTGGCATGGATATGGGTGTTTACAACCCTTATAACCATCGCTGGGATCCAAGCCAAACCTATAATTCCATGAATTGGTATCGAAGCAATATCTTTATGCCCGTGAGCACGAGCTCGATTCAACGCGGCGATGTGATTTATTACCGCGGTCATATTGCAATTGCACTTGGCGGCGGCTTGATGATTGATTCCTGGCCTCATCAAGGTGTCGGAATTCATCCTATTAGTGCAAGGGGAAATGTAATCGGCGCAGCTCGTCCGTTTATTTAATAGATTCCCTGCAAGACAGTCGGTACCGGTTGGGGGCCTGAAATGAATGCTCGGATTGATCATCGAATTTGCTGGCGAGTAATTGGCTTGATGCTATTTTCCGCCTTACTCTCAGTTATAGCCCCCGCATTTTCTTGCACTGCTTATGCCGTGGAAGAGGGGGCGGATAACGGTGTCGTAGAGCGCGACTCGACAGGTGGGCCGGGAGCATTGGTCGGTGGCGGTTGCTCTCAAGACTCCAGCGATTGTGCCGGCAAAACAACGGAAGATTCGAGCCTACAGGTTGTCGAAAGCCATGACCCGTCGACTACAGAACAACTATCTGGATGGCAATGGAACGGTTTGTCCTGGTATTACTATCTAGATGGCTGTCGTTTGACCGGAATTCAGAATATTGACGACTCGCTGTACTACTTGGACCCCGCTCGTGACGGCGCAATGAGCTGCGGCTGGATTTTTACTGAAAATAAGTGGTATTACGCGGGTCCGTCAGGCGCTTTGGCAAGTGGCTGGCAGTTTATTGGAGACCAATGGTACTGGTTTGACTCCCTTAACAGCTGTTCTATGGCTACTGGTCGACGTGTTATTGATGGGCACCCTTATCTTCTTGGAACCTATGGACTGATTAATGGATGGTGCCTTGATAACGGTTTATGGTATTGGGGTAGCAATGGTGAAGTCTTAACCGGCTGGCTTCAAACTGGCAATAACTGGTATTGGCTTGATCCCGCCAATGATGGTGTTATGTCTAGAGGAATCGTTTCTGTCGGTTCGTCTCGTTACTATTTATCGGATTCCGGCGCAATGGCTGTTGGTTGGGCGTTTGATGGGACGGACTGGTATTACGCTGACGGTTCCGGCGCACTTGCATCGGGCTGGCGTTTGGTGAATGGCGTTTGGTATTGGCTCGATGTCGCAAATGACAATAGAATGGCTACCGGCTTTTTTGTCATCGGATCCAATCAGTATCATCTTTCTTCAACGGGAGCGTTGTCACTCGGCTGGTTTATGAGCGATGGAGACTGGTATTACGCTGAGCCTTCTCATGCGTCGGGCATTATAAAGGCTGGATGGCTGAAGGACGGTAGTCAATACTATTATCTCGATCCTGCCGCCGACGGTAAAATGCTGCTTGGTCATTTTTCTGTAAATGGGAAAAGCTATTATGCAAAAGCTTCAGGCGCTGTTGCTTGTCGTGAATGGGTTGATGTCCAGGACTCGGTTCAGGATGAGCCATCTAAGGCTTTTGCAGGTTCTGATTGCTCATTGTGTGGAGCATTGCTTAATGGAAAACTGTTTACATCAAACGGCGATGGCGAATTGATCGAAGCTCACGGGTTTGTGATGCTTGGAGGCTGTAAGTTCTATGCTGATCCAACCGATGGCTCCCCCTGCGCTGGATGGAAGAACGTTAACGGAAAATGGTACTTCTTTGATGAGACCGCTGGCTATGCACGATCTGGCTGGCTGTACAAGGATGGCTCCTGGTTCTATTTGGACCCATCTACCTACGTTATGAAAACCGGCTGGGTTGCCGTTAACGGATCTTGGTATTACTTGAATTCGTCTGGTTATATGCAAACAGGGTGGCTTAACCTGGGGGGTACCTGGTATTGGTTTGACGCTAGTGGTGCCATGGCTACTGGCTGGCGCGTTGTGGACGGATCCTGGAATTATTTCATGGCCAACGGCGCGTGGGTGTCAGACTATATGGATGCTAAGGCTCAAAGTTATTCAAGCAATACAAATTGGCTGATACTTGTCGATACGTCACGTTGCGTTACGAGTATTTACACTGGATCCTGGAATAACTGGTCCTTAAACCGTCGATATGTATGTTCGACGGGAAAGGCTAGCACGCCTACGGTGATAGGGGAGTATCAAGTCTACGGTAAGGGATACTCCTTTGGGCATGGATATACTTGCTATTACTACACGCAGTTCTATGGTGATTACCTATTCCATTCCTCACCCTACTATGTTAACAGCAATCGCGTGATGGATCCCACGATGGGGGTCCCATCCTCTGCCGGATGCGTGCGTCTTGAGATCCAGAACGCAAAATGGATTTACGATAATATTCCTTATGGAACGAAGGTTGTTACTTATTGATATTAGGCACTCGTTTTAAGAGACAGGGATAAATACTCTATTTTTAAAAGAGTTTCTTTTAACTGAGGGTGCTTTGATAATCTTTAGCAATGAATTTGGGAGGATTTTTGGAAATAGAAATGGGAAATGATATTGGCGTATGCGTACTTCTCTCAGCTTATAAACCCGATCTTAAGTTTTTCGCGGAACAACTTGATTCGATAGATAAACAAACGTTTCCGCTTACGCTTCTAGTTAGAAATGACTGCCCTGAATCGGATTCATTAGAGCGGTTTATCCAAGCGCATATAACGAAAAACGCCTATCGGTATTATCACGGTGATAATAATCTCGGTTATGTCAAATCGTTCGAGGCGCTGCTCTCCTTGGCGGAAGGGGATTACGTAGTACTTTGCGATCAGGATGATATTTGGGAGCCTAATAGAGTTGAAGTTTCGCTCAACCATATGCTAGAAGAAGGCTCAATTCTAGATGTTTGTGATAGATCGGTAATTGACGAAAACGGAAATATTCTGGTAAAGAGTTATAGGAAAGCTCATCCTAATTCGCCGGAAGTAAATTGGTGCTCTGGAGAGGATATTACTGTACAGGCCGCAAGCGTATGTTACGGCATTGGTATGGCTCTCATGTTAGATGCGAGTGCGGCGAAGTCGATGATTCCCTTTCCGGAATCGACTGCACATGACTTGTGGTTGACATTGGGTTGCAGTGAACTGGGGAAGTGCAGCTTTACTATGACTCCTTTGGTTAAGTATCGTCGACATGGTGGTAACGAAACTGGATTCCTTGCAGGTGTTTCTTCAAAAGATGATTGGTATTCGACAAGAGTTAAAAACAGGGTTGATACTGCTAGGCGATTTGCCGATAGATTTCCCGATTCACCGCATCTAAAGGAAATATTGGGGTTCGCTGAAGCAAGGGAGCGGCGCTCCATAATTGGTTTACTTAAATACCGACGAGCTTGCCCGTCTATCGCTAAAGCAGATATCATTATACGTCTTGTGCCGAATTGGCTGTTTATTTTGATTTTAAAAGAACTTAAAGCTGCGAGATAGCTCCGTATCCTCATTTCGACAGGTTTAGAAGGGCGCTTATATTTGTGAAGGCCACAGAGAAGACTCTTTCGATTAAACATAATATGTTCTGGAATACCGTCGGTTCGTTGACTAATTTAGGCTGTCAGTGGCTTATCACCATTTTGGTCGTTCGGCTGTCTGATGGATATAGTGCTGCAGGCATTTATTCGCTGGCTATGTCTATTTTCAACATGTTTTCTCAATTAGCCCAATACAGGATGTACACGGTGCAAATTGCAGATGTTGAAAGGAAAAACTCTGCTGGTGAATACCTGACTTTTCGTTTCTTTACTACTTTTATAGCGTTTGCAATGTTAGCCGTCTATTCCATTGCAACGTGTCGTATTGGTACGGTGCCCGCTATTCTTCTGTATGCTCTCTATAAAACCGCTGGCTTAGTCATTGATGTCATGCATGCTAATGATCAGGTTGGTCATAGGATGGACTATATTGGGAAATCCCTCATAATGCAGGGCATCGGCTCTCTCCTTTCATTCATTCTTGTCTTTGGATTTTTTAATAGCCTCGAAGGTGCACTGTTGCTTATGACGGTAGTGACAATAGGCATCGGAGTTATTTACGATTATCCAAGATCAAATCGGATTTCTGCAATCAAGCTTGGAATTAGCCGAGCGAAGGTCAGAGCCTTCCTATGTAGCTGTTTGCCCATCGTTCTGGGCGGCATTGCTGCTTCTGCGGCGCCGAATATTCCCAGGCAGTATTTATCTTATTCATTCGGAGATTCTGCTCTGGGTATTTATGCATCAGTTGCTGCACCTGTGGCAATTATCCAAATGGGTGCGACCTATATTTATAATCCTTTATTAGGTTATCTAGTAGAGCGTTACCATTCTAGAGAAAAGTCCTTTTTTTCGCTCATAGGTAAAATACTTGCTGGCATCTTTTTTGTCGGTGTCATATCTTCAGTTGCCCTTTTCTTTTTCGGTAAATTATTGCTGTCACTGTTTTATGGCGCTGGAATAGCTAAACATACCGATCTCCTTCAGCCTATGTTGGCTTGTGCCTTTTTGACTGGCATCGCTTGGTTTGTCAACGATTTGTTGGTTTCTCTTGATAATTACCGAGGGGTATTTGTTGGCAGCATGCTGTCCTTAATTAGTGCTGTCGCTGTTATGGCTCCTGCGCAAATGCTGTTTGGCTTAAATGGCCCTACTGTATCGGCGCTTATATCCAATGCCATTTGCCTTATTTATCAGTCTTCTGTTTTGGGGAAACAGACGCAACAATGGTTCGGGGAAAAGAGATAGGCCGATGATGTCTAAAGCTCACGCGCTATTAAAGCTTCAAAACACTGAATTGGATATCCTTCAGGTTGTCGCCGCATTCTGCTCTAAGCACGGCATCAGGTGGTGGCTTGACGGTGGAACATGTTTAGGAGCAATGCGTCATAGGGGGTTTATCCCTTGGGATGATGATATAGATATCGGAATGATGCGTTCAGATTATGACCGCTTTTGCTCTTTAGCCGAGGGTGGGTTACCGGAAGGATATTCGCTCCATACATCGCGGAATACTACTGGCTATGCTGCGATGTTTGCTAAGGTGTATCGCGATGGAACTCGCTTCGAGAATCAAGAGGCTCGAGAGGCTTCCAGTTCGATGGGCATTTTTGTCGACATCTTTCCATATGACCAGCTCTATACAGATAAACGCCTTCGTGCAAAGCAAGTCCGAATTGCATCAATTGCACAGAAAAGAGCCTATTTATATCATTCTTCTTCCATTGTTGTCCCTCATAAAGGGTTCCTTGGTCAACTCGAGCAAATTGGTTGTTCTGCTATGCACGTGGTGGAACAACTGGTTTCTCGAGGCGCATGCTCTTACCAGGATTTGTTCGATTCCTGTATTGCCGACTCAAATACGGGTGAGGTCTCTGATTACTGTCTGACGTTAAGCTGGCCGAATATGGCGCCAGTGCCTATTTCAGAGATTTTCCCTCTGAGCAGTGCGGTTTTCGAAGGCAGTGAATTCCCTGTTCCTCGTATGACGGATAAATATCTTACAACGATGTATGGCGATTGGAAAAAAATACCGTCACCGGATAATCGACATACCCATCTTCCGCTCTTGCTCGACTTTGGAGATGGGGAAGTCTGGACGGCACAGAATTAAGGATATGACATCTATATCAGATGAGGTTATGTGATGAGCTCCTCTATTTGTATTTTCACTCACCATTATCACCCGCAACTTAGTGGAATTGGTAATTTTGTCGATGGTCTCGCTCACGCCTTGACTGCACGCGGCGATAGGGTGGTTATCGTTACTAATGATTCGATGCGCGTGGGAGTCGGTCATTCAGTCGAAAACGGCCTGGAGGTAATTCGTCTTCCTTGCATTCCGTTACTTGATGGAAGACTTCCTCTTCCCAAAAAAACCAGTGATTATTACCGACTCCTGCAAACCCTTGATGATTATGAGTGGAATGGTGTTCTGATAAACACGAGACTTTTCCCTCTCTCGCTCGAAGGGCTGAAGTTTGCTGCGGATCATAGTGCTAAGGCTGTTGTTCTCGACCACGGCTCAGCGTATCTCTCTTTCAATCAGCCATTTCTTGATTATTTTGTTCGCCGATATGAAGATTGGATTACTGATCGCGTAAAGTCGTTTGAACCTGATTTCTATGGGATTTCTTCTAAAAGTGTTGAATGGCTTCAGCACTTTAATATCACTGCAAAAGGCGTAATTTCAAACTCAATCAATGCCTCATTCTATAGGAGTATTTCTTCGGGGAGAGATTTCCGATCTGAATTAGGTATCCCTCAGTCATCTTTGGTTGTAGCTTTTGTCGGGCGGCTTATTCCTGAAAAGGGAATTTATTCAATTATTGAGGCGGCTCGCACAAAAGATATTACCAAGCGTGATATTTGTTTTGTTCTTGCAGGGGATGGTCCGCTGGCTAATGAGGTCAAGGAAGCTTGTTCGTCTAACTTGTTTTGGCTTGGGAGATGTAACACAGAGGATATTTCCTCCTTACTTCAGCAAGCAGATGTGCTTTGTCTTCCAACTCGTTCCGAAGGCTTTTCAACGGTACTTCTTGAAGCTTCAGCCTGCGGAACGCCTGCAGTGGTAACAGACGTGGGCGGGGCACGCGAGCTTATCTTAGATGATAGCTACGGCACAATAATTCGGTCCATGGCATCTGATGAGGTGGTTTCGGCATTATGCAGGCTTTTTGATGATCGAAAGCTGCTTTCTCTTCAGTCTCGAAACTCTAGGGCGCTTGTTGAAAATCGATATAACTGGGATGCCACTGCTATGGATGTCGAGAAGGCGTTTTGTATTTGCTAAGTGATACTTGGCTGGCTTTTGCTTAGCTTTTGAGTGAAGTTGGATTTGAGATACGAATTTGTTATTGTCGACTTACCCTATTCGATTTTGTCTTTAGTTGGAGATGCACGTTTTGAATAATCCTGCAATTAAGAAAAGCGAGTACGCGCTTGCCATCTTTGGGCTGGGACTTCTTTTATTAGCTGTTGCGACATCATTGCACTATAAGAATTTAAATCTATTCATTCTTGAACTCTTTTGCGATGTCGTTGCTGTTGCGTGCTTATATTTGCAACCGAAATCACAGTCGGGTGGTGACGCTATTCGTCAGATAACCGTCCTCGTCGCGTCCAGCATTCTCAGCAGCTTTCTGCTAGTTTTAATCATATTGACTGGTGCGAAGACGTTTGGCCCCTTCGATCTTGACGCATGGAATATCGCAAGTCTTGTTATATGCTTTCATTTAGTTTTAGCGTTTCAAGGCATTGAGCTTTGCTATGGCCTGGTGAAGAGCTTTGTAGCCTCGGTTAAGAAAACTGATACTAAGAAGTGTTTCTTTTTTTTGACGGTTTCTGTTGGCTTTGCTGTTTTAATCGCTTTTATTGGCATTCCGCTCGATAAGTCAAAGACGGTGTTGTTCGCGTCTGCTTTGCCCATTACTGTTTTGATCGGGTTGATTGCTATTAATGGGGGCACTTCTTATCTGAAGCCCGAACTGTTCGCTTTCGCATGCATTGTCTCGGTCGGTCTATCCGTAATTATTTGCTTCCCCGTTACAAATTTTCTGACATGGGATGATGAGGTCCACTATGGAAATGCAAATAGTGTTTCCTACCTCACAAATGCTGAAATAACAAATTCTGACCGAATGATAGTCGAACAGTTTTATAGGGGGGACGGCTTTAGTTTGGATGCATCTTTGGGTAAGTACCCAATAGATGAAACAAGAGAGTTTAACCGTGGCTCTGTTGAGCAATTAGTCAGAGAGGCCGATAAAAATAATATAGCTGAAGGTATCGAACGTGTTAATTGTTTTGATAGTGTGGCTCTTTCTAAAATTGCCTATATTCCTTCATCTATCGGCCTTTGTTTGGGTCGCTTGCTTCATCTCCCATTTTCTATCAAATTTGCATTGGGAAAATTATTTAATTTACTTGCGTATGCAGTTATCTGCGGAATCGCAATTCGTATAGCCCCTTGCAGAAAATGTCTTTTCACTTGTATTGCGTTGTTCCCGTCTGCCGTGTTAATGGCAGCCAGTTACTCGTATGATCCCTGTGTGATATCGTTCAGTTTGCTAGGAACAGCTCTTTTGTTGAAGATGCTTGTTTCTGAAGAGGATATTTCTGCAAAAACATTCTTCGGATTTCTATTATCTTTTGCAATCGGATTTGCAGCTAAAGCGATTTATTTTCCCTTATTCGGACTTGCGCTTTTAATTCCTGCAGATAAATATACTTCGAGCAAGCAAAGACGTATCTTGATTGGAGCTGCACTATTCGTTTGCGCCATAATGATTTTATCTTTCTTGACGCCATATTTCTCTTCTGTCGTAAATAACATTTCTGATGCACGTGGTGGCTCCGAAGTCTCTACGGCTGGTCAAACGACGGGAGTGCTTGCAAATCCAGTTGGAACTATAGTTGTAATCTCGAATTTCGTTTTTGGATCGATGCTGACCCCGGCGTTTCTCAATTCAATATCAACGAATATGGCTTATCTTGGGGACGTGTCCAATCTGTTCCCATGGCTTTCATATCTTCCCATCGTGTTGTTTGAGGCTATATGCATTATTGATAATGAAAAAGTTACTAAATTTAAGTTTAGCCGTTTCGGGATTGTTTGGACTCTATTCCTGGTTCTTGCTACTTGCTATTTAGTTGCTTTGGCTCTATACATCGCCTTTACAGGAGTTGGAAGCCAGACAGTTGCGGGTGTTCAGGCGCGATACCTCATACCTTTGTTAATACCTTTCGCCTGTCTTTTGCTCAGGTTTCCTATTTACTGCGATGAGGAAGAGAAGACTAAATGTACAGCCTTTATGCTCGGGATTCCATTTGGGCTGCTGTATTTTGTGTTTTTCGAGCTTTTGTATATCCGATTTTTCTAAACTAGCGCTATAAGTCATGGCTATAGTAAGAGGGGATAATAGTTGGATTAGATTGGTTCGAATGGGACGGCGTTGAGGACTCAGGACATGCGTTCCGCATTTGAGACAGAGGTGCACGGGGCCCTTACCCTGCTATGATGGGTGGGGACTCCGTGTGGGCCCCAGTTAAGCAAGCTAAATATCTAAGCTTGAGATGTAACTTCGCGATGGCTAGTCAGGATACTGTAAACTTAAGTTTGAGTTAAACTGTGCGTTGGGCTGTAAGAGTCGCAATTTCTTCAAGCGTCGCTAAGAGCCAACTTTTTTGGAATGGATGAATCTCGATTGTCTCTTGCTGCAACAACATGTTCAAAAGGATATCCGCGTGTTCTCGTAATAATCCCTGCCTATAACGAACAGGAGTGCATTCTCGATACCGTTGCGTCTATAAAAGCTGCGGGATATGACTATGTTGTAATCAACGACGGGTCACAAGATGGAACGCTTGAGCTTTGTCGAGAGCATGGTGTCAACATATTGGACCTGCCACAGAACCTTGGTATCGGTGGAGCGGTCCAAGCGGGCCATAAGTATGCTCAGAGATTTGGCTATGATATTGACATTCAGGTTGACGGCGATGGCCAGCATGATCCTTCTTATGTTCCTGAGCTTGTAAAGCTGATTGAGGGTGGGGCGAGCCTGGCGATAGGCTCTCGATTTCTGGTTGAGACTGATGGTTTTCAGTCAACTTTTATGCGTCGCGTTGGAATCAGGTGGCTTTCATTTTTGCTCGAGCTGCTTACGGGTAAGGTGGTCACCGATCCCACTTCTGGTTTTAGGGCATGCAATAAAGATGCTATCGACCTGTTCTGCAAGAGTTATCCTGATGACTACCCGGAGCCAGAGTCGATTGCTTTGGCTATGAAGCTTGGTCTTCCCGTTATGGAGGCGCCTGTAAAGATGAATGAACGCCAAGGCGGACGTTCGTCCATCGGGGGCTTCTCTTCCGTCTACTACATGATCAAGGTCACGTTAGCCATTGTTCTTGTGTGCTGGGTTCATAGGGGAGATAAATAATGAATCTAATTTTGAGGATTGGTGCGGCCCTCTTTTTCGGCGGCTTTCTCGTCTATGTTTTGCGGCTCGTGTCCAACGGAAAGATGCTTCTTAAGTACTCTCTGTTGTGGATTTTGATGTGTATGGCGGCCTTGATTTGTGATATATGTCCTCAAATTATTTATAGTTGCTCAACAGCTATTGGGTTTGTCAACCCAGCCAATTTCCTTTTTTTGGGTGCAATCGTGCTGTTGCTTGCAATCTCTCTGTCTCTTAGCGTTGCCGTGAGTCGTCATGTTTTGGCGATTAAAAACCTTACTCATAGGATTGCCCTACTCGAAAAGGAACTTGAGAAATGGTCTAATCATGAATGAGCTCAATACGATGGTTTGATTCAGTTCCTTCGGCTATTCCTCATTAAGTCTCCCAGGGTGGTTGTCAATCTAGTGCCGGAGCCCAGGGACCGTTATGCTCGAGTGGTCCCGGTGGTGGGGGCTCGCTCTTGAGTCAAAAGTCCTTTCATTATCGAACTGCCTGAGCAATATTCTTTCCGAAGCATAATTTGACTGGGGTGTTTCGCTGTAAATCGTCATCTGGATGGACAGCGGTGACGAGGTCCTTGGCCCGATTGTTAAATCGTCTCAGCCGTTATAATTCACCACTACTGTACGCCAATTGGCTTGTATCGATGCATAGAGTCAACTTAAGCCAGCCGGAGAACTCCATGGCAAAAGAACGTAATTCCATTGTCGAGCTTTTTTGGTTAATCTCAATGTGGTGTGTATTTGCGCATCATTTTGTAATACATAATGCAGATGATATATCGGTTTTTGCTAGTCCTTTAACCTGTTTAATTTTTAAGGGAGTGTTTCTCCCTATTGGAAAAGTTGCAGTTGGCTGCTTCGTGTTTATCGCCGTTTGGTTTATAGCCGACAGAGCTTCTTTTAGCATTAAAGATGCGGTCAAGAAGCTAATAATTCTTAATAATGAGGTTGTTTTTTACAGTATAACTTTAGGGATTATTTCTATTTTTACGGGCAGTTTGCCCCTTTCGGCCTCTTTCTTTATCAATACGGTCTTTCCAATTGCCACGGGGTATGGATGGTGGTTTAACACTTCTGATGCCGGCCTTATTTTGCTGCTCCCCTATATATTGGAGGGGCTTCGAGCCTGTAGTAGAAGCGAGCACAAATTCCTTTCAGTATCATTATCGTTTGCATTTGGATTATTTCGATATTTGCCGTTCGTTTCGTTTCCAGCCGAAGGAATGCTCATCGATCTCATCGTTCTCGCAATTGGTGTCTGTTATTTACGATAACAGTAAATTTTAATACCACTAGCTGGAATAAGTTGGCGCTTGTTGGGACTGCATGTTTTATATCAGGACTTCTCTTGCTGTACCTTCCGTATCATTCGCAAGGAATAATTCACGACTTTGCTGTGAATCTATTTAACGGGTATGTTTATTCATCAGCTAGCATTCTTTCAATGGGTCTCTCGTTTGCAGTATTTCTATCAGTATTTAAATTGTGTCTGAAATATTAATTTAATTCTGCCCGTGTCAATTGGCTTGCGGGATCCGCTTTTGCCGTATATCTGATTTCCGACAATTCACTTGCTCAAAGCTGGCTCTGGAAGCGTCTGTTTACCTTTACCAATCTGGGAAATCAACTTGGAATACTGTTAGTGATGGTGATTCCATCGCTGGTGATGGCTTGTTGCCTGACTGTCGATATCGGAAGAAGGACGATTAATTCACACTTATCTTTGACTAAAAAGTCGTTTGTCTAACATTGATCACTCTCGTCTGCTGCTCCATAATTGCCTAATAGATATACAATCCATATGCTGATGAGTGATGTGTCGTTTTATCTGATGCGACATGTTAAACGATTTTTTGGGCATGCTGTTTATTTTGGGAACTGTGGCTCTAGGTCGATTGTGCCTGGATATTCAAAGGTTTATCTGATTACATAGGAAGAGTGAAATGATGAGAAATCGGCATTTGAGTTTATTCAGCGCGATTTGTCTTGTATCATTTTGTTTCACCCCTCTTATATGGCCTACGACCGCATTTTCATTATCTTATGATTATGCAGTTGAAGGCGCTGATGGATCTTTGGTTCAAGCGGGCCAGGAGGCATTTGGGACACTGGGCGGCGACCGCTTGACTTCGGATTCCGTTAATTTAAAAGCGTCTATTGATTTTTCGACATATGAATATACCGGCGCCGCGATTACTCCTGAGGTTTCTGTTTTTGCCGTCGATGGGTCTGTGCTAGTAAACGGTATCAATTACGAAGTCTTGTATTCAAATAATGTTGCCCCTGGCTGTGCCGCTATAAGTGTGAATGGGCTAGGGGATTACTCCGGTATTTCAGCCCAGTTGTCATTTCGAATTGTTCGTTCCTCCGATAATAGCATCGCTCTTCCTGGTTCTTGGGCCTACCAAAATGGTAAATGGTGGTGGAGATATGAGGACGGTGGCTGGCCGTCAAACTGTTTTCTGACTATTGGGGGAGCGGAATATTATTTTGATTCCGAAGGCTACGCAGCTACTGGCTGGAGATATCTGAGTGATGGATGGCACTTATTCTCTGGGTCCTGTGCGCATTTGAAGGGATGGGCTGCCAGCGGTAGTCATTGGTTCTACCTTGACGAAACATCAGGTTTAATGAAGACCGGCTGGGTTTTAGTCAATCATAACTGGTACTATTTGGACCTTTCGGGCGCTATGCAGACTGGCTGGCTGTTCCTTGACAATACTTGGTATTGGCTTGAACCTTCTGGATTAATGGCTACGGGCTTTAAACTTGTTAACGGTGCGTTGTATCATTTTTCTCAATCTGGATCCATGAGCACTGGTTGGTTTGTTGACGATGGGACATGGTATTGTGCCAATGCCACTGGAGCGATTCGCGCTGGATGGTTTTACTATGGCTCTAACTGGTATTGGCTTGATCCTAACAATAATGGTGCCATGCTCCTAGGTTTTCAAACTGTGAATGGCTCTATTTATTATTTGGATCCCGATAGCGGTGGTGCATTAGAGTGCAACGCCTGGATTTTCTCGCAAGATGGAAGCGCATATTATGCGTGCGGCAGTGGAGCAATTGTGTTAACGGGTGTCAAGGACAGCGTGGGCGCGATTAAGCTCAACGACGCTGAAGGAAAGCCTATATTAGGCTGGTATTGGTCTTCCGCTGCTCAGACGTGGTTTTACACAGATTCAGACGGGGTGCTGCAGCACGGTTGGCAATTAATTGGCGAGAGGTGGTATCACCTCGACAACGAATCTGGCGTTATGAATACAGGCTGGTTCCGCGATGCTGACAGGCTATGGTATTACCTTATGTCGTCAGGTCAAATGGCAACCGGCTGGAACAGTATCGATAATGGCGAGTATTTCTTTAATGCAGCTGGTGCTTGGGTAGAGCCCGAACGTTCTGCCCACACTTCCTCTCAGTCTCAAATTGTTGGTCGCTGCTACAACGTTCCTTCTCCTGGAGTGGGGTTGTGCTCGGAGTGGGTTAGCGAGGTTTTTTATCCCGTGCTAGGGTCTTATCCCAACGGTGACGCATGCGACATGTTTTGGAATTGGTGTCACAGTCGAGATATATCGCAGCTTAAGGTTGGAATGATAGTTGCGGTCCCTACTCATACGCATACAAATGCGGGGGCTCGCTGGGGACACATTGCTATTTACGTCGGTAACGGTATGGTTATGGATAACATCGGCTACATCAGGACGACATCACTGGCCTGGTGGCTGAACTACTACCACACTACCGCTACGCCTCAGTGGGGCTGGGTTTTAAATACGCCTTTGGAATAAGATACTCTCTGACTGTCGAGTGAAGGACAACTTATCACAATAGGGGAATCGAGGGTTAATCCTCGATTCCCCTATCTAGCCTAGACACATGCTAATTTGCCTAGATTGAATATGAAAAGAAATGCAAACTTCTTATAAATGATAATAACGATTCGCGGGTTCCCCGACGGTGAAGTTTGGATTCATATAAGGATCGCCTTCGACGTAATACTTAGCCCATCGATAATTCATGTACGCGACCTCTTTGTGGAAGCGGATCTGCTTCTCCGTATTGTTTTCAACGCCTCTAGAAATCGACTCGTAGTGATAGAGCTCGACTTCAGGTGTGTATACGATCAGGTCGTTGATCTCGCGTAGCTTTAAGCAAAAGTCAACATCATTAAATGCAACTTGAAGCTCTTCACTGAAACCTCCGACTTTCTCATATTCGCTACGCTTGGTCATTATGCAAGCTGCGGTGACGGCGCTGAAGTTTTGTTGTGCATCGTTGAGCGCAAAGTAACCCCAGTTATCCTTTGGCATGCTTTGACAAAGATGTCCTGCCACGCCACCAGTGACGCATAAGCCCGCGTGCTGAATGGTGTTGTCGGGATAGTAGAGTTTTGCACCAACTGCGCCAACATCCTCTCGTGCGCAGATGCCAAGCATGGTCTCAATCCAATTGGGGGTAATTACCTCAGTATCATTATTCAACAGTAAGAGATAGTTTCCTTTGGCGTGAGCCACGCCAAAGTTCATGAGCTTGGAGAAATTGAATTCGTGTTCCCAAGTTACAAGACGAACGATATCAGGATATTTTGCTTGCAACTTATCGTAATAATCGAACGTCGCCTTTTCTGTGCTGTTGTTTTCGATTATGACAAGCTCGTAATTGTCGTACGTTGATTTTTCAGCAATTGACTTAATGCAGTTGTCCAGAATGTCGGCGTGGTCTTTAGTCGGGATGATAACTGACACTAGTGGATGGGAATCTGGCACAGCGTAGGTTACTTTATATGTAAAGGGACGACGCGCTTGTTCGACTTTCGCATTGAGCCCAAGCCTATCCAAATGACTCTGGACCGCTTTGATACCTGCGATGGTGGCATACGGCTTGCTATCGGCATTTGCTGCGGTGGAGGTCCCGCTTAGGCGCCAGTGATATAGAACCTTTGCAACATGATGAACTTTCCTTGCCTTTTCCACGGCGCGGAGAGTCAGATTATGATCCTGTGCTCCATCGAACTCTTTCGTGTTCGGTTCTAGAACATCAAGCAGCGACTTACGGATGGTAAGCATATGGCAGATATAGTTATTGTTTCTGAGCAGATCGATATTGAAATCCGGCTTAAAGAACGGCTGCGCTAGTTTCCCATCGGGCATGAGTTTATCTTCGTCGCAATAAAGAAGATCGACGTCATCATCGTTTTCAATTGCCTCGGCATATGAGAACAACAAGTCCGGTTCAAGAATATCGTCATGGTCAAAGAAGCTAACGAAATCACCGGAAGCGATGGCAACGCCGGCGTTTGTATTTTCGGAAATGCCCTTATTCTCGGTAAGGTTAATTGATTTAATTCTGTTGTCGTGGGCCGTCTCCTGCTCAACACGTGCCTTTAGTTCCTGATTGTCAGGACTTGCATTAACTAGGATGAGCTCCCAGTTTGCATAAGACTGGTTTTTTACGGATTCGGCCATATCGTTAAAGAACGAAATGGGTGTGTTGTAAAGAGGGACAATGATGCTGAACTTCGGAGCGCTGTTGAAGACGATTTTTCTCTGCTTCTCCAGAGCGCCGATAGTCGCCTTATGTTCCGTGAACCATTCGGGGTATTCAGGGTCGAACTGCGCATGGGTAAAGAGGAAGTTGGTCTCCTCAAGAAGCATGCCTAATTTATCGGGCGTTAAGCAGTCGAATGCACTGAATGATGGGTGATTTTGATCGTCAATAACAAAATAATAACGATCGAACGTCTTTGGCATACGAACCGAGAGCTGCGTTTCAAGTTGCTTTTTCTCAGACGTAAATCCAACGCTTGTTACATTCGAACCGAAATTGACGATGCTCAAATCAACTTCATTGAGGGTTCGATCGAGGCAGCGAAGTTTGATTTGGGAGTCGCTACGATACGGCGTTCTCACCGTGCACCTAAGGATGTAGTCGCTTGAATCTTCGATGCACTGCCAGAATTCAATCGTTGCCATGTCAAACTCTGAAACGTCATCATAGTTTCGGAGTTTACTGCACATGTCAGGTTTAATTTTGTAGTTAAGGCGAGACTCCCATTTGATGTTCTTGCAATTGAGTGAAAGGGAGTCGCTGCTCAGGGTACGACCGTCTTGGCCGATTTCGCAAAACTCAATTTTGATGGTGCGGGCATCGGGATCGGGGAGTACAAGGACGTATGAGTTCGAGTCACAACCATTGTCCCGGAATTTTAGGAGGGATAAAGGTAAGCAGCGGTTGTCGTTTGTAGCCGCTTGGGCTGTTACGCTGGAGCCTTTATGGATGCCTTCAATCTTAAGCTGCTGGTAGATTTTCCAGTTTCCTCTGCATACTCCGGTTGTTTCGACTCGCATTGTCTGCCTTTCGTTTGTTGGACACTGCCCATTGTACTTTTTCATTTGTTGCCTCGCTAGAAATGCAGAAAGAGTTGCGTGTTTCTGCTGTCCGATTTAAATAAGAAGACGGGGAGGTTGCTGCCGGTGCGTATAATTTATTTAACTATGCATCTGTAATCAGCGGCTTTTGCTCAACGATTGTCAATCGAGAGGATTTTTATGAAAGGCATCATCCTCGCCGGCGGGTCCGGCACGCGCCTGTACCCGCTCACGCTCGTGACCTCCAAGCAGCTGCTGCCGGTCTACGACAAGCCCATGATCTACTACCCGCTTAGCACCCTCATGCTGGCGGGCATCCGGGACATCCTGGTCATCTCCACGCCGACCGACCTCCCCAACTTCGAGCGCCTGCTCGGGGACGGCTCGCGCTACGGCGTGAACCTCTCCTACGCCGAGCAGCCGAGCCCGGACGGCCTGGCGCAGGCCTTCACCATCGGCGAGGAGTTCATCGCCGGCGAGCCGTGCGCCCTGGTGCTCGGCGACAACATCTTCTACGGCAACGGCCTTTCGCGCCACCTGACGCGCGCCGTGCAGAACGCCGAGTCGGGCCGCGCCACGGTCTTCGGCTACCACGTGGACGACCCCGAGCGCTTCGGCGTCGTCGAGTTCGACGGCGAGGGCAGGGCCGTCTCCATCGAGGAGAAGCCAGCCGAGCCCAAGAGCTCCTACGCCGTCACCGGCCTGTACTTCTACCCGGGCGACGTGGCCGCCAAGGCGCATAGGGTCGAGCCCTCCGCGCGCGGCGAGCTCGAGATCACCACACTCAACCAGATGTACCTGGAGGAGGGGACGCTGTCCGTGGTCACCCTCGGCCGCGGCTACGCGTGGCTGGACACCGGCACCATGGAGAGCCTGCACGAGGCCGCGGAGTTCGTCCGCGCTGTGGAGCACTCCCAGGACCTGCCCGTGTCCGTGCCCGAGGAGATCGCCTGGGAGAACGGCTGGATCACGACCGCCGAGCTGGAGGAGGCGGCCAAGGCCTACGGCAAGTCGGTCTACGGCCAGCACCTGAAGAAGGTCGCCGCCGGCGAGATCGTCAATAGCCCACGCGAGTACTAGCGCAAGCTTGTTTTCTTTTAGGGGTCACCGTTTATCTGGTGGCCCCTTTCGTTATGATTACGTTGACCATAAAGACAATATGATTGGGAGTGGATGTGTTAAGCGTCTACTTTGGCGATATGCCAGAAGCGATTTACAACACAGCGACATATTTCAAAAACTCTTACCGGTCTTCTTGGATTACGGATCCCTATGCAGTCTCGATAATTAAAGATGTCGATCGATCGGTTGTTGTCTCCGAAAACGTCATCGAAAGCCCTGTGCTTGGATCCATCTCCCCACTCCAGCTTTCTGGTGGCGTGAAAACGCTGCTGCTTATGAGATTTGATCGTAAGCATATTTTTAACGCTTCTACCTGTGGTGACAACTGTGCCAAGTGGATTCTCGACATGGCGAAAGACCGCAAGCTCGTTGTGAATCTCTATCATGTGATGGACTTTGGTCGCGAGGATTTTAAAATTAAAGTCGTGAATAGCGGCCGAATCGTTCACAACATGGCCGATTTGATTCACGAGTCGATTCCGTATCTGTAGGTGCTGCTTATGAACGGTTCGCATCTCGTTAAGATTTCCCGCCGCAGGGGAACCAAGTACACATTTACCATTAAACGGAACATTACTATTGTGCGTGGGGATAGTGGCACGGGTAAGACGACACTGTTTGACATGGTCGCAGACTACATGCGAACGGGCGAGCAGTCGGGTGTTTCCTTGCAATGCGATTGTCCCTGTGTCGCCCTGACCGATTATGATTGGCGAAACCAGCTTTCGTCCGTTCATGACTCGATTGTATTTGTCGATGAGGGCTTAAAAGAGATTCATTCTGATGAGTTTGCCCATCATGTGCTGTATTCCTCGAATTATTTCGTGCTGATCTCAAGGGCTGATTTCCCCAATCTTCCGTATAGCGTGGATGAGATTTACAAGATTAAGACGAGCGGAAAATACCATTCTTTCGTCCCTGTTTATCAAGATCGCGGAAATCATCGTTATGCTATTTCCCGATCGGCGCCAAAACAGGACATTACTTACGTGAAATAACTGGGGATTCGGTTTTTCACTACGACAAAGATTGCATTCCGGAGGCGTTTTGTAGAGGAAGTAATTCTGCGAAGGTTATGGCTCTTATCGCGTGCCGAAATGTCCGATAGTTTTGTTGAATAGTGTCGCGGCATCACTTCCTGCGGCATACTAAAGAAGCTGTACATGCTTCAGATTGGATTTTCATGTCTGAGATTTTTGAACCTAAGAACATCATCGTCACGGGCGGCTGCGGCTTCATCGGCAGCAACTTCGTGCACTACGTCGTGAACAACCACCCGGGCGTCCACGTGACCGTCCTGGACAAGCTGACCTACGCCGGCAACCCCGAGAACATCGCCGGGCTGCCCTCCGACCGCGTCGAGCTCGTGGTGGGCGACATCTGCGACTCCGAGCTGCTGGATAGGCTCGTCCCCGGCCACGACGCGATCGTGCACTACGCCGCCGAGAGCCACAACGACAACTCCATCGCCGACCCGGAGCCCTTCCTGCGCACCAACGTCGAGGGCACCTTCCGCCTGCTGGAGGCCGTGAGGAAATACGGCGTCCGCTACCACCACGTCTCCACCGACGAGGTCTACGGCGACCTGGCGCTCGACGACCCGGCGAAGTTCACCGAGGAGACGCCGTATCACCCGTCCTCGCCGTACTCGAGCACCAAGGCCAGCTCCGACATGCTCGTGCGCGCGTGGACCCGCACCTACGGCCTGCGCACCACGATCTCCAACTGCTCCAACAACTACGGCCCCTACCAGCACGTGGAGAAGTTCATCCCCAGGCAGATCACGAACATCATCGACGGCGTCCGCCCCAAGCTCTACGGGAAGGGCGAGAACGTGCGCGACTGGATCCACACCGAGGACCACTCCTCGGCCGTCTGGGACATCCTCACCAAGGGCCGGATGGGGGAGACCTACCTCATCGGGGCTAATGGCGAGAAGAACAACATCACCGTCCTGCGCATGATCCTGGAGGCGATGGGAAAGGACCCCGAGGACTTCGACTGGGTCGCCGACCGCCCCGGCCACGACCGCCGCTACGCCATCGACTCCACCAAGCTCCAGCGCGAGCTGGGCTGGAGGCCGGCGCACACCGACTTCGCCGAGGGCCTCAAGGCCACCATCGACTGGTACGTCGAGAACGAGTCCTGGTGGCGCCCGGCCAAGGAGGCCACCGAGGCGCGCTACCGCGCACAGGGCCAGTAAGACCGCATCCCGGCGAACCGCACCGCGGGGCGCCCGCACGGGGCCGCAGGGCATGGGGATGACCCTGCGTCCCCGCGCGGGCGCCCCCGGTTATCCAACCTCTTCGATAGGAGCTTTTCCCACATGGCTGACATCGCATTCGAGAAGGACCTCTCCGTCACCGAGACCGGCATCGGGGGCCTCAAGGTCGTCGACCTCGCCGTCCACGGCGACTCGCGCGGCTGGTTCAAGGAGAACTGGCAGCGCGCCAAGATGACCGCTCTTGGCATCCCGGACCTCAGGGTCGTCCAGAACAACATCTCCTACAACGACAGGAGGGGCGTCACCCGCGGCATCCACGCCGAGCCCTGGGACAAGTTCATCTCCGTGGCCCGCGGCTCGGTCTTCGGCGCATGGGTGGACCTGCGCGAGGGCAGCGCCACCTACGGGAAGGTGTTCACCTGCACCCTGGACCCGTCCAGGGCCATCTACGTCCCGCGCGGCGTGGGCAACTCCTTCCAGGCCCTGGAGGACGGCACCGCCTACACCTACCTGGTGGACGCCCACTGGTCGCTGGAGCTGAAGAGGACCTACACCTTCGTGAACCTCGCCGACCCCGAGCTCGCCATCCAGTGGCCGATCCCGCTCGACGAGGCCACCGTCTCCGAGGCGGACCTCAACCACCCGATGCTGAGGGACGTCGTCCCCATGGCGCCGAAGCGCACCCTCGTCACCGGCTGCAACGGCCAGCTGGGCCATGCTGTGCGCAGGCTGGCGGAGGAGCGCGGCGTCGCCAAGGACTTCGACTTCTGCGACATCGACACCTTCGACATGTCAGACCCGGACGCCTACACACAGTACGACTGGTCGCTCTACGGCACCGTGATCAACTGCGGCGCCTACACGGCGGTCGACAGGGCGGAGACCCCCGAGGGCCGCGCCACCGCCTGGAAGGCCAACGCGACCGGCCCCGCCCTGCTCGCGCGCACCTGCGCCGAGCACGGGATCACGCTCGTCCACGTGTCCTCCGACTACGTCTTCGATGGCACCGCCGAGGTGCACGACGAGGAGGAGCCCCTCAGCCCGCTGTCCGTCTACGGCCAGACCAAGGCCGCCGGCGACATCGCCGTGGCCGGGTGCCCGCGCCACTACATCATGCGCTCCAGCTGGGTCATCGGCGAGGGCCGCAACTTCGTGAAGACCATGAAGGGCCTGTCCGACCGCGTCGCCGACCCCGAGGACGGGCTCGAGCAGGTCACGGTCGTTGACGACCAGCTGGGTCGCCTGACCTTCACGCGTGACATGGCGGCTGCCATCTTCCACGTGCTGGATGCGAAGGCCCCCTACGGCACCTACGACTGCACGGGCTCCGGCGCCGTCAAGAGCTGGGCGGACATCGCCCGCGCCGTCTTCGAGGCCGCCAACGGCAACGGCGAGAAGGTCGTGCCCGTGAGCACCGCCGACTACTACGCCGGCGCCGCGGGCCCCATCGCCCCGCGCCCGGTCCACTCCGCGCTCGACCTTTCCAAGCTCGAGTCGGTCGGGTTCCACATGCCCGACTGGGAGGAAGAGCTTGGGGAGTACCTCAAGACGCTCTAGCCGCTATTAACTTTTCGAGAGCAAAAGCCGCCGCTTGTTAACGGTGGCTTTTCTTGTTGGTGGCTATCTGCGCAGTGGTGCCAATAGTATTCTGCGGAAGATCTACCTCTCGCTTGTCTCGGTGGCGGACTTGCCGGGCTGGTCATCGTAGGCGTATTTGCTGTACACGTTGACCTCCCACTGCTTTTTTTCGACCTTTGCCACAGAATCCAGGATGAATCCGGTTGCAAGGCTCAGACCACAGAGGAACATAAACGATGCAGCAAGCATGGCAGTGGGGAAACGCGGGACCAGGCCGGTCTGAAAGTACTCAACAAAGATAGGAATGCCCAAAACCAGGCCGATAATCGCGAATAGAAGCGCGACGAGGCTGAAGAACTTCAGCGGGCGGTAGTCCTTGAACAGCGTGCCGATCATCGCAACGACTTTAATGCCGTCGCTCACGGTATTGAGCTTGGACTCGGAGCCTTCCGGACGGTCGCGGTACTCGATGGGCACGTCTTTGATGCGCCAGCGGTGGTCGACGGCGTGGATCGAGAGCTCGGTTTCGATCTGGAAGCCCTCGGAAAGCACAGGGAAGGTTTTAACGAACGGACGGCTCATGGCGCGGTAGCCGGTCATGACATCATCGAAGCTGTAGCCATAGATCCACTTGATCATGGCGCGGACCAGATTATTGCCAAAGCCGTGGAAGGCACGCTTGTTCTCCTCGGCGTAGGTGCCGTTGGAAAGGCGATCGCCTACGGTCATGTCGGCCGTGCCGTTAAGGATGGGCTCGCAGAGGGCCTTGGCCGCCTCGGCGGGGTAGGTGTCGTCTCCGTCGACCATCAGGTAGCAATCGGCGTCGATATCGCGAAACATCTGGCGGCACACGTTGCCCTTTCCCTGACGGGGCTCAAAGCGGACTGTGGCGCCGTGCTCGGTGGCAATGCGTGAGGTATCGTCCGACGAGTTGTTGTCATAGACATAGACCGTCGCCTGCGGAAGCTCGCGGTGAAAGTCATCGATGACTTTGCCGATCGTGAGCGCTTCGTTGTAGCAAGGGATGATGACGGCGATGGATTCAGAATTCACTTAATGCTCCTTATACATTCAATCCTAGAAAGTATAGCCGTTTGGGCCTGGCATCCTAAGATGTGGGTTAGTTCTCCAGTTTTGTTGCGCGAATCGTTTGCATGGCCGTCGGGTCTATACTGTTCGTTTGTCAACGATTACGAGTAAAGGAGTTGCATCCGTGTCGGATCAGACAAAGCAACAAGAAACTCGCAGTCTGCCTGCGACGTTTGCTAAGAACGAATTTGAGAAGGACGCGTTTATCCTTCGTCAGCTGGTTACCAAGGATTTTAAGATCAAGTATCGCCGTAGCGTTCTGGGCGTCGCATGGTCGGTGCTCAACCCGCTGCTGATGATGATCGTCATGGCCATCGTGTTCTCGACGATTTTTGGCCAGGGCCGCAATGGCTCAATGACGCCCGAGATGTATCCGCTGTACTTGATCGTGGGTAACATTACCTTTGCCGTCATGTCTGAGTCTACTAACCAGGCCCTGACGTCGATCGTGGGCGCTGCCCCTCTGCTCAAGAAGGTTAAGGTGCACCGCTGGGTTTTCCCGGTGCAGAAGGTGCTCTTCTCGCTGGTCAACTTTGCCTTCTCGCTGGTCGCCGTCGCCATCGTCATGCTGTGGTTCCGCGTTATGCCTTCTTGGCACCTGATTCTGCTGCCGGTTTGCCTGCTGCTGCTTATGTGCTTCTGCATGGGCCTGGGCATGATGCTCTCTGCCCTTACGGTCTTCTTCCGCGACGTTATGCATCTGTGGAGCGTCGTCATTACGGCGTGGACTTACATTACGCCCATCTTCTGGACGACTGACTATATTGCGCAAATGCCGCATCTCGTGCGTATCTTGATGTATGCGAACCCCATGTTCAACTACCTGCAGTTTATGCGCGATATCTTCCTGTTCCAGACTACGCCCTCGCTTATGACGTTTGGTATGTGCGTCGCTTGGGCGGTTCTTGCGCTTATTATTGGCTATACCGTGTTCCATAAGTCCGAGCGCAAATTTATCCTCTACATCTAAGGAGTGCTGTGATGACTGAATCTGTTGTTGATTACAGCGAGCAGCCTCTGGCTGTCGAGGTCGACGACGTCACCATGATCTTTAACATGGCGTCCGAGTCGCTGACCAACCTCAAGGAGTACTTCATCAAGCTTGCCAAGCATGAGTTGTTCTTTGAGGAGTTTAGGGCGCTTAAGCATATCTCGTTTGATATTCATCGTGGCGAGGTCGTGGGTCTGGTCGGCACCAATGGCTCCGGCAAGTCTACGATGCTCAAGATTATCGCTGGCGTGCTTGAGCCAAGCGAGGGCAGCGTTAAGGTGCACGGTAACATCGCGCCGCTGATTGAGCTTGGTGCTGGCTTTGACCCCGAGCTGACCGCCCGCGAGAACATCTATCTGAACGGCGCCCTGCTCGGCTATACCAAGGAGTTCATCGATGCCAACTTTGACGGCATTATCGAATTCGCTGAGCTGCAGAACTTTGTCGATATGCCGCTCAAGAACTTCTCCTCGGGCATGGTGGCGCGTATCGCCTTTGCAATCGCGACGATTACCGAGCCCGATATTCTGATCGTTGACGAGACGTTGTCCGTCGGTGATGTGTTCTTCCAGCAGAAGTGCGAGGCCCGCATCCAGCACTTTATCCAGAGCGGCGAAGTGACGGTTCTGTTCGTTTCGCACTCCATGGAGCAGGTTGAGCGCATCTGCCAGCGTGCCGTTTGGATTGAGAAGGGTGACCTTCGCATGGACGGCCCGGTCAGTGAGGTCTGCAAGGCGTACCGTGAGCAGTTCAACTAGGTTATAATTACTTACGCTTGGCCGAATTGTTTGGCTGGGTGTGCGGTTATTTGCTCCATTAGCTCAGTTGGATAGAGCAGGGGACTTCTAATCCCAAGGTCGACGGTTCGAATCCGCCATGGAGCACCATCGTTTATTAAGCCCAGACCGCTTGGTGGTCTGGGCTTTTTTCATCTTGTGTGCTGCTGGAGCCGAGCGCGAGCAAGCCGCTGCTGTTTGTTGCGGTTGGCATTTTACTTTTCGAGATGCTCTTTCAACAGCTCTAGCGCATGTGCGTAGCCCTTCAGGCCCTCGCCGGTGATGGTGGCGAAGCAGGCTAGGCGTGCATAGCTCACCTGGCGGAAGTCCTCGCGGGTCTCGACGGCGCTGATGTGGACCTCAACGGCGGGGATGGCGACGGCTTTGAGGGCATCCAAGATGGCCACGCTCGTGTGCGTGTAGGCCGCCGGGTTGATGACGATGCCGTCGACCTTGCCGTAGGCCTCCTGGATCTTGTCGACGATGCTGCCCTCGTGGTTGGACTGGAAAACCTCGATCTCGTCGAAGCCCTGTGCGGCGCCCGCTTCATGGCAGATCTGCGCTAAGCGGTCGTAGTTGTCGCTGCCATAGATGCCCGGCTCGCGAATGCCGAGCATGTTGAGGTTGGGGCCGTTAATGACGAGTGCTTTCATGATTGCTTCCTTTGCGGTTGAAAAACCACCACAAAGGTGCCTGTCCCCTTTGTGGTGGTTTTGGTTAGAGGGCGGGTGGGAGGGTGTCGAGGAGGGCTTGGGCGGTGTTGGCGGCGCAGTCGCGTGAGTCGATGATGTAGTCGGCCCAGGCGCGGTAGCGCGGCATGCGCTGTTCCGCCAGCTTTTCGATGCCGTCGCGGGCGGTGATGGGGCGGCCCTTGTGGGCGAGCTCTTCGAGCTTGCGGTTGAGCATCACGATTTGGCTGTTCTGGTGCAGCAGCGGATAGTTCTCGTCACGCGCGACTATGCCGCCGCCGGTTGAGAGCACCAGGCCGCTGCGCTTGGAGATGTCGGCCAGCGCCGCCGTCTCCTGCTCGCGGAAGGTTGCCTCGCCGCGCTCGACGATATAGTCGGCGCAGGGCATGCCCAGGCGCTCCTCAAGCGCTCGGTCCAAGTCGATGTGCTCGCGACCCGTGAGCAGGGCGATCTGCTCGCCCACGCGGGTCTTGCCCGAACCCGGCATGCCGATCAGGGCAATGTTTTGCTCGCGGCGGGACAGACGCTCTGTTACGTCCAAGATGCGCTTGCGCGGGGTGACTTGGCCGGTATAGCGCTCGACGGCCTGTGCCGCTTGGGCCACGAGCATCAGCAGGCCGCCGATGCAGGGGATACCGCGGCGCTCGGCCTCGAGCATCAGGCCCGTGCGGGCGGGGTTGTAGACAATGTCGATAACGCCTTCGAGCGCATCGAGCCCTTCGAGCGTGCAAGGCGCGTCGGGGCAATGGGGGAACATGCCGGCGGGCGTGCAGTTGACGAGTAGGGCGGCGTCGAACTGCTGCGCGATGTTGCCGTAGTTGACCTCGCTCGTGCGGCCCACGGGCACCACGGTGGCGCCAAGGTCGCCGAGCACCATGCTTGCCGTGGTGCCGGCACCACCGGTAGCGCCAAGCACGAGGACCTTCTTGCCGGTAACCTCAACCCCCAGCTCCTCGACCAGGCACTGAAAACCAAAGTAGTCGGTGTTGTCGCCGCGCAGGCGCCCGTCGGGCAGGCGCGTGATGGTGTTGACGTTGCCCATGCGCTCGGCGAGCGGGCTCAGCTCGTCCAGGTACTCCATGACGGCGCGTTTGTAGGGGATGGTCACGTTGGTGCCTTCCCACTCGTTGCCGGTCATAAAGGCCGCGAGGTCCTCGGGCTCGCGCTCAAATCGCACGTACTCAAGCCCAGCGAGCTCTTTGTAGATGGTCGGGGTGTAGCTGTGGCCCAGCACGCGGCCCAGTACGCCGTAGGGGCGGGTTGCGGCGGTATCGGTCATCTAGAGCACCTCCGTGTAGCTGCCAAAGTAGGTGAAGCTCTCACACACGTCGTCGATCGAATCGAGCAGGTCGTCGAGGGCCTTGCTGCCAAAGGGGCAGTCCAGGTCAAAGTAGAACATAAACTCAAAGTCGCGACCGGGGATGGGGCGGCTCTCGAGCTTGATGAGGTTGATGTTGAGTGCGTAGAAGCGCTCGAGCACGCGATAGAGGGCGCCCGGCTCGTTGGCCGTGGTGATCATGAGCGAGGTACGGTTGGCGCCGGGGTAGACGCGCGGCTCGCGGCTGATGACGACAAAGCGCGTGTAGTTGTTGTCCGAGTCTTGGATATTGGGCTCCAGCACCTCGAGGCCATACAGCGTGGCACAGCTGCGCGAGGCGATGGCGGCGACGTCGGTGCGCTCGGAGTTGGCGACCATCTCGGCCGACATGGCCGTGTTTGGGTACTTGGTGGCGTGCAGGTCGTGGGACTCGATAAAGCCGGCACACTGGGCAATGGCTTGGCCGTGGCTGTAGACCTCGCGCACGTCGGCGAGCTTGGTGCCGGGCTTGACGAGCAAGTTGTGGTCGATCTTGAGGCGAAGCGAGCGCACGATGTGGAAGTCGAACTGGGCGAGCAGGTCGTAGACGGCGTTGACCGAGCCGGCGGTGGAGTTTTCGATGGGCAGTACGCCAAATTCGCAGAAGCCGTCGCGTACAGCGCGCATGACACCTTCGAAGGTCTCGAAGAACGCGATATCGGGCACGTCGAAGAGCTTACACGCGGCGATTTGGCTGTAGGCACCCTCAACGCCCTGGCAAGCGACGGTGGCAGTTTGAGGGAAGGGCGTGTCGGAGGCTGCAGCCGTCGCGTGGGCCTTTTGCGAGACAGTGATGCCCTTGAGCTCGTTGATGTAGCGCTGCTGCTCGGCCTTGCTCATGCTCATGAGGAGACGGAACAGGGTGATGGTCTGCGCCTCGTAGCGCTCGGGCGCGCGGCTGGCGAGGTTGTTGAGCTTGGAGCGCTCACGGGCGGGGTCGAAGACGGCCTTGCCCATCTCGATTTTTGACTTGGCTACCTCGGTGGCAATGTCCATGCGCTCGACAAAGCTGCTGAGGAGCGTGGTGTCGATGCCATCGATGGCCTGGCGGATGTCAGCAAGGTCCATAGGGACCCCTTTCACGTGTCGGTGATTTTTCTGGGACGGGGATTAAAAAATCATTAGGTACACAATGATTTTTTAATCCCCGTCCCAGAAAAATCACTGGGTGGGCGTGGGGGCCGGAGCTGGCCCCCGGAGATTTTTAGCGCTGGGCGGCGTCCTCTAGGAGGGCGTCCCAAATCGCGAGGGCAGCTGCTGCTTCGGCTACGGGGACGGCTCGGGGGACGATACAGGGATCGTGACGGCCGTGGACCGAGAGCTCGGCATTTTCCATGGCGTCCATGTCCACCGTCTGCTGCTCGCGGCCAATTGAGGGCGTCGGCTTTACGGCCATGCGCCACATGACGGGTGCGCCGGTGGAGATGCCGCCCAGAATGCCGCCGGCGTTATTGGACTCGACCTCGATCTCGCCGGTCTCGGCATCGATGCGATACGGATCGTTGTTCTCGCTGCCGCGCATGGCGGCCACGGCAAAGCCCATGCCAAACTCCACGCCCTTTACGGCGGGAATGCCAAACGCGATTTGCGCGATGCGGTTCTCGATGCCGTCGAACATAGGGTCGCCGATGCCCGCGGGAAGCCCATAGATGCCGCACTCCACGATGCCGCCGATGCTGTCGAGTTCATCGCGCGCGGCCAGAATTTCCTCGCGCATGCGACCGGCAGCGGCGGCGTCAATGCAGGGCAGGTCGTTCGTAAGGATCGCCTTGCGGTCGGCCTCGCGATAGACCATGTCGTCCATGGGCAGGTCGGAGATGCCGCCGATCTGCGCGACGTGCGCCATGACCTTGATACCGCGGGCCTCGAGTGCCTGCAGGGCGATGCCGCCGGCGATGCATAAGGGGGCCGTTAGGCGGCCGGAGAAATGCCCGCCGCCGGCGACATCGTGCATGTTGTGGTACTTCACACGCGCAGGGAAGTCCGCGTGTCCGGGACGGGGCTTGCGGCGCAGCTCGGAGTAATCCTTGGAGCGCGTGTTGGTGTTCTCGATAATCGCGGCGATGGGTGCGCCAGTAGTGTGTCCATCGACCACACCGGCGATGATATGCGCGGCGTCGGCCTCGCGGCGTTTGGTTGCGGTCTCGTCGCGACCGGGGGCGCGACGGTCGAGGAAAGCCTGCAGCTGCTCCTGGTCCACGGCGATACCCGCCGGGATGCCATCGAGCGAGCAGCCGATAGCGGGGGAGTGCGACTGGCCGAAGATGCTTAAGTGCAAGACGTTGCCAAAGGTCGAGGACATGCTATTCCTCCTCGAGTGTGACCTTACCGCCCAGCAGGCGGTAGTGGTCGAAGAAATCGGGATAGGACTTGTTGACGGCCTCGGCGCCGTGGATCACGACCTCTCCAGCAGCGCGGCTCGCAGCGATGGCAGCCATCATGGCGATGCGGTGATCGTTGTGCGAGTCGACCTCGCCGCCAGCAAAGGCGTCGACACCCTTGATGATGAGGTCGTCACCGGCGATGCGCACCTGCGCTCCCAGCGCGGTGAGCTCGCGGGTGGTGGTGACCAGACGGTCAGATTCCTTGATGCGCAGGCGTGCGCAGTCACGGATGAACGTGCGGCCCTGTGCCAGCGAGGCCACGGCCGAGATAACGGGCACCAGGTCGGGAATGTCGTGGGCACTCATCTCAAAGCCGGCGAGCTTGTCGGACTGCACGGTGGCGGCGTTGGTGGAGCGCACGATACGGGCGCCAAAGCGCGAAAGCGCGGCAAGCACGTTGCGGTCGCCCTGTGCGGAGCTCAGCGACACGCCCTCGACGGTGATGGGGTCGGTGCCGATGGCGCCGGCGCACAGCCAAAAGGCGGCGTTGGACCAGTCGCCCTCGACGGCTACGCTGCCGGGCGTGCGGTACGAGCCGCTGCTTACGCGGAAGTTCGTGACCTCGGGCTGGCCGTCCCGGGCGGGAATACGCTCGACGTTGACCTCGACGCCAAAGGCCTTCATTGCCTGGATCGTTAGGTTGATGTAGGGGCGGCTCTCGATGAGGCCGGTCACCTGCACGCAGGAGGGCTGGGCGAGCAACGGGGCTGCCAGCAGCAGGCCCGAGATGTACTGCGAGCTCACATTGCCCGGCAGCACAAAGGTGCCCGGGCGCATGCGGCCGCTCGTCTTGAGCGGAAAGCCGCCCAGACCCTGTAAGTCGCAGCCGGCGGCGATGATCTCGTCCGAGAGCGGGGAGAGCGGGCGGGCGCCCAGACGACCCTGGCCTACGAAGGTGGCATCCGCACCCAGCGCGCAGGCGACAGGCAACATAAAGCGCAGCGTGGAGCCACTTTCACCGCAGTCGAGCGTGCTGCCGGCAAGGGCCTTGAGCAGGCCAAACTCGACACTCTTCATGGTTGGATGGACCTGGAAGCCGTCCTCGACGGTCTCGATGCGAGCACCCAGGGCTGTAAGACAACGCACCGTGGCCTCGATGTCGGCGCAGGTGGTGTTACAGGTAACGTGCGTCTCGCCGTTGGCAAGCGCGGCGCAGATGATGAGGCGATGCGCCATTGACTTGGATGCGATGGCGGGAACGGTGCCCTTGAGCGGGGAGGGGGTGATGCGGGCTAGCATGCGGATGCGTCTCCCTTCTGGCCGAGGCCCTCGGCAATGAGTTCGTGGAAAGTGGAAAGCGGCGTGCGGTCGATTCTGCAGCGGCCAATGCCGTGCGGAATCACCAGGTCGATGGTGTCGCCCGCGCGTTTTTTGTCGTGGAGCGCCTCGGCAAAGACGGCGTCGGCATCGAGGTCGCAGCGGGTCTTGAGGCCATGGCGGGCGCAGAGTTCCTCAATACGACCGGGCAGTGCAGCATCGCAGACGCCGTGCAGGGCCGCGGCGCGCGTGATGATGCCCATGCCGATCGACACGCAGTTGCCGTGTCCGAGCTCAAAGTGCTCGCAGGCCTCGACGGCGTGTCCGGCGCTGTGTCCAAAGTTAAGGAGCTTTCGCTGGTTGGTCTCGCGCTCGTCGGCAACGACCACGGCGCGCTTGATGTCGATATTGCGGGCGATGATGAGCGCTACGCGGGCCACATCGCGGTTGAGTAGCTCAAGCGTAAGCGGGGTCTTCTCCAGTTCGGCGAAAAGCTCCGGGTCGGCGATCACGGCATGCTTGACGACCTCGCCGCAGCCGTCGGCGAACTGCTCGAGCGTGAGGGTGGCCAGGCACCCCACGTCGGCGATAACCACGCTCGGCTGCCAAAAGGCGCCGGCCAAGTTCTTGCCGGCAGCCAGGTCGATGGCGGTCTTGCCGCCCACCGACGAATCCACCATGGCGAGCAGACTCGTCGGGATCTGCACAAACTTGCAGCCGCGCATGTAGGTGGCGGCCACAAAGCCCGCCACGTCGCCCACGACGCCGCCGCCGAGTGCCACGATCACGTCGGAGCGCGAAAGCTCGTGCTCGGCCACAAACTCCAAAATGGCAATATAGGTTTCGGCGCGCTTATGGGCCTCGCCGGCCTCGAAGGTGCAGATGCTCACCTCGTAGCCTGACGCCTCCAGGCTCTGCTTAACGGGCATCTGGTAGAGCGGGCCCACGTTGGTGTCCGTCACTATGACGGCCTTGGTACCGCCGGCAGTGGCGCGCACGAGCGGTCCCGCCTGCTCCAGCAAAAACGTGCCAACATGCACCTGGTAGGGGCGTGCAGTGTCGATATCGATGGTAATCGCCATAAGCTTCGGTCCTTTCGACCTGGCGTGATAGGTGGTCTAGTGGGAGGTCTCGTCGTCGAGCGCGCGCTTAATGCGGTCGCCCTCGGCAAGGAGATTCTCCAGATAGCGCTGGTCGCGGTCCTTGAGCGCACGGCTGTAGGCGCCAAGCGACTCGATTAGATGGTCGATCTCGAAGGCGAGCGCGTCGGCGTCGTCGATCATGAGCTCGGACCACATTTGCGGGTTGAGGTGCGCCACGCGGGTGAGATCGCGGTAGCTACCGGCCGAAAAGCCGTGGTGGACCTGGGCGGTCGGGCTCTTTACGTAGGCGTTGGACACCACGTGCGCAAGCTGGCTCGTGAAGGCGATGACGCGGTCGTGCTCGGCGGCGCTGGTCACGCTGAACTTGCCAAAGCCCAAGGGGCGCACCATCTCGCGCACCTGGCCCAAAAGCTCCAGTTTGAGTGCATCGTCCACCGCGGGCGGCACGAGCACGAGCGGCGCGCCCTGGAACAGGTCGGTGCGGGAGTGCGCATAGCCCGAGTACTGCGTGCCCGCCATGGGGTGCGCGCCCACAAAGTAAAAGCCGTTCTCGCGGGCAAGCTCAAAGGCGCGCTCGCACACGATGCCTTTGACGCCCACCGTGTCGATTACCACGGGGCCCATGATGGTGTCGGTGTCGGTGGCGTCGGCGAGCGCCTGGGCGTGCGCCTCGAGCCACTCGATGCATGCCTCGGGATAGCAGGCCAGGACGATGATGTCGCATTCGCCGAGTGTCTTATCGTTGAGCTCTCCGGCGACAGTGCCCATGCTGGCGGCCGTCATGACATCGTCATCGGGGTCCCAGGCCAGCACGCGGACGCCTGCCTGTGCATAGCCGCGGGCAAAGCTACCGCCGATGAGGCCAAGGCCGACGATGCCGGCGCACTTGGGGCCGCCCTGGTTAACGCGCGCGTTTCTCACCGTACCCATGGGTTACTCCATGGTCTCTTGGCAGACGACCTCGCGGATGGCGCGAATGCGGCGCATGGTGTCGTCGAACTGGTCTGGGGTGAGGGCCTGAGCGCCGTCGGACCAGGCCCGGCTAGGCTCGTCGTGGACCTCGATCTCCAGGCCGTTGGCACCGCAGGCGGTCGCGGCGAGCGCCATGGGCTCAACGTAGCGGGTGTAGCCGGTGGCGTGGCTGGGGTCGGCGACGACGGGCAAGTGCGACAGGTGGTGCAGCACCGGCACGGCGTTAAGGTCGAAGGTATTGCGGGTGCGGGTCTCGAAGGTGCGGATACCGCGCTCACACAGGATAACGTTGTCGTTGCCCTCGCTCATGATGTACTCGGCAGCCATGAGCAGCTCGTCGATCGTGCCGGACATGCCGCGCTTGAGCAGGATCGGAGTCTGGGTCTTGCCGACCTCCTTGAGCAGGGGGAAGTTCTGGGCGTTGCGGGCGCCGATCTGCATGACGTCAATCTTCTTGTCCAAGAAGACCTGCACGTCGCGAGAGTCCATGATCTCGGTGACGATCGGCATGTCGAGCTCGGCAGACGCCTCGCACAGCAGGTCGAGGCCGGCGGGGCCCATGCCCTGGTAGGCGTAGGGGGAGGTGCGGGGCTTGTAGGCGCCACCGCGCAGCATCGTGGCGCCGGCGGCCTTCACGCGGCGTGCGATGCGGATGAGGTTCTCGCCCTCGACAGAGCAGGGACCGGCGATGACCTGGAACTGGTCGCCGCCGATCTTGACGCCGTGACCGCAGTCGATGACGGAGTCCTCGGGGTGGAACTTGCGGTTGGCGCGCTTGAACGGCTCGGAGACGCGCTGCACGCGCTCGACGACATCCATGGACTCGAGCAGGAACGGGTCGATCTTGGTCGTATCGCCCACCAGGCCGATAATCGTCTCGTTCTCGCCGCGCGAGACGTCGGTCTTCAGGCCTTTTTTCTCAATCCAGCTGACGATATGGCTGACGGCCTCGTCGCTGGCGCTCTGCTTTAGAATTGCAATCATGGTGTGCCTCTCACCTCGATGGATAACTTTTGCAAAAACGGCCCGCATTGCGAGCCGTGAATATATGGTGCATGAGAGTTTATACTATCCGACTCGCTTTTGCCTTCTAAAGTGGGCCGTTGCGCCGCGTCTTCCTCGGAATTGCAAAGCTTTTTCTTTTATTTTGATAGCCCGTGGCGCACTTGGGTATAATGCCAAACGTTGGCCCTATTAGCTCAGGGGATTAGAGCGTCTGCCTCCGGAGCAGAAGGCCGTTGGTTCGAATCCAACATGGGGCACCATCGAACGTAAGACCGTCCGAACCTCGCATGGTCCGGGCGGTTTTTCTTATACCGACGCGACGTGATGGGACGTGGTATGGCAGCAACGGATATCGAGCGCGGACTCTCGACCGCCGAGGTCGAGGAGCGCATCGCCGCCGGTAAAATCAACCGCAACATGGAACTCAAGACCAAGTCGGTCAAAGAGCTCATCATCGAGAACCTCTGCACGCTGTTCAATTTGATCAACGTGATCTTGGCGTTCCTGGTCATTTTGACCGGTTCGTTTAAGAACCTGACGTTCCTGTTTGTGGTGTTCCTCAATACCGCTATTGGCGTCATCCAGTCCATGCGGTCCAAGAAGATGGTCGATAAGCTCACGCTGCTGACCTCTAAGAAGGCCATCGCGGTGCGCGACGGTGCCGAGGTGGAGCTCGACTTGGACCAGATCGTGCTCGACGACATCATCCGCCTGGGGCGCGGCGACCAGATTCCCGCTGACGCCGTGGTGGTTTCCGGCGAGGCGCTCGTGAACGAGAGCCTGCTGACGGGCGAGAGCGACCTTATTAAGAAGCAGCCCGGTTCCGAGCTCATGAGCGGCAGCTTTATCGACTCGGGCCTGCTGCGCGCCCGCGTGATCCATGTCGGCGCCGACAACTACGTGGCCAAAATTAATAACGAGGCCAAGTACGTCAAAAAGGTCAATTCCGAGATCATGAACGCGCTGAACGCCATCGTGCGCTTTGCGAGCATCATCATGATCCCGCTCGGTTTGGCGTTGTTTGCCTCGAGCGTGAGCGAGCTGTGGGATGCAGCGGGAACCCCGGGCGATAGCGCGCTTTCGTGGTGCTTCTCCGAGCTGTTGGCTGGTCATGTGCCTTCGTCGGCGCTGCTGTCCACGGTGGGCGCCCTGCTGGGCATGATCCCGCAAGGCCTGGTGCTGCTGACCTCGTCGGTGCTCGCCATCGCCACGGTGCGCCTGGCCCGCCGCAAGGTGCTGGCGCAGCAGCTCTACTGCATCGAGACGCTCGCTCGCGTCGATGTACTGTGCCTGGACAAGACGGGCACCATCACGTCGGGCCGCATGGAGGTCGAGGGCACCTACCCGCTGCCTGTTGAGGGTGTTGGCTTTGGCGTGGACTCGGACGAGGCGGCTGTTCCCGTCGATACCACAGTGCTCGATTTTGCGCTGGCTAACGTGGCACGTGCGACTTCGGCCGATGCCAACGAGACCTGCCAGGCGCTGCTCAACTATTACGCCGATCGCCCGGTCGAGGTGTCTGAGCCGCTGTCGGTCATTCCGTTCTCGTCGTCTAAAAAATGGAGTGGCGCTTCGTTTGCGCAGGGCTCCTATGTGATGGGCGCCGCGCAGTTTGTGCTTTCGGAGCGTGTGTTTTCGCAGGTCGAGAACCGTGTCGCCGAGCTTGCCGATACCTGCCGCGTGCTCGTGGTGGCGCGCGTGGACGGCTTTACACCCGATGGCGATATGGTGGGCGAGGCCGAGCCCGTGGGCTTTGTGACCATCCGCGACGAGATTCGTACCTCGGCGGCCGAGACCATCGGCTACTTTAACGAGCAGGGTGTGACCCTCAACGTGATCAGTGGCGACGACCCGCGTACGGTGTCGTCGATCGCGCGCGTGGTGGGCGTGCCGGGGGCGGACGCTTATGTGGACGCCACGACGCTCGATACGCCTGCCAAGCTCGATGCCGCAGTGGACCGCTACCATGTCTTTGGCCGCGTGACGCCGCAGCAGAAGCGCGAGCTCGTGCAGGCGCTCAAGCGCCGCGAGCACACCGTGGCCATGACGGGCGACGGCGTCAACGATGTGCTGGCGCTCAAGGAAGCCGACTGCTCCGTGGCCATGGCAGCCGGCTCCGATGCCGCGCGCAACGTGGCCGAGATCGTACTCGTCGACAACGACTTTGCCTCGATGCCCGCCGTGGTGGCCGAGGGCCGTCGCTCCATCAACAACCTGCAGCGTTCGGCCTCGCTGTTCCTGACCAAGACGCTGTTCTCGATGGGCCTGGCGGCGCTGTGCATTGCGCTGCCGCCGTACCCCTTCGAGCCCATCCAGATGACACTCATCAACTTCTTTTGCATCGGCGCGCCGGGCTTTGTGTTGGGCCTGGAGCCCAACAATGCTCGCGTGAAGGGTGCGTTTTTGACCAACGTACTCAAGCGTGCACTGCCGGCGTCGATTGCGGTCATTTTGGCTGCGGCGCTCGATATCTTTGTGGCGCGCGTGTTTGGCTTTAGCCAGCTCACGCTGTCTACGATGTGCCTGCTTACGTCGTGCGCGGCGAGCGTCAGCCTGATCTGGCGCATCTCGCAGCCGCTCACACCCTTACGTGTGGTGCTCTTTGTGTTTGTAGTCGCCGGCATCCTGGTGGGCGTTATCGGATTCCCGGGGCTGCTTTCTATTGCCAACCTGTCGATGGGCCAGATGGTTATCTTGGCTGTCATCGTGGTCTTTACCTGCTCGGTGTTCTTTAAGCTCGCCACGATGATGGATTCGCTCAAGCCGCGTCGTCGTCATGCCGCAACTGGTTTTGGCCGCGGTGTGCACGTCCGCCTGGGTCGCGGTGGCGGCAAGGTGAGCTCGACGGGTTCGACGGCCGAGCGTTTTGCCAAGCGCGTCGCCGCCGACATGGCGCAGCGCCGCGAAGATCGCACCGCTCGCGAGGCCGAGGCCCGCGCACTCGAGGGCGTGGGCCAGGCCCAGCCCAAGAAAAAGAAGAGTACCGGAGCTAAGCGCTCTCGTGTGACCAAGTCCGCCCAAGGCATCAAAGTCTCGATGCCAAGCAAAAAGAAGAAGTAGCTACGCGCCCTGGCGATGTTGAATTGGTGCCTTGTTCCTGTGGGGCCGTGGCGATGTTATGCTCTAACCTCGATTGTTTGAATTGCTTCGAAAAGAGGATGCCGTGATCTGCCCGCATTGCCTTAAGACTATCGAGGACGGCGCCTCGTTCTGCCCCTACTGCAACGCCTATGTGGGTCCGGGCGATGGTCCCGAGCACACCGAGTTCGTGTTCTGTGAGGGCTGCGGTGCCCGTCTTTCTCCGCATGATCGTACGTGCCCCAAATGCGGACGCCCCGCTCCGGGTATCCTCTCCGAGGACGCGGCCGCATCCGACCTGGCAGCGGGCCGCACGGCGGGCTTTCCGCGCCTAACGCAAGAGCAGATCGATACCGAGGTGCCGCATGCGCCGGCCTCTGCCGCTGCGGTGCTTTCGGATGCCGCTGATCCTAACGAGACCTGCGTGCTGCCGGCTTTCGATAAGGATTTCGGTATCCCCAAGGTCGATATTCCCACGCCCGTTTCCCTGCATGACGATGCTCAAAAACCCAAGCGCAAGGTGCACCCCGACGAGGACGCCTATCACAAGCACAAGCGTCATATCCCCAAGCCGCTCATCGTCATCGCGGTCCTTGCCGTCGTGTGCGGTGGTGCGTATTGGTTCGTGACGGCCGATCCCATGGGTGTCATGCCTGGCTTCTATGACCAGTTTGGCCAGGCCGCGCAGACGACCTTCCCCACGCGCCAAAAGGGCGAGGCGACTGAGGACGATACCAAGCAGGACGATTCTGCCGAGGTGGTCCAGGAAGAAACTGTGCTCACCGATGATCAGCTCTATACCAGGCTCGACGGTCTGTATCAGACCATCGTGTCCTACGGTGACGAGGACCAGATCGGCGAGGTCATCGATTCTTTTAACAATGGCTATCTTCGAACGCCACTGTCCACCCGTCAGGAGCTGTCGCAGAGTGCCTACGCCCTGCGCGACCAGATCAAAAAGACGCAAGATGAGCTTAACAACCTTAAGTATCAGGACGATACGGTCTATGCGGATGACATCGCCCACTTAAAGCAGCTTGCCGAGTGGATGTACGAGCGTGTCGACGTGATCTGTCAGAGCTGGGACATCTCGCTGGCCATTCCCGATGGTGAGTCGATGAGTTCCCACCAAAGCGATATCCTGGCGCCCATCGCGCAGGGCGGCAACAGCGCACTGAACCAGTACGACGCCAATGTGGGTTCCTGGAAGCCGCAGCAGCGTTCCTAAAATTAGTTCGCCATAGTCGGCATAACCTACGTGCGCAATTGATGTAAGCGCATGCTTATTGCTACAATTCGTACAAATATGCTTTAAACGCACGAGGAAGGAACCACATGTTTGGTTTTAAGAAAGAGCTCTACACGCCCGAGTATCAGCTTGCCGGCGACGAGTGCGCCGTTATCGAGACGTCGAAGGGTACCATCAAGGTCAAGTTTGACGGTGAGGGCGCTCCCATTCATGTCGCGAACTTCTGCGAGCTTTCCACGATGGGTTTCTATGATGGCCTTAAGTTCCATCGCTATGTGCCCGGCTTTGTCATTCAGGGCGGCGACCCCAATACCCGCGATATGTCCGGCGCCGACGTCGCTGCCGGTCTTGAGGGCCCTGACGGCATGCCCGGTACCGGTGGTCCCGGCTACTGCATCAAGGGCGAGTTTGCCACCAATCCGCGCAACAGCCATGTCGATGGTGCCCTTGCCATGGCACGCTCCATGGACCCCGATTCCGCGGGTTCGCAGTTCTACTTCTGCCTGGGTGCCCAGCATAACCTCGATTCCGGTTACACCGTCTTTGGTACCACGGTCGAGGGTCTCGATGTGATTTCGCAGCTGCGTGCCGGCGACGAGATCGTCCATGTCGAGATCGTTCACGAGTAAAGGGGACTTCCTTGAATAGCCAGCTGATCCAACAGGGCCGCGCCGCTTACCGCGCGGGTGATTTTTCCGCTGCAGCCCAGATGCTTGGGGCGGCAAAAACTCCCGATGAGATTATGGGCGAGGCCGATCACCTTCGTGGCAACGCCTTGATGCACCTGGGCATGTATGCCGAGGCCGCCGAGGCCTACGCCGCTGCCCTCAATGACGGCACCTACGGCAAGCGCGGCGCGCTGCTCACCAACCGCGGCAAGGCACTCGCGGCCGTGGGCGACTACACGACGGCCGCTCAGGCGTTCTCTGCCGCTACGCAGGATGCTTCCTATGCCACGCCGTTCAAGGCCTATCTCGGCCTGGGCAATGCGCTGTTCCAGTCGGGCGACTATGCCAACGCGGGAACCGCCTTCCGTCAGGCTGCCATCGACGGCGCCAATCCGGCTCCTGCCGCCGCACTGGGCGAGCTTGGTCGTTGCTTCATTAAGCTCGGCCGTCCGGCGGATGCCGTGGAGACCTACCGCACGGCTATCGACTTTGCCGGCCCCCGCGACGACACGCGTGCGCTCAACGCCGGCATGGGTCAGGCACTTTCTGCCGCCGGCCGCCCCTCCGACGCACTCGACGCCTTTAACGCCGCTACTGCCGATGGCATCTACCAGCTCACCTCCGAGCAGGCCGATGAGCTTGCCCGCGTGCACGATTCGCTTGCCGCGCTGTCTGCCCAGACGGCTATGGCCACGGCTCCGGCGCCCGCGATGGACGCTCCTGCCGTCGATCCGCTCGATCCTACGGGCGCGACCGGTCAGTTTATGCCCGATCCCTCGGACACCGGCTTCTTTACGCTGTCCGAGTCCGAGATGGTCCAGCAGGACCGTCAGGATCGTAAGCAGGCCAAGGTCCGTCGTCGCCATCGCCACACGGGTCTCAAAGTCTTCATCGTGCTGCTTCTGCTCATCTTGATTGCTGCGGGCGGTCTGGGCTTTGCCTACACGCGCGGCTTTGGCTTCCCCTCGCAGGAGTCGGTTATCACCGATCTGTTCCAGGCTGCCGGCGACGGTGACACCGCAAAGGCCGAGTCTTGCCTGGCCTCGAGCCTGTCCGAGGACGCCAAGTCGATGATCATCTCCTCGATTCCGCAGGGTGCCACCGTGTCCGTCGAGGGCATGGATCAGTCCATGACCGAGACGACCGCCAAGGTGAAGGCATCGCTGTCCAAGGGCGGCGAGCAGGAGTACACCGTCAAATTCGTGCGCTCCGATAACCATATCGGCTGGGCCGTTTCCTCGCTCGATATGGATTTCTCGGCTGCTGACAACCAGTAGTGACCTTATGGGATTTAGCTTTGCCCGGCGCTTCACCGCAAGTGAGGTGCCGGGCTTGCGCTAGTATGATGAGCTAGTAGTTTTCCAGCAATCATCCAACACATCAGGAGTTGCGTTGTTTTCTTTGATGGATATGTTCTTCGGTAGCTATGCGGGCGATCTTGCCATCGACCTCGGCACCGCAAATACGCTTGTCTCCGTGCGTGGCAAGGGCATCGTCATTCGCGAGCCCTCTGTTGTCGCCATCGACAAGAACGACGAGCGCATCCTCGCGGTCGGTATCGAGGCAAAGCGCATGCTCGGCCGTACGCCCGGCAACATCGTGGCCGTTCGTCCCCTGAAGGACGGCGTCATCGCCGACTTCGATGTTACCGAGGCCATGCTCCGTTACTTTATCGACAAGGCGTCTGAGAAGCGCTATCCGTGGACCCCGCGTCCGCGCGTTGTCGTCTGCGTTCCCTCCGGTGTCACGTCGGTCGAGAAGCGTGCCGTCTTTGAGGCCACGATCCAGGCCGGCGCCCGCCAGGCCTACCTGATCGAGGAGCCCATGGCTGCCGCTATCGGCGCCGACCTGCCCGTCGAGGAACCCACCGGCTCCATGGTCATCGACATCGGTGGCGGTACCACCGAGGTTGCCGTTATCGCTATGGGTGGCATCGTCGTCTCGCAGTCCATCCGTATTGCCGGCGACGAGTTCGATCAGGCCATCCTCACGCACGTTCGTGATGCCTACAACCTGGCCATCGGCGAGCGTACGGCAGAGGACATCAAGATCAAGGTCGGCTCCGCCGTGCCGCTCAAGGACGAGCTCGACGTCGAGGTCAACGGCCGCGACGTGATCACCGGTCTGCCCAAGACCGTGCGCATCGAGAGCGAGGAGATTCGTCGCGCGCTCAACAAGCCGCTCGACGAGATGGCCAAGGCCGTCAAGGACGCACTCGACGCTACGCCTCCCGATCTTGCCTCGGACCTTATGTACTACGGCATTTTGCTGACTGGTGGCGGCGCGCTGCTGCGCGGTCTCGACGTGCGCCTGCGCGATGAGACCGGTGTTTCGGTCAACGTCAGCCCCACGGCGCTCGATAACGTCGTTAACGGCTGTGCCCGCGTGCTCGAGGCCAATGCGTTTGATGGCGGCTTCGTCCAGACCAATGCTTAATTTCCAAAAGGTGGATTCCATTTGGCACGATCTTCGGGTTTCTCCACAAATCTGAATACCAAGCGACAATCAACGGGTATGCGCCCGTTGATTGTTTTCAGCCTGATTTCGGTGTTGCTGCTCACGTTTTACATCCGCGAGGGCGAGGCAGGACCGATTCATGCCGTGCGTTCGGGCGTGACGACGATTACCTCGCCGGTGCGCTTTGTGGGCTCGGCTGTGGCGGCCCCCTTCAATGCGATCGGCAACGTGTTCTCTAACCTTACGGCGTCGCAGGACACGCTTGACGAGCTTAAGAAGCAAAACGAGGAGCTGACCTCTAAGGTTGCTGAGCTCTCCGAGGCTCAAAAGACCGCCGAGCGTCTGGAGGGGCTGGTCGGCCTGCAGTCGACCTACAACCTCAAATCGACCGCTGCTCGTATCGTTGGTGCCTCGGGCGATGCCTGGACCTCGACCGTAACCATCGACAAGGGCTCTGCCGACGGCCTTACCATCAACATGCCCGTGACGAGTTCTGCCGGTGTTATCGGTCAGATTATCGAGGTATCGGCCAAGACCTCTACCGTGCGCCTTATTGGCGACGAGAACTCGGGTGTGTCCGCCATGGTACAGGACACGCGCGCCCAGGGCATGCTGCAGGGTCAGGCTGACGGCACGCTGCGTCTTGAGTACGTGAGCGTCGACTCCGACGTTAAGGTTGGCGATATCATCGTGACCTCTGGCATCGGTGGCGTGTTCCCCAAGGGCCTTCCGCTCGGCACCGTCTCGTCGGTTGAGAAATCCGCAAACGACGTGTACTACACCATTGTGGTGCGCGCTCAGACCACGGCCGAGAACAACGAGGAAGTGCTGGTCATCACCTCGCTGACCGACGAACAGTCGGCCTCGGATGAGGACGTGAGCACGGCCAACAGCACGCCGCAGGGAACGTCGCGCGATGCTGCGACCAAGACGAAGGACGAGAGCTCGGATGACAGTTCCGACACGTCCGAGACGACCGATTCTGGCTCGAGCGAATAGGGGGCATGTCCATGGATCTACACGAGCAGGGGATGAGCTCCCGCACGTTTGTAATCGCCGCCATTGTGTGTGTGCTGCTGCAGGCAGGCCTGGCACCGCAGATCTCCATTGCGGGAGGTCGCGTCAACTTCATGATTATCCTGGTGTGCCTAAGCGTGTTCTCGGGCGACCCGACCCGTGCCGTCGTGTGCGGTTTTTGCAGCGGCTTGTTTTATGACCTGTCCGCTGCCGTGCCGGTGGGCGTTATGTCGCTCCTGCTGACCGTGGGTTCTTTTGCCCTGGTGCACAGCGCCGTCGGTCAGACGGGCGGTACCCCGAGTGCGCGCGGCGTCACTGTGGGCGCCTTTGCGCTCGTCATTAATGTGATCTACAGCATCATCTTGCTGTTTATGGGTTTGGAGACGAGCTTTGTCGTGGCGATCTTCGGCCATGCGCTGCCGTCCTCGATCCTGACGGGTCTGGTTGCCATTCCGTTTTTGATGTCCGGCGTCGTGCCGCAGTCCGGCTATGGATTCTCCGCACGTGGCGGACGCCAGGCGGGTATGCGCTTTAAGCCCAAGACCCGCAAGCTCAAATAGGGGAGGCCCGTAGATGTCTTCCCAGTTGACGGTTATTATCGCCGGTATCGTGCTGGTTGTGGCCATCGTGGTCGCGCTGGTCATCATGCGTCGCGGCGATTCCCGTTTTACCTACGATACGCAGCATGGAACGGCCCCGCGCGCCACCGAGGGCGAGGGCAATACCGCGGCGACCGCCTTCAAGGGCCGCTTTTCCATCCTCACCACGGGTGTGGGCGCGATGTTTGCGGCGCTTGCCGTCAAGCTGTGGGGCATGCAGATGGTCTCGTCGGACTATTACGAGAAGCAGGCCAATAGTAATCAGACTCGCACCGTTACAACACCCGCTGTGCGCGGTCGCATCCTCGACCGCAATGGCGTGGCGCTTGTCCAGAACCGTCCCTCACTGGCTGTCGTGGCCTACCGCGACCTTGCCGAGGATGAGGTTCTGGTTCGCCATCTTGCCAACGTGCTTGGAATGCCTTACGTGGCGGTCCTTCGCAATATTCAGGACAATACAGAGGGCGCCCAGAGCCTACATACCATCGCGACGGACGTCCGTCGCTCCACGGTTGCCTATATTCAGGAGCATGCCGGCGAGTTCCCGGGCGTCAAGATTGCCGAGCGTACCGAGCGCCAGTATCCATATGGCGAGACGGCATGCCATATCTTGGGCTATACCGGCACCATTACCTCCGAGCAGCTCGAGGCCCAGAATAAGAAAACCTCTGGCGATGAAGATGCTTCTGCTGGCAAGATTACGTACCAGTCGGGCGATATCGTAGGCCAGGCGGGCGTTGAGAGCTACTACGAAAACCTGCTGCAGGGTATTCGTGGCGAGCAGACCGTCAAGGTCGATGCCTCGGGCAATGTGACCGGTCAGGCCGGCGCCGTGCCCGCGAAGGCCGGCTCCGACATTAAGCTCACGCTCGACCTTAAGATCCAGCAGGCCTGCGAGACGGCGCTGGCGAGCGCTATCGAGCTTGCCAAGACCACTGGCTACAGCAATGCCGGCAACGGCGCTGTAGTGTGTCTCGATCCCAACAATGGCGAGATCCTGGGCATGGCGAGCCAGCCCAAGTTCGATCCGTCCGTCTTTATTGGCGGCGTCTCAAATGACGTGTGGACCGAGCTCAATGATGACAAGGGTTCGCACCCGCTGCTCAACCGCGCCATTAGCGGACAGTACATGTCGGCCTCGACCATCAAGCCGCTCTCGGCGCTGGCCGGTCTTGAGTTTGGAACCTACACGTCGGGGCAGACGACCAACTGCACGGGTTATTGGACGGGTCTGGGCAAGTCGTGGGGCAAGTACTGCTGGCTGCATTCCGGCCACGGCACCATGACGCTGCAGTCGGGAATCGCCAACTCGTGCGACCCTGTCTTCTACGACATGGGCAAGGCGTTCTTTTATGACGAGAAACATTCCGAGGGCCTGCAGGAGGTCTTTCGTCGCTGGGGTCTAGGCAAGACCTGCGGTATCGATCTGCCGAGTGAGGGCGCGGGCCGTATTCCCGATGCCGAGTGGAAAGAGTCGTACTTCACCGACGCCTCTGCCGAGGACCGCAAGTGGAATGCCGGCGATATGACCAACATTGCCATCGGTCAGGGTGACATTCTGGTGACGCCCCTGCAGATGGCGTGTGCCTATATGGGTCTTGCCAACGGCGGCAAACAGTACGTGCCTCACGTGTTTTTGTCTGCCGTGTCGCGCGATGGCGACGGCGATGCCTATAAATACAACGGCAAGGGCAAGAAGAAGCGCCTGGAGGCCAAGATCAACAGCGATTCGGATTTGGCTCTTGTGCGCAACGGCATGCACGACGTGATTTACACGGCATCGACGTCCCTGGCGGCTCACTTTGGCACCCTGACGCCGCAGGTATACGGCAAGTCGGGCACGGGCGAGAAAAGCGGTGAGGACGAATACGCGTGGTTCTGCGCCTATGCACCGGCCGATGACCCCAAGTATGTCATCGCTACCGTCCTGGAGCAGGGCGGCGGCGGCTCAGATACCGCGATGCATGTCGTGCGCGACGTGCTCGGTGTGATTTATGACGAGCCCGATACCTCTTCGGCCTCGGGCGATTCTTCGGTTCGATAGGAGGTTGCGATGGATTTTTCTCCGGCGGATCTGTTCCGTTCAACCAAGACCGGCTCTCGCAGCAGCCTGGACCGCGTCAACAAGCAACTTTCGGCCTCGCGCGGCACGTTTCGCCAAAAGGTGCATATCGGTGTGCTCGTGGCTACAGTGGCGCTCGTCGCCTACGGTGCCATCATTATCTGGTCGGCTTCGCAGTTTAAGGCCGATGCCTCGTTCTCACGCCATCTGCTGGGAATTGGCATCGGAGCGGTGCTGGCGGTGCTGGTCTGGCGTACCGATCTGCGCGGTATTTCCAATTTCTCGACGGCGTTGCTCGTCATCGACTTGATCGTGATCCTCTCGCCCAAGATTCCGGGTCTGTCCTATACGGGCGGTCTGGGCATGACGGGCTGGATCAAGATTCCCGGTATCGGCTTGACATTCCAGCCGGTTGAGCTTGCCAAGCTCATCACCATCTTCTTTATTGCTACGCTTGGCTCGCAGTATAACGGTCGCATCGATACCGTTCGCGACTACGTCAAGCTCTGCGGCATGCTGTCCATTCCGTTTTTGGCCGTCGTTGCCATGGGCGACCTGGGCTCGGGCCTGGTCGTGCTGGTTTCGGGCGCCATCGTCATTTGTATGAGCGGTGCACGCCGCGAATGGGTGCTGTCGACCCTGGCCCTTCTCGTGGGCTTGGTGGCCCTCGTTCTGGCGCTCGATTCGGTCTTTGATTCGTTGCTCGGCCACGATGTGCTCATCAAGCAGTATCAGATGAACCGTCTGACGGTCTTTATCGACCCCGATAATGCCGATTCGGACGATGCCTACAACCTGCAGCAGTCGCTTATCGCCGTTGGCTCGGGCGGCTTCTTTGGTAAGGGTTTGGGCCATGCGACGCAGTCGGCCGGCGGCTTTCTGCCTGAGTTCCACACCGACTTCGTCTTCGCCTTCCTGTCCGAGACCTTTGGTTTTTGCGGTTCCTTTTTTCTCTTGTGCCTCTACGTGCTGCTGATCTTTTCGACGATTCGCGTCGCCTTTAAGTGTGAGTCGCTGTTCCTGCGTCTGTCGTGCGTAGGTATCGTCGGCATGTGGGCATTCCAGACCTTCGAGAACATCGGCATGTGCATCGGCATGATGCCGATTACCGGTATTCCGCTACCGTTTATTAGCTTTGGTTCGTCTTCGATGATGATCCAGCTGCTGACGGTGGGTATCGTACAATCCATATGGCGGCATCGTTCGGGCGCCGCGTAACCGCTGGAGGGGTTTGCTATGAAAATTCCCGTAGATAAGCTGACCCGCGCTTTTAAGATGGGCGCGTCCGTTAAGAAGGATTCCGATACGCCGGTGCGCGTCTCGGTCTATCTGGATTCGTCCGCCTCGCGCTTTCTGGCCGAGACGGTGCGTGACGCCTTTGTGCCGCAGACGACCTCGGGCATTGTGCGCGTCGAGCGTCTGGGGGAGGAGCGAATTGCTCCAAAGACCGATACCGATGTGGTGCTGGTGCTCTCGTGTGGTTCCGACCGCTTGGAGAGTGCCGTGCAGGAGCTCGTGATCGCCGGTGCGCCCGTGTGCGTGCTTGCCGAGTCTGCTGTGGAGGTGCCGTTTATCGAGGAGTCCACGCCCATGCTCGGCGTGGTAGCGGCAACCGATAAGACGTATCTGCTCGAGACGCTTGCCCGCTGGATTCTCGATCGCACCGATAAGGAAACGGCTTTTGCGGCGAACTTTGCCTTCATGCGCATCGCGGCGGCCAATCGTATCATCACCTCGTGCGCGCTCACCAATATGGCGACCGGTGCGCTGGTGTTTTTGCCGGGTGCCGATTATCCCGTTATGGCGCTGGCGCAGGTGGGCATGCTCTTTGAGCTCGCTGCCGTCTTTGGACGCGGCATTAAGCCAGAGCGTGGCTACGAGGTCGCGGGCGTGCTTGCCGGCGGTCTTGTGATCCGCGCGGTCACCCGCGCGCTCGTCAAGCAGACGCCGCATATTGGGTTTGCCGTCAAGGCGCTCACTGCCGCCGCGGGCACCTATGGCATGGGCCGTGCGCTCGTTTCGCTCTACGAGCGCGATGTCGACTACAGTCGTGCCAACGAGGTGGTCACTGCCACGTTCTCCCGCGTTCGCGATCTGGTGACCACGGTCGCGGGCGCTACCCGTCCTATGGCGTCCTACCAGGACGCATCCGATCTCGCAGCTTAGGGGTTTTCCGTTGCGCGTTGCATACCAAGACTGTTTTCATTTAATTGAGCCGCTGCTCGCCAAGGTCGAGAAACCGAGCCGCTATATCGATCACGAGTGGGGCACGCTTTCCAAGGCCGATGCCGACTACCGTTGCTGCCTGATCTACCCGGATGTGTACGAGGTCGGTCTGCCCAACCAGGGCATCGCCATCCTCTACAACATCCTTAACCAGGCCGAGGGCATCTCCTGCGAGCGCGGCTATGTGCCGTGGCCCGATATGGGTGACGCCATGCGCGAGGCAGGCATTCCGCTGCTCTCGCTCGAGGGTGCAGCGCCGGTCGCTTCGTTTGATATCGTCGGCCTGCATGTGCCGCACGAGATGGCGGTGACGAACTTCCTCGAGGCACTCGACCTCGCTGGTATTCCGCTGTTAGCGGCTGACCGCACCGAGGACGACCCCATTATCATCGCCGGCGGCCCCTCGGTGTACAACCCCGAGCCGTACGCGGCCTTCTTCGATGCCATCCTCATCGGTGAGGGCGAGGAATCGCTGCTCGATACCTGCCAGCTGCATCGCCGCCTGCGTGACGAAGGGGTCCCGCGCGCGCAGATTGTCGAGCAGCTTGCATCCATTGCCGGCAACTACGTGCCGTCGCTCTATGAGGTTCGTCACGACGAGCCCTGCTCGCCGCATGGCTACACCGTGCCGCGTGAGGGCAAGGATGCGCCGACCGTGGTCTACAAGCGCGTCGTCGAGGATTTCGGCGCCACGAATCCGCTGTCGCAGTCGTGCGTGCCCTATGCACAGCTGGTTCACGACCGCCTGTCTATCGAGATCCTGCGCGGCTGCGCCCGCGGCTGTCGTTTTTGTCAGGCCGGCATGACGTATCGCCCGGTGCGCGAGCGCTCGGCCGACCAGATCGTCTCGTCGGTGATTCAGGGTCTGGAAAAGACCGGCTATGACGAGGTGTCGCTGACCTCGCTCTCCACGACCGACCACTCCTGCATTCGCGACGTGCTCGGCAGGCTCAACCGTCGCCTGGAGGATACGGGTATTCGCGTGTCTATTCCGTCGCAGCGCCTGGATTCGTTTGGCGTGGATATGGCCGAGTCGGTCGCCGGCGAAAAGAAGGGCGGCCTGACGTTCGCGCCCGAGGCCGGCAGCCAGCGCATGCGCGACATCATTAACAAGAACGTGACCGAGGAGGACCTGGACCGTGCGGCCAAGGCGGCCTTCGAGGCCGGCTGGAACCGCATGAAGCTCTACTTTATGATGGGCCTTCCCGGCGAGCGCGATGAGGACATCGTGGCCATCGCCAATCTGGCCGATCACGTGCTGGAGCTCGGTCGTTCCGTGGTGCCCAAGGCTCGTCGCGGCTCGATTTCGGTGTCCATCTCGGTTTCGGTCTTTATCCCCAAGGCCGCCACGCCGTTCCAGTGGTGCCCGCAGCTCGACTACGACGACGTCAAGCGTCGCCAGAAGCTGCTTATCACGAGTGTTCGCAACCGTGCCGTCCGCGTGCATTACCACGATGCCGAGACCTCGCTCATCGAGGCCGCGCTTTCCCGCGCCGGCCGTGACATGACGCCCGTCATCATCGATGCTTGGCGTTCGGGCTCTCGCTTTGACGCCTGGGTAGAGCATTTCTCGCTCGAGAACTGGAAGGAGGCTGCTGCCAAAAACGGCATCGACCTCAACGAGCTCGTACACCTGCCTTACGAGTTGGACTGGCGCCTGCCGTGGGAGCACGTGAGCCCCGGCTGCACGCGTGGCTTCCTCGAGCGCGAGTACCGTCGCTCGCTCGAGGGCGTCACGACTCCCGACTGCACCCGCACGTCGTGCACCGGCTGCGGGATCTGCCCCACGCTCCACGCCAAGAATGTATTGATGGGTGATCGCGCATGAGTGAGCGCCTGACCGACAACCCCTCGCTCTTTAGGCTTCGTGTTCGCTATGGCAAGCGCGATCGTCTTAAGTACCTGGGTCATCTCGAAGTAATCCATACCATTGAGCGCATCGTGCGCCGTGCGGGACTTCCCTATGCCGTCACGCAGGGCTTCTCTCCGCACATGCGCGTTGGCTTCTCTTCGGCGCTACCGGTGGGCACGTCGTCGACCTGCGAGTGGTATGACCTGTTTATGACCGAGTTCGTGGCGCTCGACGAGGCGTTTGGGCGCCTGGCTGCGGCGTCTCCGGCCGATCTGGCGCCCATCGAGGCGGCGTACATCGACGTGCGCACGCCGGCGTTGACGGCGCAGCTCACGCGCCTGTCGTATCGCATCGACCTGCATCTGGACCCCGAGGCGCCCGTAAGCGCCGACGAGGTGCATCGTGCGATCGACACGCTGCGCGCGGGCCATGGCATCGACTACGCGCGCGGAAAAAAGAGCAAGCGCTTGGATTTGGATCACACACTCGTGGGCTATGAGCTCACGGCGGGGGAGCGCCCGGACCATTTGGTGCTCATGCTCGACACCCATGCCGACAACGAGGGCTCCATGCGTCCGGAAATTTTGCTTTCTGCTGCTGATGTTTTGTTGCAGGGCTTGACCCCGGGCGTGGATGCACCTATTGTTTCCACCGGTATGCAAGACCTCGTGACCATCTGCTCCTACGATGTCGAGCGTCAGAATCAAGCATGCGAGGACGACGAGGGCCGACTCGTCAGCCCCATACCTGTGCGAACTTGTGGATTTGCTCCACATACTCGTTGACGGGGGTATTTTCGCCTGCTACTATATTCGGCTGTTGCACTAACTGATGCATGAAGGGCAAGTAAACATGTACGCAATCGTTAACACGGGCGGCAAGCAGTACAAGGTCGCCACCGACGATGTCATCACCGTCGAGAAGATCGAGGGCAATGAGGGCGACAAGGTCACCCTGCCGGTTATCTTCCTCAACGATGGTAAGAAGATCGTCACCGATCCCGACAAGCTGGCTAAGGCCAAGGTTACCGCTCAGATCGTTGAGCAGTTCAAGGGCGAGAAGCAGCTGGTCTTCAAGTTCCACAAGCGCAAGCGCTATCGTCGTCTGAAGGGTCACCGTCAGCAGCTCACCAAGCTGAAGATCGTGAAGGTTCAGGCTACCTCCCGCGCCAAGAAGGCTGTCAAGGCAGAGGCTGAGGCTGTTGCCGAGGCTCCCGTCGCCGAGTAGATTACACTCGTAACGAAAGAGTAGGTATACACAATGGCACACAAAAAAGGACTCGGTTCCTCCCGTAATGGCCGTGACTCCCGCGGTCAGCGCCTTGGCACGAAGCGCTATGCCGGCCAGACGGTAACCACGGGCACGATTCTCGTCCGTCAGCACGGCACGCACATCCACCCGGGTGAGAACGTTGGCCGTGGTAAGGACGACACGCTGTTCGCGCTGGTCGACGGTACCGTTGAGTTCCACAAGGGTATCAAGCACAGGGTCAGCGTACGCCCGCTCGCGAACGCGTAATTCACCCTTCATAGAGCACATATGTGGGAGGCACTTGAGTTTTAGGATTCAAGGGTCTCCCTCTTTTTTGTAGGAGGCGATTCTGTTGTCACAGTTCACCGATATCAGCCGCATTAACGTGTGCGGCGGCGACGGCGGAGCCGGATGCATGTCGTTTAGACGCGAGGCATTTGTCCCCAAGGGCGGCCCCGATGGCGGCGACGGCGGTCGTGGCGGCAATGTCGTCATCCAGGCCGATGCTCAGCTGTCTTCCCTGATCGATTACCGCTTTAAGCATCACTTCCGCGCCGAGCGCGGCACGCACGGGCAGGGTGCCCGTCGTAACGGTAAGAGCGGCGAGGACCTGATTCTCAAGGTCCCTATGGGTACCGTGGTGCGCGAGCTCGATCCCGAGACGCAGACCCCGATGTTCGAGATTGCCGATCTGGTGCACGATGGCGAGCGCGTTGTCGTGGCGCCCGGTGGCGCCGGCGGCCTGGGCAATACCCACTTTGTGACATCGGTGCGCCGTGCGCCCGCGTTCGCCCAGCTGGGCGAGCCGGCCGAGGAGCACTGGATCGAGCTCGAGATGAAGCTCATGGCCGATGCCGCGCTCGTGGGCTTCCCCTCGGTGGGTAAGTCATCGCTCATCGCGCGCATGAGTGCCGCCCGTCCTAAGATTGCCGACTACCCGTTTACCACGCTCGTGCCGAACCTCGGCATGGTGCGTGCCGGCGAATATTCTTACGTCGTTGCCGACGTCCCCGGTCTTATCGAGGGCGCGAGCGAGGGCAAGGGCCTGGGTCACCAGTTCCTGCGCCACATTGAGCGTACGGCCCTGATCATGCATGTCGTCGACATGACGGGCGGTTTTGAGGATCGCGATCCGGTTGAGGACTATCGCATCATCAACCGCGAGCTCGAGCAGTATGGCGCCGAGCTTTCGGAGCGTCCGCAGATCGTCGTTGCCAACAAGTGCGACGCGCCGGGCACGGCCGACAAGATTGCCGACCTCAAGCGCGCAGCGCTCGACGATGGACATATGTTCTTTGCCGTGTCTGCTGTAACGGGCGCCGGCCTCAACACGCTGATGCTTGCCGTGGGCGAGCAGGTGGCTAAGCTGCGCGCCGAGCTGTCGGTCTCCGATGAGCCGGTCGTTCTGCGCGACGATGAGTGGGAGCGCCGTCGCCTGCAGCGTGAGAAGCGTTTCCGCATTGTCCAGGAAGAGCCCGGTGCCTTCCGCGTGGTCGGTCGTGCCATCGAGCGCATGGTCATTCAGACCGACTGGGAAAATGAGGAAGCCGTCATTTACCTGCAACATAAGTTTGCGCGTATGGGTGTTGACGACGCGCTCGAGAAGGCCGGTTGCCGTGCGGGCGACGAGGTCCGCATTTGCCAGCGTGCCTTTGACTTTGAGGGCGCTGAGGACTTCTCGGAGTACGAGGAGCTCGAGGATGCTGGCGAGGACGTTGCCGTTGAGGCCATTGACGTGACCGATGCTGCGGATGAGGGCGTCGAGGTTGTCGATGCGGTGGATGCCGCGGACGATGCCGAGACCTCGGAGGGCGAGTAAGCCATGTCGCTGCGCGGTGGAATCGGTCTGCCCGAGCTTCCTCTAGAGGACGGGCAGGAGTTTAGGCTCGGCATTATGGGTGGCACCTTTGATCCCATCCATTACGGGCACCTGGTGACCGCCGAGCAGGCGCGTGAGTCGCTCGACTTGGACGCTGTGCTCTTTATGCCGGCGGGCTCTCCCGCCTTTAAGCTTGACAAGCCGGTGACGCCTGCCGAGGACCGTTATGCTATGACGGTCCTCGCCACCGCCGCGAACCCGGCCTTTTTGGCGAGTCGGTTCGAGATTGACCGTCCGGGCGTAACCTACACGGCCGATACGCTTCATGCCCTTCGCGACTTTTACCCGTCGCAGGTAAAGCTCTACTTTATTACGGGCGCCGATGCGATTATCGATATTGTGACCTGGCACAATGCTGATGAGATTGCCGAACTGGCAACCTTTATTGCTGCTACACGTCCCGGTTTTGACATCGATACGGCCCGGGCGCGGATTAAGGAATCGGGGTTGCCATTCGACGTGCGCTATATTCAGATTCCGGCGCTGGCGATTAGCTCGACCAACATTCGCAAGCGGGTTGCCCGCGGCATGAGCGTGCGCTATCTTACGAGCGAGTCCGTGCTCGGCTACATTCGCAAGCGCAGGCTATATGCCGATTTGGGCCAAGAGGATTTTGAGTGATGGGGGTCTACGTTGTCGGTAGAGGATCAGTTTGAGGGCGATGAGCGCGCGCTGCTCAAGCGCATTCAAGAGCTGCTCGATGCTCGCATGAAGGATAAGCGCAGGCGCTATGTGCATTCGCTGGGTGTTGCCGAGACCGCACTTCATCTGGCCGAGGTCTACGGCGTCGACCGCTTTGATGCCGCTGCCGCCGGCTTGATCCACGACTGGGACAAGGTGCTTTCCGATGACGAGCTGGTCACGCGCGCTCTGCATTACGGCATTAAGATTGCCGGCTCTCCTTCTGCCGCGACGCCGCTTTTGCATGGCCCTGTTGCCGCCTATGAGCTTCCGCAGCTTTTTCCCGAGCTGTCGCCGGCGGTCTTTCAGGCTGTCGACCGTCACACCGTGGGTGCCTGCGATATGACGCCGCTCGATATGGTGGTCTTTGTGGCCGATGCCATCGAGCCCAACCGCCACGGCGACTATGCACGTGCGCTGCGCAAGATGGTGGGGGAGTCGACGCTCGACGAGTTGTTCTTCTCCTGTTTTGCGCAGGGTTTGGTCTATGTGATTCAGTCCGGGCGCTATCTTTATCCCACGGCTATTTCGATTTACAACCATTACGCCCAGCTGCGCTAGCTCGGGCTGTCTAGAAAGAGGTATTCCATGGCCGACGAGACCATGACCGACGAGCAGATTCTTGAAGGTGTGGAGCACAAGAGCTTCGTCGCCACGTCCGACCGCACTGCCGCCTCGCTGTCTGCGAGCGGTGTCGCCGCCGAGGATGTCGCCCGCGCCGCCGCGCAGGCCGCCTACGACAAGAAGGGCGAGGACGTTCAGGTGCTCGACCTGACCGAGCTTTCCGATGTGTGCGACTATTTTGTGCTTGCCACCGGTACCAACAACCGCCAGGTCGATTCTATCGTCGACGAGATCGAGGAGAAGGTCGCCGAGGCTTGCGGCGAGCATCCGTTCTCCATCGAGGGCCGCGAGCAGAAGACCTGGATGCTCATGGACTATGGTTCGGTTGTCGTCCACGTCTTCACTCCCGAAGCCCGCGACTTCTACCGCCTCGAGAAACTCTGGGGAGACGCCCCCCAGCTCCCCCTCAACCTCCTCTAGTAGCTCATTTGAGACGGGGTTTAGCTACCCTCACGCATATCGCCGGGCAGGTGCGGTTTTCCGCACCTGCCCGGCTTTCTTTTTGCCCAAAGGCGGTTAATCGTTGAAGCGGGATTGGCGGCCGTAGGATAGGGCGGTGTCGCCGAACTTGTCTCGGACGGCGTCGATAGCGACTGAGAGGTCTCGACGGTCGCTCGATTGGGCCCCGCGTTCATCGATCTCGCAGAACAGGTCGGTTTGGATGCCGCCTTGGTGGTCGAAGTCGCTCATGCCGATGCCCGCTAAGCGAACATGCATGCCTTCCTGCCAGATGTTGTCGAGCAGTTCGAGTGCAACCGCCACGAAGATGTTCTCATCGTCGGTCGGATGAGGCAGCCGGCGCTGTGCCGTACGCCCGCTGCCATACGAATACTTAAGCTTGAGCGTTACCGTGGCACCCGTCAGCCCTTGACGGCGCAGGCGGCGTCCTACTGACTCGCCCAACAGCGCAATCGCCGCTTCGATGTCCCCGCGCTCAGTCAAATCTTTCGCAAAGGTGCGTTCATTGCTGACCGACTTGACCTCGCGCTCTTCATCGAGACTCGTGACTTCGGAGATTTCGAGTCCTAGCGCACGCTGGCGCATGCGTTCGCCGTTGACGCCAAAAATAGAGGCCAAGGTGGATTCCGGTGCACGTGATAGCTCGCCGAGGGTGTAGATGCGCATGCGGCGCAGTCGCTCCTCGGCCGAGCGCCCGATGCCGCTCATGGCAGATACCGGCAGCGCGGCCAAAAAGCGCTGCTCGGTTCCGGGGCGCACGATGGTCAGCCCAAACGGCTTATCCCGCTCGCTTGCGATCTTTGCGACCGTCTTGTTGCAGCCCACGCCAATGGAGCTGGTCACTCCCAGCCCTGCCACACGGTCGCTTATACGCCGCGCAACCAGCAGCGGGTCTTCGGGCGCAAAGCGACCCGGTGTGATATCGATAAAGGCTTCGTCGATGGATACGCGCTCCACGCGCGGCGTCTCCTCGGCAAGAATCGCCATGACCTGCGCGCTGACCTCACGATAGCGATCAAAATGCCCATGCGTCCAAATGGCTTGCGGGCACAAGCGCCGCGCCTCGGCCGAGGCCATGGCAGAGTGCACGCCAAAGCGACGTGCCTCATACGAACACGTGGACACGACGCCACGCGAATCGGCGTCTCCGCCCACGATGAGCGGCTTTCCGCGCCATTCGGGATGATCGAGCATTTCCACGCTCGCAAAAAACGCATCGAGGTCCATGAGGCCCACCGCCGGACCCGTCCAGGGAGGCGGCGTGACGCCCATGGCATCCTCATAACCGTATGTATGTTCGCGTCTTTCCATGTCATGAGTATACCGCGCAGCTCATGTGGGGTGCGTGTATGTGCTTGCAAATCCCGAATTCTTGTCTAAGATATGGATTTGCCCTCGACTACACCGAAGAAGTTGGTCTCACGGACTTCACCTGCCCGCGTCGATGGCGTATTATGTTCAACTGTTTGTTTGTAGTTGCAGCCTAAAGCTGCTTGGTTGGAGGAGTTTCCTTTGGCAGTCAAGATTCGCCTTGCTCGTCACGGCGCTAAGAAGCGTCCGTACTACCGTGTCGTCGTCGCCGATTCCCGCGCCCCGCGTGACGGTCGTATCATCGAGGAGGTTGGCCGCTACAACCCGATGACCGCCCCCAAGACCATCAACCTCGACCTCGAGAAGATCGCCGACTGGCAGTCCAAGGGCGCTCAGCTCACCGACGCCGTCGCCGCTCTGGTCAAGGCCGCCAACGAGGGCGAGAAGACCGAGACCGTCGTCAAGAAGTCCAAGAAGCAGCTCGCCAAAGAGGCCGAGGCCGCTAAGGCTGCCGCTGAGGCCGCTGAGGGCGCCGAGGAGTAAATCGTGCCTGAGGTTGACGCTGCACAGCTCGAGGGTGAGGCAATGCTCTCAGATCGCATCGCCGATCTCGTCGAATATCTCGTTGTTCAGATCGTCGACGACCCGGATTCCGTGAGCCTCGAGGTCATCGATGGTGACGACGCCTCTACGATTGAGGTTTCGGTCGCCGAGGATGACGTCGCTAAGGTCATCGGCCGTCGTGGCCGTACCATCAAGGCCATTCGCACGCTCGCCCGTGCACTGGCCGCTCGCCTCGACACTGCTGTCGAGGTAGAGGTTCTGGGCTAGGACCTTGAGGTCCCAGTACAAAAACATCGCCCGTGTGGTCAAGCCGCATGGAAGGAAGGGGGAGGTCCTCGCGCAGCCGCTGCGGGGGCTTCCTTCTGTATTAGAGCCTGGTATGCGCGTCGCCCTGACGCCGCCGGCGCTCAAGCGCGACCGCTTTTGCACGGTCGTGTCCGTCACCGATACGGGCGATGGCGATCTGGTCTCGTTTGAGGGCATTGACGACTTGACGGCCGCCGAGGGCATCACGGGATGCTACGTGCTGGCAAATCGTGACGATTTTGAGCTCGATTCGCTCGACGCTGCCTATACCGACCTGATGGGTCGCGAGGTGGTCGACGAGCGCTTCGGTTTACTCGGCACGATCGTCGAGATCATGTCGACGCCCGCTAACGATGTTTGGGTTGTCGAGGGTGATCGGTACGGCGAGGTACTGATTCCCGTGATCGAGCAGGTCGTGCTCGATCTTCCCGACACAGGAACAATTTCCGTCCACGTGATGGACGGCCTGATCGATATGGACAAGTAGGGAGGACAACATGCTGATCGAGACCCTTTCGGTCTTTCCCGAGATGTTTGAGCCTGTCATGTCCACGTCGATTTTGGGCCGCGCCCGCAAGGCCGGCCTTTTTGATTTTAAGGCGTATAACCTGCGCGACTGGACGCACGACCGTCATCGTACCGTCGATGACGAGCCGTACGGCGGCGGGCAGGGCATGCTCATGAAGGTCGAGCCTATCGCAGAGGCCATCGAGGCCATTAGCGCAGAGGGTCCCAAGCCCACTGTGGTGTTCTTTACCCCCTGTGGCGAGCCTTTTACGCAGCATGTGGCCGAGCGCCTGCTCAAAAGTGAGCGCCTGCTGTTTGTGTGCAGTCGCTACGAGGGCGTCGACGAGCGCGCGTATGCGTATGCCGACGAGCGCCTGTCGATCGGCGACTACGTGCTCACGGGCGGCGAGCTGCCCGCCATGGTCGTTGCCGATGCCGTCGTACGCCTGATTCCCGGCGCCCTGGGCGACGAGATGAGCAACGTTGACGAGTCGTTCTCGACCGCCGAGGACGGAGGACTGCTCGAGTACGCGCAGTACACCCGTCCTGCCGAGTTCAACGGCGAGGGCGTGCCGCCGGTGCTCGTGAGTGGCGATCACGCCAAGGTCGATGCCTGGCGTCGCAAGAACGCCATCGAGCGCACCTGCCGCTGGCGTCCCGATCTGATCGAGACGGCGCGGCTCACGCCCGAGGAGCGTGCGTACGCGCAGGAGATTTTGGACGCTTCGTATTCGCAGAGCGAGGAGTGAGAATGGTTCCATCGCAGCATTCCGCGTTGAGGGGCGCTTTTGAGTGGATCGCGGTCATCGCGATTGCATTGGTCGCCACCTTCTTGATTCGCTCGTTTGTGGTCGAGCCCTTTGTGGTGCCCACCGGCTCCATGGAGTCCACGATCGAGATTGGCGACCAGATCCTGGCACAAAAGGTGAGCCTCGAGCTCGGTCAGCCCGTCAAGCAGGGCGATATCGTGGTGTTCCACAACCCCGATGCCACGTCCGAGCATGATGTGCTGGTAAAGCGCGTCATCGCCACGGCCGGCCAGACGGTCGACCTGCAGGATGGCAAGGTGGTCGTTGACGGCCAGGCGCTCGACGAGGACTATACGACGGGCATGAGCTGGCCACTTTCGGTCCAAGCGCCCGGCGCTCAGGTAAGCTATCCCTACACCGTTCCCGACGGGTGCGTGTGGGTGATGGGCGACAACCGCGAAAACTCTGCCGACTCACGCTACTTTGGTCCCGTCGATCGCTCTGATTTGATCGCTGTGGCGCTTGTGCGCTACTGGCCGCTCAACCGCATCGGCACTATCGACTAAAAACCGCTATAGTACAGTACCTAACCGTGTAATCGTTTCGACGAGGGGATATTAGAGGCATGAACGCTTCATCGCTTTCCTTCCAAGACATCATCCTGCGCCTCCAGCAGTACTGGGGCGAGCAGGGCTGCGTCATTATGCAGCCCTATGACTCCGAGGTCGGTGCCGGTACCTTCCATACCGCGACCACGCTGCGCTCGCTCGGTCCCGCCGAGTGGCGCACCTGCTATGCGCAGCCTTGCCGCCGTCCCGCCGACGGCCGCTACGGCGAGAACCCCAACCGCATGCAGCACTACTATCAGTTCCAGGTGCTCATCAAGCCCTCACCGGTCAACGCTCAGGAGCTTTACCTGGGGTCTCTTGCCGCTATCGGTCTGGACCCCAACGACCATGACGTCCGCTTTGTCGAGGACGACTGGGAGAGCCCGACGCTCGGCGCCTGGGGCCTTGGCTGGGAGGTCTGGCTCAACGGCATGGAGGTCACGCAGTTTACGTACTTCCAGCAGGTAGGCGGCATCGAGGTCGACCCCGTGCCCGTCGAGATCACCTATGGCCTGGAGCGCATTGCCATGTATGCGCAGGGCGTCAACTCGGTCTATGACTTGGTGTGGAGCTACCTGCCCGACGGCACGCCCATGACCTATGGCGACGTGTTCCTCGAGAACGAGCGCGAGTTCAGTGCCTATAACTTTGAGGTCGCCAACGTCGAGATGATGCGTCAGAAGTTTGACGACTACGAGGCCGAGTGCCATTCCTGTCTGGAGCGCAAGCTGCCGCTGCCGGCATATGACTGCGTCATGAAGTGCAGCCACGCTTTCAACCTGCTCGATGCCCGCGGCGCTCTGTCCGCAGTCGAGCGTGCCAACTACATCCTGCGCGTCCGCGCCGTCGCCAAGGCGTGCTGCGAGGCCTACATGGCCGAGGTCGCCGGAGTCAACGAGAATGCCGACCAGGAAGGCGAGGTGGCGTAAGCCATGGCAGACGCTAAGGATTTCCTGTTTGAGATCGGTACGGAGGAAATGCCCTCCGCACCGCTGAACAATGCCGTCAAGCAGCTTGGCACCATGATCGCCAAGGGTCTCGACGAGGCCGGTCTGGCTCACGGCGAGGTCCGCGTGATCTCGAGCCCGCGTCGTCTGGCTGCGCTCGTGGCCGACGTCGCCACTGCGACCGATGAGGTCCATGAGGTCAAGCGTGGCCCCGCGGCCAACATTGCCTTCGACGCTGACGGTAACGCCACCAAGGCCGCCCAGGGCTTCGCCCGCAAGTGCGGTGTGGCTGCCGAGGATCTGGTCCGTCGCGAGGACACCGACGGCCGTGAGTACGTCTTTGCCGAGAAGAACATCCCTTCCGCCCCGGCCACCCCGATCCTGACGGCCCTGTGCGAGAAGACTATCGCTGGCCTGCAGTGGCCCAACTACCGCTCTCAGCGCTGGGGTCACGAGCATGCGACCTTTGTTCGTCCGGTCCGCTGGATCTGCTGCCTTCTGGGCGAGGACGTTGTGCCCGTGTCGTTTGCCGACGTGACGAGTGGCAACACCACGCGTGGTCATCGCGTGCTTGGCCCCGGTGACCATGTGGTCGCCAGCCCCGCCGTCTACGAGCAGGTGCTCGAGGACGCCGGCGTGCTTTCTGCCGAGCGCCGTCGCGAGGCCATCCTTGCCGGTATCGCCGAGGTCGAGGCTGCCCGTCCCGGCTGCCATGTCGATACGCCCAAGAAGGTCTTTGAGGAGGTCATCAACCTCTGCGAGTGGCCGACGGTGCTCGTCGGTACCTTCGATGAGGAGTTCCTCAAGGTCCCTCACGAGATCATCTGCGAGTCCATGCTCACCAACCAGCGCTACTTCCCGATCTATGACGGCGAGGGCAAGCTCACGCGTGAGTTCGTGGTCGTCTCCAACAGCAAGCCCGAGAACGCCGAGCGCGTGATCGACGGCAACGAGCGCGTTGTGCGTGCCCGTCTGGACGATGCCAAGTTCTTCTACGAGGAGGACCTGAAGATCTCCCTCGACGAGTTCCGCGAGCGTCTGGCCAAGGTCGCCTTCCAGGAGAAGCTCGGTAGCGTGCTCGCCAAGTCCGAGCGCATTGAGCAACTCGCGCTTGCCATCGCTCGCGAGGCCCATCTGGGCGCCCACCTGGCCGCCGATGCCGCTCGCGCCGCGCACCTGTGCAAGGCCGACTTGGTATCCAACGCCGTCGTCGAGTTCACGAGCCAGCAGGGCGTGATGGGCGGTTACTACGCCACCGCGATGGGGGAGAACGACGAGGTCGCCCACGCCATTCGCGATCATTATCGTCCCCGCTTTGCCGGTGACGAGCTGCCCGAGGGCACCGCTGGCTGCATCGTGGCCTGCGCCGACAAGCTCGATACCATCGCCGGTATCTTTGCCATTGGCGAGCCCCCGACCGGCTCCTCCGACCCCTACGCGCTGCGTCGTGCCGCTATCGGCATCATCAACATCCTGCGCGACCGTCTGCCGATCGACCCCACATCGCTCACCGACTTCGCCCTCGAGCTCTATAGCGAGCAGGGCATTGAGTTCGACGCCGCCGAGGTCGCCCAGCAGGTTCGCGACTTCTTCCATGGCCGCCTGGTGAGCATGGCCCGCGACGAAAAGATCCCGGCCGATACCGTTGCCGCCGTCTCTGCGGTGCACATCATCGCCCCGTCCGTCTTCTTCGCCCGCTGCGCCGCCCTCGACGAGGCCCGCAAGAACGATGCCGAGACCTTTGACAACCTGGCTACGGCCTATGCCCGTGCCGCGCATATCTCCAAGCCCGAGCTGGGCGCGGAGTACGACCGCTGCCTGATGGGCGAGGCCGAGCTCGCGCTTGCCGATGCTTCCGAGGCTGCTCAGACTGCTGTCGATGCTGCCCTTGCTGCCGAGGACTACCCGGCCGCATTTGCCGCCCTCGCCGCCCTGCGCGCGCCCATCGACCGTTTCTTCGATGAGGTCATGGTCATGGACAAGGACGAGCAGCTCCGCGATAATCGCCTTAAGCTGCTCAACCGCTTCGAGGCCGTTTTCTCCGGCATCGCAAACATCGGTGAGCTTGCTCGCAAAAAGTAAGCTAGCCTGCGCATAAGCGCAAAAGGAGCCCCGCATGGATTGCCCGGTCACCGCTCGTCCCACCGTTATCGTTATCTCCGACTCGCTCGGCGATACCGCTTGTGAGGTGGTGCTTGCGGCGTCCGGGCAATTTGATGAAGGGACTTTTCGCGTTTTACGTCTGCCCAAGGTGACTTCCGTGGAGCAGGTCAAGTCGTTTGTGGGTCCGCGCGTCGATGCCGATCATCGCGATATTGCCGTGTTCCACACCATTGTCGATCCGGCGCTTCGCGCCCGTGTGCTCGATTACCTGGGCATGCTGCATATCCGTTCGGTCGACCTGATCGGCCCGACGCTCGCCGTGCTGTCGTCGCTCATCGGTGTGCCGCCCAAGGGCGTTGCGGGCGTGATTCACAAGACCGATGACCGCTATTTCCATCGTATCGAGGCCATGGAGTATTTCGTTGGGCACGATGACGGGCGCGGCTGCGACGATCTGTCGGGTGCCGATATCGTGCTGCTGGGCGTATCGCGCACGTCCAAGACGCCGCTGTCGATGTATTTGGCCTATCAGGGCTACAAGGTCGCCAATGTCCCACTGGCGCATGGCATGGAGCCGCCCAAGTCGATTTACGAGGTCGACCCGATGCGCCTGTTCGGCCTGATTTCGACCGTCGATGTGATTTCCGAAATTCGCGATAGCCGCTTGGGCGATGACTACGCTCGTGCCGTTGCCGGCTCCTATGCCGAGCCCGAGAGCGTGCACAGCGAGCTCGAGGAAGCTCGCGCCCTCATGAAGCGTCTAGGCTGCTTTGTGGTGCGTACCGACGGCAAGGCCATCGAGGAAAGCGCCTCCGAGATCATTAGCCACTTGGAGGAAATCCAAGAAGTCCGTGCCCGCCGCGCCGCCCGTCGAGCCCAGCAAAGCTAACTCTTTGGGGTAGCTAAAAATGCACCGTCTTAAAAAGACTACCTATAAATAATGCACGATAATGATAAAGCGATTTAGCAAATAACTTGCATTTGACCTGCAAGTTTCTTGCGTTGGTATCTTCATAAGGTAACCACCTTTACCTACCGTTTACCGCCACATTTATCTCGTTTACCAAACCCCGCACCCTCTTCTCATGTCAGCGTGAAACCCGCCGTATAGTTCCCTCACGGCCCGCATCCGGCGGGTTGATTCGTCACCACGGTCGTGCGCGAGAGCGTATGGAAGGGGAAGTATCGTGAGCGATTGCAAGAGGGTTTACCGTTTTGGAACCGACGCCCAGGGCACCTGTGTCACCGAGGGCGACAAGTCCATGAACTTCGTGCTTGGCGGCAAGGGCGCAAACCTTGCCGAGATGAGCCGAATCGGCCTACCGGTTCCCGGTGGCTTTACCATTACCTGCCAGACCTGCGTCGAGTACTCCGGTGCCGGCAACGTCTGGCCCGAAGGCGCACTCGATGAGATCGTTGCTGCTGAGGCCGACCTCGAGACCCGCTGCGGCAAGAAGCTCGGCGACGCCTCCGATCCGCTGCTCGTCTCGGTTCGCTCGGGCGCTCCGTTCTCCATGCCCGGTATGATGGACACGGTCCTCAACTTGGGCCTTAACGACGACTCCGTACAGGGCCTTATCGCCCAGACGCAGAACCCGCGCTTTGCCTGGGACAGCTATCGTCGTTTTATCCAGATGTTCTCCAACGTCGTCATGGGTGTCGATGCCGACTTGTTCGAGAATGCCCTGACCCAGGCCCGCCTGGTCGCCGGCGTTCGCGTCGACTCCGAGCTTTCGGCCGAGGACCTGCAGGAGCTCGTCGTGACCTTCAAGGGCATTTTCTCCGACAACGTCGAGGCCGCCCTGTACCCCGAGCTCGAGGTCGCGGACGATAAGCCCGTCTTCCCGCACGACCCGGAACTCCAGCTGCGCCTCGCCATCCAGGCCGTCTTTGGCAGCTGGATGAACGAGCGCGCCTGCATCTACCGCAAGCAGCACGGCATTTCCGATGACCTTGGCACCGCCGTCAACGTCCAGGCCATGGCCTTTGGCAACAAGGGCGAGACCTCTGCGACGGGCGTCGCCTTTACGCGCAATCCGGCCGACGGCACCAAGGAGTTCTACGGTGACTTTTTGGTCAACGCCCAGGGCGAGGACGTCGTCGCCGGTATCCGCAACACCGAGCCCATCGCCGACCTCAAGACCACCCCGGGCCTCGAGTCCGCAGGTGAGGAGCTCGAGCGCGTGTTCCTGACGCTCGAGGATCATTACCGCGATATGTGCGATATCGAGTTCACCATCGAGCAGGGCAAGCTCTGGATGCTCCAGACCCGCGTGGGCAAGCGTACCGCCACCGCCGCCCTGCGCATCGCCATCGAAATGGTCGAGGAAGGCCTGATCACCCGCGAAGAGGCCGTGAGCCGCATCGATCCCGCGCAGCTCGACCAGCTCCTTCACCCGCAGTTTGACGCCTCCAAGAAGTACGAGGCTCTCGCCAGCGGTCTTAATGCCAGCCCCGGTGCCGCCGTGGGCGAGGTCGTGTTCTCGAGCGACGACGCCGTCGCGCGCACCAACGAGGGTCACAAGGTCATTCTGGTTCGCTGGGAGACCAACCCCGACGACCTGAAGGGCATGGTCGCCGCCGAGGGCATCCTGACCAGCCACGGTGGCAAGACGAGCCATGCCGCCGTTATCGCCCGCGGCATGGGTACGCCCTGCGTCTGCGGCGTTGAGCGCTTCCACATCGACGCCGCCGAGAAGGTCGTGCGCATCGAGGGCAGCGACCGCGTATTGCACGAGGGCGATGTCATCTCCATCGACGGCACCCAGGGCATCGTCGTCGACGGTCCCGTCGACCTGGTCTCCGCCGAGCTTACCGGCGACCTGGACACCATCCTGTCCTGGGCCGACGAGATTCGCCTGTACGAGACCTGTGGCCATGCCAACCATGTGCGCGTCAACGCCGACAATCCCGAGGATGCCGAGCTCGCCCTCGAGTTTGGCGCCGAGGCTATTGGCCTGTGCCGCACCGAGCACATGTTCCTGGGCGATCGCAAGAACATCATCCAGAGCTTTATCCTGTCTGACGATGAGGCCGTGAAGCAGCAGGCCCTGGCCGACCTGCTCAAGGTTCAGACCGAGGACTTCCTGGCGATGTTCAAGACCATGTCCGGTCGCGATGTGGTCGTCCGCCTGCTCGATCCGCCGCTTCATGAGTTCCTGGATAATCCTCGCGAGCTCGAGGTCGCCATCACCAAGAAGGAAGCCGCCGGCGCCAGCGAGGAAGAGCTTGCAGCCCTGCGCGCCCGCCTGCGTCGTATCGACGGCATGGTCGAGTCGAACCCCATGCTCGGCCTGCGCGGCGTTCGCCTGTCCGTCGTCTTTAGCGATCTGCCGCTCATGCAGGTTCGCGCCGTCGCCACGGCCGCCGCTCGCCTCATCAAGGAGGGCGTCGACCCGCATCCCGAGATCATGGTTCCGCTCGTTTCCATCACGGCCGAGCATGTCCAGACCCGCGAGGTCATCGAGCGCGTGATCGCCGAGGTTTCCGCCGAGGAAGGCGTCGAGCTCAATATTCCCGTGGGCACGATGCTCGAGCTGCCGCGCGCCTGCATGGTCGCTGACGAGATCGCCCATCACGCAGACTTCTTCTGCTTTGGCACCAACGACCTCACCCAGACGACCTTCGGTTTCTCGCGTGACGACTCCGAGGCTAAGTTCATCCCGCTGTACATGCATAAGAAGATCTTGAAGGACAATCCCTTCGAGACCATCGACACGGCGGTACTCGAACTGGTGCGCTTGGCCGTCGAGAAGGGCCGCGCCACCAACCCCGACATGCACTTTGGCGTGTGCGGTGAGCACGGTGGCGACCCCAAGTCCATCAAGGGCCTGTTTAACGTGGCCGACGTGGACTACGTGTCCTGCTCGCCCTACCGCGTGCCCCTCGCGCGCCTGGCCGCCGCTCAGGCCAAGCTCGAGGCCAAGCGTTCCGCCTAACGTTTTGGGTTTAGACGCCTAGCGTAGCCCCCTTCATGCCGCCCGTCTCATTCGTGAGACGGGCGGTTATTCATGTGCTGGTTTTGTCTTTTTGTCTGCGTAAAAAATTGTTCTTGCAGCAGAAACCCGCGCGTGTATACTCGAATACGTTTGTTCAACTACGTGCCGGCCAAGGTGGTACGGCACCTCTAGAAGAGTAAGGAATTGCACATGGATTACATCCGCGCAATCGAGCGTCAGCAGATCCGCGAGGACATTCCTCAGGTTCGCGTCGCCGACAACGTCAAGGTTCACTACCGCATTAAGGAAGGCGACCGCGAGCGCATCCAGGTCTTCCAGGGCGACGTCATCCGCATGGCCGGCGCCGGTGCCCGCGAGACCTTCACCGTCCGCAAGATGTCCTTCGGTGTCGGTGTTGAGCGTACCTTCCCGCTTCACAGCCCCAAGATCGCCAAGCTCGAGGTCGTTCGTCATGGTCGCGTCCGTCGCGCCAAGCTGTACTACCTCCGCGACAAGGTGGGCAAGGCTGCTCGCATCCCCGAGAAGCGCTAAGAAGATCGCAGCGTCTGTCCACTCGTTTGGACGTAAGGGTCACCTTCGGGTGGCCCTTCTTTTTATCTGATTTGCATGCAAGGAGGGCCTGGTATGGCCAATATGACGAGCTCGGTTTCGGCATCGCAGGTTGCCGGTGAGTTGGCGAGCGCTACGTTTGAGGAGATTCCTGCCCTCGTGGAGCATTATCGCGAGGACCCGCGCCAGCAGGTGATCAAGGCTTGCGAGCGTGCTCTTAAGCGCCATGCCAAGGAGCTTGCCGAGCGCGAGCGCGTCAATGACATGTACGAGCTTATGCATGAGCTTGGCGGCGATGGAGTGGTCGTTGGTGTCGACGAGGTGGGTCGCGGATCGGTGGCCGGTCCTTTGACGGTATGCGCCGTCTGCCTTCCTATGGAGCCGCGCGTCTGGGGCATCAACGATTCCAAAAAGCTCACGCCGGCGCGCCGCGAGTTGCTCTCAGTGAAGATTGCCGAGGTGGCGACGGCGATCGGTTTTTGCCATATCGCGCCTAAGGATATTGACGAGATGGGCATGGCTCGTGCTATCCGTACCGCCGTTGCGGGCTCCGTGGCCGATACGGGGCTCGAGCCCGATTGCGTGCTTATGGATGGCAACCCCTTGGGCGCCGTTCCTAACGAGCGCGATGTGGTGAAGGGCGATGCCAAGATCGCCTGCATCGCTGCGGCGTCCATCATGGCCAAGGTCACGCGTGACGAGATAATGGTCGAGTACGACGCCGAGTACCCCGAGTACCATCTGGCCGAGTCGAAGGGCTATGCGAGCCCCGAGCACATCGAGGCCATTCGCAAACATGGACTTTGTCCGTTGCACCGCGTGAGCTTTTGCGGAAACTTTCTGCAAACTGAGCGCCTTTTCTAGGTCAATTGTGGAGACAGGGACTTCTGGAGTTTTGTAAACCAGCTGGTAGCGGGCCGTATGCAGCACCATTGCTGCGTACGGCCCGTTTTTTGTCGGCATTTGGTCAGCTTTTGGTTTGCTTCCGGTACTTACCCGCATGAAAGGTGCCCTCATCATCGGGGCAATGCAGTGTGCGGGAAAGGAGACCCCATGAGTGCCGCAAGCAAAAAGAGCAAGACGCAGCAGCTCAAGGAGCGTTGGGAAAACGGCGAGCTCGACTCCGGGGCGATGACGCCCGAGTTTATCAAGGGACTCAGTCCCCGCGAGCTGGGCATGCTGGGCGAGCTGATCACCATCGACTACTTTAACGAGCGCGGCTACGCCTTGCTGGAGCAGGGCTATCGTTGCACCGAGGGCGAGGCCGACCTGGTGCTGCTCGATGAGCTCGACGATGTCGTGGTGATGGCCGAGGTCAAGACGAGACGCGTCGCCCTGGATTGCACCACGCGGGTCTTTCCCGAGGAGGCCGTGGATGCCCAAAAGCAACGCCGCTACCGCCGCATCGCAAGCTGCTATCTCATGGAGCATTATCCTCTCAAGGCGATCCGCTTCGATGCCGTGGGCGTCACCATCCGCGGCGGGCATATCGCCGAGATCGAGCATCAGTACAACGCGTTCGATTGGCAGGTGTCGTGATGGCGTTCGAGACGTTTGCCGTTCACGCTGCCTGTATCCGCGGCGTCGAGGCGATTTCCGTCACGGTCGAGGTCTCGCTTGCCGGTGGCGTCCCGGGCATCCAGATGCTCGGTATTCCGAGTATGGAGGTGATGGAGTCACGCGGTCGTATTCGTTGCGCGATGCGCTCCGCCGGGTTCGAGATCCCACGCTCGGGCATTACGGTCAACCTGGCGCCCGGCGATATTCGCAAGACCGGTAGCGGCTTTGATCTGCCCATCGCCATCGCGGTTCTGGCGGCCGATGGGCAGATTCCCCGTGATAACCTCGATCGCTGCCTTATCGCCGGCGAGCTCGGCTTGGACGGTACGGTGCTTCCTGTCAAGGGCGAGGTAGCGTTTCAGCTATTGGCTCGCGACATGGGGCTGTCTTTTATCGCCGGCAGGTCCGACCAGCATGTGCCACTCGCGGGTGTGGATTGCGGCTTTATCGATCATTTGTCTCAGCTTGCTCATGGTATGGGCGATGCCGCGCGGCACTACTTGGATTCCGAGGGCGTCGAGGCGACCTTTGAGCCAGAGCTCGACTATGCCGACGTGCTGGGGCAGGAAGTCGCCAAGCGCGGCATGGCGCTTGCGGCGGCAGGAGAACTCGGCTTGCTCATGATTGGGTCCCCGGGATCGGGCAAGACGATGCTCGCACGCCGTATGACCGGCATCCTGCCCGAGCTTTCCGTCGAGGACCAGCAGGAGGCGCTGTGCATCCATTCGGTCTTGGGTGAGAACATCGATGGACTGCTTGCGGGGCATCGCCCCTTCCGCAGCCCGCATCACAGCATTTCGACCGCGGGCCTCATCGGCGGCGGGCGTCCAGTGCATCCGGGCGAAATTAGCCTTGCTCATGGCGGCGTGCTCTTTTTGGACGAGCTTGCCGAGTTTCCCACGGGTGTGCTGCAGACGCTCAGACAGCCTATCGAGCGCGGCTATGTGAGGATCGTACGCGTCGACGGGGCCTTTACCTTCCCGTCGCGCTTTCAGCTGCTGGCTGCGAGCAATCCCTGCCCCTGCGGCTTTTTGGGCGATCGCGAGGTACCGTGTCGCTGCTCGGCGGCGATGGTTGAGCGCTATCGGTCTAAACTGCGCGGTCCTTTGGCCGACCGTATCGACATGATGATCGATGTGACCCGTCCCGACCCTCAAGTGATTATCGAGGGCGCAGAGGGTATGTCGTCGGCCGAGTTACGTGACTACGTTGTGCGCGGTCGCGCTTTTCGCGCTTGGCGCGAATCCCGTATGGACGATGCAGATGCCGAGGCTGAGGATGACGAGACGCGGTCCATTGACGGCGTCGTTTCGACCTTTGAGCTTGATGATGCTGCCGAGAAATGCGTACTCGGCCTATCCAAACGCACGCATCTCACAGGGCGTGGCATCGTGCGCCTGGTTCGCATTGCGCGTACGATCGCAGATGTCGCCGAGAGCGAGCAAGTGACGCAGGACCACGTGCTCGAGGCGGCGATGTACCAGGGAAGGAGGGACCAATGATGGCCGAGGGGACCTTCGAGCTGCATCCAGGTGATGCGTTGTATCCCGAGACCGTTTTGGAGCTTTCTGATTTACCCCAGACGCTTTATGTGCGCGGCAACCCCGAGGTGCTTTCGACGCCCGCGCTCTCCATCATCGGCGCGCGCAAGGCCTCGCCGTATGGTCTTGCCGTGGCAGAGCTTGCGGCGAAGGTGGCGGTTGAGGCGGGAGTGACGGTAGTTTCGGGCGGTGCGGTCGGTTGTGACCAGGCCTCGGGTTGGGCTGCGGTCAACGCCGGCGGCAAACACGTTGTGGTGCTGGGGACGGGCGCCGACGTGGTCTACCCGCGTTCGAGCGCGGGGCTGATTACGCGCACGCTTGATACGGGTGGCGCGGTCGTGTCGATCTCTCCGTGGGGCATGGGTCCGCGCAAGTTCGCCTTTCCGCGCCGCAATCGCGTGATCGCGGCCCTGTCGCAAGCCCTCTTTGTATCCGAGGCGGGTATGCCTTCTGGGACGTTTTCTACAGCCGAGGCTGCTATGGATTTGGGGCGCGAACTTCTTGCCGTGCCGGGGTCGATCCTATCGCCCGAGTCGCGTGGCACGAATTACCTCATTGCGAACGGTGCCTGCTGCATCGTCGACGAGGAATCTATCGAGATGGCTATCTCACGCATCTACGGAACCCTGCGCTACTCGCGCCCCGATGCTCCCGGCATTGCCGACCTGGATCCAACGCAGCAGACCGTGATGCATGCGCTCATCGCCTCTCCGCTCAAGGTCGACGACATCGCGGCGCTCGTCTCGCTCGATGCTGTCGGCGTACTCAAACTCTTGGGTTCGCTTGAACTCGAGGGCCTTATCGAGCGCATGATGGATGGAAGGTATGCGCCCTCCAAGTTTGCCCTTCACGCCCAGACACCCTTCGGTCACAATGGAAAACGTGTCAATTAGAAAGGTGTTTGCAGATGCAGTTCGATCAGGTGACAGTTATCGGTGGCGGTCTGGCGGGTTCGGAGTGCGCGATCCAGCTGGCAGATCGCGGTTTTGCCGTAAAGCTGTGCGAGATGCGCCCCCAGGTGAGCTCCCCGGCTCACCATACCGATCACCTGGCAGAGCTCGTCTGCTCGAATTCGTTTAAGTCGACCCGTCCGGATTCCGCGGCTGGTTTGCTGAAGGCCGAGCTTGAGCGCATGGGTTCAGTCCTGCTCGATTGCGCCCATCGCGCGGCTGTTCCCGCCGGCGGTGCCCTGGCGGTCGACCGCGTCAAGTTTTCCGAGCTTGTCGAGGCCGAGGTTGCCGCTCGTCCCAATATCGAGGTCGTGCACGGCGAGGTCACGCAGATTCCCGAGGGTCACGTGGTCATTGCCGCGGGCCCGCTGTGTTCACCGGCGCTGAGCGAAGAGGTTATGAAGCTCGTCGGTGGCGATGCCCTGGCATTCTTTGATGCGGCGGCGCCGATCGTCGATGCCTCCACGCTCGATATGGACGTGCTGTTCTCGCAGTCGCGCTACGAGGAGCAGGGGGGCGGCGACTATCTCAACGCTCCACTCAATAAGGAGGAGTACGAGGCCTTTATCGAGGCGCTTACCACGGCCGACCGCGTGGTGCTCAAAGACTTTGAGGGCGGCGATCTGTTCCAGGCTTGCCAGCCTGCCGAGGAAGTTGCGCGCACCGGCAAGGACGCCATTCGCTTTGGCGCCATGAAGCCCGTCGGCCTCACCGACCCGCGTACCGGACGTCGCCCCTGGGCGGCGATTCAGCTGCGTGCCGAGAACAAGGAGAAGACCGCCTATAACCTGGTGGGCTTCCAGACCAACTTGACCTTTGGCGAGCAGAAGCGCGTCTTCCATATGGTGCCGGGCCTGGAGAACGCTGAGTTCTTCCGCTACGGTGTCATGCACCGCAATACCTTTGTCGACGCCCCGCATGTGCTCGATGGCACCTTTGCCGTGCCCGGTACCGGTGTGCGCCTGGCCGGTCAGATCACCGGCACCGAGGGGTACATGGAAGCCGTGGCGACAGGTCTGCTCGCGGCGCTCAACACCTATGCAGAGGCTATCGGCGCCGATTCCGTCGAGTTGCCCCGCGTGGGCGCCCTGGGTGCGCTCGTGGGCTATGCGACCGATCCTGCCACCGTGGGCTATCAGCCCATGCATGTTAATTTTGGCCTGGTGCCGCCGCTCGAGGACGGTAAGCGCCGCAGCAAGCGCGACCGCTATCAGGCCTATGCGGACCGTGCGCTCGAGGCCCTCGATGCCTACTTGGCCACGCGTTCCGACTTGTTTGGAGGCGACCGGTCATAGCTTTTGACCTGTACGACACCGTCGACTCGTTTATCGCCTATATCGCACGCGTTGAGGGGCTTTCTCCCAACACGGTGACGGCCTATGGCTCGAGACTGGAGCGCTTTGCTGCCTGGTGCGAGCGCGAGGATATTGATGCTTTCGCTGCCGACGTGCGCACCATTCGTCGCTATCTTGCTGAGCTTTCGCGTGAGCAGGTGGCTCCCCGAACGCTTGCGGCGCACCTGTCGGCTATCCGATCTCTCTATCGCTGGATGGCTGCCGAGGGGATTGTCGAGGGCGATGCGGTCTCGGCGATCGCGTCGCCCAAGCTGCCGCGTGACCTGCCGGGCGTCCTTACGACCCAGCAGGTCGAGGCGCTGCTCAAGACGCCTGATACCTCAACACCCGCGGGACTGCGCGATGCGGCGATGCTCGAGTTGCTCTATGCCTCGGGTGCCCGCATCTCAGAGCTTGCGGCGCTCAATGTGGAATCCATCTCATGGTCCGAGCGCACGCTGCGCCTGTGGGGCAAGGGAAGCAAGGAGCGCATCGTTCCTCTGTATCGTCATGCGCTCGATGTGACGCGTCTCTATATTGAAGAGGGGAGGCCGGAGTTGCTCGCTCAGGCAAAGCGCCGCGACCTCGCTACCGGGCCGCATCCGCTGCTTATATCGGCGCGCGGCAATCGCATGAGCGCCGCGATGCTCCGGCGGCGGTTCCATACGCTGGCGACGCTTGCCGGCATTCCGGCTGACATCGCCCCGCATGCGATGCGCCATACCTTTGCGACCGACTTGCTCGAGGGCGGTGCGGACCTGCGCTCGGTTCAAGAGCTGCTAGGTCATGCGAGCCTGTCCACGACGCAGATCTACACGCATCTCACACCCGATCGGCTTAAGCGGGCTGTGGCTCAAGCCCATCCCCGCGGCGAATAGTGGCTGGGACGTCCCGCGCCGCACTCAGGTGTGTGGTTTTGATTGCGGGTTGGCAGGAAGAGGCATTCCTGCTATCATTCATCGGGTTGCTTCACGGCAACATGTTTTTATCACGCACGCGCGGCTACTTCATACCGTGGTGCCCGGGCTTTGGTAGCACATGTCCGGGTTGGTTTTGGAGGATGACCCCGCGCGGAGGCAAACCACAGGAGGTTTAACATGGCTACCAAGATTAATATCCGCACCCTGCTCGAGGCCGGCTGCCACTTCGGTCACCAGACCCGTCGCTGGAACCCCAAGATGAAGCCGTTCATCTTCGGTGAGCGCAACGGCATCTACATCCTCGACCTCAAGCAGACCATCCTCGACGCCGACCAGGCCTACACCTTCGTCAAGAACGTCGCCAAGGGTGGCAACGTGCTGTTCGTCGGCACCAAGAAGCAGGCTCAGGAGGCCGTCAAGAACGCTGCCGAGCGCGCCAACATGCCTTACATCAACCAGCGTTGGCTCGGCGGTATGCTGACCAACTTCGTCACCATCCGCTCCCGCATCAACCGCATGGAGGAGCTCGAGGCCATGGTCGAGGACGGCCGCATGGCAGTGCTCCCCAAGAAGGAGCAGGCTGTTCTCGGCAAGGAGCTCACCAAGCTCCAGACCAACCTCGGTGGCGCCCGCGACATGAAGGGTCTGCCCCAGGCTCTCTTCGTCATCGACACCAAGCGCGAGGAGAACGCCATCAAGGAGGCTCAGCGCCTGAACATCCCCGTCGTCGCCCTGATCGACACCAACTCCGATCCCGACGAGGTCGAGTACGGCATCCCCTGCAACGATGACGCTATCTCCGCTGTCACCCTTATGTGCGAGCTCATGGCTGACGCCTGCCTCGCTGGCTCTGGTAAGGAGCAGGTCTCCGAGGCCGAGATGGCCGCTGAGCCCAAGGCCGAGTAAATCAGTCTTAGTTAATTCTTTTTCATCTCTTTGAAAGGAACCACAATGGCCCAGATTACCGCCGCTATGGTCAAGCAGCTCCGCGAGATGACCGACTCCCCGATGATGGAGTGCAAGAAGGCTCTCGTCGAGGCTGACGGCGACATGGACGCCGCTGTCGACGTTCTGCGTAAGAACGGCCTTGCCAAGGCTGCCAAGAAGGCTGGCCGTGAGACCAACGAGGGCGCTGTCGCCGCGTTCGTCTCCGAGGATGGCAAGACCGGCGCTCTGCTCGAGCTCTCCTGCGAGACCGACTTCGTTGGCTCTAACGCCAAGTTCACCGGCTTTGCTTCCAAGGTCGCTGAGGTTGTCGCTACCACCGAGCCTGCTGACGTCGACGCTCTGCTCGAGAAGCCGATGGGCGAGGAGACCGTTTCCTCCGAGCTCACCGAGATGATTCACATCATGGGCGAGAACATGAAGATCTCCCGCTTCGCTGCCCGCAAGGCTGAGAACGGCGCGCTCGCTTCTTACATCCACATGGGTGGTAAGATCGGCGTCCTCGTCGAGTTCGCCTTCGAGAAGGCCGAGACCGCTCAGGCTGAGTCCTTCAAGACCTTCGCTCACGACGTTGCCCTTCAGGTTGCTGCCGTCGCCCCGATCTGCGCTACCCGCGATCAGGTTCCGGCCGAGACCGTCGAGCACGAGAAGCAGATCTACATGGCCCAGGCTGCCGAGTCCGGCAAGCCCGAGGCTATCCAGGAGAAGATGGCTGTCGGCCGTCTGGAGAAGTTCTACAAGCAGTCCGTGCTCACCGAGCAGGAGTTCATCAAGGACAGCTCCCTCACCATCAAGAAGTACGCTGAGCAGGTCTCCAAGGAGCTCGGCGACACCATTACCGTCGTTGCCTTTGACCGTCTGGTCCGTGGCGAGTAAATAAGCTCTTGTAGCTGGTAATGAGCAGGCTGTGGGTTTTACTCACAGCCTGCTTTTTCATGGCTCTTATCAGAGCCTTTGATATCATATTGAGAGTCTAATTAAAGGAGGATCGCTTTGTCCGACATCCGATATAAACGCGTGCTTCTTAAGCTTTCCGGCGAAGCACTGATGGGCGACGGCCAATATGGCATCGACCCCAAGGTTACCGACCATCTTGCCAAGCAGGTCAAGGAGCTGCTAGCCGTTGGCCATGAGGTCGGCGTCGTTGTCGGCGGCGGCAATATTTTCCGCGGCATGGCCGGCGCTGCCGGTGGCATGGAGCGTGCTCAGGCCGATTATATGGGCATGCTCGCGACCGTTATGAACGCGCTCGCCCTGCAGGATGCCTTCGAGCACAACGATGTTCCCTGCCGCGTGATGAGCGCTATCCAGATGAACGAGATCTGCGAGCCCTATATTCGTCGTCGCGCCATCAACCACCTTTCCAAGGGCAACGTCGTTATTTTTGCTGCCGGTTCGGGCAATCCGTACTTTACGACCGACACCGCCGCGGCTCTTCGTGCGTGCGAGATCGGCGCCGAGATTCTGATTAAAGCCACCAAGGTTGACGGCATCTACGACAAAGATCCCGTCAAGTGCGCCGATGCTGTCCGTTTTGACAAGATTACCTACCACGAGGTTCTTGTCCGCGGTCTGCAGGTTATGGATTCCACGGCTACGGCACTGTGCCAGGATAACCGTATGCCGATTTTGGTCCTCAACATCGATGGCGAGGACACCGTCAAGCGCGCGCTTTCGGGTGAGCCCGTCGGCACGCTCGTCTATCAGGAGGATTAAGCATGGCAGAGAACATCACCGCCCATATGGATAAGTCGCTCGAGTCCCTCAAGCATAACTTCTCCAAGGTCCGTACCGGCCGCGCCAATGCCAACATTCTGTCCGACATCACCGTCGATTATTACGGTGTTCCCACGCCGGTCACGCAGGTTGCCGCCGTCAAGACCCCCGAGGCCCACATGCTGCTCATCGAGCCGTGGGACAAGGCACTCATCAATGCTATCGTCAAGGCCATCGGCGCTTCCGATCTGGGTATTACCCCCAACTCCGATGGCACCGTCGTTCGTCTTCCGTTCCCGGCTCCCACTGAGGAGCGCCGTCGCGAGCTCGTCAAGGAGTGCCGCGAGTACGCCGAGCAGGCCAAGGTGTCTATCCGTAACATCCGTCGCGACTTCAACAACAAGCTCGAGCGCGATGAGGAGCTCACCGAGGACGATGTCCGTCGCGAGCAGGCCAAGGTCCAGAAGCACACCGATGAGTATGTCGCCAAGGTCGAGGAGCTTCTGAAGGAAAAAGAAGCCGAGGTCATGGAGATCTAAGGTGCAATACGACGAGCATAAACTGGTCGAGTACTTTGCCGACGCCCCTGCGGGCGTCGGTTTTTCCGACCTTGACCTCAATAACATTCCGCACCATATCTCGTGCATCATGGACGGCAACGGTCGTTGGGCCACGTCGCGCGGTCTTGCACGCACCGAGGGCCACAAGGCGGGTATCGTCTCCCTGCGCGAGATCATTACCGCATGCGTGCGCTTGGGTGTCGACGTCCTTTCGGCCTATGCGTTTTCCACCGAAAACTGGAATCGTCCGCAGCACGAGGTCAACGTTTTGATGCATTTGTTTGCCAAGACGTTTATCGATGAGTTGCCGCTGCTTAAGCGCGAAAACGTTCGCGTTGTCTTTTTGGGCGATATTTCCGCACTGCCTAAGAAGACCCGCGATGTCTTTGAGCGAGGTCTTGCCGAGTGCGCCAATCACACCGGTATGACGCTGGCGCTTGCCGTCAACTACGGCGCGCGTGCCGAGATTACCCGCGCTGTCCGTCAGATCGCACTCGACGCTGCCGCCGGTAAGATCGATCCTGGCGCAATTGATGACGACATGGTGGCTTCCCACCTCTATACCGCTGGCCTTCCCGATCCTGAGCTTGTGATTCGCACTTCTGGTGAGCTGCGCCTTTCGAACTATCTGCTGTGGCAGGTGGCTTATTCCGAATTCTACGTCACCGATACCTATTGGCCCGACTTTGATCGTTGGGGCCTTGTCGACGCCATTTTGGCCTATCAGGGCCGTGACCGTAGGTTTGGTGGTCTGAGCAAGACCGAGGAGGCTTAATCGTGTCCGATCGTCCCAAGGCAATTGCTCCCAAGACATCTGAGCGCAAGACTGTCGCTGCGGGAGCGCCCGCAGCGAAGAATGGCACCGGTTCGTGGCTTGCCGGCTTTATCACCCGTGCCGCCGCCGGTATCGTCTATGCCGTTGTCTTTATCCTGTGCCTGGTTTTGGGTATTGTGCCCACGGCCATCTTTGTTTCTGTCATGAGCGGTCTGTGCTGCTATGAGTTTTTCCGTATGACGAGGCTCGATGGCAAGATGGCTAACGAGCGCATGGGTATCGCTGCCGCCGTACTCTTTCCGCTGTCGGCGTTGGGCGATTCGATGTTGCTGAATGCCCTGCTTTTTGCCCTGATGCTCGCTGTGGGCATTTGGTATGTTTGGTCGCCGCGTACCCGCATCTCTGATGTGGCCGTGACGCTCATGGGTCCCATCTACACTGGCTTTATGCTGTCGGCTATCGTGCTGCTGCGCGATGCCGTGCCCGGTTTTGCCGGCGCCCTGCTTTCGGTGGGCGTTTGCGCGTCCCTTTGGGTCTCCGATTCGTTTGCCTACATCGTGGGTAGCCGTATCGGCAAGCACAAGATGGTTCCCAAGATCTCTCCCAAAAAGAGCTGGGAGGGGTTTGTCGGCGGCATCCTGGGCTCGGTTTTGATTTGGCTCATCCTGTGGGCGACGCACTTCTACAAGCTCAGCCTGCCCTATGCGCTGCTGTGCGGCGTGGTCGTGTCCGTCCTGGGCGTTATCGGAGACCTCATCGAGTCGCGCATCAAGCGCGGTGTGGGCGTTAAGGATTCCGGTAACCTTATCCCGGGCCACGGCGGCATGCTCGATCGTAGCGATTCGCTTATCTTTGGCTGCATTACCGCGCAGCTGCTTTTGATGATCGGAGGCGTGCTGTAATGTCCTTCCAGACGACGTATGGCCCCGATGGACGTCTCCGTGTTGCCATCCTGGGTTGTACGGGCTCTATCGGCACCCAGGCGCTCGATGTGTGCCGCCAGCATGCCGATCGCCTGCAGGTGACGGCGCTATCCGTTAACTCCAGTACCTCCGAGCTCGTTGCCGCTGCCCGCGAGTTCTCGGTTCCGGCGGTTGCCGTGGCCGATGTCGCTCATGGCGATGACGCCGTGCTGCAGGAGTTGCCCGAGGGAACGAAGCTCGGCGTTGGCGTGCAGGCGGTTTGCGAGCTCGCGCGTCGCGACGATGTCGACTGCGTGCTTGTCGCTATTGTGGGTGCCGCCGGTCTCGAGGCGAGCCATGCGGCCTTGACCTCGAATAAGCGTCTTGCCCTTGCCAACAAGGAGTCCCTCGTCGTCGGTGGCGACTTGCTTATGCCGTTGGCGCAACCGGGCCAGCTTATTCCAGTCGACTCTGAGCACTCCGCCATCTACCAGTGCTATCTGGGGGAGAACCCACGCGAGGCTCATTGTATTTGGCTCACCTGCTCGGGCGGTCCGTTCTTTGGCCGCACCCGCGACGAGCTCGACCGCGTGACGCGTGCCGATGCCCTCGCACATCCCACGTGGGCCATGGGTGCCAAGATCACCATCGACTCCGCCACCCTCATGAACAAGGGCCTGGAGCGCATTGAGGCCATGCATCTGTTTAACTGCGACCTCGATTTCATTAACGTGGTCGTGCAGCGTCAGTCCAAGATTCACTCTATGGTCGAGTTCGCCGACGGCTCCGTGATGGCGCATCTCGGTGCTTCCGACATGCGTATTCCCATCCAGTTCGCGTTCTCGTATCCCGAGCGTTGGGATACCCCGGCGCCTCGTATCGATTTCCGCGAGCTGGGGCAGCTCACGTTTGATGCTGCCGACATGGATACCTTCCGCTGTCTGGCACTGGCCGAACGTGCCGGCAAGACGGGTGGCACCATGCCGTGCGTGCTCAATGCCGCCAACGAGGTCGCCGTCGATGCCTTCCTGCACGATGGCTGCAGCTTTACCGATATCGATTGCATTGTGGAATCCTGCATGGATTCCCACGATATGCAGGCGGTCGATTCGTTTGAGCAGCTTCGCGACATCGATGCATGGGCGCGTGAAAAGGCTGCGCAGGTGCTCGCCGCAACCCGTTCCTAACCCATAAGGATTGCTTTTTCGTTTTATGGATACTGTTCTGAGCGTTCTCTCATCGGTCTTTTGGGGCCTGCTGATGCTTTCCGTCCTCGTGTTTTTGCACGAGGGCGGCCACTTTTTGGCGGCGCGTGCCTGCGGCGTTCGTGTGACCGAGTTCTTTTTGGGCCTGCCGTGTCGCTTTGACATCCATTACACGTCACGTCGCATTGGAACCAAGTTTGGCGTGACCCCGCTGCTGCTGGGTGGCTACGCTGCCATCTGCGGTATGGATCCGACCGACGTCTCGTGCGCCGATCGCGTGCTCGCGGCTATCTATCGTCATGGTCGCGTGACCGTGGCCGACCTTGCCGCCGAGCTCGAGCTATCCGAGGAGGATGTGTTCGAGGCATGCGCCTTGCTCTTGGGTTGGGGCTCTATCGCGCCTTGGTGTGAGGAAGGGGAGAAGCCCTCGCCGAGCTACTATCCCACCAAGTATCAGACGCTGCCGCGAGACGCGGCGGGTTACACCACCTTTGACGGCCGCCGTTTCGATCGAGAGCATGCGACTACCGAGGGCGATGTGTGGGAGCTGCCGTGCGGCGAAGCCGAGTTTCTTGCGCAAGAGCGTTCGCATACCTATCTGGGCCAGGGTTTTCTCAAGCGCGCCTTTATGCTGCTCGCGGGCATTCTCGTCAATATCCTGACGGGTTTTTTGCTGCTTATGAGCATCTATTCCATTGCGGGTGTCACCGTGCCGATCGGTACCAACGTGATCGGTCAGGTTGACGAGGGGTCTATTGCCGCCAAGGCGGGTATCGAGGCTGGTGATGCGATCCTTTCGGTTGACGGTGTATCGTGCTCCACATGGATGAACGTTTACGATGCTATCGGCAAGGCCGCCGGTAAGGACGATATCGCCATCGAGTACGAGCGTGACGGCAAGCAGCATTCGACCACGGTTGCGCTCAAAGAGGACGAGCGGTTAGGTGTGTATGCTTCTACGGAGGTAGTCCGTTTGGACCCCATCACCTCGGCGCGTCTGTCATTCTCCTATGTTGTGCAGACCGCGGAGGGCGTGATGCGCCTGCTCCAGCCGCAGCATACGATGGAGATTCTCGATCAGTCTTCTTCGATCGTGGGTATTAGCGTTATGTCCTCACAGGCTGCTGCTGCCGGTCCTGCCACGTTCCTTTCGTTTGCCGCCCTCATTTCGTTCTCGCTTGGCTTTATGAACCTGCTGCCCATCCCACCACTCGATGGCGGCAAGCTGGTCATCGAGATCATTCAAAAGATTGTGGGCCGCGAGCTTCCGCTCAAGGTCCAGACGATTGTGAGCTATGTGGGCATCGCGCTCTTTGCGCTGCTGTTTGTCTATATGCTTCGTTCCGACATCCTTCGATTTATTCTGTAGGGGAGTGTTTGGATTGTCTTTATCCCATCCTTTGCCGCGCGAACTGACGCACCCCGTGCGTGTGGGCGGCGTACAGATCGGTGGCGGCGCGCCGGTCGTGGTTCAGTCCATGACTTGCACCGATACCGCCGACGCCCAGGCAACGCTTGCGCAAGTGTGCGCGTTGGCGCAGGCTGGCTGCGATATCGTGCGCGTGAGCGTGCCCACCGAGGCCGCGCTTGAGGGTTTCCGCACCATCTGTGCCGAGTCTCCGGTGCCGATCGTCGCCGATATCCACTTTAACCATAAGCTTGCCATTGGTGCCGTTGAGGCTGGCGCCGCCAAGCTGCGCATTAATCCCGGCAATATCGGCGATTGGGCTAAGGTCGATGCCGTCATCGACGCCGCCGGCGCTGCGGGCTGTGCGATTCGCATCGGTGTCAACGCCGGTTCGCTTGAGCAGGATATCGCCGAGCGCGATGACCTCACGCAGCCCGAAAAGCTCGTGATGTCGAGCGAGCGTTTTGTCAAGCATTTTGAAGACCGCGGCTTTACCAACATCGTGCTTTCCGCCAAGGCCCATAGTGTACAGACGACGCTTGATACTTATCGCGCCCTGTCGCGCGAGATTCCCCATGTTCCGCTTCACCTGGGCGTGACGGAGGCGGGGACCAAGCTCCAGGGCACCATCAAGAGCTCTGTAGGCTTGGGTATCTTGCTTTCCGAAGGCATTGGCGACACCATGCGTGTTTCGCTCACAGCTGATCCGGTTGAGGAGCCGCCGGTTGCCTGGGGTATTCTGCAGTCGCTGGGCCTGCGTCGCCGTGGCCCCGAGATTGTCTCGTGCCCCACGTGCGCCCGCTGCCAGGTTAACCTCATTCCCATCGCCGAGGAGGTCACCGAGCGGCTTAAGAACTACTCCGCGCCGCTTTCTATCGCTGTGATGGGATGTGCCGTTAATGGCCCCGGTGAGGCTTCTGATGCCGACCTGGGCGTTGCTTGCGGACGTGGTCAGGCCTTGCTCTTTTCGCATGGCCAGATCATTGGTAAAGTAGCTGAGGACCAAATTGTCGACGCGCTTATGGCCGAGGTCGACAAGCTTATTGAGGAGAAATAAATGACCCGAGCAATGTATATGTCTAAGCTGTATGCTCCGACGCTCAAAGAGGATCCGGCCGACGCCGAACTTGCGAGCCATCGACTGCTGCTCCGTGCCGGTATGATTCGCAAGGAGGCCGCCGGTCTGTATTCCTATCTGCCGCTCGCGTGGCGCTCGATTCGCAAGATCGAGAACATCGTGCGCGACGAGATGGATGCTGCCGGCGCCCAGGAGCTCATGATGCCCATCATGGTCGACGCTGAGCTATGGCGTGAGTCCGGCCGCATCGATGCCTACGGTAAGGAGCTCGTACGCTTTGATGACCGTCACGGCCGCGAGTTCGTGCTCGGCCCCACGCACGAGGAGACCGTCACCGCCCTGGTGCGCAATGAGCTGCGTTCTTACAAGCAGCTGCCGGTGAATCTCTATCACATCCAGGATAAGTTCCGCGATGAGTTCCGCCCCCGATTTGGCCTGATGCGCGGTCGCGAGTTCATCATGAAGGACGCCTACAGCTTCTCCGCCACGCAGGAGAGCCTGCAGGAGGAGTACGACAAGATGAAGCAGGCGTACGCCAACATTTGCGAGCGCTGCTACATCAAGGCCCTGCCCGTTGTCGCCGACTCCGGCGAGATCGGCGGCGACACTTCCGTCGAGTACATGGCTCTGGCCGACGCCGGCGAGGCTTCACTGGTCTACTGCGACGATTGCGGCTTTGCTGCCGATGACGAGGCGGCAAGCACCAAGGTCGTCGTGACTGAGGGCCCCGGCGACGGTACGCTCACCAAGGTCGAGACTCCGGGCATGGGCACCATTGAGGCCGTCGCCAAGTTCTTCGGTTTCCCCGAGAACGGTACGCGAAAGTCGCTGGCGCTCATCGATGCCGAGGGCAAGCCGGTCGTGGCCATTGTCCCGGGCGATCATGAGCTCAATGACTGCAAGGCCGAGCATGTCTTTGGCAAGGGTTATCGCATGATGACCGATGAGGAGCTCCAGACCTACGGTCTGCATAAGGGCTTTATCGGACCGGTTAACCTGCCCGAGGGCATTCGTCTGGTCTGCGACGAGAGCCTGCGCGAGTCCAAGCAGTGGGCCTGCGGTGCCAACGAGGTCGACTATCACTTTACCGGTGCCTGCCCCGAGCGCGACTTTACCGTCGACGAGTGGGCCGACCTGGTCACCGTCGTCGCCGGCGACCCCTGCCCGCACTGCGGCAAGCCGCTCTCCGCTGCCCGCGGCATCGAGGTCTCTCAGGTCTTCCAGCTTGGCACCAAGTATTCCGAGGCCATGGGTGCCACCTTTATGGACGAGGACGGCAAGGAGAAGCCGCTCATCATGGGTTGTTACGGCGTGGGCGTGTCCCGCTCGCTCGCTGCCGTCGTGGAGCAGCACAACGACGAGCACGGTATCGTCTGGCCGGTCTCCGTTGCCCCGTACGAGGTCGCGGTGATTCCGCTTGATCCCAATAAGGAAGAGTGCGCTACCGTCTGCGAGCAGATTGTTGATGGCCTGTGTGCCGAGGGTATCGAGGTCGTCGTCGACGATCGCGATGAGCGTCCCGGCTTTAAGTTTGCCGATAACGACCTCATGGGCTTCCCGTATCAGGTGGTGCTCGGCAAGCGTGACCTTAAGAACGGCACCGTCGAGCTCAAGGACCGTTCCACGGGCGAGCGCGAGGATGTGGCGATCGACGAGGTCGTCGCCAAGGTTGCCGAGCTTGTTAAGGCGGCCCGTCGTTAATCGACGATTTCGCTTGTAGTTCGATATACGGGACGGCCCCGCATTTCTCCAGATCGGGGAGATGCGGGGCCGTCCTTTTATCTTGAAGCATCCTCGATATCTAAAAGGAAAACCCCACAGCCCATATGAGCTGCGGGGTTTTCTTGTGCCTCCGATGCGAAATAAATCGCTCAGATATTACTGATAATCGACGACGTCGATCCAGTTCTTCAGGAACTCATCGTTCACGTTGCGCTTACGAGCGAGCTCGGAAGCGGCGACGATGCTCGTCCACTGACGCACGACCTGCATGGGCATGTCGGCACGGTCGCAGTAGAGCTCCAGGTAGGCCTCGGCCTGGTCCTTGCTGTTGAGGGCAAAGAGCAGGTAGGTGGTGGCAACGTCGGCAGCAGGGGAGCCCTGGGTGGCGTGTGCCCAGTCGCACACATAGAGCTGGCCGTCGTCGCCGACGATGACGTTGGAGGGGTTGAAGTCGCCGTGGCAGACCTTGAACTCCTTGGTCATGCCGTCCAGACGCTCCTGAAGGTTGTAGCGCGTGGTGGCATTGAGCTGATCAAGGCTGTCGATCATGCGGGCGAACTTGTCGCGCTGACGGTTGAGCAGCGGGGAGGTGTAGCCGTGGATCTCGATCTGGAGGTCGACGAACATCTCGAGGTACTCACCAAAGCGCTGGGGCTCGGCAGTCATCTTCTCGGCAAGGGTGGTGCCCGGAACCTTCTCGGTCACGAGCGCCCAGCCGTTGGCGTTCTCGAGCTGGGAAACCTCGAGAGCCTTGGGGCTGCGGATGCCGCACTCATTGATGCGGGCAAGATTCAAAGCCTCGTTGAACACGTCGGAGACAGGCTTGGTCTCGTTAAAGACCTTGACGATCTTGTCGCCCAGGTCGTAAACGACCTTGTTGCCACGGCGGACGAGCTCGGTCTTGGAATCGGGTAGCAGCATGGTTGCATCCTTTCAACGATGCGATAGAAGCGACGGCGGGGGTGTGTGAAACACCCGTGCACCCCCGCCGCAAAAAACCGTGCTAAAAACTAGCAGACGGCGTAGTCCTGGGGCTCGCGGCCGTAGTAGGCGTCCAGGTAGAGCTCCTTGATCTCGCTCATGAGCGGGTAGCGCGGGTTAGCGCCGGTGCACTGGTCGTTGAATGCCTGCTCGGTCATCTCGTCGAGGGTGTCGAGGAAGTACTGCTCGTCAACACCGTAGTCGGCGATGGTCTTCTTGACACCGATGAAGTCCTTGAGCTCCTCGAGCTTCGTGATGAAGTTCTCGAAGACCTCCTTGTCGTCCTTGCCCTCGATGCCGCAGTACTTGGCCATCTCGGCGTAGTTGTGCAGCGCGTTGGGGTAAGGATACTGGGAGAAGGTACCCATCTTGACGGGAGCCTCGGCGGCGTTGTAGCGCATGACGCGGGTCAGGATGACGGCGTTAGCGATGCCGTGGGGCAGGTGATGGAAAGCGCCGAGCTTGTGAGCCATGGAGTGGTTGAGGCCCAGGAAGGCGTTGGCGAAGGCCATACCGGCCATGCAGGAGGCGTTGTGCATCTCCTCGCGGGCGTGCGGGTCCTTGGCGCCGTTCGTGAAGCTGGAGGGCAGGTTCTCAAAGACGAGCTTGGCAGCGCGCTCGGAGAGGCCCTTGGTGTAGTCGGAAGCCATGATGGAGACGTAGGACTCGATGGCGTGGGTCATGACGTCGATGCCGGAGGCAGCGGTCAGGCCGCGCGGGGCGGTCATGCAGTTGTCGGCGTCGACGATAGCCATGTTGGGGAGCAGCGCGTAGTCGGCGAGCGGCCACTTGATGCCGGTCTCCTTGTCGGTGATGATGGCGAACGGCGTGCACTCGGAGCCGGTACCCGAAGAGGTCGGGACGGCGACGAAGTAGGCCTTCTTGCCCATCTCGGGGAAGGTGAAGATACGCTTGCGGATGTCCATGAAGTCCATGGCCATGTCCTCAAACTTGCACTCGGGGTGCTCGTACATCATCCACATGATCTTGCCGGCGTCCATAGCGGAGCCACCGCCGACGGCGATGATGACGTCCGGCTCAAAGAGAGCCATCTGCTTGGCGCCGCGACGTGCGCACTGCAGCGACGGATCGGGCTCGACGTCGTAGAAGCAGTCGTGGGCGATGCCCATCTCGTCGAGCTTGGCCTCGATGGCGCGGGTGTTGCCATTCTTGAAGAGGAACTGGTCGGTGACGATGAAGGCGCGCTTCTTGCCCATGACGTTGCCCAGCTCGTCGAGGGCGACGGGCGTGGAACCCTTCTTGAAGTAGACCTTCTCGGGAGCGCGGAACCACAGCATGTTCTCACGGCGCTCGGCCACAGTCTTAACGTTGATCAAGTGCTTCACCCCAACGTTCTCGGAGACGGAGTTGCCGCCCCAGGAGCCGCAGCCCAGGGTCAGAGACGGCTTCATGCCAAAGTTGTACAGGTCACCGATGCCGCCGTGCGAGGACGGGGTGTTGATGACGATACGGCAGGCCTTCATGACGTGCTCGAACAGGCTGATCTTCTCGGCCTGGGCGGGGTGCACGTACAGAGAGGCGGTGTGGCCCGGGCCACCGGCGAGCACGAGGTGCTCGGCCTTGTCGACGGCCTCCTGGAAGTCCTTGGCGTGGTACATGGCCAGGACCGGGGAGAGCTTCTCGTGGGAGAACTCCTCCTTGGCGGGGTCGGTGGAGGTGACCTCGGCGATCAGGATCTTGGTCTTGGCGGGAACCTCGATGCCGGCGAGCTCGGCGATCTTGGCAGCGGCCATGCCGGGGATGCGGTGATCGAGAGCGCCGTTCTTGAACATGGCGGCACGCAGGGCCTCCATCTCGGCACCCTGCTTGACGAAGTAGCAGCCGCGCTTCTGGAACTCGGCCTTAACCTGGTCATAGATGCTGTCGATGACAGTCACGGACTGCTCGGAAGCGCAGATCATGCCGTTGTCGAAGGTCTTGGAGTGGATGATGGAGTTGACGGCGAGCAGCACGTCGGCGGTGTCGTCGATGACGACCGGGGTGTTACCGGCGCCAACGCCCAGGGCGGGCTTGCCCGAGGAGTAAGCGGCCTTGACCATGCCCGGGCCACCGGTGGCGAGGATGATGTCGACGTCGCGCATGACCATGTTGGTCAGCTCGATGGAGGGGACATCGACCCAGCCGATGATGCCCTCGGGGGCGCCGGCCTTGACGGCAGCGTCAAGCACGAGCTTGGCGGCGGCGATGGTGCACTTGGCGGCAGCCGGGTGCGGGGAGATGATGATGGCGTTGCGGGTCTTCAGGCAGATCAACGTCTTGAAGATCGCGGTGGAGGTGGGGTTGGTCGTCGGGATGACGGCGCCCACGATGCCGATGGGCTCGGCGATCTTGGTGATGCCGTAAGCCTCGTCGCGCTCCAGGACACCACAGGTCTTGGTGTTCTTGTAAGCGTTGTAGATGTACTCTGCGGCGTAGTGGTTCTTGATGACCTTGTCCTCAAGAACGCCGCGGCCGGTCTCCTCGATGGCCATCTTCGCCAACGGGATACGAGCCTTGTTGGCGGCCATGGCGGCCTCATAGAAGATCTTGTCGACCTGCTCCTGCGTGTACGTAGCAAAAAGCGCCTGGGCCTCTCGCATCTGAGCGAGCTTAGCCTCAAGCGCCTCTACGTTGTCCACAATTGCGGGAGTAGTGTTTTCCGGTGACTTTTTCACCATTTGTGTCTCCTTGCGATCGGAGATTTACCCTACGCCTTGCATGATAGCAAGAAATTATTCGGTGAACGGTAAGATTCCCGTAAAAGGCACACTAAAACGCTTCAATAAAATGAACCGCTTTAACTAAAACTATCTGTCTGCTGCATCGCCCCGCTCATTGGGGACAGACTTACATGAGTGCTTTCACTCATTTGGGACAGACATCGATTTGCCATTTTGCCGCTCTGGGCCTGTTTTTGCCGCTCATTGGATATAAATAGGTCACAGGCTCAGCATTTCGCGTTCCTTCTCTCCTTTTAGGTGTTGCCTGTTCAGTTTTTGAAAGGAGAGATTATGCCTCGATGTGCCCGCGCCGTTTCGCTCACCGGTTATTACCACGTCTTTGACCGTGGTAACTCTAAACAGATTATTTTTGAAGATGGCTCTGACCGATATCGTTTCTTATCGGACATCTCGGACAGGTTCGCGCACCATAAAGTGGCGGTGTTGGCTTGGTGCCTTATGGACAATCACTTCCATTTGATGGTTGATGACTCATTTGACAATCTTTCAAAGGCAATGCAGTGCGCGCTGACGGCGTATGCCAAGTATTTCAATGGGAAAACGGGGAGAACAGGCCATCTGTTTGACAATCGCTATTCACGGGTCGCGGTCGAGTCGGACACGCAGGCGGTACAGCTGCTCGATTATATCCATCTCAATCCCGTGAAAGGTGCGCTCGACTCGCTCGAGGCGTACCGCTGGTCAAGCTACAAGGCATATCAGCTGGGCTATGATCCCTTTGACATCTGTGACGCGGCTCCTATGCTCGATATCGTCGGAGGCTCCCGTTGCTATTGCGAGCATCTCGAGGAAGTTGCCGGGCGCACTTGGTCAGTGGAGGTTCTTCCACGCCGGCGGATCCCCGATGAGGAGGCCCTTTCCATTGCGCACGAAGTCCTGCCGAGCATAGATCCTGCGCTGCTCAAGGCCCTGCCACGCCCCGATCGCGATGCCTGTCTGCTGAGGCTCAGGCGGGCACATCTCACGGTCAAGCAAATTGCCCGTATCACCGGCATTGGCGCTACAAGCGTGACCAAGGCCACTGTGGGCTGGAGGGAGGCTGCGTGAGGCTGGGCAGGACCTGATCATGGCGCCGCATGTGTACGCCACGTCTGTCCCCAATGCGTGAAAGCACTCATGTAAGCCTGTCCCCAATGAGTGCAAAAAGGCGCCCTCCGTAGGGGAGGACGCCTTTGGTAAGTTCTATATGAACGCGAGGTCTTTGACCCGGAGAGTCCGAGGTACTTGTTGGTAAGACCTTATTTAGGAGCGCGCAACCTTGCCGGACTTGAGGCAGGTGGAGCAAACGTTCATCTTGCGACGGTGACCATCGACGACGACGTAGACGCGCTGGATGTTGGGGCGGAACTTACGGTTGGTGACGCGGTGAGAGTGGCTGATGGAGCGACCGGCAACGGGGTGCTTACCGCAAACTTCGCAAACTTTGGACATAACTGACCCTCCTTGGGCGACAAACGAACATGTCGCGTTAACAAACAATCCTGAACTATAGCACAGAAGTCGCTCCCTGTGCGCAATCTACACAGAGATATTCCTCTTTTGGCGATAGTGCCCACGCCACGGCCCTGGACGTAGATCCGATTTGCGTGCAGCAGAGGGGATTATGCCAGCTCGTGCGTGCGTTTTCAAGCTCGTCCCACAAATATATATAGGTTTATTGGGCTTTGGGCTCCGTTTACGGATTGCTCTGTATTTATGCTCGCAATTAAGCTCGAGGTTGGCTACACTATCCCTTGACCATTAAAGGGGTACGAGATACCCACATGGAATTACATAGCTGCCAAAGAGCAGCCCTTCCTGTGGGTGTCTGGTCCGCTTTAAGCGGTCGGGCATCTATTTTTTTGACTGTGTCAGCAGTCAAGACATGTGAGGAAGGAGATCGATGGGCACGACTTCCCCCAAGGCGGTCATCATGGACGAGACCGCCGTCAATCGAGCGATGACCCGCATCGCGCACGAGATTCTCGAGCGCAACGAGGGCTGTGAAGACCTCGCTCTGGTCGGCATCGTCACGCGCGGCGACCTTCTGGCTAAGAAGCTCGCCGACGAGATCAAGGAGATCGAGGGCGTCGAAGTTCCGCTCGGCAGCCTCGACATCAGCTTCTACCGCGATGACTATGCGACCAATTTCGCTCCCGCGATCCACGCCACCAACATTCCCTTTAGCGTCGACGGCAAGCGCGTCGTGCTGGTGGACGACATCCTGTATACGGGCCGTACCATCCGCGCCGCTCTCGACGCCGTCATGGACCTGGGCCGTCCGAGCCGCATTGAGTTGGCAGTCCTCGTTGACCGCGGCCACCGCGAGCTCCCCATCTCGCCGGACTTTGTCGGCAAGAACGTTCCCTCGTCGCATGAGGAGAACGTGCATCTATATATGAAGGAAGTCGACGGCCACACCGCCGTCGAGATCAACGACGTCGCGCCGGGCTCCCACGTGGGTTCTGCGCCGCTGGGAGGTGAGTAGTACCGTGGCGTTCAACCATAAGCACCTGATCGACATTACCGAGTACTCCGAAGAGGACATCAAGCTCATCCTCGAGACCGCCAAGGCGTTCTCCGAGGTCAACGAGCGTGCGATCAAGAAGGTCCCCACGCTCAAGGGCAAGACCATCGTCAACATGTTCAACGAGCCCTCGACGCGCACCCGCAGCTCCTTCGAGCTTGCCGAGAAGCGCCTTTCGGCCGATAGCCTTAACTTTGGCGGCTCCTCGACCTCTACGGTCAAGGGCGAGAGCCTCGTCGACACCGTCGAGACCCTCAACGCCTATAAGATCGACTGCATCGTCGTGCGCGATAAGCACGCCGGTGCTCCCTACATCGTCACGCAGAACTCGCCCGCGAGCGTCATCTGCGCCGGTGACGGCAAGCACAACCACCCCACGCAGGCCCTTCTCGACCTGTACACCATCTGGGAGCATAAGGGTGACTTCCACGGTCTGAAGGTCGCCGTCGTCGGCGATATCTCACACTCCCGTGTCTGCGGCTCGCTGATTCCCGCCCTTAAGATCATGGGCTGCGAGACCTACGCCGTCGCCCCCGGCACGCTGCTGCCGCCGGCGCCCGAGGTTCTGGGCTGCGACCACGTGACGAGCGATCTCGATTCTGTCCTGCCCGAGCTGGACGTTGTCTACATGCTGCGCGTGCAGCAGGAGCGCCTCGAGGGTGCCCCGTTCCCGACCATTCGTGAGTACCACAAGCTCTTCGGTCTGACCAAGGACCGCGAGAAGCTCATGAAGCCCGATGCGATCATCTGCCACCCGGGCCCCATCAACCGCGGCGTCGAGTTCGACTCCTATATGGCCGACCACCCGCAACGCTCCGTCATCCTGGAGCAGGTCTACGCCGGTATCTGCGTGCGTATGGCTATCCTGTATCTGCTGCTTGGAGGTGCCGATAATGGCCTTGCTTCTTAAGAATGCCCACGTCGTCGACCCGTCCGTCGAGCTTGACGGTGTCGTTGACGTCCTGATTGACGGCGACAAGATCGCCGAGGTCGGCGAGAATCTCGCCGTCGAGGGAGCCGAGGTCCGCGACCTTTCCGGCAAGTACCTCGTCCCCGGCCTGGTTGATATGCACGTTCACCTTCGCGAGCCCGGCTATGAGGTCAAAGAGGACATCGAGAGCGGCACCCGCGCAGCTGCCAAGGGCGGCTTCACCGGCGTGTGCGCCATGCCCAACACCGATCCCGTCACCGATAACGGCACCGTCGTGGAGTTCGTCAAGTCCCGCGCTGCCGAGGTCGGTCACTGCCGCGTCTATCCGTCGGGCGCCATGACCCGCGGCCTTAAGGGCGAGGCCATGTCCGAGATGGGCGATATGGTCGCCCACGGCGCCGTCGCCTTTACCGACGACGGTCGCGGCGTGCAGGGCGCGGGCATGCTCCGTCGCTGCATGGACTACGGCAAGATGTTCGGCAAGGTCTTTATGAGCCACTGCCAGGACGAGGACCTGGTCGGCCATGGCCAGATCAACGAGGGCAAGGTCTCGACCCGTCTGGCCCTCGAGGGCTGGCCGGCCGCCGGCGAGGAGCTTCAGATCGCCCGCGACATCGAGATTGCCAAGCTGACCGGTGCCAAGCTGCACATCCAGCACATCTCCACCGCTCACGGCCTCGAGCTCGTGCGTGCCGGTAAGGCCGCCGGTGTCCAGGTAACCTGCGAGGCCACCCCGCACCACATGTTCCTGACCGAGAACGACTTGGACGAGACCTACAACACCTCGCTCAAGGTCAATCCGCCGCTGCGCACCGACGAGGACGCCGAGGCCATCCGTCAGGGCGTCATCGACGGTACCGTCGACGTGATCGTTACCGATCACGCTCCGCACACCCCGTGGGAGAAGGCCCGCGAGTTCGAGCTCGCACCCTTTGGCATGATCGGCCTCGAGACCTCGCTGTCGCTCGTGCTCACCGAGCTGGTCAACACGGGCAAGATGAGCATGGGCCGCATGGTCGAGCTCATGGCCATCAAACCGCGTGAGATCCTGGGCCTCGACCAGGTTCAGGTCAAGGCGGGCTCCGTTGCCGACCTGACCGTGTTCGACCCCTCCGTAACCTGGACGGTCGGCGAGGACGGTTACGAGTCGCGCGCCGAGAACTCCGGTTTTGCCGGCCGTACGCTCACCGGTCGAGCCACCGATGTGTTTGTCGGCGGTAAACAGACGCTTGCCGACGGCTGCATCTGCTAGCATAGCCTTATCGCTTTTGTGCGCGGCGCCCTTGCGGTGCCGCGCTTTCTGTTCGTTTAGACCATGCAACCGCATGGGGGATTGGAGCGTCTATGCCCACACCTTCCACTGCACGCATGCACGACTTCGAGGTCGTCTCGAACCGGGAGATCGCCGACGGCATCTTCTCGCTCGTCATCTCGGCCCCCAAGCTTGCAAGTGCGCTCAAGCCCGGTCAGTTTGTGAACATTGCCGTACCCGGCGATGCGTCCTCGCTGCTTCGCGTGCCCCTGAGCTACTATCGCGCCGACGCCCAGGCCGGCACCGTCGAGCTGTGGTACGCCGTCGTGGGCGACGACACCCGTCGCCTGTCGCAGATGGGCCCCGGTTCCAAGTCCAACCTGCTGGGCCCTGGCGGCCGCGGCTGGCTGGTACCCGAGGGCACCAGGAAGGCATTGCTTGTCGCCGGCGGCATCGGTGTTCCGCCCGTGCTGTGCCTTGCCGGTAAGCTTGCCGAGCAGGGTGTGGCCGTCGACGTGTGCCTGGGCTTTGGTACCGCGTCCAAGGCCGTGGGCGTCGATGAGTTCCGCTCGCTGTGCGATACGGTTAACGTGTGCACCGACGACGGTTCGCTCGGCATGCACGGTTTCTGCACCGATCCTGCCGCCGAGCTGCTTGGCGAGCGCGGCTACGACTACGTCGCCAGCTGCGGTCCCGCCGTCATGATGAAGAAGGTCGCCGTCGCTGCCGCCGAGGCCGGTGCGTACTGCGAGGTTTCGCTCGAGCGCATGATGAGCTGTGGCTTTGGTGCCTGCAACACCTGCAATGTCGAGACGGTCGACGGTATGAAGGGCGCCTGCATGTGCGGCCCCGTGTTCGATGCTTCCAAGGTGGTGGTCTTCTAGTGGGTACCGTGAACATGGCCGTCGATTTCGGCGGCGTCAAGATGCAAAACCCCATCAACACCGCAGCCGGTACCTTTGGCTACGGTTGGCAGTTCCAGAACTTCTTTGATGTTTCCCAGCTGGGTGCCATCACCACCAAGGGTTGTGCTGCCGAGCCCTGGCCCGGCAACCCCGCGCCTCGCATGGCCGAGATCCCGGGCGGCATGATCAACTCCGTGGGCCTTCAGAACCCCGGTGTGGCCGCCTTTGCCCGTGAGTCCGGTCCGTGGCTCGAACAGCTTTCCAAGGATGGCTGCCAGGTCATTTGTCAGGTCGCCGGCCACTCCGTTGACGAGTTTGTCCGCGCGCTCGAGATGTATGTCGAGCTGTGCCCCTGGGCTGCCGGCTACGAGATCAACGTGAGCTGCCCTAATATCGCCGCCGGCGGTGCCGCCATGGGCTCCTCGCCCGAGGGCGCCTCTGCCGTTATGGCTGCCTGCCGCAAGGTGACTGATAAGCCGCTGTTCGTAAAGATGGCTCCGGTTAACGTCGCCGAGATTGCCAAGGCTCTCGAGGCCGCGGGAGCCGACGGCCTTTCGGTCATCAACTCCATCCAGGGCATGGCCATTGACGTTCATACCCGCAAGTCCCGTGTGGCCAAGCCCAAGGGCGGCCTTTCGGGCCCGCTGTGCCACCACATCGCCGTTCGCATGGTCTGGGAGGTCGCTCAGGCCGTCGATATCCCCATCAACGGTGTCGGCGGCGTCATGACGGGCGAGGATGCGGCCGAGTTTATCCTGGCCGGCGCCACCTGCGTGTCGGTCGGCATGGCCAATTTCGTCGATCCGTGCGCCTCGATTAAGATCGCGCACGAGCTCGAGGCCTGGGCCGAGTCCCAGGGCGTGAAGGACATCAACGAGCTGGTAGGTGCTTTTGAATGCTAGAGACCGACGCCCGCGACCGCGTTATCGTCGCCCTCGACTGCGACCGTGAGCGTGCGCTCGAGCTCGCCCACGAGCTTTCTGGTCATGCCGCTTGGCTCAAGGTGGGCATGACGCTCTATTACGCTGAGGGACCCGAGATCGTCAAGACGTTCAAGGACCTGGGCTTTAAGGTCTTCCTCGACCTCAAGTTCCATGACATTCCGCATCAGGTGCGCGGCGCCGCCCGTTCTGCCTCGCATGCCGGTGCCGACCTGCTCTCGGTCCATGGCCTGGGTTCTGGCGCCATGCTCGCTGCGTGCCGTGAGGGTGCCGAGGAGGCGCGCGAGGACCGCGCCAAGCTCGTTGCCATCACCGTGCTCACGAGCATGAACCAGGATGCGCTGACCGAGATCGGTGTCGAGTCGCCCATCGCCGAGGAAGCCGCCCGCCTGGCAAAGCTTGCTCAGGCCAACGGTATCGACGGCATCGTGTGCTCGCCGATGGAGGCCCATGACATGCGCGAGCTGCTCGGCCCCGACGCGCTGATCGTGACTCCGGGCGTTCGTCCGGTGGGTGCCGCCCTGGGCGATCAATCCCGCGTGGCGACGCCCTCCCAGGCTATCGAGCGTGGCGCAAGCCACATTGTGGTGGGCCGACCCATCACCGGTGCCGACGACCCGGTTGCCGCATTTGACGCCATCGTTGCCGAGCTGGTCGAAAACGTCGCCTAAGAGATTCCCTCAAGTCACCACTTTTGGGTCTCATTAGCACAAATTAGCCCCTGTGCCTGCGAAAACTTTCCCATCCTTTGTGTGGAATCGCAGGTCAGGGGCTCAACTTTGACCTCCGTATATTGCACTTTTCGCAGGTATCGTCTAACCTATGATGCCGTCGATTGGGCATTTAGTGCGTTTGACGTGCTAAAATGCCAATTATTGCATCAGATATAACCCAACTATTTGGAGGTTCGAATGGCACTCCCTCAGCTTACCGACGAGCAGCGCAAGCAGGCTCTTGAGAAGGCTGCCGCCGCACGTCACGCCCGCGCTGAGCTTCGCGAGCAGATCAAGAAGGGCGAGAAGTCCCTCGAGTCCGTGCTCAACTCCGATGACCCCATCGCTTCCCGCATGAAGGTTTCCACCCTCATCGAGTCTCTCCCCGGTTATGGCAAGGCCAAGGCCGCCAAGATCATGGAGGAGCTCGGCATCTCCGCTACCCGTCGCGTCCAGGGCCTCGGCGTCCGTCAGCGCGAGCAGCTCCTCGAGCAGCTGACCAAATAAGTGAGCGCTCAGGATTCAAAGCTCTTTGTGATTTCTGGACCGTCAGGTGCAGGCAAGGGCACGCTCGTCACTCGTGTGCGCGAGCGCCGCTCGAACCTGGGCCTGACGGTTTCGGCTACCACGCGAGCACCACGCAAAGGTGAGGTCGACGGCGTCAACTACTTTTTTCTGACGCGCGAGGAGTTCGACCGCCGCGTGGCAAACGGTGAGTTTGTTGAGTGGGCCGAGGTCCACGGTAACTGCTACGGCACGTTGGTGAGCGAGGTCACATCCAAGCTCGCCTCTGGCTCGTCTCTGATCTTGGAGATCGATGTCCAAGGTGCCCTGCAGGTCAAGGAGCGTTTCCCCGAGGCCGTGTTGATCTTTATCAAGCCGCCCTCGCTCGAGGTGCTTCGCGATCGCCTGGTCGGTCGCGGTACCGAGACGCCCGAGACAATCGAGCTGCGTATGGCTAACGCCGCCGATGAACTTGCCCTTGCCGACCGCTACGACGACGTCGTGGTGAATGACGATCTCGACCGCGCGACCGATGAGCTCGTTCGCGTTCTCGATATGCATGAAAGGATCTGAGGTCCGTGTCCGTTGTAAAGCCTTGCATTGACGATCTTCTGGAGAAGACCGATCACAACCGCTTCCTGCTCGCCTCGCTTGCCTCCAAGCGCGCCTGCGACATTAACAGCATGCTGCGTGGCCAGCACAACCGCGTGCTCGCTGTCCAGGATGTCGACGACATCACCATTGCGCTTTCCGGCGCCGATACCATCTCGATGGCTATGGACGAGATCGTCGACGGCGACATCTCCTACGACGAGGCCCGTTACGAGAAGGCGCTCGGCCACAAGGTTGCTGAAGCCTAAATGGCAGCTCGCGTCTGCCTGGTCCACTATCACGAGGTTGGACTGAAGGGCAAGAACCGCGCACATTTTGAGCATATCCTCATGGATAACATTAAGGCGGCCTTGGCCGCCTTTTCCGTGAATGCCGTGTCTCGAATTTCCGGTTATATCCTCGTGACCTTTAACGAGCACCAGGCCGACGAGGCGGCGCGCGTCATCCGCACCGTCCCCGGCGTTGCCCGTGTGTCCCTGGCGTACCACACCAACCGCGACCCGCAGGAATACTGCGCCGCCGCCGTGAAGGCGCTGCGCGAGTTTGGTCCCTTTGAGTCGTTTAAGGTGCATGCCAAGCGCTCTAACACCGACTACGAGCTCACCTCGATTGATATCAATCGTCAGGTGGGCGAGGTACTGTGCGAGGCGTTTCCCGATAAAAAGGTCCAGATGCACGACCCCGACGCGATGGTGCACGTGCTGGTGGTCCAGGGTAGCGTTTATGTGTACGCGCGCTCCGAGCGCGGCGTGGGCGGTCTGCCGGTGGGATCTGCCGGCAAGGTCGTGACGCTACTGTCGTCGGGTATCGATTCTCCGGTAGCGACCTGGATGCTCGCGCGTCGCGGCGCGGTGTGCGTGCCGGTACATTTCTCCGGTCGTCCGCAGACGCCCGACACGAGCGAGTATTTGGTGCAGGACATCATCCGTGCGCTTGAGCCGGGTGTCCAGATCGGCCGCCTGTACGTGGTGCCGTTTGGCGATTGTCAGCGTGAGATCTCGGTGACCTGCCCCAGCAACCTGCGCGTGATCATGTACCGTCGCATTATGTATTCGGTTGCCGAGCGCATTGCGCATATCGAGGGCGCCAAGGCTATTGTGACCGGTGAATCGCTCGGTCAGGTTGCTTCCCAGACGCTCGAGAACATCATGGCCGTCAACGAGGCCGTCAAGATCCCCGTGTTCCGCCCGCTGATTGGTTCGGACAAGCAGGAGATCATCGCGCGTGCCGAGGAAATCGGTACCTTCGATATCTCGACCGAGGCCGCTCCCGATTGCTGCACGCTCTTTATGCCGCGCCGCCCCGAGACGCACGCCAAACTCGATGCCGTGCATGAGGCGTGGGAGCTGTTCGATCACGAGGAGATGATTGAGCGCTTGCTCAAGCAGACCGAGTATATCGACTTCGAGAGCAACACGTATAAGGCCCCTAAGACCTTAAAACGCAAACATTCCGAGCTCGCTCCACGTGAGATTTACCAAGATCACGAATAATGTTGTGTATAGACCGGCGGTGATTTTGCATCGTCGGTCTTTTTCTATCTGGGCATTAGGCGATAAACGGTTCATTTGTCGACGTGTGCCTGAATAAATGGACACTTTTCCGCAAGGTTTTGGTCAGCTTTTGGTTTGACCGCGAAAACCGGTGTGGGCGTGCGGAGGCTGCGGCGTTCGTTTCCTGACACGATGGTGTTGGGAGGTGTTTGCTATGGCGCAGCGCGAGCAACACGAACGGGTTAAACGGATGGACCGCTGGGCAGAAAAGCTGCTCGGCCATAAGGCGATGGTCGTGGCGATCCTGGTTGTCATTGCCGCCGCGAGCGGCTTGGCGATGGCAGGTTTTGGTGGTCACTCCAGCGACGTATCGTTTGAGCGTAGTGATGAGGCGAGCGCCTCGGATGTGCGCGGGGCCGGGGATGCCTCTCCTGACGATGCCGATGAGCCGTCTGCCAAGAGCTCCTCTGCTGCCGAGGTGTACGTCGATGTTGATGGCGCCGTTGTGAAGCCTGGCGTGTACCGGCTTAAAGATGGAGCACGGGTGTCCCAGGCGATTGATGCCGCCGGAGGGCTTACGGCCGAGGCGGATGTGACGGTTCTTAACCGTGCGTCCAAGATCACCGATGGTCAAAAGATCTATGTGCCGACGGTAGGGGAGCAACAAACGGCTGCGGCCGTCGGCGCCGCCGAAAGCAGTGCTTCCACGACCCCTGGTACAGGGTCTTCGTCGGGACTTGTGAATATCAATACGGCAAGTGCGGCGGAGCTGCAGACGCTTTCGGGCATCGGGCCTTCTATGGCCCAGTCAATTATCGACGAACGGACGCAAAACGGGGTCTTTGCCTCGGTCGATGACCTTATGCGCGTATCGGGGATCGGTGAGAAGAAACTCGCCAAAATTAAAGATTGCATCTGCGTATGAGTGCGACCGAGCGCGAGCATGTGATGCCACCGCGCCCATTGATGCCGTGGGCGATAGCCCTTTGTGCCGGCTTGTGTGCGAGCTGTGGGTTAGTGCTTAACATGGCGGCCGATGCGCTGCTGGGAGAGCGGGCGGCGCCCGTCACATTGCTTATGGCCATTCCCTTCGCGGCTGCGACGTGCATCGTATTGGCACGGTCCTGTATGCGTCTTGTGCGGTGGAAGCGATGGCTGTATGCCGCGGCCCTTGGCCTCGTTGCGGGAGCGGTCGTGTCCGCGGCTTGGGCGATAGGAGCGCTACACGCATCGAGGGCACTGGATAATCGGGCTGCGAGCAGTCTTGAGTTTGTTGTGCACGGCGATCCGTCCATCAATGACGGTGTGTACTCCTATACCTGCGATGCGTTTGCGGGCGAAAAGCATTTGGGTCAGGTATGGCTGTCGTGCGATCGTGAGCTCGGCGTCGGTTCGCATGTACGTGCTATCGGTCGAATTTCGCGCTTTGAGAATGATGCGTATGGGCGCTCACGCGTGCTTCGGGGCGAGCTTCGAAAGGTTAAAGTCGTCCGGTTGGTATCGATCGACGAGGGCCCTCCAGGCCCGTTGTCTTGGCTTCGAAACGAGCTCCTTGCCGTTATCGCGCCCGCGACCGATCCAGCGCGCTCGCTCATTGCCGGCGTTGTCTGCGGACGCTCGGCCGAGCTGCGTGCCCAGCCGGCGGGCGATTGGTTTTCGGTAACGGGCACCGCACATCTTATCGCTGTCTCGGGTAGTCATCTTGCCATCGTGGGGTTTGTGATTGAGAGCGCCCTGCAAAAGACACGCCTCTCTCGTGGGCTGCAGCGGGGGCTGTTGGTGCTGGCCCTCGCTGCCTATGCCGTTTTTACGGGCGCTTCGCCCTCGGCCGTGCGCGCGTGCTGCATGGTGGCGGCGTCGCTTGTCGCCAACGGCGCCGGGCGTCGTCGGCATGGCCTCTCGGCTCTGTTCGTCACCATGGCAATCTTTGTTTTGCTGCGTCCGACGGTATTGTTCGAAATGGGTTTTCAGCTTTCGTGCGCCAGTGTCTTTGCCATCCTTTGTTTTTGCCCCTACGCCACCTACGCCTTGGGCGAGCTGGGCATGCCATCGGGTGTCGCCAGCGTTTTGTCTGTCACGCTGTGCTCGCAGCTGGCGACACTTCCCGTTACGATTCCCGCATTTGAGACGTTTTCGCTCATTGCCCCACTTGCAAATGCCGTGATCGGTCCGGTGATAAGCGTGCTGCTCGCTGTATCGGTTGTGCTGGTGCCCTGCTCGCTTGTGCCGCTGCTGCGTCACGGGGCGCTCGTGGTGCCCATGATTGTCGCCCGCTGTGCGCTGTTCTTTGAACAGCTCTTTGCTGCCGTTCCGGGCGCATCCGTAAGCGTGCCGCCCGATACGCCCTTGGTATATGTGGTGCCGTTCGCGCTGGTGGCCCTCTTGGTCTGGTGGCCACGCCCCCGCGCGCGGAGCATGGCAGCGGGGCTGCTGTGTTTAATGCTCGCAGCGGGTGTTCCGTATGTCTATTGGGATCGATGTGCGCCGCCTTCGGTAACGGTCCTCGATGTTGGCCAGGCCGATGCGATTCTGGTTCGTCAGGGTAGCGCCGTGGCGCTCGTCGACTGTGGGCTCGATGAGCGCGTGGTGTCGGCGTTGGTTCGCAATAACGTCCACCATATCGATGCCGTCTTCATTACGCATTGGGACGAAGACCATTGGGGTGGTCTTCCCGATGTGCTCGATCAGTTTTCGGTTGGAACCATTGCGGTCGCGGCTAATGCGCTGGAGGATGCGCCTGCTGAGGTTCTAAATCGCCCGGGCGTAACGTATATGCAGGTGGCTCGCGGGGACACGATCGATATCGGCACATTTCGGGCTCGTGTGATGTGGCCGTTTGACACGGTGGATGGTGAGGGCAATGAAGACTCGCTTGTCTTGCTGCTCAGTTATGCCCAGGGAGGCCAGAGTCTCCGCTTGCTGCTCACTGGTGACGCCGAGCTCGATCAGGAGCGCGAGTTTGTACAGGAGGTGGGAGATATCGATGTGCTCAAGCTGGGGCATCATGGCTCAAAAGTTTCCGTCGACACAGACCTGCTGGGCACGCTTAAGCCCGAGTTCTCTATCGCGAGCGCCGGCGAGGGGAATCGTTACGGCCATCCGTCGGATGCCTGCATCGATGCAGTTAAGGAAGCGGGTGGTGCGTTCGCATGCACCATCGAACACGGCGACATTACCGTCACGCCGACTGCGAAGGGCTTTGCCATGCGATGCCAGCGACCGTGATGACATCGTTGGCGCGCGGTTGACCCCTGGGCTAAAATGGCACGGTACGAATTCGAGTGTGTGCGAGAGGGGAGCGCAATGTCCGAAACCGGTCTGCTGCCGGCATATCTGATCGTCGGTACCGATGGGGTCAAGCGCGACCACGCCGTCTCGCGTATGAAAGCTCGCTTGGAAAAGTCGGGTATGGTTGAGTTCAACCTCGATGAACGCGACATGACGAAAGATCCCGATATCGAGTCGATCATCGGCTCGCTCAATACCTTTCCCATGGGCAGCGAGTTTCGCCTGGTGATCCTCGACGGCTGCTCCAAGCTTGCCAAGGCGGTCTCGGAACCGCTTGTCGAGTACCTCGCAAGTCCCAGCCCCACGACGGTCTGTCTCATTATTGCCGACTCACTTGCCAAGAATACGCGCCTGTATAAGGCAATCGCCAAGATCGACAAGAAGGCTATCGTCGATTGTTCGGGTACCAAGCGCTGGGAACTGCCGCGCCGCGTTCAGCAGATGGCGACGCAGCGCGGTAAGTCCATCTCGACGGCTGCTGCCGAGGAGCTCGTCTCGCGCTCGGGCGAGAACACCCGCATGCTCGATAACGACTTGGCCAAGCTTGCCCAGATGGTCGAGGCGCCGCAAATTGAGCTTGCCGATGTGGAGCGCTGGATCGTGCGCACGGCCGAAGTTCAGCCCTGGGACTTCCTCAATGCCGTCTCGGCCCGCGATATGCGCCGCTCGCTTGAGCTCTTTGGGCTGCTGCCCGCCAAGAGCTATGTGTGGACCTACACGCTGCTATGCGGTCGCATCCGCGAGTTGATCGTCGCCAAGGCGCTCGACTCTCGTGGGCAGGGGCGTGAGCTCGCCGCGACACTCAAGCTTCAGGCCTGGCAGGTCAAAAATCACCTGACCTGGGCACGCCGCTTTTCGATGGCGGAGCTTGTCGCTGCGCTCGAGGGCGCGGTCGATGTGGAGCTCGCACTGAAGGGTTCTGCCGATTCGGAGACCGCGCTTTTGCTCTGGATTACGAACATCTTGAGAAAATCGTGATGATACCTGCCTATTTGACAAATTCGTTCTATCCCTTTGAGGGGGAGCGTGCTATAGTAGGCGCTTGCATGACCTCACCGTGTCTCAGAGGTGTCATACATTTTTTGCAAGGAACTCGAAAGGAACTCCAGAAGTGGCAAACATCAAGTCTCAGAAGAAGCGTATCCGCACCAATGAGGCAGCTCGCATGCGTAACAAGGCTGTCAAGTCCGAGCTCAAGACGCTGACCAAGCACGTCCAGTCCGCCGTCGCCGAGGGCGACGCCGAGAAGGCCCAGGCTGCCCTCAAGACCGTCACCAAGCGTCTCGACATGGCTGCCGCCAAGCATGTTATCCACAAGAACCAGGCTTCCAACCGCAAGTCCGGTCTTGCCAAGCTCGTGAACAGCATCAACGCCTAAGTTGTAAATTTCACACCACACAGATTACGCGCATAAATGGAGCCTGTTTTATGGAACAGGCTCCATTTTTTGTACCGCTCGGGTAAGATAGTCCGCATGAATACTTCAATTGACATTTCCCACATCCGCAACTTCTCGATCGTTGCGCACATCGACCATGGCAAGTCCACGATCAGTGACCGCATCCTCGAGCTCACCCATACCGTCGACGAGCGCGATATGGAGTCGCAGCTGCTCGACACCATGGATATCGAGCGCGAGCGCGGCATCACGATCAAGTCTAATGCCGTTCGCGTGTCCTATGACGCCGACGATGGTGAGACGTATCAGTTCAACCTGATCGATACGCCGGGCCACGTGGACTTTACCTACGAGGTCTCGCGTTCGCTTGCCGCCTGCGAGGGTGCGGTGCTTGTCGTCGACGCCACGCAGGGCGTCGAGGCGCAGACCGTCTCCAACGCGACGCTCGCCATGAACGCCAACTTGGATATCGTGCCCGCTATCAACAAGATCGACCTGCCGTCGGCACACCCCGACGAGGTCAAGACCGAGATCGAGGACGACCTGGCGATCCCTGCCGACGATGCCGTATGCGTATCGGGCAAGACCGGCGAGGGCATTCACGATTTGCTGGAGTCTATCGTCTTTTTGATCTCTCCGCCCAAGGGCGATGCGAACGCGCCGCTCAAGGCGCTTATCCTGGATTCGTATTTCGATGAGTACCGCGGCGTCGTTGCCACGGTCCGCGTCTTTGACGGCTCCATCAAGAAGGGCGATACCCTGCGCATGATGCAGGCAGAAGGTGACTTCTTGGTCGACGGCGTGGGCGTCAAGCGTCCTGCCGAGACCCCGGTTGACGCACTGACGGTTGGCGAGGTCGGCTACGTGGTCACGGGTCTGAAGGATCCTGAGGCCGTGCACGTGGGCGATACCCTCACGTGGGCGTCTAATCCCTGCCCCGAGCCGCTTCCCGGTTACCGCGAGGCCAAGCCCATGGTCTATACGGGCCTGTTTCCGATCGACAACAAGGATTACGAGAACCTGCGCGACGCTCTCGATAAGCTGCACGTCAACGACCCGTCGTTGGTGTGGGAGCCCGAGACCTCGGTGGCGCTCGGCTTTGGCTTCCGCGTGGGCTTCTTAGGCCTGCTGCATATGGAAGTCGTCAAGGAGCGCCTGGAGCGCGAGTTCAACCTTGACCTCATTGCTACGAGCCCTTCGGTGGACTATCACGTCTATAAGACCGACGGCGAGATGATTGATGTTCGCAGCCCGCAGGATCTGCCCGAGGCTACGCGCATCGAGCGCATTGAGGAGCCTTACCTCAAGGCCAAAATTATCTGCCCGCCCGAGTATACGGGTGCCGTCATGCAGCTCGCTATCGAGCACCGCGGCATTACAACTGACATGATCCATCTCACGAGCAAATCGGTCGAGATGCGCTTTGACATGCCGCTCGCCGAGCTCATCCTGGACTTCTTTGACCAGCTCAAGAGTCGCACCAAGGGCTATGCCTCACTCGACTACGAGTTCAACGAGTACCGTCCCTCCGAACTCGTCAAGCTCGATATTTTGCTTTCGGGCGATGAGGTGGACGCGCTTTCGTTTATCGTGCACAAGGATAAGGCCTATGGCCTGGCCCGCGGCCTGTGTGACAAGCTCAAGGAAATCATCCCGCGCCAGCTGTTCGAGGTGCCTATTCAGGGCGCCATCGGCAACAAGATCATTGCCCGCTCTACCGTCAAGGCGCGTCGCAAGGACGTTTTGGCCAAGTGCTATGGCGGCGATATCTCGCGAAAGCGCAAGCTGCTCGAGAAGCAGAAAGAGGGCAAGAAGCGCATGAAGGCCATCGGTTCGGTCGAGGTCCCGCAGGAGGCCTTTATGGCGATCCTAAAGGTAGACGAGTAAGTCCATGGCGCTTTCTGAATACAGCAAGCGTCTGCTGGGCGCCTATGCCGAGCAGCCGTTCCTTATGGCTCCCATGGCGGGCGTAACCGACCCCGCCTATCGCATCATGTGTCGCCGCCGCGGTGCCAACCTTGCCTACAGCGAGATGGTGAGCGTTGCGGGCCTTGCCTATGCCAGCAACAAGACGTGGCGCCTGGTGTTGCCGGCCGACGAGGAGCAGCAGATCTGCGTGCAGCTCTTTGGTTCCAAGCCCGATCAGTTTGCGGGTGCCGTCGCTGCCGTCGAGGAACGCGTGGGCGATCGCCTGTCATTGATTGATATCAACATGGCCTGTCCGGCTCGCAAGGTCGTTACCAAGGGCGAGGGCTCGGCGCTTATGCGTACGCCCGACCTGGCCGAGCAGATTGTCGAGGCAGCGGTGGGCGCGGCGCATGTTCCCGTGACCGTGAAGATTCGCAAGGGCTTTTACGCCGAAGACCGCAATGCCGCGACGTTTGCCCAGATGCTCGAGGGGGCAGGGGCAGCTGCGGTGGCGGTGCACGGCCGCTGTGCCACGCAGCTCTATACGGGCCAGGCCGATTGGTCGGTCGTCGATGAGGTGGCCGACGCCGTCGAGATTCCCGTTATCGGTTCGGGCGATGTGTTCTGCGCCGAGGATGCGGCGGAACGCCTGCGCAACTCGGGCGCCAGTGCCGTGTTTATCGCGCGCGGTATCTATGGCAACCCCTGGGTGTTCGGTGATGCTCGAGCCCTTGCACTCGATGGCACGCCAGTACCGGTGCGTAGCTCGGTCGAGCGCCTGGATGCCCTGCGCGAGCACCTGACGCTCACGCATGAGCTGTTGCCGCTTATGTCACGTGCCCGCACGTACGCGAGCTGGTATCTTAAGGGCATGCCCCATGCCGCCGCCTGGCGCGCGCAGGTGGTGCGCTGCTCCACATACGAGGAGTTCATGGCATTGGTCGATGATATCGAGCGCGATGTGGTGGCCTGCGAGGCCGCGCTTGCCGCCGGCGAGTCGGTGCCCGCTCATCCGCTGGAGGCCTAACGGTGGCCGTTACCGCGCTGTACGTCCACGTGCCGTTTTGCGCCCAAAAGTGCCGATACTGCGACTTTGACTCACGCAGTTTTGCTTCGTGCGACCTGAGTGCTGCGCTCGATGTCTATTTTGAGCAACTGTATGCGCGCCTCGATGCCTTTGGCGACGCAGGCGCGCTTGCGCAGGTCCGCACCGTCTATGTTGGCGGCGGTACGCCGTCGCTGGCAGGAGAGCGTCTGGTGGAGCTTGCCCGGCGTATTTGCATGTGGTGCAAGCCCGTTGAGTTTACCTGCGAGGCCAATCCCGAGTCGTTGACCGCCGGGCTTGCCACTGCGCTTGCCAAGGTCGGTGTCACACGCGTCTCTCTGGGAGTTCAAACCCTTGACAACGCCGAGCTTGCTGCGATTGGCCGTATTCACGATGCCGATCGGGCGCTCGCTGCCATCACGACGGTTAAGGACGCTGGGCTCGATGTGTCCTGCGACCTGATGTGCGGACTTCCCGGGCAGACCGCCGTAAGCTGGCAACGCACGCTCGATGGCGTGCTGGCGGCGGCGCCGCATCATGTGTCGGTGTACCCGCTCACGCTCGAGGAGGGCACGCCGCTCTACCACATGGCGTGTCGCGACGAGTCGCTCGAGCCCGACGAGGATTTTCAGGCTGCGTGCATGGACGCGGCGCGTGAGTGCCTGGGTGCGGCCGGCTATCACCCGTATGAGGTGGCAAGCTACGCGCTCGACGGACATGAGTGTGCCCACAACATTGCCTATTGGACAGGACGGGGCTATCTGGGCTTGGGCCGCTCTGCCGCCGGTATGCTCGACGCCGAGGATTTCGATCGCTTGGCCGGGCTGTTTCCCGACGTGCCTGCTCGCGGCGATGCGTATCGCGTGCGCTTGGTGCAACGCGACGACGCCGCGACGACGTTTGATGCCGAGTATCTGTCGCAGCGCGAGGCTGCGGCCGAGGATTTGATGCTCGCCTGCCGCATGACGCGTGGCATTGGGCCCGATCTGTTGGTTCGCTCGGCAAGCGTGATCGCTGCAGACGAGCTGGTGGCGGCCTGTGACCGTGCGCTCGAGTTGGGTCTTGCCACTTGGGTGCCCGATTATGTCGAGGGGCATGCGGGGTGCGTCGCCTCGAAAGACGTTATCGCAGGTCGTGCCCACGCCCGTTTAGCGCCCACCCACTTGGGCTGGCTCGATGGAAATGTGCTGTTCGAGCTGTTTTGGGGTCTAGCTTAGGCCGCTCGGGTAGAATTACCGCAATATATACGCTGCTGTGAGCAGGAGGTTGCCGCGCATGGCGACGATGAACGAAAAAGATTACTACGAGATTTTGGGTGTCTCCAAGGACGCCACCTCGCGTGATATACAGAAGGCCTTCCAGCAAAAGGCCCGCAAGCTCCATCCGGACGTCAACAAAGAACCTGATGCCGAGGAAAAGTTTAAAGAGGTTTCCGAGGCCTACGCCGTGCTTTCGGACGAGCAGAAGCGTGCGCGCTACGACGCCATGCGCTCGGGCAACCCCTTCGCCGGCGCTCCTACGGCTTCGCCCTATGGCGGCGGCTACGCCGGCAGCGCAGGCTATGGCAATCCCTTTGAGGGCGGCTTTCCCTTTGGTGGCGCCTGGGGCCAGCCGCGTCGCGGGCAGGCTGCCTATAATCCCGAGAACGGCGCCAACGTGGTCGTCGATATCAAGCTCGACGCTAAGGAGGCCAAGGGCGGTGCCCGCAAGACCGTCCGCTATACGCGCTTCGATACCTGTGGCCACTGTGGCGGCTCGGGTTCTGTTTCGTCCGAGCATGCACATACCTGTCCGAGCTGCGGTGGTCGCGGCCACATCGATGTCGACCTGTCCTTCCTGTTCGGTGCCGGCACGTTTCAGTCGGTCTGCCCCGAGTGCGGCGGTTCCGGTAAGGTCGTCGCCGACCCCTGCCCCGATTGCGGCGGCAGCGGCCGTGTCCGTGTGACCTCCGAGCAGACGATTGAGTTTCCTGCCGGTACGCACGATGGCGACGAGGTCCGCATTGGCGGCATGGGTCACGCCGGCACCAACGGTGCCTCGGGTGGCGATCTGGTCGGCCGCGCTCATGTCGAGGCCGAGCGTCTGGAGGGCAAGGCCCGTACCGGTTTTTACCTGATGGGCATCGTGGCGCCGTTTTTGGTGCTGTCGGCCATCTCGGGCGTGTTCTCGGCCTTTGCCGTGATGTGCTTTATTCCGTTTGCCATGGGCCTGTTCATGGTGGTCTCGGACGGCGTGCTGCACCGCAGCCTGCTGTGGTGGAAGCGCGGCGCGATGCAGTTTGCCAACGGTTTTGCCAACGGATTTATGTTTGCGCTCGTGTCGGTTTGGTTTGCGAGCTGCTCGCAACGTGCCATGCTTTCGCCCTACGCAATGCAATAACATCAACCCCTCTGTTTGCGGCCGGCCCAGCTTGGGTATAGGACGCACTGTGACAATAATGAAAGTCGGAAGGATTCGGTCGTGTCGGAAAATAGGGATTACTACGAGGTACTTGGCGTCGACAAGGATGCCGACGCGCGGACGATTAAGCGCGCGTTTCTAAAGAAGGCCCGTACCGTACACCCGGACGTTTCGGACGACCCCGAGGCCGAGGCCAAGTTCAAAGAGCTCAACGAGGCGTATTCCGTTCTTTCCGACGAGCAGAAGCGTGCTAACTACGACCGTTACGGCACCGCGGACGGCCCCGGTGGCTCTGGCTATGTCGACATCAACGATATCTTTGGTGGCATGGGCATGGACGACCTCTTCTCGTCGTTCTTTGGCGGCGGTGCCGGCGGTGGCGCCCGAAATCGCCGTGAGCGTCGTCGCGGCCGCGATATGGCCATCTCCCTTTCGGTGACCCTTGAGGAGGCGGCACTCGGTTGCAAAAAGACGATCAGCTATGACCGCCTTGCCCCCTGCGAGGATTGCAACGGCACCGGTAGGGCCGAGGGCGCACAGGAAAAGCAGTGCAGCCGCTGCCACGGCACGGGCTATGTGACGACGGTCCAGCGTTCTTTCCTGGGCCAGGTTCAGTCCTCTTCGCCCTGTCCCGACTGCCACGGCGAAGGCACGGTCATCGACCATCCCTGCGAGACCTGTGACGGTCAGGGCCGCACGCCTTCGCACGAAAAGATCGATATCGATATTCCCGCCGGCGTTTCGACCGGTCGCCAGCTGCGCGTGAGCGGTTTTGGCGAGGCCGGCCTTCGCGGCGAGCCGTCGGGCGACCTGATCGTCAACGTGCGCGTCGCCGACCACGAGCGTTTTAAGCGCAACGGCGACGACCTGTACCTCGTGAGCGATATCTCGATTGCGCAGGCTGCGCTCGGATGCGAGATCGAGGTCGAGGGCATTATGCCTGACGAGGTCGTCAAGGTGTGCGTCCCCGCTGGCGCCCAGTACGGCGACACCGTGAGCGTCAACAATTACGGCATGCCGCGTATCGGCGGTGGCGGTTCGCGCGGTCGTCTGATCGTGCAGCTGCGTGTGGTCGTCCCCACGAACCTTTCCAATAAGCAGCGCGAGCTGCTTCGCGCCTTTGCCGACGAGATGGGCGATGACGTCGCATCCGGTAAGAAGTCGGTGACCGACCGTATCAAGAGTGCCCTCGACGACATCCTCGATTAAGGAGCCCGCGTGCTCGCACCTCATATCTCTGTCGTCAACCTCGGCTGCCGTGTCAACCGGGTTGAGTCCGACCGTATCACTGCCGATCTAATGCGCCTGGGCTTTGCGATGGTGGAGCCTCAGGATGCTGAGCTGATCGTCATTAACACCTGTGCCGTTACGGGCGAGGCCGAGGCCAAGACCCGTAAGGCCGTTCGCCATGCGCTGGCCTATCCAAACGAGCCCTATGTGGTCGTGACCGGATGCGTGGTCAATCTGCATCCCGAGGAGCTGCTGGAGCTCTCGGACCGCGTGATCGCCGAGCCGTCCAAGATCGATGTCGCCGAACGCGTCTGTGAGGTGCTGGGCGTTGAGTCCGATGACGTTCCCGCCTGCAGCGACGGCGAGGTTGTCGACGCGCTCGGTCGCTCGCGTCTGGGCGTGAAGATCCAGGACGGCTGCAACCATCGTTGCACCTATTGCATTGTGTGGAAGGCCCGCGGCCCCGAGCGCTCCGTGCCGGTCGAGTCCGTGCTCGAGCAAGTTCGCGAGGCACAGGAGGCCGGCGTGCCCGAGGTGGTGCTGACGGGTGTGAACCTGGGCGCCTACGATGGCAAGAGCGCGACTGATGAACACGTCGAGATCGATGAGCTGCTCGAGGCGATCATGGAGCGCACGTCCATTCCGCATGTGCGCATTTCCTCGGTCGAGCCCATGGATATCTCCGAGTCCCTGCTTAAGGTCATGGCGCGCTATCCGAAGCGCATCGCCCCGTTTTTACACCTGCCCGTGCAGTCCGGCTGCACCAGGACACTGCATCGCATGGGCCGTCCCTATAGCGCCGAGGCCTTCGAGGAAACGGTGCGCATGATTCGCACCAACTTGCCTCAGGTGTCCCTTTCGTGCGATGTCATCGTCGGTTTTCCCGGTGAGACGGACGAGGAGTTTGAGGAGTCGCTGGCACTGTGCCGCCGTGTGGGCTTTTCGCGTATGCACGTGTTCCGCTACAGCAAGCGTCCCGGTACCCTTGCTGCCGATATGCCCGACCAGGTGCCGCCCGAGGTTATGGCCGAGCGTAGCCGCCGCATGAGGGCCGCGGCGCAGGAACTCGCCATTGCCGACGCTCGCCGTCGCGTGGGAACCGTCGAGCGTGCCGTGCTTGAGTATGGCGACAACCTGACGCTCGGTTCGTTCCATCATGCCCGTCTTGACGATACCTGTGGACTCACAGCCCCGTGCCTGCTCGATGTTGCTATCATCGGAGTCGATGATTCCGGCTTGGTCCATGCACGCAGGGAGGTTCATGGAAGCCTCGAAGATTAGACTTACCGTTCCCGAGGGTATTGACCCCTCGCGCGTTTTGGGCGCCGGCGACGGTGTCCTTCGTGCACTCGAGAGTTTGGTTCGTGCCCATGTGGTCGTCCGTGGCGACAGCATCGCCGTGAGCGGTGACCCGGACGAGGTCGAGCTCGTGGCGCGTTTTTTCGACCATACTTTTCGCGAGGCGGCCGCCGGACGCACGCTGTCTGCCGACGATGTTTCTCGCTGCCTGGCCGTCTTGCGCGACGGTGAGCACGAGGCTACGTCGCTTCGCGATGATGTGCTGCTTTCGTATCGCGGTCGTGCCATTCGCCCCAAGACGCTCGGCCAAAAGCGCTACGTGGATGCCATCCGCTCGCATACCATCACGTTTGGCCTTGGTCCCGCCGGTACCGGTAAGACCTATCTGGCCATGGCGCTCGCCGTTGCCGCGCTCAAGCGTCACGAGGTGGGCCGTCTGATCTTGACGCGTCCGGTTGTCGAGGCGGGGGAGAATCTGGGCTTTTTGCCCGGTACCCTCGAGGAAAAGATTGACCCCTACATGCGTCCGCTCTACGACGCCCTTTTTGACATGATGGATCGCGAGCGCACCGATGAGCTCATGGAGCGCGGCGTGATTGAGATCGCCCCGCTTGCCTACATGCGCGGCCGCACGCTGAGCGATGCCTTCGTGGTGCTCGACGAGGCGCAAAATACCACGCCCGAGCAGATGAAGATGTTCCTGACGCGCCTGGGTTTTAACTCCAAGTTTGTGATTACCGGCGACCTGAGTCAGCGCGACCTGGTGGGTCGTCGCGGCGGTCTTGCCGACGTTGAGCGGATTTTAGGCCGTGTCGACGATGTCGCATTTTCTCACCTCGAGCGTGCCGACGTGGTGCGCCATGCCTTGGTGGGGCGTATCGTCGAGGCATACGATGCTTATGATGATGTGCGCGATAAGCGCGTGCACGACCGAAAGGAGTCCCGTTGAGTGTATTGATCAGCAACGATGCCGAGCTCGATACGCTGCTCGACGCGCAGGAGGTAGAGCACATCTGCGAGGTCGTGCTTGCCGCCGAGGGCGTTGAGCGTGAAGTTGAGATTTCCCTTTCGTATGTCGATGAGGACGAGATGCACGAGCTCAACCACGAGTGGCGCGGTATCGACCGTACCACCGATGTCCTCTCGTTTGAGTGCGACTCGGCCTTTGACGAGGATATTCCCGCCGACGAGACGCTCGAGCTCGGCGATATTATCCTGGCCCCGGAGGTCATTGCCCGCCAGGCCCCCGGCTTTGGTAATAGCCCTACCGACGAGTGCCGCCTGATGCTCGTGCATGGCATGCTGCACCTGCTGGGGTATGACCATATCGAGGACGACGAGGCCGAGGTCATGGAGGCCCGCGAGGACGCCATCTTGCGCGATCTGGCGCTCGAGCGCGGCGAGGACCCCAAGCTGGTCCACGTCGGCCCCATCACCAACCACGCCCACGACTAGGAGCCGTCTATGATTCCCGGATCGAACAAGGACCATCCGTCCTTCTTAAAGTCGTTCTCCTACGCCATGGAGGGCTTCGTCACCGCCGTTAAGACCGAGCGCAACATTAAGGTCATGCTCGTGGCGGGCGTGTGCACCGTCATTGCCGGCTGCATCGTGGGGCTCGACATTGCCGAGTGGGCCACGGTTATCATCTGCTGTGGCTTGGTGATTCACGGCGAGCTGTGCAACACCGCCATGGAGGCGATCGTCGACCTGGCGACCCAGGAGCTCCATCCGCTGGCAAAGCGTGCGAAGGATATCGCCGCCGCCTCCGTATACGTACTTTCCATCACCGCCGCGATTGTGGGATTGCTGGTATTTGCCCACGCGCTCGACTTTATTTAGAAAGGGATTTTCATGTCCGACAATATGCAGCCTTTCGATGAAACTCTGGACGACGAGTCCCTGGATGCGGTGGATGCCGAAGCGACCGAGGATTGCGAGGATGTCGAGGAATTCGATCCGTTTGAGGGCATGAGCGACGAGGAGCTCGACGCCCTGTGCGACGAGGATGAGAGCCTCGCGGGTTTTGGCGACGTGGAACCCGGTTTTCGCAGCGGCTTCGTGGCCCTGGTCGGCCGTCCCAACGCCGGTAAGTCCACGCTGCTCAACGCCTGCTATGGCAAAAAGGTTGCCATCACCTCGCCGGTGGCCCAGACCACCCGCCGTCGCATGCGCGCCGTCGTCAATCGCCCCGGCTACCAGCTGGTCTTTGTCGATACCCCGGGTATTCACAAGCCCAAGGACGGCCTGGGGTCCGAGCTCAACAAGAGCGCGCTGTTCGAGCTGAACGATGTCGATGTCGTCGCGTTTTTGATTGATGCCACCAAGCCGATCGGCAGGGGAGACGCCTGGGTTGCCGAGCGCGTCAAGAATGCCCGTTCCAAGAAGGTCCTGGTGCTCACCAAGGCCGATGAGGCCGACCCCGCACAGGTCATGGAGCAGCTTAAGGCCGCCCACGAGCTTATGGAATATGACGACGAGATCGTGACGTCGTCGGTCAAGAACTTCAACGTCGATGCCTTTATCGAGACCGTTGCGCACTTTTTGCCCGAGGGTCCGCGTTGGTTCCCCGAGGACATGGGTACCGACGCTTCCGATGAGACGCTCGTTGCCGAGTTTGTGCGCGAGAAGGTCTTGCGCCGCACCCGTGATGAGATCCCGCACTCCGTTGGCGTGATCTGCGATGCGCTCGAGCAGACCAAGAAGGTGCTGCGCGTGCACGCTACCATTTACGTCGAGCGCGAGGGCCAAAAGGGCATCATCATCGGCAAGGGCGGCGAGATGATCAAACATATCGGTATCGACGCTCGCCGCGATCTTGAGCGCATCTTTGGCACGCAGGTCTTTTTGGAGCTGGACGTGAAGGTCAAGGCCGGCTGGCGTGACGACGAGGCCCAGATTCGCCGCTTTGGCTACAACGCCGAGGACTAAGGACGCGCGGCGCGCATGGCAGGCTCCCGGACATATCGCACGAAGGCGCTCGTCCTCGACAAGACGAAGCTCAAAGAGACGGACCTGATCCTGACGATGCTTGACGAACGGGGTCGGCAGGTTCGCGCCGTGGCAAAGGGCGCCCGCAAACCCGGTGGGCGCCTGGCTGCGCGCTGCGAGCTGTTCTGTACCGTCGATATGCTGCTCGCGCATGGACGGTCGCTTGACGTGGTTTCGCAGGCCGAGCTTATGGAGGCGCCGCTCGGCGCAGCGCCCGATTACGAGACGACTTGCGCCGCAAGCGCAATCGCCGAGGTCGCGCGCGTGTGCTCGTTTGAGGACGCCGAGGACCCGTTTACCTTTGCCATCACGCAGCGAGCGCTTGCCCTGGTGGGCAGCGGGCTCGACACGGCGCACATGGATCTACTTGTGGCGGCATATGTCTTTAAGCTGCTGTCGCACGTTGGCTATCGACCCGATTTTTCGGCCTGCGTACTGTGCGGAGACCCCATGCTGTCGTATTTTTCGGCCCAGGCGGGCGGGCTCATGTGCGGCTCGTGCGCGTCGAGCGTTCCGGGTGCCGAGTTGGTGTCGACCGGTGAGGTCGCGTGGCTGCGCGCCCTCATGTCCATGACCTTCGATGCACTCATGGCCGAGAGGGTCGATCCCCATACCGCTGCCTTTTTGTTGGGGCTTTCGCATGTTTGGGCTGCGACGCACACCGATCAGCGCCTCCGTGCGATGGAATTCATGTTGGGTCGGTGATGATGCGCAGGCGTGGGCTGCTTGTGGTAACATACCGACCTGTTGGTACCTCGATCTTGGATGCTCGCTCCACCGGCGGCTTCCCAGTCCGAGGCGAATAGCGTCGCCCGAGGGCGACAAGAAACGAAAGGTGAAACAATGACTGTTTCCAAAGAGCGCAAGGCGGAGCTGACTGCCCAGTTCGGTAACACCCCGGTCGACACCGGCAACCCCAAGGTTCAGGTCGCCATCCTGTCCGAGCGCATCAAGGAGCTGACCGAGCACATGAAGTCCCACCAGAAGGACTTCCACACCCGTCGTGGCCTGCTCATGCTCGTCGGCCGTCGTCGTCGTCTTCTCTCCTACATTAAGAAGAACGACATCGTCGAGTACCGTGAGCTCATCAAGGCTCTGGGCATCCGCGACAACATCCAGTAAGGATTTGTACATGCTAAGAGCGTCCTGCGCAGCGGGGCGCTCTTTTTGTGTAAGGGCGCGAACAATCACGCTCTGAAGCGTGGCGGGGGCAGGGGGCCCGCGTCACATGAGAAGCCCGCAGGCAAGGGGCCTGTGGGGTAAAGGAGAACAATGACACTCGTATCCAAGACCTTTGAGCTGTACGGCAAGACCTACACCTTTGAGTCGGGCGAGCTTGCCAAGCAGGCCACCGGCGCCTGCCTGGTCAAGCAGGGCGACACCACGATGCTCGACACCGTGGTCGTCTCCAAGGAGCGCAAGAACTACGACTTCTTCCCGCTGACCGTCGACTTCAACGAGAAGATGTACGCCGCTGGCCGCATCCCGGGTGGTTACCTCAAGCGTGAGGGCCGTCCCAGCGAGAAGGCCACGCTCACCGCGCGCATGATCGACCGTCCGATCCGCCCGAGTTTCCCGGACGGCTTCCGCAACGAGGTGCACATCGTCGCCACCTCGCTCGTCGCCGACCAGGTCAACCCCTTCGACGTCATCAACGTCATGGGTGCTTCCCTGGCCATGACGCTCGGTGGCGTGCCCTTCGAGGGCCCGCTTGCCTGCGTGCGCATCGGCCGTAACGTGGAGACTGGCGAGTTTATCGTCAACCCCACCTACGAGGAGCGCGAGAACTCCGATCTGGACCTGGAGCTGGGCGGCTCTGCCGACTTCATCTCGATGGTCGAGGCCGGCGCCGAGGAGATCTCCGAGGACGACATGCTCGCCGCCATGAAGTTTGGCCAGGAGGCCCTTGCTGCCTTCTGCCAGGCCCAGGACGAGTTCGTCGCCGAGTGGGAGCAGGTCAACGGCCCCATCGTCAAGAAGGAGTACCCGCTCGACCAGCCCGTCGAGGAGGTCCAGGAGCGCATCTTTGCCCACTACGACGAGATGGCAGCTGCCCTTCGCGACGCCGACAAGCTCTCTCGTATCGGTAAGGTCGAGGCTCTGAAGGAGTCCATCCGCGCCGAGTTTACCGAGGATGAGCAGGCCGCTTGGGAGCGCGAGATCCCCGTGGCGCTCAAGAAGCTCGAGAAGAAGGCCATGCGCACCATGGTCGTCGAGACTGGCGAGCGCGTCGATGGCCGTGCTGCAGACGAGATCCGTCCCATCATGGTGAAGGATAACTACCTGCCGCTCGTTCACGGCTCCGGTCTGTTCCAGCGTGGCCAGACCCAGGTGCTCTCCGTCCTGTCGCTCGGCATGCTCAACGAGGGCCAGCGTCTGGATACCATCGAGCCCACCGAGGGCAAGCGCTATATGCACCACTATAACTTCCCGCCGTTCTGCACCGGCGAGACCGGCCGCATGGGCAGCCCCAAGCGTCGCGAGATCGGTCACGGCAACCTTGCCGAGCGCGCTCTGCTCCCGGTGCTCCCCGACGAGAACGAGTTCCCCTACGCCATCCGCGTCGTCTCCGAGGTCATGGAGTCCAACGGCTCCTCCTCGATGGCTTCGACCTGCGGCTCCACGCTCGCCCTTATGGACGGCGGCGTGCCCATTAAGCGCCCGGTCTCCGGTATCGCCATGGGCCTGATCCAGGAGGAGGGCAAGACCGTGGTCCTGTCCGACATCCAGGGTCTCGAGGACTTCCTGGGCGACATGGACTTTAAGGTCACCGGCACCACCGAGGGCATTACCGCCCTCCAGATGGACAACAAGGCCACCGGTCTTACCTTCGACATCCTGGCCCGCGCCTTGCAGCAGGCCAAGGAGGGTCGCGCCTTCATCCTGCAGAAGATGCTCGATGTGATTCCCGAGCCGCGCCACACCACACGCAGCACCGCTCCGCGCATCGTCTCCATCCAGGTTCCTACCGATAAGATTCGCGACGTCATTGGCTCCGGCGGCAAGGTCATCCGCGGTATCCAGGACGAGACCGGCGCTTCGGTCGACATCCAGGAGGACGGCACCGTCTTTGTCGGCGGCACCGGCGAGTCCGTCGACCAGGCCGTCGAGCGCATCAAGCTCATCATCAAGGTTCCCGAGCCGGGCGAGGAGTACACCGGTCGCGTGGTCTCCATCCAGCCCTTCGGCGCCTTCGTCAACCTGCTGCCTGGCAAGGACGGCCTGCTGCACATCTCCCGCGTCGCCAAGGGCCGCGTGGAGAAGGTCGAGGACGTTCTCAACGTGGGCGACGAGGTCAAGGTCGTCGTCATCGAGGTCGACGATCGCGGCAAGATCTCGCTTGATCGTCTGGATAAGCCCGAGGCCCCGGCTCGCGCCGAGGGTGCCTCTGAGGGCGACGGCGAGCACTTCCAGCGCCGTGAGCGTCCGCGTCGCGAGCGCTCTGAGCGCAGCGACCGTCCGCGCCGTCCCGGCGACAACGGGGGCCGAAAGCCTCGCCGTCACCACGACGCCGAGTAACAGCCGTACATAAGCAGCTCAACAAGGGCGACTCCTAAGGGGGTCGCCCTTTTGCTATTCCCGGCGGGGCCGCAGGTAAAGTTTCCTGCTCTACAGTCCTGCTCGCACGGAGAGCATATTAAGTGCTTTCCTTTGCGTGCGGAACTCGCGATAAACTTCATATGCGGCCCTACCGGGCGCAAGCAAAAGGGCTGGTTAACGCTGTTGGTAGCTTGCTGGTCTTCTGTTCTTAGTTGATATACTTTTTCGCATCTAACGCTTAGCCTAGGGGGTTGGCATGACAAATAAGGTTGAATGGGATCGCATGATTGCCGGGGAGCTCTATAGCCCCTATCGGGTTAACGACCATTCGTTTAGTAGGGTGCATGCGGCTCAGAAGTTGTTTAATGAGTCGGAGTATTGGGCTGATTCGAGCGCCTTTGAGGAACTAAAGAAGTGTTTTCGCGTTGCTCCGGACGATATGGTCTTAACGGCTCCCGTTTATTTTGATCACGGTGACAGGGTTTCGTTCGGTAACCATTTCTATGCGAATACCGGTTTGACGATTCTGGACGAAAATTACGTGACCTTTGGCGACAACGTTTTTCTAGGACCCCATGTGAGTATATTTACTGCTGGGCATCCAATTGACGCCGATGTGCGCAATCTAGACCTCGAGTATGCTAAGCCTGTCGTAATCGGCAACAACGTCTGGATGGGCGGCGGGGTGATTATCAATCCGGGCGTATCAATCGGAGACGATGTGGTCATAGCCTCAGGTTCAGTTGTTGTTAAAGACGTTCCAAGCCACGTCATCATCGGCGGCAATCCAGCTCATATCATTCGAGAGATTACCGACAGCGATCGCAAGCTCTGGCAAGGCCAGCTGAATGCCTACAACGAGGCAATTGGATCATAGCCTCGGCATTCCCGCAGATAAAACCTACTAAAACAAACCTATCCCTTATTGGCAGGTTTCCCGTGGGGCGGGCACTGATGAAGTTTATCGCGAGTTCCGCACGAACAGGAGGCCACTTAATGTGGCCTCCGTCGTGAGCAGGACTGTAGAGCAGGAAACTTCATCAGTGCCCGCCCCACGGGAAACCGGCGGGATATACAGGTCCAGATGGGGCTTTGATGCATGGGTGGTCTGTTGTTGTGCAAATGGGTATCATACTGTGGTTATTGCATCGACTCTGTGATGCATGTTTGTACGTTCCCGGCGGTCGGTTTGCCAGAAGCGCCCCGTCGGTTGTTCCAGACCCGTTTCGAAGAAAGGAAACCACACGAACCTATGGCAGCTAAAAAATCATCTCCCTTGAAGATCATTCCGCTCGGCGGCCTTGACGGCATCGGCAAGAACATGACGGTCTTCGAATGCGGCGACGACATGGTGCTCGTTGACGCTGGCCTCATGTTCCCCGACGATTCCCAGCCCGGTATTGACCTGGTGCTTCCCGACTACACCTATGTTCTGGAGAACGAGGAGAAGCTCCGCGGTATCGTCGTCACCCACGGCCACGAGGACCACACCGGTTCGCTTCCGTATCTGCTGCAGGACCTCAACAACAAGGTGCCCATCTTCTCGAGCAAGCTGACGCTTGGCTTTATCGAAGGCAAGCTTTCTGAGTTCCGCATCCGCGCACCCAAGTTCCGCGAGGTTAAGGGCGGCAGCCATGTCAACCTCGGCGGCATCTCGCTCGACTTCTTCTCGATGACGCACTCCATCCCCGGCGCTCTGGGCGTGTTCATTCGCACCAATCAGGGCACCGTTATGCACACTGGCGACTTTAAGCTCGACCAGACGCCCATCGATGGTGTCACGCCCGACTATGCCGCTATCAGCCGCTTTGCCAAGCAGGGCATCGACCTGTTGCTGTCCGACTCCACCAATGCCACGGTTCCCGGCTTTACCAAGTCCGAGGCCGAGGTTGGTCCCAACCTACTGCATGCCATCAAGAACGCCCCGGGTCGCGTGTTCGTCGCTTCGTTCTCGAGCCACATCCATCGTTTGCAGCAGATCTGCGATGCCGCCCGCAAGTGCGGCCGTAAGGTCGTTGTGACCGGTCGCTCCATGCTCACCAACACCCGCGTCGCGCGCGAGCTGGGCTACCTCAACATCGACGATGCCGATATCATCGATGCCTTCGATATCGATAACCTGCCCGACGACAAGATCGTCGTCATGTGCACCGGTTCGCAGGGCGAGCCGCTGTCGGCCCTGTCCCGCATGGCCAATGGCGAGCACAAGACGCTCTCTATCCACGAGGGCGATACCGTCATCCTCTCGGCAACTCCCGTTCCCGGCAACGAGAAAGCCGTTCAGCAGGTCGTCAACAGCTTGGCCAAGCTCGGCTGCGACGTGTGGGATAAGAACCGTGCTCTTGTCCACGTCTCGGGCCACGGCAGCCAGGAGGAGCTTAAGCTCCTGATGGCCATGGCCAAGCCCACGTACTTTATGCCGGTTCACGGTGAGGCCGTGCATCTGCGCGCCCATGCCCAGCTGGCCCGCAAGATGGGCATCAAGGATGATCACATCTTTATCCTCGATAACGGCGACACGCTCGAGATGCGCGGTGGTATCGTCAAGCGTGGTACGCCCGTCGAGTCCGGCGTCGTCTACGTCGACGGCCTGCGTATCGGCGATACCGACCCCATCGTCCTGCGCGATCGCCAGAAGCTCGCCAATGACGGTATGGTCACGGCCGTCGCCATCGTCTCGCTCAAGCACAAGAAGATTGAGGCCATCGAGTTCTCGGGCCGCGGCGTCTCGTTTGCCATCGACGACCAGTTCTCCGAGGATGCCTCCGCGTCTATTATGAAGACGATTGAGAAGGGCAAGTTCAGCTTTACGAGCAGCGGTTCCGATGCCATTCGCAAGGCCGTGCGCGATTCGCTCTCCAACTTTATTTGGAGCCGTACGCGCACCCGTCCGATGATCATCCCGGTCGTCATGGAGGTTTAGTTTGGCGCGCGGATCTGCACAAAACGCCAAAGGCAATAAGGCCAATAACCAACCGGCATCTGCTAAGGGTGCCGGTTCCCATCTGCGTGCCAATAAGGGCCACGAGGACGAGTTCGACGATTTCGAACCTCTGGTCGAGCCCTCGGCCAACCGTGATATCGCGGGCGTCGTTATCGCCGTTTTGGCCATCGCGTCTTTTATTGCCGTGATTTCGCCTGCATCCGCGCCCGTGACGGCCGCGGTTGCCGGTTTCTATCACCTTGGTTTTGGCCTGGGTGCCTATGTGCTGCCGATCGTCATCCTGCTGTTTGCCGCCACGCTCTTTTTGGGTGAGGATTCTCCGCTCAACGTGCGTTCGGTTGCCGGCGGTGCCGTGGTCTTTGTGGCCGTGGTTTCCATCCTGTCTTTGATGGTGCCGGGCACGAGCGATTCGAGCGCCCTTATGTTTACGCCGCAAAACCTTTCTGCCTCGGGCGGCTACATTGGTGCCTTTATCGCCAGTACGCTGCAAAATGCCCTGGGTAAACCCATTGCGATGGTGGTCCTGCTGGGCCTTGTCGTCGTGGGTTTGGTTATCATCGGCTTTTCGGTGGGCGGCGTTCTGCGTTCCGCTCGTGACCGTGCGGCCGATTTTGCCGAGCGCCGTCGTGCCGATGTCAACGCGAGCCCGTGGGGTGACGACGAAGCCCTGTCGGTGCCCGGCGTTGCCCGTCCGCACCTGAGCATTCTTCGTCAAAAGGGCTCCGATGCTGCCGTGACCACGGTCATGGGCAACGATGTGGACCCGGTTTTGGACGATGACGACGAGGACGAGGATCCGTTTGTCGACGTGTCCGATGCCGTGGAGGCCGAGCGCGCTAAGACGACGCTGCTGCCGCGTCGTCATGTTAAGAAGGGCAAGGCCACGCCCAAACTCAACACGAGCGAGCCCGACCCGTCTTGGTCCGATAGCGAGATTGAGCTCACTGAGGGTGATGACGAGGACGACGAGGCTCCGATTGAGACCGCAAAGACAACTTTGCTGCCGCGTCGTCATGCCAAGCGCGACCAGGTAACCGGTCAGCTTTCGATGGAAGACGACCCCGATAAGATCGACGAGTCCGAGCCGCCGTTTGCCGTGAATCCTGTCTCGGCAGCACCTCAGATTCCCGACTTCTTGAAGCATCCCAAGGTTGCCGATGCGCCTGCCTCGAGTGCTGTCGAATCGGCTGCGGCTAGCGATGGGGGAGCGGACGGTGGCGCCGCAGATAACGAGGGCGAAGAAGAGGACGGCCTCAAGCTCCCGCCGCTCGAAATCCTGCATGCCAACCCGCAGTCGGCTTCCGCCGCGTCTTCGGACAAGGAGCTGGAGCAGACCGCTGAGTCACTGCAATCCACCTTGCTTGAGTTTGGCCGCAGTGCCCGCGTGGTCGGCTGGATCGCCGGCCCCACGGTGACGACCTTTAAGCTGCAGCCTGGTGAGGGCGAGCGCGTGAGCAAGATTTCGAGCCTCGAGGACGATATCGCGCTTTCGCTCGCTGCCCAGTCGGTACGTATCTTTGCCCCGATCCCCGGCACCTCGCTCGTGGGCATCGAGATTCCCAATCGCAAGCGCCAAAACGTCAATCTGGGCGACGTGCTGCCCTATGTTAAGGGCGGTCCGCTCGAGCTGGCCATTGGTCGCGATGCCGAGGGCACGCCGGTTGTCGCTGACCTCGCCAAGATGCCCCACCTGCTTATTGCCGGTACGACCGGTTCTGGTAAGTCGGTGATGATCAATTCCATCATCACGACCCTGCTCATGCGCGCCCTTCCCGAGGACGTTCGCCTGATCATGGTCGACCCCAAGCGCGTCGAGCTTGCGGGCTATAACGGTCTGCCGCATCTTTACGTGCCTGTAGTGACCGAGCCCAAGCAGGCCGCGAGCGCTCTGCAATGGGCCGTGTCCGAGATGGAGCGTCGCCTGAAGGTCTTCGAGCGTCTCAACGTGCGTAAGATCTCGACCTACAACGAAAAGCAGGCCGCCGGCGAGTTTGAGCATTACGATAACCCGCCGCAAAAGATGCCCTACCTGGTCATCATCATCGACGAGCTCTCGGACCTGATGATGGTCGCCGGTAAGGATGTCGAGGCCTCGATCGTGCGTATTGCTCAGCTGGGCCGTGCCGCCGGTATCCACCTTATCGTGGCCACGCAGCGCCCGAGCTCCAACGTGGTGACGGGCCTCATCAAGGCCAACATCACCAACCGCATCGCCTTTAACGTCGCCACGGGCATCGACTCGCGCGTCATCATCGACCAGATGGGTGCCGAAAAGCTCACCGGTTTGGGCGACATGCTGTTCTCTAAGGTCGACTGGGGCAAGCCCCGCCGTATCCAGGGCTGCTTTGTCTCGGATGATGAAATCAACGAGATTGTCGAGTTCGTCAAGTCGCAGAGCGAGCCCGACTACCACGAGGAGATCCTGTCTGCCGTGGCGCCTGCTTCCATGTCCATGGCGGGTGGCGGCGGCATTGTCCGCACCGGAGTCGCCGAGCCGCAAGACGATGATCCGCTCATCTGGGAAGCCGCCCATATTGTGGTGGATTCGCAGCTTGGCTCCACATCTGGCCTGCAACGTCGTCTGAAGGTTGGCTATGCGCGTGCCGGGCGTATTATGGACATGCTGGAAGAAAAGGGTGTCGTCGGTCCGCCCGACGGTTCCAAGCCGCGCGAGGTCCTGTTGGACGAGGAGGGGCTTGCCGCGCTGGAATCTGTCGACGCCGAGATGGCACGTGAAGATCGTGAGTTTGGAGGATTCTGATGGCTGCACGCTTTGGTGACATGCTGCTCGAGCAGCGTCGCCGAATGGGCCTTTCCATTCAGCAGGTCGCCAACACCATCAAAATCAGGCCGCAGATCATCGAGTTTTTCGAGACCGGTAACTTTGCTTCGATGCCGCCGCGCGGCTATGCGCAGGGCATGATTTCGAGCTATGCTCGCTTTTTGGGCCTCAATCCGCGCGAGGTCGTCAATGCCTACTTTGACGACCTGATGGCATACGAACGCGAGACGTCCCAGCAGGGCGGTCGTTTTCAGGACGCCGCCGGCTACGTCAATTCGCGTTCCTCGGTGGACAACGGGCGCTTCCTGATGGTTCAGGGCGGTCGTTCGACCCGCTATGGACAGCGTCCTCAGCAGGCCGGTTATATTACCGAGACGGGTTCAGGCGAGGAGATTCGCTCACAGCGTGACCGGTTCCGCAGTACGCCGATGCCCGAGGACCGTGCGCTTCCCGCTGCCCGCGGCGTGGCGCGTGACCCTCGTGCCGGCTACGGCGACGGTGGCTATTCCGATCGCGGTTACCGTGGTGCCTCTACGGGACGCTCTCGCGGTGGCTATGCGGATGCCGATACCACGCAGGTGACGCCGCGTCTTCGCTCTCAATCACAGCCGTATGGCCAGCGCTCTTCGGCTCCGCGTTCGGGCCAGCGTGGCTATCAAGGCCGCGGTGAACTTGCACCCCGCTCGGGTCAGCGCAGCCTTCAGGGCCAGGGAGGCTATCGCGGCCGTTCCGATAGCAATCGCGGCCGTATGCCTCAGGGAGGCGGCCGCAGCAGTTCCGGTCATGGACGCGGCGGATCCCGTACTCCTCAAAACAACGGGCTCGATCCGCGTATCGTCTACGCCGGCATCGGTGCCGTGGTGTTGCTGCTGATTGTGCTCATCGTGGTGCTTCTGCGCGGCTGCGCATCTTCGACGCCCGAGACCACGCCCGAGACGCCCGCTGCTACCAAGACGACGACCAAGAAGTCTTCTAAGAAGTCCGAAACGGTCGACGAGGACGAAGACACCGATGAGGCGACGGATGAGTCGACTGATTCGGACGCTACCAAGACGACGGCCAAGAAAGAAGAGAACGAGGTCACGAAGGTCAAGGTCTCCGTTGCCAAGGGAAAGACCGCGTGGATTGAGGTCAAGGTCGACGGCAAGTCGGTCTATGGCGCCCAGGCGACTGGCCCCTTTGAGCAGGAGTACACGCCCGAGTCCTCGATCGAGATCACCACGTCCAAGCCTTCCGATGTCACCGTTACCAAGAACGGCGAAAAGGTCCGCTACGACACCAAGACCTCGGGCGTGGCGCGTGTGACGATCACCGTTCCCAAGAAGGAGACGACTGATTCCGAGAATGGTGAAAGTTCTGATGGTACCGACACCACCGATGGTCCCGATACCACCGACGGTACCGATGCCCAGTCCACGGATGGCGCCGATACCGCAACTGACGGTCAGACGCCCACCGATTCTACCGACTATTCGTACGATAGCTACTAAGCCGCTCGTACGCGAAAGGAAACATCATGGCTAAAGATTCCAGCTTCGACGTCGTGTCCGAGGTCAACATGCAAGAGGTCGACAACGCCTTCCAGCAGACCACGCGCGAGATTTCCCAGCGCTATGACCTTAAGGATTCCGGCGCCACGATCGAGCTTTCGAAGGGCGACAAGCTCTTTACGATCAACGCCCCGGCCGACTTTGTCTCCAAACAGATTGTCGACGTGCTGAGCTCCAAGCTCATCAAGCGCGGCATCGACCTCAAGGCTGTCTCGTGGGATGCTCCGCAGGCGGCATCGGGCGGCACCGTGCGCGTGCTCGGCCATATCGTCGAGGGTATCGACCAGGCGACCGCCAAGAAGATCAACAAGGACATCAAGGATCAAAAGCTCAAGGTCAAGGTGACCATCGAGGCCGACAAGCTGCGTGTTTCCTCTGCTTCGAAGGACGCGTTGCAGACCGTGATCCAGTTCCTGCGCGACCAGGACTACGGCCAGCCGCTGCAGTTCACCAACTACCGCTAATATCAATCGAAAGGACTGCTCTCCAACATGGATACACCGTTGGGCTCCGTGCTCTACATCACCCTCGGGTGCGCTAAGAACGAGGTTGACACCGACCGCATGCGTTCTCTTTTGACCGCTGCGGGCTACGAGGAGGCATTCGACCCGCAGGATGCCGATATCGCCATCGTCAATACTTGCTCGTTCCTCGCCTCCGCAACGTCCGAGAGCATCGAGACCACGCTCGAGCTCGCCAACGAGGTTCAGGACGGCGTTCGTTCTTGCCCTATCGTCATGTGCGGCTGTGTGCCGTCGCGCTATGGCGACGACCTGCCTGACGAGCTGCCCGAGGTCGCTGCCTTTGTGAAGGCCGACGAGGAGGACGGCATCGTGGCGGTCATCGATGGCGTGCTGGGTGTCGAGCGTGAGATTGCAGCCTATATCCCGCAGGTCAAACGTACCGTCGAGGGTGCTGTCGCCTACGTCAAGATTTCCGATGGCTGCAATCGTTTTTGCAGCTTCTGCATGATCCCCTATATTCGTGGTCGCTATCATTCGCGAAATGCCGAGAGCATTATTTCCGAGGTGCGCGACCTGGTTGCCGGCGGTGTGCGCGAGATCGTGCTGATTGGCCAGGACACGGGTATTTGGGGTACCGACTTTGCTGACGAGGATGTCGCCGATGGCTCGCCGCGCAATCTGGCGCAGCTGCTGCGTGCCGTCGCCGAGGCCGTGCGCCCGCACAACGTCTGGGTCCGCGTGCTCTATCTGCAGCCCGAGGGCATGACCGATGAGCTTATCGAGACGATTCGCGATACGCCCGAGGTGCTGCCCTATATCGATATCCCCGTGCAGCACTGCGACGCGCGCATTCTCAAGGCCATGCGTCGCTCCGGTTCGCGCCAGGAGCTCGAGGATCTGTTCCGCGACCTTCGCGAGCGCATCCCCGGCATCGTGATTCGTTCCACGGCCATGGTCGGCTTCCCGACCGAGACCGACGACGAGTTCCGCGACCTTATCGACTTTATGGACACCGTCGGCTTTGACTACACGAGTGTCTTTGCCTACTCGCGTGAGGAAGGCAGCCTGGCCGCCAAGATGGAGGGCCAGGTCGATGAGGAGGTTAAGCTCGAGCGCGCCCAGGAGGCCATGGACCTGGCCGAGTCGCTCGGTTTTGCCGCCACCGCCGCACATGTGGGCGAGCGCGCCCAGGTAATCGTCGACGGTATCGAAGAGACCGAGGATGGCGCCGAGCTGATCGGCCATGCCTGGTTCCAGGCGCCCGATTCCGATGGCGCGGTGCATCTGGACGCCAGCGAGGCGTCCGTGGGCGATATTCTGACCGTCGAGTTTACCGATAGCTTCTGCTATGAGCTTATCGGTCATGTTGTGGAGTAGGAGAGCGTCGTGGCAAACGAGAGCAATAAGGAACTGACGAGTGTCTGGACGCCCGCCAACATCGTGACGTGCGTTCGCATCGTCTTTATCCCGGTGTTCATGATCGTGTCGGCGCTTTCTCACACGAGTGTTGCCGGTACGGATTGGAGCACCTTCGACGGCCCGCTCGCCGCCGCTGCCTTCATTCTGTATGTGATCCTGTCGTGCACCGATAAGGTCGACGGTTATCTGGCGCGTTCGCGCAACGAGATCACCGACTTCGGTAAGTTCTTGGACCCCATCGCCGATAAGCTGCTCGTGTTCTCGGCCCTGCTGCTGTTCTTGGATTTTGGCGCGGTGACCGTGTGGTCCGTGTTCATTATCCTGTTCCGTGAGCTTCTGGTGAGCGCCCTTCGCATGGTCGCGAGTGCGGCCGGTGTGGTCGTTGCGGCCGATAAGCTCGGCAAGTACAAGACGGCAACCACGATGGTCTCCATTTGCGGTTACCTGTGCGTTTTTGCTATGGCCGGCTTGCACCTTGGCCCGGTGGCGCTGACGCTCGGCATCTACTCGGTGTCGCGCTTCCTGTACGCCGTTGCCGTTGTCTTGACCGTTATCTCGGGCGCCCAGTACTTCTGGAACTGCCGCAAGATCGTCTTTTCGGTCTAGGTCCTGGTGGGTATGACGGTCTCTTTTGAGCAGATTTCCGCACATAATGAGGAGCTGGCGCGTGATATTGTCGAGCGCGCGAGCGCTCGGGGCGTGACGGTTTCGACGGCTGAGTCGCTGACGGCGGGTATGATCGCCTCGACGATTGCCGATATCCCGGGCGCCTCGGCGGTGCTGCGTGGCGGTGCGGTGACCTATTGCGATGAGATTAAGCATCGTGTTCTTGGTGTTGAGCAGGAGACGCTCGACCGCTATACCGCGGTGTCGCATCAGACCGCGCGCGAGATGGCGGTGGGTTTGCTGGAGCTGTACCAGAGCGATATTGCAGTGAGCGCAACGGGTTATGCCGGCCCCGGCGGTGGCACTGAGGACGATCCGGCGGGCACTTTCTATATTGGCTGGGCGCATCGTTGCGCCGATGGGGGCGTGCCGGTCGTGGACTCTGTGCGCTGCCGCTATGAGGGTGACCGTTCGTGTATTCGTGCCCATGCGGTCACGGAGGCATTGGGTCGCATTGCCCTTGTGCTCAACTCTATGGAATAGACGTGTTTTAAGGGGCCTCCGAGCCCCTTAATTGTGGAGATAGGGACCTTAGGCTCATTTGGCGTTTGTGCTGGTTGTAGATGTATTTTTACCTGCCTTGTTCATATTTGGTCCTTTGTGGTCAAGCATTTGGTCAGTGTTTGGTCGGCGTTTGGTTGGGTTTTGGAAAGGTCGGCTGCATATGATTTATCTGAACGGTTGACCACGAACAGCCGTTCGTTTAATATCGATGCAGGTTGTTAAGAGGAGGGCTATTCATGGCCAAGAATTCAGGTCCCGTACGTACCGTTCATGCTCGCACGACGGGTAAAGAGCGCGATGAGATGATCGCCACCACCAAGGCCGAGATCGAGAAGAAATTCGGCCAGGGTTCCATCATGAGGTACGGCGACGGTGGCCCCGAGCTCGAGGTCGAGGCCATCCCTACGGGCGCTCTGGCACTCGATGCCGCGCTGGGTATCGGCGGTGTGCCGCGCGGCCGAATCGTCGAGATCTACGGTCCCGAGTCCTCCGGTAAGACGACGCTTTCGCTCGAGATCTTGGCCGAGGCCCAGGCAATGGGTGGCGTTGTGGCATTTATCGATGCCGAGCACGCGCTCGATCCCACGTATGCCGCGCGCATCGGCGTGGATATCGACGAGGTACTCATTTCCCAGCCCGATACGGGTGAGCAGGCGCTCGAGATTGTTGACATGCTTGTGCGTTCTGGTGCCATCGATGCCATCGTTGTCGACTCCGTCGCCGCGCTGACCCCGCGTGCCGAGATCGAGGGAGAAATTGGCGACACTACGGTCGGTCTTCAGGCTCGCCTGATGAGCCAGGCGCTCCGCAAGCTTGCCGGCTCGCTGTCCAAGTCCAACACGACGTGCATCTTCATTAACCAGCTGCGTGAGAAGATCGGCGTCATGTTCGGCAACCCCGAGACCACGACGGGCGGCCGCGCCCTTAAGTTCTTCTCTTCGGTGCGTATCGACATTCGCCGTATCGACAGCATTAAGCTTAAGGACGAGGTTATCGGTAACCGCGTGCGCGCCAAGGTCGTTAAGAACAAGGTGGCAGCTCCGTTCCGTTCTGCTGAGTTCGACATCATGTACGGTACGGGCATCTCTAAGGAGGGCTCAATTCTGGACATGGCTGTCGAGTGCGGCATCTGTAAGAAGATGGGCTCCTGGTTTGCCTATGGCGAGGACAAGCTCGGCAACGGCCGCGAGGCCGCCAAGGCTTTCCTGCGCGAACACCCCGATTGCGCCGACGAGATTGAGCATAAGGTTCGCCTTGCCTGCGGACTTGAATTTGATGACGATGCTCCGTCCGAGGTCGAGCTGACCGATCAGCCTGCGCCTGAGGAGTTTGACGAGCTTTACGCCATCGATGGTTCCGCTATGCTCGATGATGACGACGAGTAGCGGTTACGCTCATGTCGTATACGGTGACCGAGGCCACGGTCGTCTTTCCCGATAAGAAGGCGGCCTCCTCGTTCTCGAGCGGGTATGCGTCCAAAAAGCCTTGCGCACATATCGATTGTGAGCTTGAAGACGGTTTTGAGCGGTCCATTTGGATTCCCGTGCGGGTCGCGCGCCTGTATGTCAAAAACCGCCCCGATCTTCCCTGTGATTGGGACAACTTTCGTGAGGCGGTGCAGATCATCGAGCGTAAATGTGCACTTACCATGGTGACCGAGATGTTATCGCGCCGCGACCATGCGACGGGTGAGGTCCGTGACAAGCTGGCTCGCTACGGTTTTCACCAGCCCGCGATCGATTTCGCCGTCGAGCGCGCCACCGAGTATCGCTTTTTAGACGAGAACCGCTTTTGCTCGTACTTTATCGAGGAACGCAAGCGGCGTGGTTGGGGACAGCGTAAAATCGAGACCGAGCTCAAGCGCCGTCATGTCGTGCTCGATGACATTCCCGGTTATCCCGAGGATTATTTTGCCGTCGAAGACGATTTGGCGCGTGCGTCAGCCCTGCTCGCCAAGCGGCGTGTTCCAGAGACGCGCGGATTCGAAAAACTGGTTCGGTTTTTGATGGGCAAGGGCTTCTCGTATCACATCGCCGCCGATGCCGTTAAGGCACGTCTAGATGCCGAACGCGAGGAATGTGCGGTTTAGGCGTATGCGTTATGTGGCCCTGCCGTTCACCGCGTTTTAGCCGCCGTGCCGGGGCCATTTATTTGACAGTTGTTGTGGTTCAACGTACGATAAACACTGTCATTTGCTTTGTGATATGTGCTCATCTGTGATGAGTTTGTTTATATGTTTATCTGTATCCGACCCGCATAAGCTGCGCCCATATTACTCAAATGTCGCGAGCCGTTCGTAAGGACGGTTCGCTTTGTTGTGTAACGAATCCATAAAAAGGAGTGAGCATGCCTATCATCGCAGCGCTCGTTGGCATCGTTTTGGGTGCCATCGCCGCCATTGCCTACATGCGCACCGCCAAGCAGGGTAGTCTTCACGAGGCCGACGAAAAGATTCAGTCGGCACACGCACAGGCTGAGTCCCTGATCGGTGATGCAAAGCGTCAGGCCGAGACCCTCAAAAAAGAGGCTCTGCTTGAGGCTAAAGAGGAAATCATCAAGAACAAGCAGGCCGCCGAGGCCGAGGACAAGCAGCGTAAGAACGAGATTCGTACGCTCGAGAACCGCGTGATGCAGCGCGAGGAATCCCTCGATCGCCGCAACGACGCTCTCGACAAGCGCGAGCATCAGCTGTCCAGCCAGGCCGGTCAGGTCGAGAAGCGCTCCCGTGAGCTCGAGGAGCTCTGCGCAAAGCAGACCTCCGAGCTCGAGCGTATTGCCGACCTTACCCGCGAGGACGCCCACAAGGAACTCCTCGATAAGGTTCGCGGCGAGGTCACCCACGAGGCCGCCACGATCATTCGCGAGTCCGAGCAGCAGGTTCGCGCCGAGTGCCACAAGACCGCCCAGGAGATTCTGTCCCTGGCGATTCAGCGCTGCGCTGCCGACCACACTGCCGAGGTCACCGTTACCTCCGTGCACATTCCCTCCGATGACCTCAAGGGCCGTATCATCGGTCGCGAGGGTCGCAACATCCGGACCTTCGAGCAGGTTTCCGGCGTCAACCTCGTTATCGACGACACGCCCGAGACCGTCGTTCTTTCGAGCTTCGACCCGGTCCGTCGTGAGACCGCCCGTGTCGCCCTCGAGAACCTCATCGCCGACGGCCGCATTCACCCTGCCCGCATCGAGGAGATGTATCACAAGGCTGCCGACCTGGTTCAGCAGCGCGTGCGCGAGGCTGGCGAGCAGGCTGCCTTCGATACCGGCATCCACGATCTGCACCCTGAGATCGTCAAGACCCTTGGTGCCCTGCGCTACCGTACCTCGTTTGGTCAGAACGTGCTTCAGCACTCCCTCGAGGTCTCTGATCTGTGCGGCGTGATGGCTTCCGAGCTTGGCCTGGACGTTGTGACCGCCAAGCGCGCCGGCCTGCTACACGACCTGGGCAAGGCAATCGACCACGACGTCGAGGGCCCGCATGCCGTCATCGGCGCCGAGCTTGCCCGCCGTTATGGCGAGAAGCCCGTTATCGTCCACGCTATCGAGGCTCACCATGCCGATGTCGACCCCAACACGGTGCTCGATGTCCTGGTGCAGGCCGCCGATGCTGTCTCCGCCTCTCGCCCCGGTGCCCGTCGCGAGTCTGCCGAGAACTACATCAAGCGCCTTGAGAAGCTCGAGGAGATCGCCAACTCCCATGACGGCGTCGAGCGTACCTATGCCATGCAGGCTGGTCGCGAGGTCCACGTCATGGTTCAGCCTGACAAGATCTCCGATGCCCAGTCCACGGTTCTGGCTCACGATATCGCCCATCAGATCGAGGAAGAGATGGAGTATCCCGGTCAGGTGCGCGTCGTCGTGATTCGCGAGAGCCGCGCTGTCGATATCGCTAAATAACATGAGCGACGCGAACGAGCTCATCTCATTTATCGCGTCGATGTCGGGGGAGGGCAACCTTCGCGTCGAGGAGAACCTTGGCGAGGGGTATGTCCGCCTCCGCGTTTCGGAGGCCGAGCGGCGCCAGGCAAAGCACGACATTCAGCATGTCGAGGATATCGTCATCGAAATGCTCCGTAATGCTCGCGATGCTGGCGCCGACAAGGTCTATCTCGCCACGACCAAGGAAGATGGCGTCCGGACGCTTGTCTTTCTGGATAACGGCTCGGGTGTTCCGCAGGATATGCAAGAGCGAATCTTCGATGCTCGCGTTACCTCAAAGCTCGAGAGCATGAAGATGGACCGTTGGGGCGTTCACGGTCGTGGCATGGCATTGTTTTCGATCAAGCAGAACACCGACGAGGCCCGTGTGGTCACGTCCGGCGTCGATCTTGGTTCAGCCTTTAAGGTGAACGTTGCAGCCGACCGCCTCAGTGAGCGTGCCGATCAGTCCAGCTGGCCCCAGGCCGTCAAGGATGAGGACGGACGTTATGTCTGTGCTCGCGGTCCGCATAATATTATTCGCGCTGCTTGTGAGTTTGCGCTCGAGGAGTTGCGTGGTTGCGATGTCTATCTTGGTTCTCCGTCTGAGATTGCCGCGACCCTTTATGCTCAGGCGTCAAGTCGGCTCGATACGTCGCGTCTCCTGTTTATTGATGACGAGAGCGAGCTTCCAGTTGTCGATCGTTTAGGCCTTGCCTCTGATGCCGAGGACTTTATCCGTATCTGTTCGGGTTTGGGTCTTGAGATGTCCGAGCGCACGGCCCATCGTATTTTGGCAGGACAGATTAAACCCGTTCGCGGTGTGACCGCGCGTCTGCTGCGCGAGCGTGATTCGTCCTCGCATGCGCCGGCTCCTGTCGATCTCGCGAAGGATCGTCGTGGGCTACGTATTGCCAAGGATGACATGGCACAGTTTTCGCGTGCTGTGGAGCGCGACTTTAACGACCTTGCCGCCCGGTACTATCTCAACCTTTGCGGCGACCCAAAGATTCGTGTTTCGCGTGATCGAATCACTGTGACCTTTGATCTTGCCAAAGAGGAATAGTGCCTTTACCGAGTCCACTCGGTACGATACAGTTATTGCAGTTAAAACGTACTTTTAAACGCAGGAGTTTCTTCATGGATTGCCTGAAGGTATCAAGCAAATCATCGCCCGCGTCCGTTGCCGGCGCCATCGCCGGCATGGTCAAGGATGGTGTACCCGTCAACATCCAGTGTGTCGGCGCTGGTGCTGTCAACCAGGCCATTAAGGCCGTGGCTATCGCGCGCGGTTTTTTGATTCCAACCGGTTTTGATATTTCCTGCGCGCCCGTGTTCTCCGACATCCTCATTAACGGGGAGTCGCGCACGGCCATCCGCCTTTCTATCTACGTTCACCAGATCAATCGAGCTGCTATGGATAACGTCGTCATAGATGATGTTAAGCCTGTGGCATAGCTTCTGCTTGCCTCGATTCGCCTCCCTTCCATCGTTAGGACTTATGCACATGGACCAGCGTTCCGTACGCGATATTCTTGCCGGTAAAACCTACTTTATCCGCACCTTTGGCTGCCAGATGAATCAGCACGATTCCGAGCGCGTGAGCGGTCTGCTCGATTCGTATGGTTGCCTCATGGCGCTCGATCCCGAGCATGCCGATATCGTTGTCTTCATGACATGCTGTGTGCGTGAGGCCGCCGATACTCGCCTGTACGGTCAGTGCAATTCCTGCAAAAGCCTGCCGCCTTCGCCTTCGGGCAAGCGTGTGGTTGCCGTGGGCGGCTGTATCGCGCAGCGTGATGGCGAGGGCCTGCTCACCAATGTCGATAACGTCAATGTCATCTTTGGCACGCATTCTATCGCACATGTGGCCGAGCTCATTGCCGAGGCGTTCCTTGACGGCAAGCGTCATATCCGCACCAATGAGCATGAGGATACGGATGCCATGAGCATGCCGTGGCATCGCGAGACCCAGTATCACGCCTGGGTACCCATCATGACGGGCTGCAATAATTTCTGCACCTATTGCATCGTGCCGTACGTGCGCGGTCGCGAAAAGAGCCGCCCCTTCGAAGAGATTGTCGACGAGGTGACCGGTTTGGTGCGCCAGGGCGTGCGTGAGATTACACTGCTGGGCCAAAACGTTAACTCATATGGTCGCGATCTGTTTGGCAAGCCACGTTTTGCCGATCTGCTGCGTGCCGTGGGCGATACGGGTGTGGAGCGCATCTTCTTTACGTCTTCGCATCCCAAGGATCTTCTCCCCGAGACCATCGACGCCATGGCCGAGACGCCTGCCGTTATGCCGCAGCTGCACCTGGCCGTCCAGTCAGGTTCGACACGGATCCTCAAAGAGATGAATCGCCGTTATACACGCGAGGACTATTTGGGCCTGGTCGATCGCATCCGCAATCGCATGCCCGATATCGCGCTCTCGACTGACATTATCGTTGGCTTTCCGGGCGAGACTGAAGAAGACTTTGAGCAGACGCTCTCACTTGCCGAGACGGTCCGCTATGCTCAGGCCTATACCTTCATCTATTCCAAGCGCGCCGGTACCCCGGCCGCAGAGATTGACGATCCTACGCCGCATGAGGTTATTCTCGAGCGTTTCAACCGCCTGGTTAAGGTTATCGAGACCACGGCACACGAGTATAACCAGGGTGAGCTTCATACTGTGGTTCCGGCGCTCATTGAGGGAACGAGTAAAAAGAACGACGCGGTCCTGCTGGGCAAGAGTCCTAAGAATCAGACCGTTCATGCGCCTATCCCCGAGGGTTACAGCATCGATCAGCTTGTTGGCAAGATCGTTGATGTTGACGTTGATGTCGCTAAGACCTGGTATTTGTCCGGCTCCGTTGTGGGCGAGCCGCGCTAATGGTTTCTTCCGGGGTAGGTCTTTCCGCCGTTGCGATCGTCGGTCCGACGGCGGTTGGTAAGAGTGATGCTGCCGACCGTTTGGCCGCTCGTCTTTCGTCCGAAGTGCTGTCGTGCGATGCGATGCAAATCTATCGCGGCATGGACATCGGTACCGCAAAGATGACGCCCGATGAGTGTACGGCGCCGCTGCGTCTCGTCGACATTGTAGAGCCGGGTGTGGCATATTCTGCTGCGCTTTATCAGGCTGACGCTCGCGCGCATGTTGAGCGCTTGCTGGGCGAGGGCCGCCTACCGGTGTTTTGCGGGGGTACAGGCTTGTATCTCAAGGCTGCTCTCGATGAGATGGACTTTCCCTCGGGTGAACTTGAGGACGATCGCCGTGCGGGCTATCAGGAGCTTGCCGAGCGTATTGGCGAGGAAGAACTGCATGCCCTGCTTGCCGAGCGCGACCCAGAATCGGCTGCTGTTATTCATCCCCATAACGTGCGCCGTGTGATTCGTGCGCTCGAGATGCATGATGATGGTATCTCCTATGCACAGCAAAAAAGTCAGTTTAGTGTTACGCGCGAGCATTATCATGCTCTATGGTTTGGTCTGACGCGTAATCGTGAGGTGCTCTACGAGCGCATTAACCTGCGTGTCGATCTGATGTTTGAACAGGGTCTTGTTGATGAGGTTCGCGGTCTTATGGACCAGGGGCTGGGAGATGCCCTGACGTCGATGCAGGCAATTGGCTATAAAGAGATTATTGATGCTTTCAATGGCTTGATTTCTATGGATGAGGCTCGCGAACTCATCAAGATGCGTTCGCGTCGCTATGCCAAACGTCAGCTTTCGTGGTTTAAACGCGATGACCGCATCGTGTGGTTCGATATGGACGAGTTTACGATCGATGAGGTCGTTGAGGACATCCTGCATCGTATTGAGGCTGCCTAATGGCCCGTTTCCCCCTTGTTCCCACGGCGCCCGAGCCCGAGCGTGCCATATTAGTTGGTGTTGAGTGGCGCGACAATGCGTGGCCGCTCGATCGTTCGCTTGACGAGCTTGAGCGTCTGGCCCATACGGCTGGCGCCCAGTGCGTAGCGCGTTTGTCACAGCGTCTGGTCAAGCCGTATCCAAAATCGTTTATCGGCTCCGGTAAGGTTGAGGAGCTTTGCGGGCTCGTGCATCGTATGGATGTCGATGTTGTTATCTTCGACGACGATTTATCGCCCTCGCAGCAATCCTATTTGGAGAAAGCCGTGGGCGAGCCGGTAAAGATTATCGATCGTACAGCACTGATCTTGGATATCTTTGGCCTGCATGCTCAGACGCGTGAGGGACGCCTACAGGTACAGCTGGCGCAGCTTCAATATCTGTTGCCTCGTCTGCGTGGCATGTGGAGCCATCTTGCCAAGGAGCAGACGCGCGGCGGCATCGGTTCGCGCTTTGGCCAGGGTGAAAGCCAGCTCGAGGTTGACCGTCGCTTGATTCGCAATAAGATTGCCGCGCTTCGTCGTGAGCTCAAGCAGGTTGAACAGCGTCGCGATGTCCAGTCCAAGAGCCGCATTGAGTCACCGGCGTTTCGCGTCGCGTTAGCCGGTTATACCAATGCCGGTAAATCGACGTTGCTCAATCGCCTGACCGGCTCTACGGTACTTTCGCAGGACAAGCTGTTTGCTACGCTCGACCCGACGACGCGTTCGTATCGCCTGCCCGGCGGTCGCGGTATGACGATTACCGATACCGTTGGCTTTATTCAAAAGCTACCGCATGGTCTCGTTGATGCTTTTAAGTCCACGCTGTCTGAGGTTCTTGGTGCCGATCTGATCCTTAAAGTTGTGGATGCCTCTGACGAGGACTACGAGCGCCAGCTCGAGGCAGTCGATCGCGTTCTTGACGAGATCGGTGCCGGCGAGCGTTTGACGCTTACGGTGTTCAATAAAATCGATCTTCTCGATAGCGTTGATCGACTGAGCTTCCGGCGTCGCTATCCCGAGGCCGTGCTGTTCTCGGCCCAGACGGGCGAGGGACTCGACGATCTCGTCGACCGTATTGCTCGTGAGGCGGCTGCTACCGATGTGTTGCTCTCTGCTGATATCCCGTATCGCGAAGGCGCCCTCATCACGCTGGTGCATGAGCAGGGAACCCTTTTGCATGAGGAATATCTTGAGGACGGCGTTCGCATTGTGGCGAAGCTGCCGGCCCGTATCGCGCCGCGGCTCGAGCGTTATCGCACCGAGTAGACGAGCTCTAAAATGCCCAGAATGATGGGTTGATGCAGCAGATAAAAGGGGAGTGCATGACGTCCAAGGCTGGCGAGCGCCGGGACGGGATTGGCGTAGGCCCAGCTTGGGGCGGTTTTATCGATTCCCTGCGCTATATGTGCGGCGAAGTATCCTGCAAGATACATAAAGATAAACGGGATGATGGGGTAGTAATCACCTGAGACAAACCCAGGGCTTGGAAATCCCAGCCACGCCAGGTAGGGGACAGGGTAGATCGTTTTGGGGATGCTCCAGGTGAGGGCAAACAACACAAGGCATAGGGACATGCCCCATCTCGCCGAAATCTTCTTAAGGACGGGATCGGTCAACGCTACGATGCCGGTACATGCGGCCATGCAGTAGATGATGCCAAAATTAACCGAATCGTCGACTGAGACAAGTGTTGTTGCCAACCAGACGACGAGTGTTGCTATGGCGTATTTGGCGGCACGTTTGATATTGTTGCGCGAAAGAGTGCACATCCAACCCGCGATAAACAAGAATACCCAGCTGATGCTGGCGCGCCAGATGTCTTGAAAGACAGTCTGTGTAAACCAGGGCATGTCCCAGCCGTACAGGTAGGCGAGATCGTAACAAGCGTGAAAACCCGCCATTGAAATCATCGTAAACCCGCGGACGGTATCAAAGATGGTGATGCGTTTTTGCATTACGAGAACCGGCGCATCAAGCCGACGACTTTGCCCAAGATAACGGGATTCGTTGCATAGATAGGCTCCATTGTGTCATTCTCAGGCTGCAGGCGTACGCGTCCCTGCTCCTTGTAGAACGTCTTGACGGTCGCTGAACCATCAATCATGGCCACGACAATTTCGCCGTTCATGGCACTCTTTTGCTCGCGGACGATGATGTAATCGCCATTGAAGATGCCGACATTGATCATTGAGCTCCCATGTACCTCAAGGATAAAGGAACCCTGATCAGTGGCGATTTCGGTCGGGATAGTAAAAGTGTCTTCGATATTCTGCTCGGCCAGAATGGGAATCCCAGCCGCGACGCGACCAACGAGCGGTAGCGAGACCGTTCCGCGAGGTGCGGTGGGCTCGTCAGATTTAGAAATTGAGACCGAGGAACCGTCCTCGTTAAAGAGTTCCAGGGCGCGCGGTTTGGTGGCATCGCGCTTGAGTAGCCCGCGCGCCTCCAGGGCAGAGAGATGGGCGTGCACGGTGCTGGGGGAGGAAAGACCCACGGCAGAAGCCATCTCGCGCACGCTGGGCGGATAACCCTTCTCCTGCTGATATTCCTTGATGAAGTCGTAAATTTGCTGCTGACGCTTGGTAATTTTGCGAGCCATCAGGGCATCCTCTCTACCCATGTCAAACAAATGTTCGAATTTTGCTTGACAGGAACAACTGTTCGAAGATAATAATAACCGAACATTCGTTCTCGCGCTAGACATTTTTGTCCGCGCGGCTTGATAAAACTGTTCTCAGCAAAACACGCGAGAGGAGAACATGATGAACGCAACGAATATGGTCCAGGGAAACCTCGCCCTTAAGCTCGAGACGCCTGCAGAACCCACTTTTACGGTTGTTCAGGGTGGCCGCTCCGGCTTTCAACCTTTGACTGTAAAGCCTGCTCGCAATCAGCAGGCTGTAGTCGCGCCGGCCCGCGTTGCCCTGAAGGTTCCGACGATTGTCGCCGTTGCCGTTGCGCTTACGCTCTTCTTTGTCCTCGCTACGTCGGTCTTTAGCGCTCGTCACGCCGCGTATGCCGAGTCCGTTTCCAACGTTACCTATGAGACCATTCGCGTTCGGCCTGGTGATTCTCTTTGGTCGCTTGCCGAGGAATATCCAATCGAAGGCCTTTCCACGCAAGAGACTTCCGACATGATCCGTAACGTCAATCATCTGGAGCATGGTTCGCTCGCCGCCGGTGCGCATCTTAAGGTTCCTGCTCGTTTGTAATCATTATCGCGCTGCGCATGGTACCCTTGTTATCGTTTAAGAGGAGGTACCATGCGCTGTCCTAAATGCGGCAAGGCACATACCCGCGTCGTTGATTCCCGTATGCAGGAGTCAAATAACACCATTAAGCGCCGTCGCGAATGTTGCTCGTGTAACTACCGCTTTACAACGTTCGAGCGATGCGAAGACCCAATTGAGGTCATTAAGTCGGACGGAACTAAGCAGCGGTTCGATCGCAATAAGCTGCTCGTCGGCTTGATGCGCGCCACCATCAAGCGTGATATCGACACTAAGAAGCTCAATGAGATTATCGACGACATCGAGGTCGAGCTGCGCTCTCGCACGCTGACGGCCGTCACGTCGCATGAGTTGGGTGACATGGTGCTCAAACGCTTGGCCAAGATCGACAAGGTGGCGTACATCCGCTTTGCCTCGGTCTACCGCGATTTCAAAGACGTCGATGAGTTTCTGCAAGAGCTCGACAAGCTAAGGTGATTCCATGTCCAACATTACCGTCAACATAAAGCGTCTCGATCCCACTGTCGTGCTTCCCAAATACGCCCATCCCACCGATGCCGGCTTGGATCTTCGCTCCAACGAGGACTGCGTCCTGAAGCCCTTCGAACGCCGTCTGATCTCTACTGGGTTGGCCATCGCCCTGCCCGACGGCTACGCCGGCTTTGTCCAGCCCCGCAGCGGCTTGGCCATCAAGCAGGGCCTGTCTATAGTCAATACGCCGGGTCTCATCGACGCCCACTACCGAGGAGAACTCAAGGTTATCCTCATCAACCTGGATCCCTCCAACAACATCCAAATCAACAAAGGCGACCGCATAGCCCAACTCGTCATCCAAGAAGTCCCCACGGTCAACCTCATAGAAGTAGAAGAACTAGACGAAACCGACCGAGGCAACGGAGGCTTCGGCTCCAGCGGTGTCGCCTAGGGGCGCTCGTATCCCGCCCGCCCGCCTCTCACACATATCGTTCCATGCTCAAACATTCTCGCTTCGCTTCGCTCGCTGCGAAACTGCGCGTGGAACGATATGTGTGAGAGGCGGGCGGGCGGTTACTCGCTTGAAAATAATAATCATTCTTTTTGATAAGCCGATGCGACAAAGGGTTGGATCCTTTGTCGCATCGGCTTACTGTATTTATATTTTCCTGTTTTACCTTTGCAGGTTCTAATGGAGGGGATACCGAAGTAGCTGCTAGTAAGTAAACGTAGCTGCTCGGCGGGAGCCGCCCATATATCGTTCCACGCGCAGTTTCGCAGCGCAGCGAGAATGTTTGAGCATGGAATGATATATGGGCGGCTCCCGCCGAGCAGCGGACGCTAAGACGCTAGCGGATATGCGCTGGTTTTTCGCCCCAGTAGAAGCGGCAGAAGGCTCGTTTACGTTTTTGGGGTTTGCCTACGAGCTCCATGGTTGCGATGGCGATGTCCTCCGCTGCGCGTGGACGGCGCAGGACTTCGCCATTGATGAGCAGTGCCTTGAGCGACTCCGGATGATCGTGGAGATGGCGCAACGTCACGATGAGTTCTCGTGCGGTGGTGACATGCATGCTGGCGCCCATGCCGGTGAGCATTGTGGTGTTGGCCTTTTCCTGACCGTATGATTTGCCCAGCAGGATCATCGGCAGATGAGCGCACAGGCACTCGGTGACGGTGAGCCCGCCCGACTTGAGGATTGCCAGGTCGCAGCCGTGCATGAGGGCCGCCATGTCGTCCACGTAGTCCAGTACCGTGACGTTGTCGAGCTTCATGGCGTCGAAGAGCGTCTTGAGACGGGTGGCATATTCGGTGTCTTTGCCCGGCAAAAAGATAAAGTGCATGTCCTCGAAACTGCGCAGGAAGGGGAGGGTGCGGTCCATCTCCGCGCGAAAGCGGACGTACGGTTGGGGTAAACTTGCACCGGCCATCACCAATACGACGGTTTTGTCTATGGGGAGATTAAACTTGCTGAGCTCATCTTCGCGTTTGTAATCTGAATCGAAACCGGCTCGGATGGGGATGCCCGTTATGCGGATCTTTGACTCGGGAACCTTGCGCGGGCGCAGCGTTTCGGCCATAAACTCGTTGGCTACACAGAATAGATCGGTGTCCTTGTGGGGCCAAAAGCCTTCGACTTCGTAATCGGTCGGCACGCAGATGACCGGGTAATCGATACCCGTGATGACGCGGGCGCCCACAGCGACGTTGGCCGCCGTAATGTGTGTTGCGACCACGGCTATGGGCCTGCGGGTCCGGACGTATTCGTTGAAGGCGGGGAACATAATTCGTGACCATGCTGTGCCGCCGCCCCAGAGCAGATGTCCTGTAAGCGTATATCGCCAGGTCAGGTCGTAAATGGGGCGTGTGGCTCCCGTAAAAGAAGCCGCGGTCTTATTGCCGTCGAATTTAATACGTCCAAAATCAAGGATATCGAGCACTTCAATTTCAATATCCTCAGGGATTCCCTTGGTGCCGCGGATAAGGTCAAATGCTTGTGCAATCGCGTTGGCGGCGGCTTTGTGGCCCGATCCAACCGATGCGTGCACAATGGTTACCAGGGGTTTTTGTGCAGGTAAAACGGTCATTTGCTCCGGTTGGGGAGTGGCTTGCATGGGCAGGGGAGCGCTATTGCCCGTCTGCGTTTGATCCATCGATAACTCCCCTTCAGCTTTGTTACGCGATTTATCATTGTAGTGCATGAGTGTCATGTTCACGTAAATTTGGGTATGAGCGCAAAGAACGTCAATGTATCGACGAGAGGATATTCCATGACTACCGATCAGCCGATTGATGTTGCGATTATCGGTGGAGGCCCCGCGGGCTATGCTGCCGCCATTTACGCTGCGCGTGCCAACCTGACGACGACCGTGATTGAGCAGGGCATGTCGGGTGGACAGATCGCCACGACCAATGAAGTCGAGAACTATCCGGGCATTCCGCTCTTGAGCGGCGCCGAACTCGGCGAGCGTTTTCAGCAGCATGCAGAGGGCCTGGGAGCACAGGTCGCATGGAGCATGGTTACGGGCATCGATTACGATGCCGATGCAGCGCTGTTTACGGTGCATCACGATATGGGCGATACGCTGGCCTCGAGCGTTATCGCTTGCATGGGTGCCACGCCGCGATCTGCTGGTTTCGCTGGCGAGGATACGTATCGCGGTCGTGGCGTTTCGTATTGCGCGACGTGTGACGGCATGTTCTTCCGTGGCAAGCAGGTTTTTGTCATTGGCGGCGGCAATGCTGCCTGTGAGGAAGCCCTGTTCTTGTCAGAAATCGCCAGCAGCGTGACCATCGTCTTGCGTCGCGATCAGTTCCGTGCACCTGATGGTGTTGTTCAGAAAGTACTCGAAAAGGACAATATTACAGTTAGGTACCAAACTAGTATTGTTGAGCTTTCTGGTGAAGCGATGCCCACGACAATTTCGTTCAAGGACAATGCAAGCGGTAAGACGCATGCCGAGACCTTTGAGCCTGGCTCGTTTGGCATCTTTGTCTTTACCGGGACGCAACCCCATACCGAGCTTGTTGAGCATCTTGTCGATCTGGCGCCTGATGGCGGCATTTTGACTGATGAATCCATGGCGACCCGCACGCCAGGTCTATTTGCTGCTGGCGATATCCGTTCCAAGCGCTTACGTCAGGTTGTGACCGCCGTTTCTGACGGAGCCATAGCAGCAACGAGCGCATACGCGTTTCTCCGCGGATAAGTACGATAATATATCTTATGTAAGGTTGCTATCTTTAAAACAAAGTGGTTGGACGGTGCATCAATGTGCTGTCCAACCACTTTTACTTTCCTGCTATATAGTATGCAAAACTAGATAACCTAGAATACAATATAGCTAATGAACGGAGGATCCTTATGAACCACGCCAAACGCGTTATCCCGATGTCCGATTCGTCGGTCAGCATTAAGCCTGAGGATATTCAGCCCACTGTGCTGCCCGATGCATTTATTCAGTCCGATATCGTGCGCAAACTCAATACGTTGAGTCTGCCGCGCTATGACCAGTTGCCCAATGTGACGCTCTACCGCGACCAGGTCATTGAGTATGTTGCGCTGTGGATGGAGCCGCTGTCTATTTGCGTTGAGCAGCCTGTCATTACGCCATCGATGATCAATAACTACGTGAAGGTCGGTCTGGTGCCTGCTCCGGTCAAAAAGCAGTATGGTCGCGAGCAGATTGCCCGCCTGATCGCTATCTGCATCTTTAAGCAGGTGCTACCTATTGCTGCGGTGCAGGCGCTCTTTAACATTCAGCGTTTGAGCTACGATGCCCCGACGGCCTTCGACTATGTGGTCGATCAGCTCGAGGCATCGATTCGTTCGGCGTTTTCTGTCGAGCAGACGCCGGTTCCCGATACGGCGCATCAGGTAACGCGTGAGTCGCTGCTTGTGCGCAGCGCGGTTTCATCCTTTGTTTCGAAAGCGTACCTGATGAGCTATCTCAAGTTCAACGGGTTTAATAGCTAGCCGACGTATAAAACGGGCGGGACAAAGAGCCATCTGTCGCTTTGTCCCGCCCGTTTTTTTTGCTTGGTTGGACTTTATTTGCCCGAAGCTACGCCCATGCCGTAGCCGATGATGAGGCCGTGCATCTCGGCGTAATAGGAATCCAGGCCGTTGCAGGGCATGATGATGGTCTTGGAGCCGGGCCAATGTTCGACAATGCGATCAGTAAGCGCTTGGGCTCCAGCTTCGTTCTCAACGTGATCGATGATGACCTCACCGCCCGTAAAGCCCTCGGATTCCATAGTGTCGATGATCTTGTTGAGCATCTTCTTTTCGCCACGCGTGTGCCCCACGAGTTCGATTTTACCGGCCTCACTCGCCGTGCCCAAAATGCGGATATTGAGCTTGTTGGCAATGACGCCGGCTGCCTTAGGGATACGTCCGGCTTTGGCGAGGTTTTCGTAATTGCACAAACTGAAGAGGATTTTGCTGTTCTGTTCAAGGCTATCGAAGTATGCGCAAGCATCCTCGAATGAGACATTCGGATTGTCTGCAAGATAGCGGTCGAACAGCAAGAAAATGAGGTCCATTTTGCCGCCAGCTGCGCGTGAATTGACTAGATGAATCTGTCGGTCGGGCTCCTCGGCAAGAACCATATCGCGAGCAGTGGCTGCCGCGTTGTAGCTGCCCGACACACCCTCAGAGATCGGCATGCAGATGGTCTTGTCTGCCAATTTGAAGAGCTCGGCCCACTCCCCTACGCTGGGACAAGCGCTCGAAGAAGCGTTCGTCTCCGCCTGAACAGCGCAGTTGAGCTCATGAACATCGAGCGAAAGGTCATCGACGAATTCACGCTCCCCCACTCGAATTTTGAGGGGCGCAAATGCAAAGGTGGTATAGGGCGCGGTCGGTTGCCAATCGCGGAGGTTGCAGCTTGAATCGGAGATAAGTGCCCAGCTCATAGAGGGTCCTTTCTAATTGTTCATCAACAATTATAGCCTTCTTGCAAACCGAATGGACGGCTATCTAGTTTTGAATACTAGATAGCCGTCTAAGATGAGAGAGAAAAAAAGAATGGACCTCGCGACTTAAAGCCACGAGGTCCACATTCACACGCTGTGTAAGATGACTTAGTAACGCACGAAGATGTAGTTATTGTTCATGCCGGCGGCAACGGAGCTGATGATAACACCCGTGTTGTAGTCGGAAGCATGAATCATCTGACCGCCACCGATGTAAATGCCGGTGTGGTATGAGTTGACCACAACGTCACCGGGCTGTGGATCGGACACACGCGTCCAGCCCATAAAGGTGCCCGTGGTGCCCAGGCGGCAATAGCGACCAGTGAGGCAATAGCTAACAAAACCAGAGCAGTCGAAGCTGTTCGGGCCAATTCCGCCCCAGGAATAAGCACAACCAAGCTTGCTGTATGCACGCGAGACAACAGAACCGCCATCGACGGACTGGCTCGGAGCAGAAGGCGTCGGAGCCGGAGCAGGCGTGGAGGGCTGCGGCGTCGGAGCAGGTGCCGGCGTAGGAGCCGGAGTGTTGCCGCCCTGGTTGTTGTTATTGCTGGTCTGGCCACCGTTGTTGGTGTTCTCGGTCGTACCGGCAGTCTCGTTGCTCACCGTGGCTTTCTCGGCGGTGCTGGCGTTGATGCCGGCCTGCAGCGCGGCGTTGGCTTCGGCCTCGGCGGCTAGTTCGGCCTGCAGCTGTGAATCCAGAGAGTTTACGACGTTCTGGGCTTCAGCCTGCTGGGCGTTAAGCTCGTCGACCTTCTTTTGCGTGGCGGCGACGTTCTTTTCCTGCTCGGACTGCTTATCGGTGAGCTGCTGCTTAAGTTCCTTGACCTCTTGAATGGTCTGAGCCTGCTTATCGGAAACTTTGCCGTAGTAGAACAGACGGTTGAGCATATCGCTCAGGTCATCGACACCCGTCAGAACCTGAAGCAGGCTCAGACCGCCGGTCTTGTACTCGCCGGCGACATAGGTCGAGAGCTTGGCCTGACCATCGGCGATCTCCTGCTGCTTTTGCGTGATCTCGCCAGCAGTCTGATCGAGCGCCTGCGTCTGCGTGGCGAGCTCATCGTAAATCTGCTGGGTTTGGGTACCGATCTGCTCGAGCTTAGTACGAGCAGCGGCAAGGTCGGATGCGGTATCGGCGTAGGCAGGAGCCGCGAGGCCCAAGCCCAAAACACAAGCGAGGGTTGCCGTAGCAGCGCAGCGTGCCATGTTTTTGTGCGTGTTTGCTGTGCGCATGTAGCTTCCTTTCCAGTAACTAAGGGTAACGGCTAGTCCACCGTCACCAGGCTAAAGAGCTCCACATCGTCATCAGACGGCGTGAGCTTCTCGCGCGGGTTGAGAAACGCAAGCTCTAGGATACAACCGTAACCGACAAGCTTTGCGCCCATATCTCGCACCAGTTTACCTGTTGCCTCGACGGTTCCGCCCGTCGCGACCAAGTCGTCCAGAATCAACACGGTATCTTTAGAGCTGATAGCGTCGGCATGGATCTCAATGGAATCCGTTCCGTACTCGAGCTCGTAGCTCTGGCTTACGGTCTCGCGCGGTAGCTTGCCCGGTTTACGTGCGGGAACAAAGCCGGCGCCAAGGGCTACAGCCACCGGTACGCCAACCATAAAGCCGCGAGCCTCGGGACCCACGACCTTGGTGATTCCCATGCCGGCAAAGTGCTCGGCGAGGGAATCGGTCATGGCTTTGAGCGCCTTGGGATTGCCAAAGAGCGGCGTGATGTCTTTAAAGATGACTCCGGGCTCGGGATAGTCGGGGATGTCGACGATTTGAGATTCGAAGTCGTACATTTCAGGACCTTTCAATGGGTTGCCGGATAAGCGGCAGCGGTTATTTGGCCGCGGTGGCGGTGCCGGATTGCGAAGGGGGGACGACCTTGAGCGGCTTGACGAGAGAATCCTCGTGCGAAGCCGGCGCGGCTATCTCTTCGTTTTTGGCCTTGGTGGACTCGGAGCGAGTGATTTCCTCATCGAGTGCATCGATGTCGGCGTCCTCGACCACGGCGTTGAGCGACTCAAAAACGCGGTTCTTGAGCAGCGCGGTGTGCACGCCCTCCGTCAGGTCGTGAAGCTTCTTAAACGCACGCTCGAGCTTGGCGTCGCGCTCGTCATCGGAGGTATCCATTCCGAGCATGCTCACGAGCACCTGCTCAAACATCGAGGACTCGCGGTTGGCGGAAGACACGTACTGACGCAGGTTGCGCGGCTCGATATGGAAGCGTGACAGCTCGGAGCAGTAGCGGATGATCGGAAAATCGCGACCATCGACGAGCTCACGATTCTGTGGACTCTTGATGATGCGAATGAGGTCGTTCTCGGCGAGCGAGCGGATAAACGAAATCTCGACGCCCAACATATCGGGAATGGTCTCGATGGGATGCAGCTTTTGTTTAGTCTCCTTGGGCTCCGTCTTGAGAGGAACATCGGACAGCAAGCCCACCTCGTAGGCGAGCGTTGACAGGTCCGTGGCGTTTTCCAAGCGCTGCTTAATCACGTTGAGCGGCATGTAGCGGGTCTTCTGCAAGTGCAGGATGACCTCCAGGCGATCAACGTCCTCCTTGGAGTACTGACGGTATCCCTTAGGCGTACGATGAGGGGTAATGAGCCCCTCATCCTCTAGAAATCTAATTTTTGAGTTCGAAAGATCGGGGTATGCGCCTCGAAGTAAGTTGACGACTTGGCCGATACTCAGATAGTTGCGTTCGGCCATGCCCTACTCACCGGTTTCGATGCGCTCCGGCGTGCTCTCGTGGTAGATGAGCGTAAACGTACCGATCTGGACGGAAGAACCGTCGTGCAGCGGGGCCGCGTTGACTATGGCACCGTCGACCCAGGTGCCATTGAGCGAGCCCAGGTCCTCGATGCGAGCTCCGAGGCCCTCGCGAATAATGCGCGCGTGGCTGCGCGAAACAGTCATGTCGTTGAGGAAGATGCCGTTCGCGGGATCGCGGCCGATGGTGGTCACGTCGTCCTCGAGCTCAAAGGCGGCACCAGTCTGCGGACCCTTGACGATGGACAGAACGGGGGCGGTGATGCGCACGTTGGCCATGAGGTCGGGAACGGTGACGTCGCTTGAAGGCACGCGGAATACGCAGGTAGCGTCAGCAGTCTTATCATTCTGAGGCATATTGTTAACCATGTTGTCCATGACAACCCCTAACTTATCGCGGACGTGCCGCAAATAATGAACCGTACGTAATCATACCCCAACGAATCAGTCTTCGATTTCAGGGTTCAGAAAGTCGATGTCCTCGTCCTCGGGATGCGTGAGAGCCTGTTTAATGGCCGCTCCGCCCTTAATGGAGTAGATGACAGCCGTGAGCATGGAGAAGATCACACCGCCATACACAAAGAAGATGCCGAGGGGCACCGAGCTTCCATTGAGGCCCGGGAAGGCCGTGAAGGTTGAAGGTAAAAGGTGCAAGCCGTCAACAACGGGGAACCCGAGCAGCATGAGTGAGAAGCCGGTCATGAGCAGCGCTGTGGCAATCTTTCCGGGAAAGACGACATCGATGGGGCGACGGTGATAATGACGCACGATAAGCGTGCCGATGCCCAGATAGATGTCGCGGCCAATAATGAGCACGCAGACCCAGATGGGCAGCTCTCCGCGGACCACCAGTCCCAGCACGCCGGTGAACAGCAGCGCACGGTCGCAGATGGGATCCATGACCTTGCCGAGCCACGAGACCGTCTTAGTCATACGGGCGATCTGACCGTCCATCCAGTCGGTGGAGGCGGCGACGGCGTAGATAACGATGGCGATGACGCGGTTGTTGTCCGTCACAAACAGGTACAAAAATACCAGGGTGAGGATCAGGCGCGTAAAGGTGATGAAATTGGAGATCGTAAAGATCTTATTCGACGGGTAATCGGAAGTGCCGATAAGCTCCTTTTTGATCTTCTTTTTGATGCCCACAGGACTCCCCCGCTGGTTAACGACAAAACTTTCGATACTATACCCGTTCCGGCGATGTCTATCCAGCGTAAGCATAGAGAGTCCAGACATGTGGAGGGCGCTTTTAGGCGGCGGGGATTTCGCATTCGTGTACATCAGCCTCCAAACATGTCGAAAAATGTCGATTTTGGTGGCTGATGTACACGTTTTGATTCGGTGATTACATCGAGCGGGAACGTTGTTGCTTTAAGCAAAATAATCATGGTGATTAAAATCAGAACCACCCTTAAAAAGGGTGGTTTGCTCTTAGGGTATAACCCACGGGC